>NZ_JAIZSA010000006.1:0-383433 GCF_020419825.1 Burkholderia sp. AU30198 | reverse complement strand
TTGCCGAATTGCTCCAGCAACTCGGCGGGAATCGCCGGCAGCTCCGCCGGCTTGGTTTTCGGTTTGCGAGGCATACATTCTCCTTGGGAGCATCATATGCCTTGAACACGAAATTACTGACAGGCCCAATAGTTCTGACACCTCCCACTACCCAACAGAGCGGTATACCGCCCGCCAGCTCCATCCTCGCTACGCTTGGCTGCAAGGTACTTCACGTCGCATTGCATCCGCTCGCATGTTTCTGCCCGCAATACAGCAGTGGGCCAGGCCCTCTCTTTACTCACATCATTCGTACCTATCGGACTGCTTGCCATCGGTGAGCGTCTGATAACGTGTGCGAGCACATGAGCACATGAGCACATGAGCACATGAGCACGTGAGCACGTGAGTGCGTGAGTGCGGGAGTGCGGGAGTGCTCGCTACGTCCCTTTTTCTTCGCGGTTGAGGGCACGTCTTGATTCGCGGGATTCGGGATGCTCGCCCGTGATTGCCGGAGCGGATTGACCTCAAGTGTTACTGGAGGGGGGAGTACCAGTCGGCCGAGCGAAGCGAGGGCGGAGCTAGCGGGCGGTATACCGCTCTGTTGGGTAGTGGGAGGTGTCAGAACCATTGCTCGAACCACTCCGCGTTCGTGACTGGCGCGGACACTTAGGTGCGATCCACTCTGACGACCATGGCACCGGGAAGTCATGCGTTTTCCGAGCGCCTTTCTTTTGGTTACTTTTCTTTGGCAAGACAAAGAAAAGTAACCGCTGCCCCGCGCAGGGGCGACGCTAATAGACCGACAAGACCACAGGTGCTTCACGAAAAACAAAAGCGAACCCTCAAAAAAAGCCCCAAAATCCCAACACCCCAACCCAGCACCACCCCGCCGGGAAGGCAAAATAAAAGCGAACTATCCGCTTCCGATAGAACCCGTCGCAATTCCGCAAGACGCTTGCGTCACCCTTACCTAAACTTGATCCTGTTGAACCCTCTTACGAAACCGAAAGGAACGACCATGACGACCTCGACCGTGACCCGCCAGACATTCGATGAAGTGATGGTGCCGGTATTTTCCCCCGCGCCGTTCGTGCCGGATCGCGCAGAGGGCTCCCGCGTGTGGGACACGGCCGGCCGCGAGTACATCGATTTCGCGTGCGGCATCGCCGTGACGTCGCTCGGCCACGGCCACCCGGAACTGCTGAAGGTTCTGGACGAACAAAGCCGCAAGCTCTGGCACATCGGCAACGGCTACACGAACGAGCCGGTGCTGCGCCTCGCGAAGCGCCTCGAATCGCTGACCTTCGCCGACCGCGCATTCTTCGCGAACTCGGGCGCGGAAGCGAACGAAGCCGCACTGAAGCTCGCCCGCCGCGTCGCGTTCGATCGCCACGGCGCCGACAAGGCAGAAATCATCTCGTTCGTGCAGTCGTTCCACGGCCGCACGTTCTTCACGGTCAGCGTCGGCGGCCAGCCGAAATACTCGGAAGGCTTCGGCCCCGTGCCGGCCGGCATCAAGCACCTGCCGTACAACGACATCGAAGCTGCCAAGGCCGCAATCGGCCCGCAAACCTGCGCAGTGATCGTCGAGCCCGTGCAAGGCGAAGGCGGCGTGATCCCGGCGGATCCGGCCTTCCTGAAGGCACTGCGCGAAGCGTGCGACGCACACGGCGCGCTGCTGATTTTCGACGAAGTGCAAACGGGTGTCGGCCGCACGGGCCAGTTCTACGCTTACATGGATACCGGCGTCACGCCGGACATCCTGACGACCGCGAAGGCGCTCGGCAACGGCTTCCCGATCGGCGCGATGCTGACGACCAACGAACTGGCCGCGCACTTCAAGGTCGGCGTGCACGGCACGACTTACGGCGGCAACCCGCTCGCATCGGCAATCGCCGACAAGGTCGTCGAACTGATCGGCGATCCGGCACTGCTCGAAGGCGTGCGCGAACGCAGCGTGCGCCTGAAGGGCGCGCTCGAACGCATCAACGCGCGCTTCGGCATCTTCAAGGACGTGCGCGGCAAGGGCCTGCTCGTCGGCGCCGAACTCACCGCCGCATTCGACGGCCGCGCGAAGGACTTCGTCACCGCAGCAGCAGAGAACGGCCTGATCATGCTGATCGCCGGCCCGAACGTGCTGCGCTTCGTCCCGTCGCTGGTGATCCCGTTCGACCTGCTCGACGAAGGCATGAAGCGCTTCGAGAAGGCAGTCGAACAAGTGCTCGCCGCTCAGGAAGCCACCGCGCGCTGATCGGCGCGCCCATCGCAGACAGGAACGACGATGCTATTTGTTCGCCCCGGCAAACTCACGGATCTCGATGCGCTCGCGCACATGGCGCGCACCGCGCAGCCGGTCCTGCACTCGCTGCCGCACGACCGCGCGGCGCTCGAAGCGCGCGTGGCGCTCTCCGAGGATTCGTTTCGCGCGGACGTCGACTTCGCCGGCGAGGAGTTCTACCTCTTCGTGCTCGAGGATTCGTCGACGGGCAAGCTGCTCGGCACGGCGAGCATCGTGGCCGCGGCCGGCTACTCGGAACCGTTCTACGCGTTCCGCAACGACGCACTGATCCACGCGTCGCGCGAGCTGCACGTGAACCGCAAGATCCACGCGCTCACGATGTCGCACGAGCTGACCGGCAAGAGCCGGCTGGCGGGCTTCTACGTCGATCCGTCGCTGCGCGGCGACGCGGCCGCGCACCTGATCTCGCGCGCCCGGATGATGTACATCGCGGCGAACCGCCGCCGCTTCACGCCGGAAGTGTTCACGCTGCTGCTTGGCGTGAGCGACGGCAACGGCGCATCGCCGTTCTGGGAAGCGGTGGGCCGCAAGTTCTTCGGCCGCGATTTCACCGACGTCGACATCGCGTCGGGCGGCCGCAGCCGTACCTTCATCGCGGAAGTGATGCCGGCGTATCCGCTCTACGTGCCGCTGCTGCCGGAAGCCGCGCAGCGCGTGCTCGGCGAGCCGAACGAATCGGCGCTGCTCGCCTATGACATCCATCTCGAGGAAGGCTTCGAGCCCGACCGCTTCGTCGACATCTTCGACGCAGGCCCGGTGCTGACCGCACAGGTCGACCGCACCGCGTGCGTGAAGCACGGCGCCGAGCGCGTCGTGCGCGAAGCGGCGCACCAGCAGGGCGACGTGGCCTACATGGTGTCGACGGGCAGCGGCGAATCGTTCCGCTGCGTGCTGGCCGATCTGCCGGGCGAGGCGGCCGATGCGCCGCTCGCGAGCGACGTGCGCGCGGCGCTCGATGTGAAGGATGGCGATGTCGTGCGCTGCGTGCCGCTGCACCGCCGCGACGATGAAGATTTGAAGGGAGACGCAGCATGATCGTCGTTCGGGTCGTACAAACGGGCGACGTCGATTCGCTCGTGTCGCTCGCGAAGGAAACCGGGCCGGGCCTGACCACGTTCAAGCCCGACCGCGACGCGCTCGCCGCGCGCATCGAGCGCACGCGCCGCACGCTCGCGGGCGAGGCTGCAGCCGGCGAGGCCGGCTACTTCTTCGTGATGGAAGAATCGAAGACGGGCGACATCGCGGGCGTGTGCGGAATCGAGACGCAGGTCGGCCTCGAACAGCCGTTCTACAACTATCGCGTGAGCACGGTCGTGCACGCGAGCCAGGAGCTCGGCGTGTGGACGCGGATGTCCGCGCTGAACATCTCGCACGACCTGACCGGCTATGCGGAAGTGTGCTCGCTGTTCCTGAGCCCGCGCTATCGCACGGGCGGCGTGGGCGGCCTGCTGTCGCGCTCGCGCTTCATGTTCATCGCGCAGTTCCGCGAGCGCTTTCCGGAACGCATCTGCGCGGAATTGCGCGGCCACTTCGACGAAGACGGCACGTCGCCGTTCTGGCGCGCCGTCGGTTCGCACTTCTACCAGATCGATTTCAACGCGGCCGACTATCTGAGCTCGCACGGCCGCAAGTCGTTCCTCGCGGAACTGATGCCGCGCTATCCGGTGTACGTCGACCTGCTGCCGCAGGACGCACAGGATGCGGTCGGCCTCACGCACCGCGACACGCTGCCGGCCCGCAAGATGCTCGAGGCGGAAGGGCTGCGCTACCAGAATCACGTCGACATCTTCGACGCGGGCCCCGTGCTCGAATGCCACGTGAACGACCTGCGCACGGTGCGCGAAAGCGTCGTCGTGCCGGTCGCGATCGGTGTGCCCGACGCGAGTGAAAGTGCGGGGGGCGGCCATCCGCCGAAGTCGCTCGTGTCGAATACGTCGCTCACCGATTTCCGCGTCGGCGTTGCGCCGGGCGTGGTCGCGAACGGTTCGTTCGTGCTGTCGGCCGACGATGCCATCGCGCTTGACGTGAAGGCCGGCGATCCGGTCCGCGTGCTGCCGCTCAAAGTCAAACAGGGATAAACGAATCATGACGGAACTCTTCATCGACGGCGCCTGGGTCGCAGGCTCGGGCCCCGTGTTCGCTTCGCGCAACCCGGGCACCGACGAGATCGCATGGCAGGGTGAAAGCGCGTCGGCGGCCGACGTCGACCGTGCGGTCGCGAGTGCGCGCCGCGCGTTCGCCGGCTGGTCGGCGCTCGACTTCGAATCGCGCTGCGCGATCGTCAAGCGTTTCGCCGCGTTGCTCAACGAACGCAAGGAAGCGATCGCGACCGCGATCGGCCGCGAGACGGGCAAGCCGCTGTGGGAGGCGCGCACCGAAGTCGCGTCGATGGCAGCGAAGGTCGGCATCTCGATCCAGGCCTACCAGGAACGCACCGGCGAGAAGCGCCAGGACATGGCCGACGGCGTCGCGGTGCTGCGCCACCGCCCGCATGGCGTGGTCGCGGTATTCGGCCCGTACAACTTCCCCGGGCACTTGCCGAACGGCCATATCGTGCCCGCGCTGATCGCCGGCAATGCGGTCGTGTTCAAGCCGTCGGAGCTCGCACCGGGCGTCGCGCGCGCGACGGTTGAAGTGTGGCAGGAAGCCGGGCTGCCGGCCGGCGTGCTGAACCTCGTGCAGGGCGAGAAGGACACGGGCATCGCGCTCGCGAACCATCGGCAGATCGACGGGCTGTTCTTCACGGGCAGCTCCGATACGGGCACGCTGCTGCACAAGCAGTTCGGCGGCCGTCCGGAAATCGTGCTCGCGCTCGAGATGGGCGGCAACAACCCGCTCGTGATCGGCGAAGTCGAAGATATCGACGCGGCCGTCCATCACACGATCCAGTCGGCGTTCCTGTCGGCCGGCCAGCGCTGCACGTGCGCGCGTCGTATCTTCGTGCCGCAGGGCGCGTTCGGCGACCGCTTCCTCGCGCGTTTCGCCGACGTGACGTCGAAGATCACGGCCGACGTGTTCGATGCCGATCCGCAGCCGTTCATGGGCGCGGTGATCTCGGCACGCGCAGCGGCGAAGCTCGTCGACGCACAATCGCGCCTGGTCGAGCAGGGCGCGAAGCCGATCATCGCGATGACGCAGCGCGATCCGCGCCTCGGCTTCGTGAACGCGGCGATCGTCGACGTGACGGGTGTCGCGAACCTGCCCGACGAAGAACATTTCGGCCCGCTCGCGCAGATCGTCCGCTACGCGACGTTCGACGAAGCGATCGAACGCGCGAACGACACGGCATTCGGCCTGTCCGCCGGCCTGCTCGCCGACAACGCGAAGGTGTGGGAACACTTCCGCCGCACGATCCGCGCCGGGATCGTCAACTGGAACCGGCCGACCAACGGCGCATCGTCCGCCGCGCCGTTCGGTGGCACCGGCCGCTCGGGCAACCATCGTCCGAGCGCGTACTACGCGGCCGACTATTGCGCGTATCCGATGGCGTCGGTGGAAAGCACGCAACTGACCTTGCCCGCGAGCCTGTCGCCGGGCCTGCATTTCTGATCGAGGGAACGACGATGAACGCACAAGAAGCCAATTTCGACGGGCTCGTCGGCCCGACCCACAACTACGCCGGGCTGTCGTTCGGCAACGTGGCGTCGCTCAACAACGAAAAGTCGGCCGCGAATCCGAAGGCCGCCGCGAAGCAGGGGCTGCGCAAGATGAAGCAGCTCGCGGATCTCGGCTTCGCGCAAGGCGTGCTGCCGCCGCAGGAGCGGCCGTCGCTGCGCTTGCTGCGCGAGCTCGGCTTCTCGGGCAAGGACGCGGACGTGATCGCGAAGGCCGCGAAGCAGGCGCCCGAACTGCTCGCCGCGGCGAGCTCGGCGTCGGCGATGTGGACCGCGAACGCGGCCACCGTCAGCCCGTCGGCCGACACGAGCGATGGCCGTGTGCACTTCACGCCGGCGAACCTGTGCAGCAAGCTGCATCGCGCGATCGAGCACGACGCGACGCGCCGCACGCTGTCGACGCTGTTCGCCGATCCCGCACATTTCGCGGTGCATGAAGCGCTGACCGGCACGCCGGCACTCGGCGACGAAGGCGCGGCGAACCACACGCGCTTCTGCGCCGAATACGGCAAGCCGGGCATCGAATTCTTCGTGTACGGCCGCGCCGAGTACCGCCGCGGCCCTGAGCCGAAGCGCTTCCCGGCACGCCAGACCTTCGAGGCGAGCCGCGCGGTCGCGCATCGTCACGGGCTGGCCGAAGAAGCGACGGTCTATGCGCAGCAGGATCCGGACGTGATCGACGCGGGCGTGTTCCACAACGACGTGATCTCGGTCGGCAACCGCGACACGCTGTTCACGCACGAGCGCGCGTTCATCAACAAGCAGGCGATCTACGATACGCTGACCGCCGCGCTCGACGCACGCGGTGCGCGCCTGAACGTGATCGAGGTGCCCGAGGCGGCCGTGAGCGTGAACGACGCGGTGACGTCGTACCTGTTCAACAGCCAGCTGCTGTCGCGCGCGGACGGTTCGCAGGTGCTCGTCGTGCCGCAGGAATGCCGCGAGAACGGCAACGTCGCGGCCTATCTCGACGAACTCGCGGCCGGCAACGGCCCGATTCACGACGTGCTCGTGTTCGACCTGCGCGAAAGCATGAAGAACGGCGGCGGCCCTGCCTGCCTGCGCCTGCGCGTCGTGCTGAACGAAGCGGAACGCGCGGCCGTCACGTCGAACGTGTGGATCAACGACACGCTGTTCGCGTCGCTCGACACGTGGATCGACAAGCACTATCGCGATCGCCTCGCACCGGACGACCTCGCCGATCCGGCGCTGCTCGACGAATCGCGCACGGCGCTCGACGAACTCACGCAGATCCTGCGCGTCGGTTCGCTGTATGACTTCCAGCGTTGATTCCCGCATGGCCGCCGCGTTGCTCGACGACTTCCTTGCGTTCACGCTGACCGGTAGCGCGCCGTCCGCAACGGACGGGACCTGCGCCGCCGGCGCCGTGCGCTGGCAATGGCTCGGCGACGGGCTGCTCGCACTCGAACCGGCCGCGGCCGACGCTGCGGGCGCGGCGTGCGAGAGCGTGCTCGTATCGGCCGGCGTGCATGGCGACGAGACGGCGCCGATCGAGCTGCTGTCGATGCTCGTGCGCGACCTCGCGTCGGGCGCGCTGCCGCTCGCGTGCCGACTGCTCGTCGTGCTCGGCAACGTGCCGGCGATGCGTGCCGGCGAACGCTATCTGGACGACGACCTGAACCGCCTGTTCAGCGGCCGTCACGCGCAGGTGCCTGCCAGTCGCGAGGCGCCGCGCGCCGCGCAGCTCGAAGCGGCTGCTTCGTCATTCTTCGCGGCCGCGCCGGCTGGCGCCGCGCGCTGGCACATCGACATGCACACGGCGATCCGCGCATCGGTGTTCGAGCAGTTCGCGCTGCTGCCGCACACGGGCATGCCGCCGACGCGCACGATGTTCGAATGGCTCGGCGACGCGCGCATCGCGGCCGTGCTGCTGCATACCGCGAAGGGCAACACGTATTCGCATTTCACGGCCGAGCACTGCGGCGCGCTCGCGTGCACGCTGGAACTCGGCAAGGTGCGCCCGTTCGGCCAGAACGACCTGACGCGCTTCGCGCCGGCCGACCATGCGGTGCGCAAGCTCGTGTCGGGGGCGAAGGGCGATGCCGACGCGACGCTGCCGCGCGTCTTCACGGTGATCGACCAGATCACGAAGCAAAGCGACGCGCTCGAGCTGTTCGTCGCGGCCGACGTCGCGAATTTCACCGCTTTTGCGCGCGGCACGGTGCTCGCGCAGGACGGTGATTACCGCTACACGGTGAAGCACGACGAGGAGCGCATCGTGTTCCCGAATCCGACGGTGAAGCCGGGTTTGCGCGCGGGCCTGCTCGTCGTCGACACGACGCGCGACACGCTTGCCGCGCTCGTCTGACGGTGATCGATCGATTGCGCACGGCCGCGGTGACCCGCGGCCCGCGCATCGCCCGCCAACCATTCCATTTTTGAGATGAAGCCCGCACGCCGCGCAGACGGCCCGCGCGGCGCGCTTGCGTATTTGCGACATCGTCTTGCAAGTTCGATGGGCAGCGCGGCTGACGTCGGCGCACGCAGTGCAGCATCGCGTGCCGGCGGCTGCTTTGCCATATCGGGCCGCGCGGATTGGTACAATCGCGGCCTTGCGGCTGTTGCGCCGCATCACGGCGCGGTGCCGGCATTGCCGCGGTCATCCGACCCTGCAATGATGCATGCGCCCGTAGTTCCGGAACATTCGAGTATCGAGGAGAACACCTGATGAAGTTGGATTGGCGTAAAGTGGCCGCGCACGCGGTAGTGGCGGCATCGGCCGTGGCGGCAGGCAGCGCGATGGCAGCGGATCTGAAAGAGATCCGTTTCGGCGTCGAAGCCTCGTACGCGCCGTTCGAATACAAGACGCCCGACGGCAAGCTGACCGGCTTCGACATCGACATCGGCAACGCGGTGTGCGCGAAGCTGAAGACGAAGTGCGTGTGGGTCGAGAACGACTTCGACGGCCTGATCCCGGCGCTGCAGGCGCGCAAGTTCGACGCGATCAACTCGGACATGACGATCACCGACCAGCGCAAGCATGCGATCGCGTTCACCGATGCGATCTACACGATTCCGAACCAGCTGATCGCGAAGCAGGGCAGCGGCCTGCTGCCGACCCCGCAATCGCTGAAGGGCAAGCGTGTCGGCGTGCTGCAGGGCACGATCCAGGAAGCGTACGCGAAGAAGAAGTGGGCGCCGGCCGGCGTCGAAGTCGTGCCGTACCAGACGCAGGACCTGGCCTACGCCGACCTGAAGTCGGGCCGTCTCGACGCGACGTTCCAGGACGCGGAAGCCGGCTCGAAGGGCTTCCTGACGAAGCCGCAAGGCCAAGGCTTCGCGTTCGCGGGCGGTACCGTGAGCGACGCCGAGATCCTCGGCTCGGGCGTCGGCTTCGGCCTGCGCAAGAACGACGCGGCGCTGAAGACCGCGCTCGATCAGGCGCTGAAGGAACTGAAGGCCGACGGCACGATCGACAACCTCGCGAAGAAGTACTTCAGCGTGCCCGTGACGCTCAAGTAAGCGTCGCGTTCGATCGCACGATGCAAGCAAACCGGCCGCTGATGCGGCCGGTTTGTTTTTGGGGGCGGGAAATAGCGGGAAAGGGCGGGGAAGTACAGGAAAGGGCGGGAGAAGCGGCGCGGACAGCGGCCGGCGGCCGCGTCAGGCCGGAAAGAACCGGCCCAGTTCGCGCGCGAGCTCGTTGAGCACGGCCATCTCCTGCTGCGTGATCTTGCGCGCGGGCTGCGCGCCGGCCCAGTCGCCGTACAGCAGCGCGACGGTCGTCGTGCCGACGCGCACGGGCAGCAGCACGAACGCACGCGTGTCGTCGAATGCGTCGAGATACCACGCGGGCAGGCGCTTGAGCATCTTCGGTTCCTGCGCCTGCTCGATGAAGATGCCGACCGAGTTCGAGATCGCGAGATGAAACACGTCCGGCTCGAAGCGTTCGTCGAAGCGCAGCCGGTCGAGCTGCGTATCGACGCCGGGGCCGAAGCCCAGGCGCGCGGCGAACATGCCGTCGTCGTGACGCACGAACATCACGGTGCGCGTGAACGCGAGGCCGGCCAGCAGGCTCTCCGATGCGAGTGCGAGCACGGGGGTGAGCACGTGCTCGGACGGCAGCGCGCGCAGGTCCGCGAGGCCGGCTTCGAGGCACGCCTCGGGCTCGGCCTGAGCGCGCGCGATCGCATCGGCGTTCGCACGCAACTCGACGATCTCGCGCACCATGGTGTCGCTCGCTTCCTCGCGCGCGAGCCGCTCGGCGAGCTCGACGAGCGCGTCGGATTCCATGTCGAGTTCCGCGCCGTAGTGCTGCGCAAGCGCCGCGATGCGCGCGTCGCGCTGCGGGCTCGCGGGTATCACGAGCGCGCTCGCGACGTCGGTCGAGCAGCGGCTGATCGCGCGCAGCCAGCGGATGCGGTCGGCCGGGCCGTCGTCGGTCGCATGGCCCGCATCGCGGTCGTCGTCATCGTAGCCGAACGCGTCGACGTGGACCAGGTGGTCGTGGTCGGCCATCCCCGCCCGGATCACGTCGGGCAATCGCCAGCGCGCGGCCGCCTCGAGCCCGATTTCGTCGAAGCCGACACCGAGCACATCGATGCAGGCGGCCGTTTCGTCGCCGTGCAGCTCGGCCGCGCGGCGGCGGATCCGGTCCCATTCGCTGTCGAGATAGCAGACCACGAGCAGCTTGCCGACCTGGCGCATCAGCGTGCAGACGACGGCTTCCTCGCCCCCGCGCAGCTCGGCGCGCTCGGTAAGCTTGCGCGCGACGCAGCCTGACAGCAGCGCGCGGTTCAGTTCGAGCTTCGCGTCGATGCGCCGCGGCGTGCTGTGGTGGAAATGGTCGACGAGCTTGAGCCCGACGACCAGATGGCCGACGGCGTCCATGCCGAGCACCATCAGTGCGCGGGTCACGGTCGTGATGTTGCCGCCGAACGCCATGTACATCGCGGAGTTCGCGAGCCGCAGCACTTTCTGCGTGAGCGCGAAATCCGACAGCACGACGCGCACGAGCGCGGTGAAGTCGAGGTCGTCGTTCTTCATCGCGGCCATCGTCGCGCGCAGCGATTCCGACAGCAGCGGGAAATCGCCCCGTTCGTTCATCCGGGCCCACAGCTTGTCGAGTAATGCGGTGCGGGGCAGGTGTTCGGTGATTGACATACGGATCTGTCCGGTTCGCCGTGCGCGTCAGGCGGCGTGCAGGTGCAACTGCTGCGCCTCGAAGCGCCGCGCGAGCTCCTCGGACGGCAGCGCCTGGCAGACGAGCCAGCCCTGGATATGGTTGCAGCCCATCTCTGTCAGCAATTCGCGCTGCGCCTCGGTCTCGACGCCTTCCGCGACGAGCTCGAGATCGAGCGTCTGCGCGAGGCCGACCACCGCCGACACGATCGCGCGGTCGTTGCGCGAGGTCAGCAGGTTCTCGACGAAACTGCGGTCGATCTTCAGCTTCGCGAGCGGGAAGCGCTGCAGATACGCGAGGCTCGAATAGCCGGTGCCGAAGTCGTCGATCGCGAAGCGGATGCCGAGATCGGTCAGTTCCTCGAGCAGCCCCTTCGCCTGCGCGGGATCGTGCATCAGCAGGCTTTCGGTGATTTCGAGCACGATGCGGCGCGGGTCGATGCCCGTCAGCGCGATCGCCTCGCGCACGCTCTGCGTGAAGCGCGGGTCGCGGAACTGCTGCGGCGACACGTTGACCGCCACGTACTGCAGCGCGAGCCCCTGGCGATCCCAGGCGACGAGCTGCATGCACGCGGCCTTGAGCACCCAGTTGCCGAGATAGTTGATCAGGCCGATCGATTCGGCGAGCGGAATGAAGGTCGCCGGCGGCACGAGCCCGTGCACCGGATGGCGCCAGCGGATCAGCGCCTCGACGCCGACCACCGCGCCCGACTGGCTGCGCGTGATCGGCTGGAAATGGAGCGAAAACTCGCCGTTGCGCACGCCGTCGTACAGGTCGGCTTCGAGCTTCAGCCGTTCGGCATCCGCCGGATCGTCGACGGGCGCGTGGAACGCGAGTGCATTGCCGCCCGACGCCTTTGCCTGCGCGAGCGCGTGGTCGGCGCGGCGCAGCAGCGGGCTGTGGTGCTGCGCGCGATGGGGCGCGGCGCGCTCGTCGGGGTAGAGCGCGATGCCGATGCTCGCGGACAGGTGCACGGTCTGCCCCTGGTACACGTAGGGCTCGCGCACCGCGGCCTGCAGCCGGCGCGCGAGCGCATCGGCCGTATTGCTTGCCTGCGTGCGGTCCGGCGCGCCGAGCACGACCGCGAACTTGTCGCTCGCGACGCGCGCGAGCCGCTCGTTCGGCGTGACGAGCGCCTTCAGCCGCTGCGCGGTCTCGCGCAGCAGCATGTCGCCCGCGTCGTAGCCGAGCGCGCGGTTGATCCGCTGGTAGTCGTCGAGGTCGAGCAGCAGCAGCGCCGCGCAGGTGCCGTCCGCGTCGGCGGCCTGCTGCGCGCGCATCAGCGCGGGTACGAGCGCGGACAGGTTATCGAGCCCCGTCATCGGGTCGTGATGCATTTCGTAGGTCAGACGCGCCTCGAGTGCGCGCCACGACGACACGTCGAACGCCGCGATCGCGAACCCGTCGACCCCGTGGTGGCGGCTCTTGAACGCGCGAATCTCGACGTCCAGCGGGTAGGTGAGCGACTTGACGATGCACATCGTCGCCTTCTCGACCTGGCCGGAGCGTGCGGCGCGCGCAAGCAGGCCTTCGAGCGCCGCGGTATCCTGTTCGGCGATCAGGTCGCGCAGCGTCAGCGTGTGCAGGTAGTCGCGGTGGTAGCCGATGAAGCGCAGGCTCGCGTCGGATACGTACAGAAAGCGCAGCTCGCGGTCGACATGGGCGAGGAAGTCCACCGTGCCGACCGTCTGTTCCAGCCAGTTGCGCACGGAGTCGTCGCGGCGCGGCGCGCCGGCGCGCGCGGGCATCAGCGCGCCGCCCGACCAGGCGAAGCGGCGCAGCGTATGCAAGGCGCTGCGCCAGGAGCCCTTGCGTGACGTCTGTTTCCTGTTGGCTTCCATGTTTCTCGCTGACGTGAAGGGCTGGAACCGGTTGTCCGGAAGGAATAACGGCAGGCGATGCGGAATCTTTAACGGGCCGGCCGCGGATGGCGCTGCCGCTGGACCGGATCGGCCACGCGGATGTTCGGCAGGCGAACGTTGGCGTGACCTACATCGAGGCTGACTTTATAAGAAATGAGGACGCAGATGAAGCGAAAACTATTGCTGGGCGCCGCCGTGGCGGCGCTGGTGGCCGGCCATGCACTGATGGCGCAGGCGGAACTGAAGCCGGGCGCCGCGGCGCCCGATTTCACGACGCAGGCGTCGCTGGGCGGCAAGACTTACACGTACTCGCTCGCGGACGCGCTGAAGCAGGGGCCGGTCGTGCTGTATTTCTACCCGGCCGCGTTCACGAAGGGCTGCACGATCGAGGCGCACGCGTTCGCGGACGCGGTCGACCGTTACAAGGCTTACGGCGCGACGGTGATCGGCGTATCGGCCGACAAGATCGACACGCTGACGAAGTTCTCGGTGAGCGAGTGCCGGAGCAAGTTCCCGGTCGCGGCCGATCCGGACGCGAAGATCATCCGCGAATACGACGCGAAGCTGCCGGCGATCGACAAGGCGAACCGCGTGTCCTACGTGATTTCGCCGGAAGGGAAGATTCTTTACGAGTACACGAGCATGTCGCCCGACAAGCACGTCGAGAACACGCTTGCCGCCGTGAAGGCGTGGGCCGACGCGCATCCGAAGCAGTAAACGGGCACCCCGCGCGTCAAGGCGGCCCGTCGTGCGGGCCGCCGGTACGGAACGACGCAGCCGCCGCGCGGCGGCGCGTGAGAGGCTGTTATGCGCGCAATGCCTGCTCGATCGGCACGCTGCCGCCGACGAAGCCGACGATCTTGCGCGAAATCCCGAGCTTGATCGCCTCGATCGCGGCCCAGGCCACATCCTGGCGCGACACGGGCGGGGCAGCGTCGAACCACGCGTCGGTCAGTGCGATCTTGCCGACGCCCGGATCGTCCGTGAGCGGGCCGGGGCGCAGGATCGCGTAGTCGACGCCCGACGCGATCACCCGATCGTCGCCTTCGCGCTTCATCTGCGAATAGTGGTGCAGCGCGTCCGGGCCGAGTTCGGGCCGGTACGCGGACAGCGAACTGATCACCACGAGCTTCTGCGCGTTGTAGGCGAGCGCATATTCGGCCGCGCGGGCGACCGCGTCGCGGTCGACCTGTTCCTCTTCGGCCGCACCTTCCGATTCGGCCGAGCCGGCCGCGTAGATCACGTGCGTGATGCCCTGGAAGGCATGCGAGAAATCGTTCGTCAGATCGGCCTCGACCACCCGCGCGCCCGGCAGCGCATAGCCGTGCCGGCGCACGAGCGCCGTGACCTCGAACTCCGGCTGCTTGAGCAGCAGATCCGCGCAGGCCTGGCCCGTTCGGCCGGTCGCGCCAATCAGCAGTACCTTCGTCGTCATGAAACCGCTCCTTGGTCGATGCGTCATCCTTCCAGATAGGGACGGACGACCGATATCTCAAGTGTAATGTCGATTTGCCGCCGCGGCGGGTGTGTATTAAGGGGCATACCGGCATCGGGCATACCGGCAGCGGGCATACCGGTTGCGTGCGCCAGCCAAGGCTGCCCACGGGCGGCGCGACGGACCTGCCGGCCGTCATTCATTCACACGGATGCGGGAATGACGCGCCGACCGGCTATCATGTGCGCGATGCATTTTTCGCCGCTACGTCATACAACGCATCGGCCCACCGGTTGGAGTACACATGGCAATACCCCTGGATAACGTCAGCATGGCCGTGTTCTGCGACTTCGAGAACGTCGCGCTCGGCGTGCGCGACGCGAAGTACGAGAAGTTCGACATCAAGCCCGTGCTGGAGCGCCTGCTGCTGAAGGGCAGCATCGTCGTGAAGAAGGCCTATTGCGACTGGGATCGCTACAAGGGCTTCAAGGCGTCGATGCACGAGGCGAGCTTCGAGCTGATCGAGATTCCGCACGTGCGCCAGTCGGGCAAGAATTCCGCCGACATCCGGCTCGTCGTGGACGCACTCGACCTCTGCTACACGAAGTCGCACGTCGATACGTTCGTGATCATCAGCGGCGACTCGGATTTTTCGCCGCTGGTGTCGAAGCTGCGCGAGAACGCGAAGAAGGTGATCGGCGTCGGCGTGAAGAAGTCGACGTCGGACCTGCTGGTCGCGAACTGCGACGAATTCATCTTCTACGACGATCTGGTGCGCGAGCAGCAGCGCGCGCTCGCGAAGCGCGAACAGCAGCAGCGCGCGGGCAACGGCGGCGCGAAGCGGCCGGACGAGCCGTCGCGCAAGCACGACATGGACGTGCGCAAGGCCGAGGCGATCGCGCTGGCGGTCGAGACGTTCGACGCGCTGGCGTCGGAGCGGGACGACGTCGGCAAGATCTGGGCGTCGGTGCTCAAGAGCGCGATCAAGCGTCGCAAGCCGGATTTCAACGAGTCGTACTACGGGTTCCGCGCGTTCGGCAACCTGCTCGACGAGGCGCAGGCGCGCGGCCTGCTCGAAGTGGGGCGTGACGACAAGTCGGGCGCGTTCGTGTCGCGGGCACGCCAGTCGGCGGCTGCGGAGCACGTCGCGGCGGGCGGTGAGGGCGGCGGGCACGGCGGCGCGCACTCCGGTCACGGTACGCGTGCGGCCGAGCCGGCGCGGGCCGGGCGCAATGCGCAACGTCGCGGGCAGCGGGCGGAAGCGGTCATGCACGAAAACGTGCAGGTCGAAGCGGAAGAGGCAGCGATGGCCGAAGCCGCCGAAGCTGAGGCGGTCGTGCCGGCTGAAACGGCGGAAGCGGTCGAAGCGGTGGAGGTGGCCGAGGCACACGGCGACGCGAAGGATGGCCGCAAGCGTGCGCGCAAGAGCGCGCCGAAGAAGACCGGCGCGAAGAAGGGTGCCGCCGCAGGCCGTCAGCCGGCCGGGAAGCCGGACGACGCCGGGCATGGCGCGGCGAAGCACGGTGGCGACAAGCACGCGCATGGCAAGCATGCGGACGATACGCATCGCGACGCGGAGCAGGGTGATGAGCGGCACGCCGCGGTGACGCACGCCGGGCCCGCGGCCGGCGACGTCGGTGGTGAGATGGCTGCCGCGCCGGCCGAGGCGGCTGTCGACGCGCCTGCCGAAGCCAAGCCGAAGAAACCGGCCCGCAAGGCGGCACCGCGCGCGCGGCGTCCGCGCAAGACGGCGACAGCGGCCGAGTAATGGCCGAGTAATGGCCAAGTAACGGCCGCTGGCCTCGGGTGTCGTCCGCAACAGGCCGACACCCGGGCCCCCCGCACCGCGCAATAGCGGCCGGCGCAATGCCGGCCTGCAGGCCGAACTAGCCGTTCAGCGCATAAGGCTGCGTCATCACTTCGAGGAAGTGGCCGTTCGGATCGTCGAAGTACACGCCGCGGCCGCCGTTGTGGCGGTAGATGTCATCGGGTTGTCGCTTCGCCGGATCGGCCCAGTGCGGCAGCCCGCGCTCGCGAATGCGCGCGAGCACGCGATCGAAGCCTGCTTCGTCGAGCAGGAACGCGTAATGCTGCGACGCGATCGCTCCCGACTGTTCGTAAAAATCGAGCGACACGCCGTTGCCGAGCGGGACGACCAGCATCGCGCCGAACGGCGTCGGCGGCGGCAGTTCCAGAAGCTCGGTGAGGAAGCGGCTCGACGCGCGCTTGTCGCGGCACCAGACGATCGTATGGTTGAGCTGGACGTTCATGGCGGATTCCCGGCGAAGGGCATCGCGGTGGGCATGGACTCACGATAGCCGATCGCCGCCACGGTTCAAGCGCAAAAAAACGGCCGCCTGTCGGGCGGCCGTGTTCCGTTACTCGCCGGCGATGGCCGGCCCGCCCGAATTGCCGCGGCGGTTGCGGCGTTTCTCGCCCCACACGCGGAACCGGTCCATGTACAGGTAGACGACCGGCGTCGTATAGAGCGTCAGCACCTGCGACACGATCAGGCCGCCGGCGATCGCGATCCCGAGCGGCGCACGCAGCTCGGCGCCGTCGCCGCTGCCGAATGCGAGCGGCAGCGCGCCGAGCAGCGCGGCCATCGTCGTCATCATGATCGGGCGGAAGCGCAGCAGGCACGCCTCGTGGATCGCGTCGAACGACGACTTGTGGTTGTTGCGCGTCTGGTCGATCGCGAAGTCGACCATCATGATCGCGTTCTTCTTCACGATACCGATCAACAGGATCACGCCGATCAGCGCGATGATGCTGAACTCGGTCTTGAACAGCAGCAGCGCAAGCAGCGCGCCGACGCCGGCCGACGGCAGCGTCGACAGGATCGTGATCGGGTGGATGTAGCTCTCGTACAGGATCCCGAGCACGATGTAGACGGCCAGCAGCGCCGCGAGAATCAGGATCGGCTGGTCGTTCATCGACTGCTGGAACGCCTGCGCGGTGCCCTGGAAGCTGCCGACGATGGTCGGCGGGACGCCGACCTGCGCCATCGTCTGGTAGATCACCTGCGTCGCCTGCGACAGCGACACGCCGGGCGGCAGGTTGAACGAGATCGTCGTCGCGACGAACAGCCCCTGGTGGTTGACCGACAGCGGTGTCGTGCTCGGCCCGAACGTCGCGATTGCCGACAGCGGGATCATCGTCGACTTCGACGTCGACACCGACGCACCCGACGACGCGCTCGACTTGCCGCTCGCCGCGATCGAGTTGAGCGCCTGGTTGCGCGCGGAGTCGGACGCGATCGCCGCGGCGCTCTGCGTGGCCGTGCCTGCGCTCGACGTGCCGGCGGACGTCGCGACGTAGGTGCCGGCCGCCGCGTTGGTGGTCTGCGAGCCGTTCGCGCTGCCGCCCGACGTGCTGACCCACACCTGGTTCAGCATCTCGGGGCTCTGCCAGTACTTCGGCGCGACTTCCATCACCACGTGGTACTGGTTCAGCGGGTTGTAGATCGTCGAGACCTGGCGCTGGCCGAACGCGTCGTACAGCGTGTTGTCGATCTGCGCGGGCTTGATGCCGAACCGCGCGGCCGTCGCGCGGTCGATCGTCACCATCGCCTCGAGGCCGCCTTGCTGCTGGTCCGAGTTCACGTCTGTCAGCTCGGGCAGCTTCTGCAGCGCCTCGGTCAGGATCGGCCCCCACTTGTACAGGTCGGCGCTCGAATCGCCGAGCAGCGTGAACTGGTACTGCGCGTTGCTCTGCCGGCCGCCGACGCGGATGTCCTGCGCCGCCTGCAGGAACGTGCGGGCGCCCGCGACGTCCGCGAGCGGCGGGCGCAGCTGCTGGATCACCTGGTCGGCCGACAGCTTGCGCTCGGTGCGATCCTTCAGCGTGACGAACATGAAGCCCGAGTTGGTCTGCGTGCCGCCGGTGAAACCCGCGACGCTTTTCACGTTCGGGTTGCTCTGCACGATCCGCATCATCTCGGAGAACTTCAGCTTCATCGCCTGGAACGACGTCGACTGGTCGGCCTGGATGCCGCCGATCATCAGCCCGGTGTCCTGCTGCGGGAAGAAGCCCTTCGGCACGACGATGTACAGGTAGACGTTCAGCCCGATCGTCGCGAACAGGGTCAGCAGGATCAGCAGCGGCCGGCGCAGCGCCCACGACAGCGAGCGCTCGTAGCCGCGCTGCATGCGGCTGAAACAGCGTTCCAGGAATCGCGCGAAGCGGCCTTCGCTCTGCGGTTCATGCGACTCGGGCAGCAGGCGCGCGCACATCATCGGCGTGACCGTGAGCGACACCGCGAGCGACACGGCGATCGCGAGCGACAGCGTCAGCGCGAACTCGCGGAACAGGCGCCCGACGATGCCGCCCATCAGCAGGATCGGCAGGAACACCGCGACGAGCGAAATGCTCATCGACAGCACCGTGAAGCCGACCTCGCGCGCGCCGTCGAACGCGGCCTGCATCCGCGACTTGCCGTTCTCGATGTGCCGCGAGATGTTCTCGAGCACGACGATCGCATCGTCGACGACGAAGCCGGTCGCGACGATCAGCGCCATCAGCGACAGGTTGTCGATCGAGAAGCCGAGCAGGTACATCGCGCCGAACGTGCCGATGATCGAGATCGGCACCGCGACGCTCGGGATCAGCGTTGCGCGCCAGTTGCGCAGGAACAGGAACACGACCATCACGACGAGGCTGACCGCGATCAGCAGCGTGTGCTCCGTGTCCTTCAGCGACGCGCGAATGGTGGTCGAGCGGTCGAGCACGGGCGTGACCGTGATGTCGGCCGGCAGCGACGCGGTGAGCTGCGGCAGCGCCGCGCGCACGCGGTCGATCGTATCGATGATGTTCGCGCCGGGCGAGCGGTAGAGGATCACGAGCACCGCGCGCTTGCCGTTCGACAGGCCGAGGTTGCGGAGATCCTCGACGGAATCGACGACGTCGGACAGGTCGGACAGCCGCACAGCCGCGCCGTTGCGGTACGCGACGACGAGGTCGCGGTACTGCGACGCCTGGGATGCCTGGTCGTTCGTATACAGCTGGTAGCGCTGCGGGCCGAACTCGATCGCGCCCTTCGGCGCATTGGCGTTCGCGGACGCGAGCGCCGCGCGTACGTCCTCGAGGCCGATCCCGTAGTGGAACAGCGCCTGCGGCTCGAGCTCGACCCGCACGGCCGGGTTCGCGGAGCCGCTGACCGACACCTGGCCGATCCCGTCGATCTGCGACAGCGACTGCTGCAGCACCGTCGACGCGGCGTCGTACAGCTTCGCGGGCGACGAGGTCTCCGACGTCAGCGACACGATCATGATCGGCGAGTCGGCCGGGTTGACCTTGCGGTAGGTCGGGTTGCTCTTCAGCGAGGCGGGCAGGTCGGCGCGCGCCGCGTTGATCGCGGCCTGCACGTCGCGTGCGGCGCCGTCGATGTCGCGGTTCAGGCCGAACTGCAGCGTGATCCGCGCATTGCCGACCGTGCTCGTCGATGTCATTTCGGACACGTCGGCGATCGAGCCGAGGTGCCGTTCGAGCGGGCTCGTCACGCTGGTCGCGACGGTCTCGGGGCTTGCGCCGGGCAGCGACGCCTGTACCGAGATGGTCGGGAAGTCGACCTGCGGCAGCGGCGACACCGGCAGCTTGATGAACGCGAACAGGCCCGCGAGCGCGACGCCGATCGCGAGCAGCGTCGTCGCGACGGGGCGGGTGATGAAGGGGCGCGACAGGTTCATCGCTTACGCATCCGTGCGCGAGCCGGCTTGCGGGCCGTGGCGTTCGAACCAGCCGCGCACGCGGCGCGCGAGCGAGTCGAAGCCGAGGTAGATCACGGGCGTCGTGAACAGCGTCAGCACCTGCGACACGATCAGGCCGCCGGCGATCGCGATCCCGAGCGGCTGGCGCAGCTCGGAGCCGGCGCCGGAGCCGACGATCAGCGGCACCGCGCCGAGCAGTGCGGCGAGCGTCGTCATCAGGATCGGCCGGAAGCGCAGCAGGCACGCCTGGTAGATCGCCTCGCGCGGCGGCTTGCCTTCGACGCGCTCGGCCTCGAGCGCGAAGTCGATCATCATGATCGCGTTCTTCTTCACGATGCCGATCAGCAGCACGATGCCGATGATCCCGATGATGTCGAGGTCGTGCCCGGTGATCATCAGCGCGAGCAGTGCGCCGACGCCGGCCGACGGCAGCGTCGACAGGATCGTGATCGGGTGGATGTAGCTCTCGTACAGCACGCCGAGCACGATGTACATCGTGATGACCGCGGCCAGGATCAGGAACAGCTGGTTCGACAGCGATGCCTGGAAGGCGAGCGCCGCACCCTGGAAGCGCGTCTGGAACGACGCGGGCAGGTTGATGTCCTTCTCGGCGGCGTCGATCGCCTTGACCGCCTCGCCGAGCGACGCGCCGGCCGCGAGGTTGAACGAGATGGTGGTCGACGGGAACTGCGACAGGTGCGCGACCAGCAGCGGCGACGGCCGCTCGTGGAACGACGCGATCGACGACAGCGGCACCTGGCCGCCGCCCGCCGACGGCAGGTAGATGTCGTTCAGCGATTGCGCGTAGTGCTGCTCCTTCGGCTCGGACTCGAGAATCACGCGGTACTGGTTCGACTGCGTGAAGATCGTCGACACGATGCGCTGGCCGAACGCGTCGTACAGTGCGTTGTCGACGGTTGCCGGCGTGATGCCGAAGCGCGCGGCACTCGCGCGATCGATCTCGATGTAGACGGACTGGCCGTTGCTCTGCAGGTCGGTCGCGACGTCCGCGAGCGACGGCTCCTGCTGCAGCCGCGCGACGAGCTTCGGCACCCAGGTCGCGAATTCTTCCGAGTTCGGGCTCGTCAGCATGAACTGGTACTGCGTCGGGCTGACGGTCGAGTCGATCGTCAGATCCTGCACCGACTGCATGAAGAGCGAGATGCCGGTGATGTTCGCGACGCGGTGCTGCAGGTCGCGGATGATCTGCGCGGCCGTCTCGGAGCGTTCGTCGCGCGCCTTCAGGTTGATCAGCATCCGGCCGCTGTTCAGCGTGATGTTGCTGCCGTCGACGCCGATGAACGACGTCAGGCTCTCGACGTTCGGATCCTTCAGGATCTCGGCCGCGAGCGCCTGCTGGCGTTCGGCCATCGCACCGTACGAGATCGACTGCGGCGCCTGCGTGATCGCCTGGATCACGCCGGTGTCCTGCGCGGGGAAGAAGCCCTTCGGTACGTAGACGTACAGCAGGCCCGTCAGCCCGAGCGTCAGCAGCGCGACGACGAGCGTCGAGCGCTGGCGGTTCAGCACCCATTCGAGCGCGACCGCGTAGCGCGCGATCACCCAGTCGATCGCCTGGTGCACGCGCGCCTCGAAGCGATGGCTCTCGGGCGGCGGCGAGTGGCGCAGCAGCTTCGCGCACATCATCGGCACGAGCGTGAGCGACACGATCGCCGAGATCACGATCGTTACCGCGAGCGTGATCGCGAATTCATGGAACAGGCGCCCGACCACGTCACCCATGAACAGCAGCGGGATCAGTACCGCGATCAGCGACACCGTCAGCGAGATGATCGTGAAGCCGATCTGCTTCGAGCCCTTCAGCGCGGCCTCGAGCCCTGTTTCGCCTTCCTCGACGTAGCGCGCGATGTTCTCGATCATCACGATCGCGTCGTCGACCACGAAGCCGGTCGCGATGGTGAGCGCCATCAATGACAGGTTGTTCAGCGAGAAGCCGGCCATGTACATCACCGCGAGCGTGCCGATCAGCGACAGCGGCACCGACAGGCTCGGGATGATCGTCGCGTAGATGTTCGCGAGGAACAGGTACATCACCAGCACGACCAGCCCGACCGCGAGCAGCAGTTCGAACTGCACGTCGCGCACGGCGGCACGGATCATTGTCGTGCGGTCGGTGACGATCTGCACGTCGAGCGCGGCCGGCAGCGTTTCCTGCAGCTTCGGCAGCTGCGCCTTGATCGCGTCGACCGTCTGGATCACGTTCGCGCCCGGCTGGCGCTGCACGTTCAGGATGATCGCGGGCTCTTTGTTCACCCACGCGCCGAGCTTGGTGTTTTCCGAGCCGGCGACGACCGTCGCGACATCGGTGAGCATCACCGGGCGGCCGTTCTTGTACGCGACGACCGCGCTGTTGTACTGGTCGGCGCTCGTGAGCTGGTCGTTCGCGTTGATCGTGTATGCGCGCGTCGGGCCGTCGAAGTTACCCTTCGGCGTGTTGACGTTCAGGTTCGAGATCGTCGTGCGCAGGTCGTCGAGGTTCATCCCGTACTGCGCGAGCGCGGTCGGGTTCGCCTGGATGCGCACGGCCGGACGATTGCCGCCCGACAGGCTGACGAGGCCGACGCCCGCAACCTGCGAAATCTTCATCGCGAGGCGCGTGTCGGCGAGATCCTGCACCTGCGTGAGCGGCAGCGTCTTCGACGTGACGGCGAGCGTCAGCACCGGCGCGTCGGCCGGGTTGACCTTCGCGTAGATCGGCGGGGCAGGGAGGTCGGATGGCAGCAGGTTGCCGGCCGCGTTGATCGCGGCCTGCACTTCCTGCTCGGCGATGTCGAGCGGCAGGTCGAGCGAGAACTGCAGCGTGATCACCGACGAGCCGGCCGAGCTCTGCGACGACATCTGGTTCAGCGACGGCATCTGCCCGAACTGCCGTTCGAGCGGCGCGGTGACCGACGAGGTCATCACCTCCGGGCTCGCGCCCGGGTAGAAGGTCTGGACCTGGATCGTCGGATAGTCGACTTCCGGCAGCGCGGCGAGCGGCAGGAAGCGCAGCGCGACGAGACCGGCCAGCATGATCGCCGCCATCAGGAGGGCGGTGCCGACCGGCCGGAGAATGAAGAGGCGGGATGGATTCATCGAGCGGCCCGCGCGTTACTGGGCCGCGGGGGCCGCAGCCTGCGACGCGCCGTGCTTGTGTCCGCCGCGATGGCCGCCGGCGCCCGATGCACCCGACGCCGCACCGGCGCCGCGCGCGCCCGACGCGCCTTTCGGCTTGTCGGCCGGGATCGAGATCGTCGCGCCTTCGCGCAGGCGGTCGGAGCCGTCGGTCACCACGCGCTCGCCGAGCGAGACGCCGCTGACGATGCTCGTGCGTTCGCCGTCGACCGGGCCCGGCGTGACCTTGCGCACCGTCACCGTGTTGTCGGGTTTCACGACGTAGACGAACTGGCCGATCGAGCCGGTCAGCACCGCCGAGGTCGGCACGATCGTCGCGTTGCGCATCACGTCGACGAGCAGGCGCGTATTCACGAACTGATTCGGGAACAGCATGCCTTCCTTGTTATCGAAGTTCGCGCGCAGCTTGACGGTGCCGGTGCTCGTGTCGATCTGGTTGTCGAGCGTCGCGAGCGAGCCCGTTTCGAGCGGCACCGTGTTGTTGCGGTTGTACGCGGTGACCGACAGCTTCTGGCCCGCGTTCACCTGCTTGAGGATCTGCGGCAGGTTGTCTTCCGATGTCGTGAAGATCACGCTCATCGGCTGCAGCTGCGTGATCACGACGAGGCCGTTGGCATCGCCCGGCGTCACGTAGTTGCCGGGGTCGACCTGGCGCAGGCCGACGCGGCCCGACACCGGCGCGGTGATGCGCGCATACGTGAGGTTCAGCTTCGCGGAATCGATCGCGGCCTGGTCGGTCTTTACCGCGCCTTCGTACTGCTTGACGAGTGAAGCCTGCGTATCGACGGTCTGCGACGCGATCGAGTCCTGCGACAGCAGCGTCTGGTAGCGCTTCAGGTCGAGGCGGGCCGTCGCGAGCAGCGCGGAGTCGCGCGCGTGCGTGCCTTCGGCGTTCTCGAGCGACACCTGGTACGGACGCGGGTCGATCTGCGCGAGCAGGTCGCCCTTCTTGACGATCTGGCCTTCCTGGAACGCCACCGATTGCAGGTAGCCGGACAACTGCGTCTTGACCGTCACGTTCGCGAGCGGCGTGACGGTGCCGAGCGCGGACAGCACGATCGGCATTTCGCCTTGCGTCGCGGTCGCGACCTGCACCGGCTGCGGAATGTTCGCCATCGCGGCCGGGCCGCCACGGCCGCGGTGGCCGCCGGCACCCGCGGCGGCGCTTGCGCCCGCGCCGCTCGCGCCTGTGCCGGCCGCCGGCGTGCGGTTCCACGGGTGCCACCACAGCAGACCGCCGATGACGACGACCGCGAGCGCGCCGGCCATCAGCGTGCGGCGCGGGCGCCGCGCGGCGGGGGACGCGGGGTCTTTCGAAGGAGGCGTGGGCTTTTGTTCGTTATCCATCGTGATCTGTCAGGAAGACGGCGCGGCGTGCCGGAAATCGGACTGCTGGGCTGCGCGTGGGCGAGCGGTACCGGGAGGGGGCGCCCGGCTCGGTCCGGGGCCCCGCCGGCCTGCGCGGGAAAAGAGCGGTGCGCACCGCGAATGCGGCGCGACGATGGGCATGATCCTACGTCCCGTCCCCGTTACAGTCCAGTGGTCTATCTTTCAACGGGTTACGGTCGTTACAGAACGCGACAGGACGATGACGAAACGATTACACGCTGACGCGCCGGGCCGGTGCGCCGCCGATTTCGCGGGTGATTTTCGCGATGCATTCGTGCAGTGCCGGCACCACGTGTTCGTGCAGCCATTCGGGCGGGCACTGGTGCGACGCGCCACCGCAATTCACCGAATAGCGCTGGCCCGACGGGCCGACGAAACCGGCCGCGACGGCATTGAGGCCCTCGCGCCATTCGCCGATCGCGATCGCGTGGCCGTCGCGCATCGCGTCGTCCAGCGCGGGGGTCAGGCGGGCGGACACATGCGGCCAGTCGTCGCCCGCGGTGGTGCGCAGCGACTCGAGCAGCAGGCGGCGCTCGTCGTCCTCGAGTGCAGCGAGATAGGCTCGGCCTACCGCGGTGCGCGCGATGTCCATCCGCGAGCCGATCTCGAGGCGCGTGACGAGCACGGCCGAGCGCGGCCGGATCACGTCGATCGCGACCATGTCGAGGCGGTCGCGCACCGCGAGGTGCACGGACAGCGACGTGCGTTCGGCCAGCTCGATCATGAACGGCCGTGAACGCGCGCGAATGTCGAAGTTGCGCAGAAAACCGTGGCTCAGTTCGAGCACCGACGCGGTGAGCACGAAGCGCTCGCTGTCGGGCAACTGGAACAGGAAGCCGGCGCTGACGAGCGTCGCCGTGATGCGCGACACGGTCGGCTTCGGGATGCCGGTCAGTTCGGTCAACTCGCGGTTGCTGACGGGCGCGTCGGCCGCCGCGATGCGACGCAGCACGGCGAGGCCGCGGGCGAGCGCGGTGATCTCGTCGGGCGAGGATTCACGGTCCCGCAACGCGGGAGAGGTTACAGTTGTCGACACGAGGGATTCTCTCTATTTCCGAAACTCGATTTCAATTTTGTTGGTATTGTAGGACTATTGTCAAAGGATGCATGTTCTGCGGCTGAACCGGTCATTGGATGATATTTTACGGGTTCACCCTTGGTTTATTAGGAAAACGCTCAAATGAGCATTGCCAGAAAGTGCATGAACCGGTGCAAATACCGCTTGACTTGTCGGGCGGAAACGGAAAGAATGTCTCACGTTTTCGAAACATCGTTTCAAGAGTTTAACCGGCAACGATGTTTCGCGCAGTCTCTCAGGTTCTAGCACGGCCCTCGGAATGGCTAGAACTTTTTTAGCGCCACGGTCTCCGTGGCGCTTTTTTTTGCCCGTCTTTCCGCTCGTCCGCCCGGACGTGTCAGGCCCGTATTATCCCCCGATCGTCGAAAACCCCCGTTCGAACCCGTGCGGCGTCTGCTTGCGCCTGTTTGCGCGCGCGCTTCGCGCGATTCGCGTGCGCAAAAAAAAGCGCGATGCCCGCATGGGGTATCGCGCATCAAACGGCGTGGAGCGCCGACGAATGAACGGTGATGAAGAAAGGGACGCCCGGTTAGGGACGCCCGGTCAGGGGCGCCCGGCCAGGGACGCCCGGCTAGAGGCGCCCGGTCACGAGCGCTCCCGGCCAGCGGGCAGGCCCGCCTCGCGCGGCCCGGTCAGGCCTTCGCGAGCTTGATGCTGGTCGGCTCGGCCGTCAGGTAGCCGACGCTGGCGCCGAAGCGGTCCTTGAAGTTTGCGCGCACGAGCGGATCGAGCGTCGGCTTGACCTTGTCGTGCAGCGGCGATTCCCAGTCGCCCGCGTGCTGGAAGTTGCTCATGATGTAGGTCCAGCCGTTGATCTCGTCGACCGCGTGCAGGCCGGTCGATTCGGCGCCGGCCGGGCACGACAGCACGCGCACCAGCGACTTCGTGTCGACGTTGTACGCCCACAGGAAGTTGTTCACGTGCATGCCCGAGTCTTCGCCGATGAAGAGCGTGCGCAGCTTTTCGGAGAACTTCAGGTTGTCCGGGTTCGCGATCTTGTCCGGGTTCGCGAGGTTGCCGAGGCCGTCGGCCGCGGCGAGATCCTCGCCGACGAGCGCGGCCGGCGCGCCCATGTCGACCGGCACCCATTCGCTGTCGATCGCGCTGCCCGTCGTGTCGCGCTGGCTGCCCTTCAGGTTCAGCGCATAGACGGCGCCCGCGGCGATCTTCTTGTCGACCGCGACGTCGCGCGACACCGCATTGCCCTTGACCATCGACGTCTCGATCCGCGACATCGCCGTGTAGACGATCTTGTCCTTCGCGTTCACGGTCGTGCCTTCGAGCTTCGTGAAGGCCATGCTGCCGCCGAGCAGCGCCGCGTAACGGTGCGTCTCGAGGAACGCGGCCGCCTTTTCCATCCCCGGCTTCACGCGCATCCAGTTGAACTTGCCGCCGAAGTGGATCTTCGTGTAGCTCGGATCGTTCGGGTCGGTGGTCGTCAGGTCCATGATGTCCGACGCCTTCAGCGTGTTCGCGAGCGCTTCGATCTCGCTGCTGGTCGCGTGGCCGATCTTGATCCACGTGAGCGTCGCGGTGCCCGCGCCGGCGGACGACGTCTGCGTCCACTTCGCGACGTACAGCGTGCCGGCCGACAGGTCGGCCGCCTTGTCGGCGACGAACATGAACAGGCCGCCGTTGGTCGCGTCGTCACCCATCATCACGGTGCGCTGGTCCGGCATCACCTGGATCAGCTCGTGCGAAATGCGGCCGAGGCAGTAGTGCTTCTTCACGGTGCCCGTGCCGTCCGCGTTCACGGTGATCTCGGGCAGGTGGCCGTAGTGGTAGGGGTTCGCCTTCGTCTCGTCGCCGAACGTGTTCTTGCTGAATGCCTTGAACTGCGCGTCGGTCGCGATCTTCGTCGCGTCCGGCTCGTACTCTTCGCTCGACAGGTGCGTGCCCCACGGCGACAGGCTCGCGCCGCAGGTGATCCACAGGCCGTGCGCCTTCGACGTGTCGACGTTGTGGTACTTGACGACCTTCAGCGCGCCATTGGCCGGATCCTGGTCGAGCGTCACCACCGCGATCGGCGACGGCAGCTGGCCGTACTGCGATGCGCTGGCCTGGTCGCGCGTCGTGTATTCGAACTGCACGACGGCGAACACCGTGTTGCCCTTCACGCCGGGCACGTTCGCGTTCTTCAGCGTCAGCAGCGAGCTGCCGTCCGGGCAGTCGGAATAGAACTGGCGCTCCTTGCCGGCCACCGAGCGGTCGATGATCGGCTGGTTGTTGATGTCGTAATAGCCGCCCGCGAGCGTCGTGCCACCCTTGCCGTCCGGCACCATGTCGCCCGTCACGAAGAACGGCCGGTACGCCAGCTTGAAGTTGCGCGCCGAGCCGTCCGAGAACGACACCGACAGCGTCGAGCCGACCGTCGTCGTGGCCATCGCGGCCGCGTTGTCGAGCGAGGGCGCGGCCATTGCCGAGAACGTCGCCGACGTGTACGCGGCCGCGACCGGGGCCGGCGTCGACGCCGGATTGTCGTCGCCGCCGCAACCCGTCAGCAGGGCCGGCAGTGCGAGGCCGGAGAGGGGAAGCATCGGCGCGCCGGCGAGGATCTTCAGGGCCTGACGACGGGAAGCATTGGGCAACGCGGGCATGTGGAGTCCAGTTTCAGTTGTTGGAAGCATGGCCTTCGCGAAGCAGGCGTTCGGCAAGCTTTGCGAAGGCAAATTGAAAACTGGATCGAAGTGTAAGGACGCTCGATGAAAGTTTTTTGAATTGAAAACGTAATGATGCGTAGGGCGTTCGTCAGACGCTCAATCGCGTTCGGGCGTCGCCGAGATGCGGTGGATCGACAGGTCCGCGCCGTCGAACTCGGCTTCGCGGTCGAGGCGCAGCCCGACGGTCGCTTTCAGTGCGCCGTAGACGAGCGTGCCGCCCGCGGTCGCGATCGCGATGCCGCCGAGCGTACCGATCAGCTGCGACATGAACGACACGCCGCCGAGCCCGCCGAGCGCGGGCAGGCCGAACACGCCGGCCGCGAGGCCGCCGAGCGCGCCGCACATGCCGTGCAGCGGCCACACGCCGAGCACGTCGTCGATGCGCCACTTGTTCTGCACGCAGGTGAACATCGCGACGAACAGCGCACCGGCCGCGGCGCCCGTGACGAGCGCGCCGATCGGGTGCATCACGTCGGAGCCCGCGCACACCGCGACGAGGCCCGCGAGCGGCCCGTTGTAGGTGAAGCCCGGGTCGTTGCGGCCGGCCATCCACGCGGCGAGCGTGCCGCCGACCATCGCCATCAGCGAGTTCACTGCGACGAGGCCGCTGATCTTGTCGAGCGTCTGCGCACTCATCACGTTGAAGCCGAACCAGCCGACCGCGAGCACCCACGCGCCGAGCGCGAGGAACGGGATGTTCGACGGCGGGTGCGCGGCGATCCGGCCGTCCTTCGCATAGCGGCCGTGGCGCGCGCCGAGCAGCAGCACGGCCGGCAGCGCGACCCAGCCGCCGAACGCGTGCACAACGACCGAGCCCGCGAAATCATGGAACGGTGCACCGAACGCGTGCGTGAGCCAGGCCTGCACGCCGAAGCGGTTGTTCCACGCGATTCCTTCGAAGAACGGATAGATGAAGCCGACGATGATCAGCGTCGCGACGAGCTGCGGATTGAATTTCGCGCGCTCGGCGATGCCGCCGGACACGATCGCGGGGATCGCCGCCGCGAAGGTCAGCAGGAAGAAGAAGCGCACGAGCGCGTAGCCGCTGTGCTGCGACAGCGTGCCGATGTCGTCGAAGAACTCGACGCCGTACGCGATCGTGTAGCCGATGAAGAAATACGCGAGCGTCGACACCGAGAAGTCGACCAGGATCTTCACGAGCGCGTTGACCTGGTTCTTCTTGCGGACCGTGCCGAGTTCGAGAAATGCAAAGCCCGCGTGCATCGCGAGCACCATGACGGCGCCGATCAACAGGAACAGTGTGTCGACGCCGGATTT
This sequence comes from Burkholderia sp. AU30198, assembly GCF_020419825.1. NCBI lineage: Bacteria > Pseudomonadati > Pseudomonadota > Betaproteobacteria > Burkholderiales > Burkholderiaceae > Burkholderia > Burkholderia sp. AU30198. The sequence goes on along the minus strand of NZ_JAIZSA010000006.1, from coordinate 353,850 downwards.
CAGACCATCCATGCCGTGGCTTCCTTGCGCAAAAAACGGGCAAGGAACGCAAGTATCGAGCCAACTTGGTGAACGGCTGCGTGGAGTTGGTGCTTCAACACCGCGTGGTGCGGTATTCCGGTGAATCGTGCACGGGAAGGGGGCGCGGCCGGTGCAGGGCGGGTTCGATGCCCGGTGCACGCGCGTGGTGCGGTGCGTGCGGAACTGGTGCGTGTGACGTGCCGATTGGTGCGGCGTGGTGCGTGATGGTGCGCGATGGTGCGTGGCTGCGCACCGTTCCGGCGAGTCAGTGGCGTGGGAACAGCAGGGGCGGCCGGCGCAGCCGCAGCGCGCACGCCGACCAGTAGGCGGCGACGGTCGTCAGCCCGAGCGCGGCAAACGCGAGCGCGGCGAAGCCCGCAAGCGACTGGCCGTCGGCGGTGGGGCCGAGGATGCCTTCGGCGACGATCAGCGCGGCCGTCCAGAAGCCGATCACGGCCTGCGTGAGCAGGCGCGCGGACGCGACGCGGCGCGGGCGCCCGGATGCGGCCAGGCGGCGCGCCGACGGCGGGCGCAGGCACAGGAACAAGGTGGCGGCGAGCACGGCGGCTAGCGCGATGAGCCAATCGACGAGGAAATTCATGAGAAAAAGGGGCAGGTCCGAAGCGGATTGAAGCGTGCCTACTTTAGTGTTCTCGCGCGTACGATTGAATCAGACGAGTCCGAAATTGAAAGCCATTTTTAATAACGGCGCGTGATTGGCCCTGTTCCACAGGCGGTATCATCGACGTCGGTCCAACCACGAGGCCGCGCGATGCGCGGCCGGAGATTGCTGATGAACATGAAGACTTCGCGGGCGCGTCGCGTGCCCGGGTCCGTACTGGCGGCCGTGGCCGCCGGTGCGCTGCTGTTGCTCGCGGGCTGCGAGAAGTCCGGTACGCCGGTCACGCAACCCGATACGGCCGCGAGCGCGGCCGCGGATGCCGCGAACAATGCGGCCAAGGCGCTCGACCAGGTGGCGAGCACGGTCAACCAGCAGATCAACGCCGCGAAGGCCGGCATCGCGTCCGCGGCGTCGGCCGTGCCGCCGCTGTCCGCGAGCGGCCTTGCGTCCGCCGCGCAGGCGCAGATCGACGCAGCCGCTTCCGCGGTTGTCGCGCATGCGGCTTCCGAAGCCGGCGCGCAGATCGCGGAAGCCGGCAAGAAGCTCCAGCAGTGGAGCAAGCAGAACGCCTCGGGCGCCAAGCCCGCGAGCGGAGAGTGACGCGGGCTTGCATGATCCGCGAAATGTAATTATGATGGTTACACATGTCGCCGGCTGCGGGACGGGCCGGCGTCGTCAAGTGAGTGAGGAATGAATACCAGCAGCCGGTTCGCGTTTGCCGTCCACGTGCTTGCCTTGCTGTCGATGCAGGAGGGCGCACCGCTGTCGTCCGACATCATCGCGGGCAGCGTGAACACGAATCCGGCGCTGATCCGCCGGTTGCTGTCGATGCTGGCGGCAGCCGGGCTGACCACGTCGCAACTGGGTGCGGGCGGCGGTGCGCTGCTGGCGCGCGAGCCCGGCGCGATCACGCTGCTCGACGTGTATCGCGCGGTCGACGATGCGCAACTGTTCGCGCTGCACCGCGAGGCGCCGAATCCCGCGTGTCTCGTCGGGCGGCACATCCAGGGCGCGCTGATCGACTATATTGGAGATGCGCAGCGTGCGATGGAAGCATCGCTTGCCACGCGCACGCTGGCCGACGTCACGGCCGACGTGCTCGATCTGGAGCAGCGCACGCAACAGGCGGCGCGCGCCGGCGGGTGACCGGCGGCAGGGCAGGAAGCCGGGCGGCGCGATACGCGCGGCGGCCGGCGCAACGGGGGCTTTGCCCCGTTTTTTTTTCGGTCTTATATGTAATTAACTGTGTTACATATTTTTCTTACTGGAGAATCGATATGACGCAACGTACTTTGAATATCGCGCTGTTCGGCGCCACCGGCACGATCGGCTCGCGCATCGCCGCGGAAGCCGCACGACGCGGCCATCGCGTGACCGCGCTGTCGCGCCATCCGGGCGCGGCCGGCGACGGCATCACCGCGAAGGCGGCCGACCTGTTCGACGCTGCCAGCATCGCGGCCGCGCTGCCGGGCCATGACGTCGTCGCGAGCGCATACGGTCCGAAGCAGGACGATGCGGCGAAGGTCGTCGCGGCCGCGAAGGCGCTGGTCGCCGGCACGCGCCAGGCGGGGCTGAAGCGGCTCGTGGTGGTGGGCGGTGCCGGTTCGCTCGAAGTCGCGCCCGGCAAGCAGCTCGTCGACAGCGAAGGGTTCCCGGAAGCGTACAAGGCGGTCGCGCTCGCGCACCGCGACGCGTTCGACTACCTGAAGACGGTCGACGATCTCGACTGGACCTTCTTCGCGCCGGCTGCGCTGATCGCCCCGGGCGAGCGGACGGGTACGTTCCGCACGGGTGCCGGCAAGCTGATCGCGGACGCGCAAGGCAACAGCAAGATCTCGGCGGAAGACTACGCGATCGCGTTCGTCGACGCGCTCGAGCAAGACAGCTTCGTGCGCGAGATCGCGACGGTCGCGTATTGAGCGGCGTGCCGGCCGGCGGCGCGAGCGCGCCGGGCCGGCCGCGACATGCAGGAACACCAGGCGATTCCACCCTGATGGGCGGGATCGCCTGTTTCGTTTGGAGCGGGTCACGTGCCGGCGGATTCGTTCATGCCATGCGCGTACCGGATCGGTATTTATACCGGTCGACGCGGCGAGCCGGTTTTCATATTGTTCCCCGTTGTGCAGGATGCATAGAATAAATTTCTATCTACGAGGGACTGGAGAAATGGACGCCATCGATCGCAAGCTGCTGGAGCTCTTGCAGGCGGATGCCACGCTGCCGATCGCGGAACTGGCGCAGCGCGTGAACCTGTCGCAGACGCCGTGCTGGAAGCGCGTGCAGCGGCTCAAGGAAACCGGCGCGATTCGCGCGCAGGTTGCGCTATGCGATCCGCGCAAGCTCGGGGTCGGCACGACCGTGTTCGTCGCGATCCGCACGAACCAGCACACCGAGGAATGGGCGCAGCGTTTCACGCAGGCCGTGCGCGATATGCCGGAAGTGGTCGAGGTGTACCGGATGAGCGGCGAGACCGACTATCTGCTGCGCGTCGTGGTGGCCGGCATCGACGATTACGACCGCGTCTACAAGCAGCTGATTCGCGCGGTGCCGCTGTTCGACGTCAGCTCGTCGTTCGCGATGGAGCAGATCAAGTATTCGACCGCGCTGCCCGTGCGCGATCTTGCCGAGCCGGCGTAGCGCGGCAATGAGACGACGCGGGCGCGCATCGCGCCCGCGGGTTCAGCGGCCGCGCGCCAGTGCGCGCGCGCGTTCGTCGGCCAGCGCGTCGCGGCGCACGAAATCCGCGACGAACGGGCTGGCCGGATGGTGATGCAGCGCGTACGGCGTATCCCATTGCGCGAGCTGGCCGTCCTTCATCACGCCGATCCGGTCGGCGATCGCAAATGCTTCGGCCTGGTTGTGCGTGACGAGGATCGCGGTGTGGCCCGTGCGTTTCAGGATGTCGCGCAGCTCGAACGCGAGCCGCTCGCGCGTATCGACATCGAGATTCGAGAATGGCTCGTCGAGCAGCAGGAGTTCCGGCGATGGCGCGAGTGCACGCGCGAGTGCAACGCGCTGCTGCTGGCCGCCCGACAGTTCGTGCGGATACGCGTTGCCGGAATCGGCGAGGCCGACGAGGTCGAGCATCTCCGCGACGCGCAGGCGCCGTTCGGCCTTCGGCATCCTCCGCAGGCCGAACGCGACGTTGTCCGCCGCGCTCAGGTGCGGGAACAGCGCGTAATCCTGGAACATCATGCCGATGCGGCGCCGCTCGGGCGGCACGTCGAGCGACGGCGCCGCGACGGGCGTGCCGTCCAGCACGATGCGCCCCATGCGCACCGGTTCGAAGCCGGCGATCGCGCGCAGCACGGTGGTCTTGCCGCAGCCCGACGCACCGAGCAGGCAGCCGATGTCGCCGCGCGGCAGCGCGAGGCTCAGCCCGTCGACCACGGTGCGGCGGCCGTGTGGCGTGTCATAGGCGAGGCAGAGGTCATCGAGTTCGAGCAGGTTCACGGTGTCAGGCTCCGATCTTGTGGCGGGTGCGGGCGAGCAGGATCACGGGCACGAGCCCGGCCAGCACGATCGCGAGCGCGGCGACCGCGCCTTCCTCATAGGTGCCGCGCGCGGCTTCCGCATACAGCCAGGTTGCGAGCGTGTCGAAGTTCAGCGGACGCAGCAGCAGCGTCGCCGGCAGTTCCTTCATTGCGTCGACGAACACCAGCAGCGCGCTCGTCGTGAGCGCGGGCCGCAGCAGCGGCAGGTGCACGCGGCGCAGCGTGCCGCCGGCCGTCTCGCCGAGCGAGCGCGCCGCCTGTTCGAGCGACGGCGGGATGCGCGCGAGGCCGGCCTCGATGCTGCCGGCCGGGATCGCGAGAAAGCGCACGGTATAGGCGATCACGAGCGCGGCCGCCGAGCCCATCAGCAGCAGCCCGTCGCGGCCGAGCGCCGCGCCGAACAGCCGGTCGGCCGCCGCGAACGGGATCAGCAGGCCGATCGCGAGCACGGTGCCCGGCACCGCATAGCCGAGGCTCGCGATGCTCGCGCACACGCGGGCCGGGCCCGCGCGGGCGCTGTCGCGTTGCGCGCGTGCGGCCCAGGCGACGACGAGCCCGCACACGAGCGTCGCGACGGTGGCGGCGGTGGCGATCGTCAGCGTGTTCGCGAGCCCCGTCAGCAGTTGCGCGGACACGCCGCCGACCAGATGCAGCCGCTTGGCTGTCTCGATCGCGAGGTACGCGGCCGGTGCGCCGAAGCCGAGCAGCACCGGCAGCCAGCCGAGCACGGCGGCGCCGAATGCAGCGGTGCCCGTCAGGCGGCGCGGCGCGATCGGCCGCATGCGCCGGCCATGCGCATAGCGCTGGCGGCGGCGCCCGTAGCGTTCGAGCACGATCATGCCGACGACGATCGCGAGCATCGCGAGCGCGATCTGGGAGGCGCCGGCAAGATCGGAGCGCGTGATCCAGGTCGTGTAGACGGACACGGTCAGCGTCTGCACGCCGAGGAATTCCGACGCGCCGATATCGTTCAGCGTTTCGAGCAGCGCGAGGCTCACGCCGACCGCGATCGCGGGCCGCGCGAGCGGCACGACGACGCGCCAGAACGTGGCGATCCGTCCCGCGCCGAGCGTACGCGCGGCTTCGAGCAGGCTCGCGGACTGCGTGACGAACATCGCGCGCGTGCTCAGGTAAACATACGGATACAGCACGAAGCCGAGCACGAAGATCGCGCCGGGCAGCGAGCGCAGGTCGGGCAGGCGGAACTGGCGCGGGCTGTCGAAGCCGAGCAGCCAGCGGACTGCACCCTGTACCGGGCCGATCGGGTGCAGCAGGTCGAGATACGCGAACGCGACGATGTAGGTGGGAACGGCCAGCGGCAGCAGCAGCGCCCACGTGAGCATCCGGCGGCCGGGAAAGTCGTATGCGGTGACGAGCCATGCGCAGCCCGTGCCGACGATCGACACGATCGCGCCGACGCCCGCGAGCAACAGCAACGTATTGACGAGCGCCTGCGGCAGCACGAATTCGGCGAGATGGCGCCAGTGCGCGAGATCGGCGTCGAACGCGGCGGCCACGAGCACCGCAAGCGGCGCCGCGACCGCCGCGGCGATCGCCAGCGCCGCGATCAGCCACAGGCTGCCCGCGCGCGGCAGCAGGCGCGGCCGGCATGACGCGCGGCGCGCGCCGGCGGTCGTTGCGTCAGTTGTCAAAACCGACCTTGTCGACTAGCTGGCTCGCCTGCTTGCGATGCTTCGCGATGTCCGCCAGCGGCAGCGGGTCGATCTTCAGCGTGCCGAAGCTGGCGATCACCGGGTCGAGCTTCACGTTCGCGCGCACCGGATATTCGTAGTTCGCCTGCGCATACAGCGCCTGCGCTTCCGGCGACACGAGGTATTCGAGCAGCTTCACCGCGTTGGCCTTGTGTGGCGCGTGCTTCGCGACCGTCGCGCCGCTGATGTTGACGTGCGTGCCGCCACTCTTCGCGTTCGCGAACGTCGGGCGCACGACCTTGATCGCGTCGCCCCACTTGCGCGCATCGCTGCCGGGCTCCGCATTCTTCATATGACCGACGTAGTAAGCGTTCGCGAGGCCGACGTCGCAGATGCCGCCGAGGATGTCGCGCGCGACGTCGCGGTCGCCGCCCGTTGCCTTGCGCGCAAGGTTCGCCTTCACGCCGCGCAGCCACTTCTCGGTCGCCGCTTCGCCGTCGTGCGCGATCATCGCCGCGACGAGCGCCGTGTTGTACGGATGCTGGCCCGAGCGGATGCAGACCTTGCCCTTCCATTTCGGATCGGCGAGATCCTCGTAGCGGAACGCGTCGACCCTCAGGTCTTTCTCGACGTACAGCACGCGGTCGCGCAGCGACAGCGCGTACCAGTCGCCGTTCGCACCGCGCAGGTTCGCGGGAATCGCGTCGTCGAGCGCCTTCGAGCGCACCGGCTGCGTGAGCCCGCCGTCGACGAGATCGAGCAGGTTGCCGACGTCGACCGTCATCAGCACGTCGGCCGGCGACTGCGCGCCTTCCGCCTTCACGCGCTCGAGCAGGCCGTCCTTCACGAACACCGTGTTGACCTTGACGCCGCTCTGCTTCGTGAACGCGTCGATGAGCGGCTGGATCAGCTTCGGTTCGCGAGTGGTGTACAGGCTCACTTCCTCGGCTGCCTGGGCCAGCGGCGCGAAAGCGGCGGCGGCGAGGGCGAGGGCGCCGGCAAGCGGCAGCAGGCGGGTGCGCGGATTCGACATGGAGACTCCGGAGGGGCAGGTGGACGAAGGGAGCGTTCCGGGGCGCGCCTGCCGCCCGAGCGACCCGAAACATTACAAAATGAAAGACTGGAGATTCTAGATCGAAATGGGAACGATTATCAAATGAAAGCTTGCTAGGGGCGGGAGGAGGCGGGGGATGGGGATCGGAAACGGCGCGTCGCAGCGGGCGCGCAAGCGCGTAGAATGCCCGCTTCGATGAATTTGACGGAGTCGCCCCGACCATGAACGATCAGCGCAAGAAGAACCCTGTCCGCAACGTGAGCATCCTGATCGTCGTGGCCGTGCTGCTCGTGATCGGGACGATCCTGTACAACGCGATTTCGCAGAAGCACGCGTACGACGAGGCCCATCCGGCCGAGGCCGCGAGCGCGGCGTCGCACTGACGTGCCGATGCGCGGCCCGGCGGGCCGCGCACGTGGTGGGGATGTGAAGGGGATGAATCCCCGGTTGTTGCTGCGGCGGATGCCGCGCGGAGCCGGGGAAGAAGCGGGCGCCGGAACCGGCGCGCCGCGTACGCAGGTCAGCCGTGCGTCAACGTGACGCAGGGGCGAACTTCGGGCGGATCCGTGCGTAGAACACGGCCGCGAGCAGCGCGAGCCAGGCCGCGCCGACATACAGCGCGATGCGCGTGTCCTCGAACCAGCCGAGCATCACGATCACGAAGCCCATGAACGCGATCGTCAGGGCCGGCGCGACCGGCCACAACGGCACCTTGAACTTCAGCGCCGCGACTTCGGCGTTCGACAGCCGGCGACGCATCGCCACCTGCGACAGCAGGATCATCAGCCACACCCACACGGTGGCGAACGTTGCGATCGCCGCGACCATCAGGAACACGTCCTTCGGCATCAGGTAGTTGAGCAACACGCCGACGAGCAGCGCGACCGCCATCACGAGCACCGTGACCCACGGCACGCCGTGCCGCGACGTCGTCATCAGCACGCGCGGCGCCTGGCCTTGCCGTGCCATCCCGAACATCATCCGGCCCGCGCCGAAGATATCGCTGTTGATCGCGGAGATCGCCGCGCTGATCACGACGAGGTTGAGGATCGTTGCAGCCGACTTCACGCCGAGTGCCGAGAAGATCTGCACGAACGGGCTGCCGTCGCCGCCGACGCCCGTCCACGGGCTGATCGACATCAGCACGACCATCGTCAGCACGTAGAACAGCAGGATGCGCGCGGGCACCGCGTTGATCGCGCGCGGAATCACGCGCTCCGGATCTTTCGCCTCGCCGGCGCTCATCCCGATCACCTCGATCCCGCCGTACGCGAAGATCACGACCGACAGCGACGCGATCAGCCCGCCAATGCCGTTCGGCAGGAAGCCGCCGTGGTTCCACAGGTTCGCGAACGTCGGCACGTCGGCCGAGTGGCCGAAGTGCATGCCGGTCAGCAGGATCGCGACGCCGCCGCCGATCATCGCGACGATCGCGCCGACCTTGATGATCGACAGCCAGAACTCGAGCTCGCCGAACACCTTCACATGGCACAGGTTCAGCCCACAGATGATCGCGACGACGCCGAGCACCCAGATCCATTGCGGGACATCCGGAAACCAGAAGCCCATGTAGATGCCGAACGCGGTGATGTCGGCGATCGCGACGATCACCATTTCGAGCGTGTAGGTCCAGCCGGTGACGAATCCGGCGAACGGGCCGAGGTTCTCGGTCGCGTAATGGCCGAACGAGCCGGCGACGGGTTCGCGCACGGCCATCTCGCCGAGCGCGCGCATCACCATGTAGACGGCCGCGCCGCCCAGGATGTACGCCAGGATCACGGCCGGGCCCGCGAGCTGGATCGCGGACGCCGAACCGTAGAACAGGCCCGTGCCGATCGCCGAACCCAGCGCGAGAAAGCGGATGTGCCGCGCGCTCAGATGGCGCTGCAAGTTTTTCATCGAGTCTCCGATATCGTTATGCGACGGACCGGGCGGGCGGGGCCGATCCGATTGGCTCAAGTTGTCTATACAACTTAAATGTGAACGAATGATAACAAGCCGGACCGGGTGACCGGAATCGGGTATTCCCTGACTGGCGCGACGGGCGCAATAGGGGGCTGGGCGGTCGCGCGGCGAGGGCGCAGGCCGCGTGGAACGGGCGGGTCATGCTTCGGGGATCACTGAATCGGGGAGCACCGGGGCCGATCCGCGGCATGCGCGGGCCGGCCACCGGCGGGGTCAGGCCGCGCTCAGGCGGGCAGACGGATCACGCTTGCATCCTTGCGGATCAGCAGCGAAGACGCCAGCATCTGCTTGCATTGGTGCGCGAGCACCTTCAGGTCGTGCGTGAGCTCGGCACCCACCGCATCGGATTTCTCCGCGGACACGACCATCGCATCGAGGTCGCGCGTGATCTGCTTCGACGCGTCGAGCTGATCCGCGGGCGGCGGCTCGCCGGCCTCGGCCTTCTCGAGATTGTCGAGCACCGCGGCGAGGCCGCGATGCAGCGCGTCGTCGTGGAGGATACTGCCGTCGGCTGCACAGGCCGTGCGGATCAGCGGCGCGGCGGCCGTGATCTGCGCGCCGAGCACGTGGGTCTGCACGAGCAGGTCGTTCAGTTCGGGCACGAAGCGCTGGTGCGCCTTCGGTTCGATCATCATCCGCTGGAATGCCTGCCCGAGATTCGCGAACGCGATGTGCACGTCCTTGCGCGCGAGGCGGTAGCGGTAGTCGTCGTCGAGCGTCGTGGCCGGCGTCTCGATGGCCGCGGCGACGACCGGCACCACGGCCGCGCCGTCGGCGGCCGGCACCGGCGGCGGCGACATGCCGCGCCCGGCGCGCCACACGGCTTCGAAATACTTGCGGGTGGCGGTGAGCATGTCGGCGACCTGCTTGCCCATCAGCCGGTATTCCCAGTACGGGAACAGCCGGCTCGCGGCGATCGCGATCATGCAGCCGACCACCGTGTCGATCGCGCGCTCGCCGATGATCCGCATGCTGCCCGGCGCGAGCAGGTGGAACATCAGCAGCACGTACGACGACGTGAACACGACGCTCGCCGCGTAGTTGAACAGCAGCAGGCTGTAGCTCATCACCATCGACCCGAACATGATCGCGATCAGCAGGTGCGGCTCCTTCACCGTGTAGATCAGCGCGATGCTCGCCGCGCAGCCGATCAGCGTGCCGATGATCCGCTGCGCGTTGCGCTGCTTGGTGAGCGAGTAGCCGGGCTTCAGGATGATGATGGTCGTCATCACGATCCAGTACGCGTTCGTGAGCGGCAGCAGGCGGCCGAGCCAGAACCCGACCGCCACCGCGATCGTCACGCGCAGCGCGTGGCGAAAGCTCGGCGAGCGCATGTTCAGGTTCGAGAAGATCAGGAGCGGCGACATCCGGCGGCGCTGCAGGAAGCGCGTGAGCGCCTTGTCGATCTTCAGTTCGGTTTGCTGCGGATCGGCGTGGCCCGACAGGTTGCGGCGCATCCGGTCGATCAGGCGCGTCGCGCTCCAGATGCGCCGGAACGTGGCGAGCACGGCCGCATACGCCTCCGCGTTGGTGGCCGCGAAGTTCTTCTTGCGCATCAGCTCGATCTCGTACTCGATCGCGCGCAGTTCGGCCTTCACGCTGATCCGCGAATGCGGCGCGCGGTTCTCGAGCACCGCGAGGCCGATCTCCTCGAGATCGGCGGCTGCCTTGCAGATCAGGTCGCGATAGAAAATGATCAGATCGGAGCCGCCGAACGTATTGCGCACCAGCGGGTAGTCGGTATGCGCGCCGACGAACAGCTCGTGCAGGTCGACGCTGTTGATGAACAGGTTGTACATCGTCGTGCGGCCGGGGTCGAGCTTGCCGCGCCGCAGCTTCGGCAGGTTGCGCAGCACGATGTCGCGCGCGGTTTCCTGCGTTTCGACCGCGGTGATCTGCCGGGCGACGAGATTGCGGTAGCACTCGTCGAGATCGGCATCGAGATCGTAGAACTGTGCGCGCGCGAGCAGGTAGTCTGCGCAGGCGAACAGGCTCTCGGCGAGTGCTTGCTGCTCGATCCGGCGCGCCTGCCATTGCGACACGAGCGTGGCCCAGTACGTGTACCAGAGGCCGCCCGCGAGAATCCAGCCGGCGTTGATGAACGCCTGCAGCGGCGTGAACTTCTCCTCGAGCGTCATCACCATCATGAACAGCGTCGCGAAGCTGATCTGCGGCCAGCGGTTGCCGTACACGACGATCAGCGACAGCACGAAGGTGAGCGGCACGATGGCGAGCCACAGCACGAAGATGTTCGGTGTCGCGAGGCCGGTGGCGAGCGCGGCCAGAAAACCGATCACGCTGCAAGCGAGCATTTCGTTGTGCTTGTACTTGAGCGGGCCCGGCATGTCGACGACGCAGGCGCCGAGCGCGCCCGTCGAGATCGTGAAGCCGAGCTCCCGGTTGTGAAACACGATCAGGCACAGCACGGCCGGCAGCGAGACGCCGACCGCGATCCGCAGGCCGCCGAAAAAGTACTGGCTGTAGAAAAACTTTCTGATTTCGACCGAATAGCGCATCGATGGGCTGAATGGCAGACGAAGACGCCCGGGGGCGGCATCTTGACTGGCGACGAGTCTATCGTATTTCGCGGCGCCCAAACCCTGGGACCTGTTTACGCTCATAACGGGCTTGCGCTGGCCACCAGAAGGGCCGAGCGCAAGGATTGCGACGAAGCGAATACTCGACGTATTCGCGAGGAGCATGACGCAGCGATCGGCCCTTCTGGTGGCCAGCCCCACAAATGTCTTTTTCCAAACAGGGGAACGTGCCTTTCCGCCCGCATTGCGGCGTCGTTCGTCACTTGTCCCCCAAGGGGACTTCCTTCGGGGCGTTTGGCACGGCCAAACGGCGCTCCTCACTCCTTGCACTACGAGCGGAAAGGCACGTTCGCAAGCCCGTTATGAGCGTAAACAGGTCCCAGGCCTTCCGGCCGATTCTCGTGACCGCGACCCTTTGCTATCCTTGGTGATCCTGTTCGCCCGGCTGGCCCGGCGCGACGTACCGACTCCCGCTTCATGCTCCATCTCTTCTATTCGAACCGTCACGAAACGCTGGCCGATGCGCTGCTCGAGGATCTGGCCGCGTTCCCGGCCCGCAATGGCCCGTGGGCGCCGCAACAGGTCATCGTGCCGAGCGCGGCGCTGCGCCGCCGTCTCGAGCTCGACATCGCCGCGCGCAACGGCGTGTGCGCGAACGTCGAGTTCACGTATCTCGCGCAATGGCTGTGGGCACAGATCGGCCGCGTGCTGACGGTGCCCGCGCGTTCGCCGTTCGCACCCGATCGTCTCGTGTGGCGCTGCTACCGGCTGTTTGCGCAGGCGTCCGACGGCGCGCCGTGGCTCGCGTCGCCGCGGCTGGCCGCGTATCTGTCCGCGTCCGACGATGCGATGCGCTACGAGCTTGCGCACCGCGTTGCGGCCGTGCTCGATCATTACCTGACCTATCGCCCCGAATGGCTGGCCGCGTGGCAGGCCGGTGAATCCGTGCTCGCGGGCGACGGCGCGCCGCGCGGCGTCAGCGACGCCGCACGCGACGACGAGCGCTGGCAGGCCGCGCTGTGGCGTGCGCTGCTCGCCGAGCTGAGCGACAGCGGCACGCCGCCCGCGCACCGCTTCCTCGTCGAAGCGCGCCATCTCGATGCCGATGCGGTTGCGCGAGCCGACTGGCCCGAATCGGTCAGCGTGTTCGCGCTGCCGACGATGCCGCCGCTGCATGTCGCGCTGCTGCGCGAGCTGTCGCGCTGGATCGACGTGCGCGTCTATGCGCTGAATCCGTGCCGCGAATTCTGGTTCGACATCGTGACCGCCGCGCATGCCGAGGCGCTCGATGCGGCCGGGCGGCTCGACTACCAGGAAGTCGGCCATCCGCTGCTCGCGGAATGGGGCAGGCAGACCCAGGCGCAGCTGCACATGCTGCACGAACTGACTGAAAGCGCCGCGTCGGGCGACGCGTCGCGTTTCGTCGAGAATCCCGCGCCGACGTGGCTCGCGCGCGTGCAGAACGCCATCCTCGACCTGCAGCCGGAGGCCGAAGCCGGCGACGCGCCGGCCGAGCGCGGGGTCGAGGTGCACGTGTGCCACAGCCTTGCCCGCCAGCTCGAGGTGCTGCACGACCGGCTGCTCGCGTGGTTCGACGCCGACGCGAGCCTGCAGCCGTCCGACGTGCTCGTCGCGGTGGCCGATCTCGCGGCGGCCGGGCCACTGATCGACGCCGTGTTCGGCACGGCCGGCGCCGGCGGCGCGCGCGTGCCTTACCGGATTACCGGCCTGCCGCCGTCGCAGGCGAACCCGGTCGCGCGCGTGCTGCTCGACTGGCTCGCGTTGCCGGAACGGCAGGTCGGCGCGCCCGAGCTGGTCGAATGGCTGCGCGTCGACGCAGTGGCGGCGCGCTACGGCATCGATGCGGCGGCGCTCGAGACGGTGCAGACCTGGCTCGCGGCCGCCGGCGCGCGGCGCGGGCTGTCGCCGCTCGCGAGCGACGACGCGGCCGTGCCCTCGCCGCGTCATACGTTCTCCGATGCGCTCGCGCGGCTCTTTCTCGGTTATGCGATGCCGGAAGGCGCGGCGCCGGTCGGCGCGTGGCTGCCGATCGAGGCAGCCACCGGCAGCGAGGCCGAACTGCTCGGCCGGCTCGCGCGCTTCACCGACGATCTCGACGGCTTCGCGCGGCGGTTGGCCGAATCGCATACGCCGCAAGGATGGAGCGAACTGTTCGCCGACACGCTCGCGCGTTTCTTCGATTCGGGCGCCGCCTATGCGGACGCGCTCGCGGGCGTGCGCGATGCGCTCGACGCGATGCTGGCCGCGATGACGGAGGGGGCGCCCGACGAAGCGTTGCCGGCGGCCGTCGTCCGGGCCGGGCTGGCCGCCGCGCTCGACGATCCGGCGCGCGGCGGGGTGCCGTGGGGCGGCGTCACGTTCTCGTCGCTGACGAGCCTGCGCGGCTTGCCGTATCGCGTCGTCTGCCTGCTCGGGATGGACGACGGCGTGCTGCCCAGCCTCGCGCGCGCCGACGAATTCGACCTGATGGCCGTGTTGCCGAAGCTCGGCGACCGCCAGCGCCGCGACGACGAGCGCAACCTGTTTCTCGACCTGCTGCTCGCCGCGCGCGACCGGTTGCTGATTGCCTATACGGGCCGCAGCATTCGCGACAACGCGCCGTTGCCGCCCGCGGCACTCGTCGACGAGCTGCTCGACCATCTCGCGCTCGTCACGGCCGGGCCCGACGCTCCGCCGGACGCGGTCGATGCCGCGCGGCGCGCATTCGTCGTCGAGCATCCGCTGCAACCGTTCGCGGCCGCCTATTTCCAGCCCGGCAGCGAGCTCGTTTCCTATGACGCCGAGCGTGCGACGCTCGCGTCGCTGCTGGCCGCCGAGGCGTCGCGCGACGGGCCGCGCGAGTTGCCGTTCTTCGCGCAGCCGCTGCCTGCCGAACCGGTCGAGCCTGTCGCATTCAGCGAATTCGAACGTTTCTGGCGGCATCCCGCGCGTGCACTGCTGCGCGCGCGGCTCGGCATCGTGCTCGCCGACGCGCAGGCGGAACTGCTCGACACCGAGCCGTTCGCGCTCGACTTCGCCGGCAGCGACGCGCTCGCCGAGCGCGTGCTGCCGCTGCTGATCGAGTCGGACGAGGGCGGCGTGCACGATCACGCGCTGCGCATTGCGGACGCGAGCCCCGAACTGCCGGGCGGCGCGACGGGCGCCGTGTGGCGCGACCAGGCGCTCGGCTCGATGACGCAGCTCGCGTCGCACGTGCGCCGCGCGCTGGCCGACGGGATGGAACGGCGGCCGTTCTCGCTCACCGTCGTGCCCGCGTGGCCCGACACGGAACAGGCGCTGTTCGGCGCCGACGACGCGCTGCTGTCGGGCGACGCGGTGAGCGCGCCGCTCGAATTGCACGGCACGCTGAACCGGCTCACGCCAGCCGGGCAGATCATCTACCGCTATGCGCGGCCGAGCGCGCGCGATTACTTGTCCGCGTGGCTCGCGCATCTCGTCTACTGCGCGATCGAGCCGGACGGCCCGCGCCGCACGCTGTGGTTCGGCAGCGGCGGTGCATTCGAGCTGACGCCCGTCGCGGCGCCGCTCGAGCGGCTCGCGCCGCTGGCCGCGCTGTTTCGCGCGGGGCGGCGCATGCCGCTGCGGTTCTTCCCGCGCAGCGCGTGGGCGAGGGTGTCCGACGGCGAGGCCAAGGCCGCGAGCGTGTGGATCAACGAGCGCGTCGTGAGCGAGGCTGACGATCCGGCCATCGCGATCGCGTGGCGCGGTGCGCATGCGTCGCTCGACGAACCGTTCGGCACGCTCGCGCGGCTCGTGTTCGATCCGCTCGTCGAGCATCTGAAGGAGGTCGCATGAGTGCCGTGTCGCAGAATCAGGCGCTCGAACTCGACGTGTTCGCGTGCCCGCTCGACGGCGTCAACCAGATCGAGGCGTCGGCCGGCACCGGCAAGACCTGGAACATCTGTGCGCTGTATGTGCGCCTGCTGCTCGAAAAGGATCTCGGCGCGGACGAAATCCTCGTCGTGACCTTCACGAAAGCGGCGACCGCCGAGTTGCACGAGCGGATTCGCGGCCGGCTCGCGCAGCTTGCACATGCGCTCGACACGGGTGACGACGGCGGCGATCCGTTCATCGAACGCCTGCTCGAGACGACGCTCGGCGAAGGCGGCGCGCTCGATCCCGAAACGGCCGCGAAGCGGATCCGGCGCGCGCTGCGCGCATTCGACCAGGCCGCGATCCATACGATCCACGCGTTCTGCCAGCGCGCGCTGCAGGAAGCGCCGTTCGCGGCCGCGATGCCGTTCGCGTTCGACATGGAGGCCGACGACGCATCGCTGCGCTTCGAGCTGGCCGCGGATTTCTGGCGCACGCGCGTCGAACCGGCGGCCGCGCACTGGCCGGGCTTTGCGACCTGGCTCGTCGAATCGGGCGCTGGCCCGGCCGCGCTCGATGCGCAGCTTGCGCGCCGGCTGAAGAAGCCGCTCGCCGCGCTGCGCTGGGACGGCGTGACCGAGCCGGACGAATCGGCCGAGGCCGCCGCGGCCGAATGCTTTGCCGAGGCCGGGCGGATGTGGGCCGCCGAGCGCGAAGCGATCGATGCGTTGCTGCGCGTCGCGCAGCCCGCGCTCAACCAGCGCTCGCACAAACCCGAAGCGGTTGCCGATGCGCTGGCCGCATGGGCCGCGCATTTCGCGCAGGGCGACGCAACGGCCGCGTTGCCGAAGGCCGCGCTGAAGCTCACGCGCACCGCGCTCGTGAAGGCCACGAAAAAAGGCGGCACGACGCCCGAACACGCATTCTTCGACGTGGCCGACGCGCTCGAAGCGGCCGTGGCGGCGGCCGAGGCCGCGCAGCGCGCGCGCTGGCTCGCGCTGATCGCCGAATGGCTCGACATGGCGCCGGGCGAGTTGGCCGAGCGCAAGCGCACGCGGCGCGTCGTCTCGTTCGACGATCTGCTCGCGAACCTGTACCACGCGCTGCATGCGCATCCGTGGCTTGCCGAGACGTTGCGTGCGCGCTATCCGGCCGCGCTGATCGACGAGTTCCAGGATACCGACCCGCTGCAGTTCGCGATCTTCGACAAGATCTTCGCGCCCGGCGGCCCGCTGTTTCTCGTCGGCGATCCGAAGCAGGCGATCTACAGCTTCCGCGCGGCCGATCTGCATACCTATCTTGCCGCGCGCGCACGGGCGAGCGCGTGCTACACGCTCGCGGTCAACCAGCGTTCGACGCCCGCGATCGTCGATGCGTGCAACCGCTTCTTCATGTCGAATCCGCGCGCATTCGTGCTCGACGGGCTCGACTACTACGCGGTGCGCGCCGGCACGCGCGTGCGTGCGCCGTTCGTCGACGCAACCGATCCGGGCCCGGCCGGCGACTTCCGGGTGTGGGCGTTGCCGGGCGGCGAAGGCACGCTGCTCAAGCGCGATGCGCAGGCGCAGGCCGCCCAGGCCTGCGCGGCCGAGATCGCGCGGCTGATGCGCGGCGCGCGCGAAGGGCGCGTGCGGCTGGGCGAGACGCCGCTGTCGCCGGGCGATATCGCGGTGCTCGTGCAGACGCACCGGCAGGGCAGTCTCGTGAAGCGCGTGCTGGCCACGTGGGGCATCGGCAGCGTCGAACTGGCGCAGGCCTCGGTGTTCTCGACCGGTGACGCCGAGCAGCTCGAACGCGTGCTGGCGGCGATCGATGCGCCGGGCGACCTGCGGCGCTTGCGTGCGGCGCTCGCGTCCGACTGGTTCGGCCTCGATGCCGGCGCACTGTGGCGGATGGAGCAGGGCGACGGCGACGCGCAACGGGAAGCATCGGCGGCGGATAGCGCCGACGCGATGAGCTGGGTCGAGCGCTTTTCGCGGTACCGGCTGTTGTGGCGCGAACGCGGCTTCGCGGTGATGTGGCGCACGTTCACGCGCGAGCTGCGGATTGCCGAGCGGCTGATGGCCGGTGCGGACGGCGAACGTCGCGTGACCGACATCAACCATCTGGCCGAACTGACGCAGGCACGCGCGTCCGCGCAGCCGGGCATCGCGCCGACACTGCGCTGGCTCGCCGCGCAACGGCTCGACGGTGGCGGCGAGGAAGCGCAGTTGCGTCTCGAATCCGATCGCAACCTCGTGCAGATCGTCACCGTGCACAAGTCGAAAGGCCTCGAATACGCGATCGTGTTCTGTCCGTTCCTGAACGACGGCGGATTGCGCGAGCCGCCCGCGTCCGCACTGCCCGATGCGCGCGAATATCACGACGATGCAGGCGACGCGGTGCTGCATTACGGGTGCGACGACGAGGCGGCCGAGCACGCGGCGCGGCAGGCGTTGCGCGAGCAGGCCGCGGAACGCGCGCGGCTCGTCTACGTGGCGCTGACGCGCGCGGTCTATCGCTGCTACGTCGTCGCCGGGCCGTATCTGTCGTCGCGCTCGACGCGCGAAGCGCGGCGCAGCGTGCTCAACTGGCTCGTCGCGGGCGCCGGCCAGTCGTTCGATGCATGGCTCGACGAGCCGCCCGACGAAGCCGCGCTCGATACGGCGTGGCACGCGCTTGCCGGCGGCCCCGTAAGCGTCGCGCCGCTGCCGGCGCCGGCGCGACCCGAGCGTCTCGCGGCCGGGCACGACGCGTCGCAGACGCTCGCGGCGCGCCATGCGACGCGCGTGCTGCGCGATGCGTGGCGGATGGCCAGCTTCAGCTCGCTGACCGCGTCGATGGCGCGCGAGGAGGCGGGCGTCGCGGCCGTGCCCGATGACGAACTGCGGCCCGATCACGATGCGCTCGCCGCGGCGGTGCCGGATGGCGAATGGCTGTTGGCCGATACGGTCGCACCCGAACCGCCCGACGACGACATCCTCGTGTTCCCGCGGGGCGCGGCGGCCGGCGAGTGCCTGCACCGCCTGTTCGAACTGAGCCGCTTCACCGAGCCCGAGTCGTGGCCCAGGGCCGCGCTCGGCGCGCTGCACGACCGGCCGGTCGAGGCCGTGCCCGAGCTGGCCACGCGCCTGCCGGCGATGATGGTGCAGCTGGTCGACGATGTCGTCAGCACCGAACTCGTGCCGGGCATGCGGCTCGCCGATCTCGATCCGGCGAAGCGACTCGACGAAATGGGTTTCCTGTTCCCGGCGCCGTCGCTCGACCTGATGGCGCTGCGCCGCCTGCTGGTCGCGCACGGCTACCCGGACGTTGCACTGGAGGCGGGCATGCTCGCCGGTTTCATCAAGGGTTTCATCGACATGATCGTCGAACACGACGGCCGCTTCTGGATCGTCGACTGGAAGTCGAACCATCTCGGCACGACGCCGGACGCCTACGGCCCGCGCGCGCTCGACGTCGCGATGGCCGATCACGCGTATCACCTGCAGGCGCTGCTCTATACGGTCGCACTGCATCGCTATTTGCGCGGGCGGCTGCCCGATTACGACTACGACACGCATATCGCGGGCTACCTGTACCTGTTCGTGCGTGGTGTGCGGCCCGACTGGCGCAGCGGCGGCGAGCCGGCCGGCGTGCATGCGCGGCGGCCCGAGCGCGCGCTCGTCGACGCACTCGACCGGATGATGGAAGGGGGCCGCGCATGAACACATCCGACGATACGCTCGAATTTACCGGCGGCCTCGTCGCGCGGCTGCCCGAACCCGCCGATTTCGGCATCGCGCTCGCAGAGGGTTTTGCGCGCCGCATCGGCGACCTCTCTCGCCGTGCCGGTGCGCCCGCCGTGGCTGCCCGCTGGGCGGCGCGCGCCGCGTTCGCGACGAGTCGGGCGACCGCGGGCGGCCACGTGTGCGTCGCGCTCGGCGCGCTCGCGCAGCGCTACGAAGCGCCGCTCGACGAAGTCCGCACGGCGCTTGCCGCGAGCGGCGTGGTCGCGTTCGGCACGCTCGCGCGCGGCGACGAGCGGCCGCTGATCGTCGACCGCCACGATCACCTGTACCTGTCGCGCTATTTCGACTACGAACGGCGGCTTGCCGATGCGCTCGTCGCGCAGGCCGGTGTGGCCGCGCCGGATGAAGGTCTTGCGCCCGACCGGTTGCGCGACAGCCTCGCGCGTTACTTCGGGCCGGCAACGGGCGAAGTCGACTGGCAGCGCGTCGCGGCGATCGTCGCGCTGACGGGCCGCGTGACGATCGTCAGCGGCGGCCCGGGCACGGGCAAGACGACGACCGTCGTCGGCGTGCTGGCCTGTCTGCTCGACGCGCACCCAGGGCTGCGCGTCGCGCTGGCCGCGCCGACCGGCAAGGCCGCGCAGCGGATGCAGGAAGCGCTGCATGCGCGGGCCGGCGACCTGCCGCCCGAACTCGCGGCGCGCCTGCCCGATACGTCGTACACGCTGCACCGGCTGCTGGGTGGCGGTGGGGCGGCCGGCTTCCGGCATCATCGCGACAATCCGCTGCCGTACGACCTGATCGTCGTCGACGAGGCGTCGATGATCGACGTCGCGCTCGCCGCGCATCTGCTCGATGCGCTCGCGCCGGGCGCACGGCTCGTGCTGCTCGGTGACAAGGACCAACTGGCCGCGGTCGAGGCGGGCGCCGTGTTTGCGGAGCTGAGCGCGCGGCCGTCGTTTACCGCCGCGGCGCGCACTCGCATCGCGCAGGCGCTCGGCATCGACGAGGCGGCATTCGTCGCGGCGTTGCCGGTGCCGGACGAAGCCGCGACCGCAGCCGTTCCCGCTGCGCATCCGGTTTCCGCCGCGGCACGGGCCCCGGCGCCGCCATCGGCGCCAGCCGCCGCTGCTACACGCAAACCTGCGTCGCGACGGAAAGCCGATGAACGACAGGCATCGCTCTTCGACGACGAACCGCAGGCTGACGAAGTTGCGCCGACCGATGTCGCGCCGCTGCCGGCCGCAGGTCCGGAGCGGACTGAAACCGGTGAAGCCGGCGGCGCGGGCGAGGCCCCCGCGTGGATCGAGGTCGACGAACTCGCGTGGCTCGACGCCGTCGAATTGCCGCCGTTCGACGCAGGCGACGCGGCGCTTGCGTCGGTCACGTCCATATCTCCGGATGAAACCGCAGCCGCGTCCGCCACGCCCACGTCCACACCGGCACCGCTCGCCGACTGCGTGGTCTGGCTCGAACGCAATTACCGCTTCGGCCTCGATTCACCGATCGGGCGGCTGTCGCTCGCGATCCGCAGCGGCGACGTGCAGGCCGCGCTCGACGCGCTGCCCATCGACGATTCGGCCGCCGCGTCGTTCCACGACGATGCGGGTGAGTCGCTCGCGTCGTCGACGGTCGAGCGACTCGCGCGGCGCTTCGGTGCTTACCTCGACGCATTGCGCGACACGCTGGCCGCGCCGGTGCCCGATCCGCTGCCGCTGTTCGACGCGCTCAACCGGTTCCGGATCCTGTGCGCGACCCGCAGCGGCTTGCGCGGCGCGGAGCACGTCAATGCGCTCGTGGCCGCGCATGTGCGCCACGCGGCGCGCGTGCCGCTCGCGGTCGGCGCGCACTGGTTCACGGGACGGCCGATCATGGTGACGCGCAACGACTATGCGCTTGGGCTGTTCAACGGCGATATCGGCATTGCGCTGCCCGACGCGCACGGCGTGCTGCGCGTGTGGTTCAGGCGCGCGGACGGCACCGCGCGCGGGGTGTCGCCGGCCGCGCTGCCGCCGCACGAAACGGCATTCGCGCTGACGGTCCACAAATCGCAGGGTTCGGAATTCGACGAGGCTGCGCTCGTGCTGCCGGCATCGTTCGGCCGCGTGCTCACGCGCGAACTCGTCTATACGGCCGTCACGCGTGCGCGCACACGCGTGCAGGTGATCGGGCCGCGGCGCGTGCTGGCGCAGGCGGTCGCGACGCGCACGCAGCGCGATTCGGGGCTCGCGGCCCGCGTCGACGAAGCGCTTGCGCGGCGCCGCGGGGAGGCTTCGCGATGATGATCCGCTATACGCTCGATCCGGCCGAAGTCGAATGGACGGCCGTGCGCGCGCAGGGCGCGGGCGGGCAGAACGTGAACAAGGTGTCGAGCGCGATCCACCTGCGCTTCGATATCCGCGCGTCGTCGTTGCCGCCCGTCATCAAGGAGCGGCTGCTCGCGCTGTCCGACCAGCGCATCACGCGCGACGGCATCGTGGTGATCAAGTCGCAGGAATATCGCACCCAGGAGAAGAACCGCGAGGCCGCGCTGGCGCGCCTCGATGCGTTGATCGGTGGCGTCGCGTACACGCCGCGCGCACGGGTCGCCACGCGGCCGACGCGCGCGTCGAAGGAACGGCGGCTCGAGCACAAGTCGCGCCGCAGCGTGGTGAAGTCGGGAAGAGGGAAGGTGATCGACTGACGAATGGATGAGCGGACGAATGACGGGCGCGATAGCCGATCGCCCGCCGTCGTGCCCGTTACCGCATGACGGTTCCTGCGCTGTCGAGCACGAAATCGACGCAGAACACGACGAGCCGGCTCTGCGCGCGGATCGCGACGGCTGCGGTATAGCAGTCGCGGCCTTCCGTCAGCGAGAAGTGCGGGCCCATCAGCGCGACGCGTCCGGGCGCGGCGATCGCGCGCTGGAAGTACGGGCGCCGCGACCAGTTGCTGTGCGTTTCCGGGAAG
This sequence comes from Burkholderia sp. AU30198, assembly GCF_020419825.1. NCBI lineage: Bacteria > Pseudomonadati > Pseudomonadota > Betaproteobacteria > Burkholderiales > Burkholderiaceae > Burkholderia > Burkholderia sp. AU30198. Next base: position 332,009 of record NZ_JAIZSA010000006.1, on the reverse strand, counting down.
AGTGGTGCGAGGCGGGTGACGCCCGCCTGGCCGTCGTCGGCGCGTGCGCCGATCGACGGCAGGAACTGCTCGCCGGTCTCGTCGGTGACGAACACACGGCGCGCGGCCGGCACCGCGAACACGCGTTGCGCGGCGTCCTGCAGGTTGCCGCTCGCGGAAAACGCGGCCGCGCCGGTGAGCACGAGCCGCTCGATCGCGTCGAAGCCCGGCTGTTCGGCGACGACCGGCGTGTGCCGGCGGGCGATGAAGCGCTGCCACGCGGCGTCGAGCATGGCGGGTGCCGCCGCGCTGGCATGGGCGATCGATGCATCGGGCTGGCCGAACTGGAAACCCTGCACGAAATCGATGTCGGCGTCCATCAGCGCCTGCAGCGAGTCGTCGCTCTCGACGCCTTCGGCAAGCACCATCGCGCCGGCCTGATGCAGCATCGACACGAGGTGATGCAGGATGCGGCGATCGTCGGCCGATCCGGTCGAGCGCACGACGAGCGAGCGATCGAGCTTGACGATGTCGGGGCGCGCGCGCCACACGCGGTCGAAGTTCGAGAATCCCGTGCCGAAATCGTCGATCGCGATCAGGAAGTCGCGATGCTGGATCATGTCGATCGTGCGGGCGAGTGCGGCTTCGTCACGCGCGGGCTGTTCGATCACTTCCAGCACGATGCGGTTCGGCGGCAGTGCGAAATGCCGGCACAGCGCCTCGACGAATTCGCGCTGCACGAGGCCCGAGTCGAGCACGCGCGGCATGACGTTCAGGAACAGCCAGCCGTCGCCGATGCCCTGTGCGACGAAGTTGGCCGTGTGCAGGCAGCGCGCGAGCCGGTCGAGCAGCAACGCGTCGGCGTCGGCGCGCGTCTTGTCGAACAAGGCGGTGGGCGAGATCAGTGCGCCGTTCGTGTCGACGACGCGCAGCAGCGCCTCGTAACCGACGACCCGCTTGTGCGTGATCGACAGCACGGGCTGGAACACGCTGCGCAGCGTCGTGGTGCGATAGGTGGCGACCCAGCCGCCGGGTGTCGGCGTGAGGCGTTCGAGCAGGGAGTCGAGCGAGAGGTCGCGGGCGGGCTTCATGTCAACGGTGCCCGGGAGTGAGCGGCGGAACGGCAACGCGCCGCCACGCTGAAGCAGTCGCACGCGCCGGCGGACGCGAAAGGACGTGGGACATCGAGACCGCCTTCTGCGGGTAAGTGTTCGGAGTGTAACGGGAACGGGGCCGCTCGCGTATCAGGGAAACTCCACACGCACCCGGGTACGCGGCGGCGGCCGGCAACGCACGCATGCGGGCCGCGCATGACCGCCGAGCAGCGTTGGGCGCCGCCGCCGCACATGACAATCGGACGGCATGGCGTGCGCGGTGACGCGGGAAAGTGCGGCAGCCGGCCAGTGGCGAGCGAATGGGCGAGCGCATGTCGCCGTCAGAGGAATGCCGGCCGCGCTGCGGCACCATTCGCCGCGTGGTGGTAAACACTCGGCGCCCGGTCGTCAGGCATCGCGGCCCGACCGATGGCGGTGCGTGTGCCCGAATGAAACGTCAGGTCGCTTCGCCGCTGCGTGGCCGGATCCCGGGAATCCGCTTGATTACGCCAGTCGCGAGCGCGGTGCCGACGAGCACGATCGCGCAGCCTTCGATCATCACGGCCGTCACGTGTTCGCCGAGGAACAGCGCGCCCCACAACAGGCCGAACACGGGGATCACGAACGTCACGGTAATCGCGCGGGCGGGGCCGACATGCGCGATCAGGTAGAAGTAGATGAAATACGCGATGCCCGTGCAGGCCACGCCGAGGGCGAGCACCGAGCCCCATGCATGTGCGCCGACCGGCGCGGCCGGCCAGGTGGCGATCGCGAACGGCAGCAGCAGGATGGTCGAGCCGATCATGCTGCCGGTCGCGTTGACGAGCGGATCGACGCCGGTCAGCTTGCGCTTCGTGTAATTGGCTGCAATGCCGTATAGCAGCGTCGCACCGAGCGCGGCGGCGGCGGCGAGCGCGGTCGCGGTGGCGCCCGTTTCGCCGTGCGCATTCGCGATCTGGTTCCACACGAGCGTGAGCACGCCGGCGAAACCGATCACGAGGCCGAGCGCGCGCGGCAGCGACAGCTTGTCCTTCAGCCACACGTAGGCCACGAGCGCGCCCCACAGCGGGGTGGTCGCGTTGATCACCGACGTCACGCCGGCCGACAGCGTCAATTCGGCGAACGCGAACAGGCAGAACGGGATGCCCGAATTCAGCGCACCGACGACGAACAACGGCCACGCATGACGGCGCAGCCGGGCGCCGAGATCGGCGGGCTTGAAGCGCGTCAGCGCGAAGCCCGTGAGAAACAGTGCACCGATACCCACGCGTAACGCCATCAATGGCGCGACGCCGAGATCGACGACGCCGATCCGGATAAACAGGAACGACGCACCCCACAGGGCAGCGAGCACGGTCAGCAGAAGGGCGTTCTTGGGGGACATCGATCGTGAAGGGCGGGGACGGGATGCGGAGAATCTTACACCCCGTTACCACCCCGTCGTTTCACGATTCGATGAAATGGCAAGAAACGGGAATGTCACCGGTGGCCGGCGCGGGGCGGCTGCCCGCCGGCGGTCGTGCCCGATCAGTGATGGCGCCAGCCGCCGCGTCCGCCGAAGCCGAAATTGAGCGAAACCGCCGGTCCCCAATAGCCGCCCCACGCGGGCGCATAGGCAGGTGCCGGATAGTAATAGGCGGGGCCGGGATCGACGTAGACGGGGGCCGGCTGCACCGGGGCGGCCGTGTAATAGCCGCCAGGATAATAGCCGTACGGGTAGTAGCAGCCGGCGAGCGTCACGCAGGCGAGCGCCGTGGCGACGAAGGTCCTGTTCATGATGTCTCTCCGGCGGAGCCGGCAATCGGCAGATGCTTAAGCTTAGGCCGCGCGCCGATGACACGGTGTGCAAAACGGTAACGGATCATTTCCGTGCGGGCTGCAGGTTACGTTGCGGCGCCGCATGCGAAAACGGCGCTTCCGCCCCGCGGAAACGCCGTCTGGTTGACCGTCGCGGCGCGCTTCGCCGCTTACTTGCCGACCTGGTTGCCGATGATGCCGCCGGCCGCCGCGCCGCCCAGCGTCGACAGCGCGCTGCCGCCGATTGCCGCGCCGGCGACGCCGCCGACACCTGCACCGATTGCCGTGTCGCGCTGGCGCCTCGTCATCGAGTCACAGGCCGACAGGCTGGCCACGGTCGCGACGAGCAGCGCGCATACCCCAATACGCCGTATCGAATTCATGATCGTTGTCCTTGCGGTTGTGAACGGAGGACACGCGACCGGCCGGCGGCCGCGCATGAACCCAATCTACGCGCCGCCCTGTGGCGCTGCTGTAAGGACTTGTTAAGGCTCGCGCGGTTTCGTAATGAATTGTTTCCGGTGGTTTACCCGTGTACCGGCAGGCACGCGACATGCGTAAAAAAGCCCGCTCGAAAGCGGGCTTCGTGCATCGCGAGGGGGCCGGCGGGGATCGCCGGACCGCCGCTTGCGCTTATTGACGGTGATAGATCTCGGCGCCGGTCTTGACGAACTCGACCGCCTTCACTTCCATCCCCTTCTTCAGTGCTTCGGTTTCCGACACGCCCTGCTGCGCCGCGAACTCGCGCACGTCCTGCGTGATCTTCATCGAGCAGAAGTGCGGGCCGCACATCGAGCAGAAGTGCGCGACCTTTGCCGAATCCTTCGGCAGCGTTTCGTCGTGGAATTCGCGCGCCTTGTCCGGATCGAGGCCGATGTTGAACTGGTCTTCCCAGCGGAACTCGAAGCGCGCCTTCGACAGCGCGTTGTCGCGCACCTGCGCGCCCGGGTGACCCTTGGCGAGGTCGGCCGCGTGCGCGGCGAGCTTGTACGTGATGATGCCTTCCTTCACGTCGTCCTTGTTCGGCAGCCCGAGGTGCTCCTTCGGCGTCACGTAGCACAGCATCGCGGTGCCGAACCAGCCGATCATCGCGGCGCCGATGCCGGACGTGATGTGGTCGTAGCCCGGTGCGATGTCGGTGGTCAGCGGCCCGAGCGTGTAGAACGGTGCTTCCTTGCACCAGTCGAGCTGGAGATCCATGTTCTCCTTGATCAGCTGCATCGGCACGTGGCCGGGGCCTTCGATCATCACCTGCACGTCGTGCTTCCATGCGATCTGCGTGAGTTCGCCGAGCGTCTTCAGCTCGCCGAGCTGCGCTTCGTCGTTCGCGTCGTAGATCGAGCCGGGACGCAGGCCGTCGCCGAGCGAGAAGCTCACGTCGTACGCCTTCATGATCTCGCAGATCTCTTCGAAGTGTTCGTACAGGAAGCTTTCCTTGTGATGCGCGAGGCACCACTTCGCCATGATCGAGCCGCCGCGCGACACGATGCCGGTCATCCGGTTCGCGGTGAGCGGCACGTACTGCAGGCGCACGCCCGCGTGGATCGTGAAGTAGTCGACGCCTTGCTCGGCCTGTTCGATCAGCGTGTCGCGGAAGATTTCCCAGGTCAGGTCTTCAGCCTTGCCGTTGACCTTTTCCAGCGCCTGGTAGATCGGCACCGTGCCGATCGGCACCGGGCTGTTGCGGATGATCCACTCGCGCGTTTCATGGATGTGCTTGCCGGTCGACAGGTCCATCACCGTGTCGCCGCCCCAGCGGATCGCCCACGTCATCTTGTCGACTTCCTCGCCGATCGACGACGTGACGGCCGAGTTGCCGATGTTCGCGTTGATCTTCACGAGGAAGTTGCGGCCGATGATCATCGGCTCGGATTCCGGGTGGTTGATGTTCGCGGGGATGATCGCGCGGCCGCACGCCACTTCCGAGCGCACGAATTCCGGCGTGATCTCGGCCGGCGCGTTCGCGCCGAATGCCGCTGCGCCGAACGCCTGGCCCGGGTGCTGGCGGCCCATCATCGCGGCGAGCTTCGCGCCGTTCGGGCCGCTCGCCTTCAGGCTCTCGAGGTACTCGGCACGGCGCTGGTTCTCGCGGATCGCGATGTATTCCATTTCCGGCGTGATGATGCCCTGGCGCGCATAGTGCATCTGCGTGACGTTCTTGCCGGCCTGGGCGCGGCGCGGGTTGCGGTGCAGGCCCGGGAACCGCAGGTCGGCGGTGGCCGGGTCGGCCGCGCGCTCGAGGCCGTACTGGCTCGACAGGCCGCCGAGCACTTCGGTGTCGCCGCGTGCTTCGATCCAGCCCTGACGCAGTGCAGCCAGGCCCGCGCGGATGTCGATCTTCGCGTCCGGATCGGTGTAAGGGCCCGACGTGTCGTACACGTAGATCGGCGGATTCTTTTCGCCGCCGAAGCCGGTCGGCGTGTCGGCCTGCGTGATTTCACGCATCGGCACGCGGATGTCGGGCTGTGAGCCGGTGACATAAACCTTGCGGGAATTCGGCAGCGGGGCGACGGCCGCAGCATCGACATGAGCGTCGGCGGACAGAAACTTCGGATTGGCGTTCATGCAATCTCCTGTGTGAGCGCCGGACAGGCGCTTCGGCGCTTGCCCGGAGCCCTTGACGTATGTGGGGCTCGAGCTAAGCAGGAGACGAGGCTTGGTGAGGCGGCGGATTTCGTCAGAAGGATGGCGGCGAAATCCGTACGCTTCCCTGCGCTGGCATTATCCAGATCAGGTTCAAAGGGTATTTCTCACCCGCAATGCCGATTGTTTGACCGGACGCATTGCAGGACCCCCGCGTTAGCAGCGCACACGATACACTGGCTTGGCGGCGGTTTCAACCGGGAGAGGATCGGCAGCCCCGGTGCGGCCGCAGCATGGCGGGCGGTACGGTGGCCCGTCGAAATGGCAGCGCGCGTCGTCGCCGCATGGCCTCCCGGCTCGGCCGGCAACGGCGAAGCGGTGCAACATGACGCGCTTTCGCGCAACCTCAAAAAAAAATTTTCGCAGCGGCTGTCATTTCCCGCGACGTCGTCCGTCTATTCGGCTCCTTAAACCCATGTTTTGGAGAGATGTCATGAAAAAAGTACTGATTGCCGCTTGCGTCGCCGCTTTCGCCACGATCGCCACGGGCGCGTATGCGCAGAACGACGCGATGTCGCAGCCAGGTTCGTCGATGTCGAAGGACGCGATGGGCCACGATGCGATGGCCAAGGATGCGATGGGCCATGACGCGATGAAGAAGGACGGCATGAAGAAGCATGCGATGAAGAAAGACGCGATGAAGAAGGACGGGATGTCGCACGACGAGATGGGCAAGTCGTCGGGCGACAAGATGACGCCGTCGTACTGACGGAGGCGGACGCGGCGCGGCCGGCGCGTGCGTCGCACGGCGGCCGCCCGCCCGCATCGCGTTTCGTCGACCCATTCCGGGAGACTTCATCATGCAAACCGTTCCCGCCACCGGCCGCGCGGCCGCCACGCCGCCCGCGCGCCCGATCCATCCGCTGTGGGTGCGCGTGAGCCACTGGCTCAACGCGCTCGCGGCGATCCTGATGGTGCTGTCCGGCTGGCGCATCTACGACGCGTCGCCGATCTATCCGCCATTCGTGTTTCCGCATGGCATCACGCTGGGCGGCTGGCTCGGCGGCGCGCTGCAATGGCATTTCGCGGCGATGTGGCTGCTCGTCTTCAACGGGCTGTTCTACCTGACGATGTCGATCGCGACCGGGCGCCTCGCCCGCAAGATGCTGCCCGTCACGCCGGCGTCCGTGTGGCGCGACGTGCGCGCGGCGTTGAGCGGCCGGCTCGCGCATGACGATTTGAGCGTCTACAACGCGGTGCAGCGCGCCGCGTACCTGGTCGCGATCGTCGATCTGATCGTGCTGGTGCTGTCCGGGCTGACGATCTGGAAATCCGTGCAATTCCCGCTGCTGCGCGAACTGTTCGGCGGTTACGACAACGCGCGCGTCGTGCATTTCTGGGCGATGTCGCTGCTCGTCGGGTTCGTCGTCGTGCACGTCGCGATGGCGCTGCTGGTGCCGCGTTCGCTGCTCGCGATGCTGCGCGGGCGCTGACCGTCAACTTCGCGTGAAGGAAATCATCATGTCGCAATCCGAAGACAAGCGCGACGGTTCGCGCTGGACGCTCGACCGGAAGTCGCTCGAACTCGACGTGCGCCGCGAGCTCGAGATGCCGTCGCGGCGGCTGTTCAACCGGCGCATCCTGACGCTCGGCGGCCTGACGATGCTGACCGGCTGCACGCTGCAGGACGACGCGTCGGTCAACACGTTCCTCGAGAGGGTGTCGCGCATGAACGACCGCGTGCAGGCGTGGCTGTTCAGCGGCGAGCGGCTCGCGCCGACCTACACCGAAGCCGATATCACGCGACCGTTCCCGTTCAATGCGTACTACGGCATCGACGACGTGCCGCACGTCGATGCGTCGACGTATCGGCTCGTGCTGTCCGGCCGCGTGACGGGCAAGCGCGTGTGGACACTCGACGAACTGTATGCGCTGCCGCACGCGGAACAGATCACGCGGCATATCTGCGTGGAAGGGTGGAGCGCGATCGGCCGCTGGGGCGGCACGCCGTTCGGCGCGTTTCTCGCGCGGGCGGGCGCCGATACGAAGGCGAAGTACGTCGGCTTCAAGTGCGCGGACGATTACTACGAGAGCATCGACATGCCGACCGCGCTGCATCCGCAGACGCTGCTCGCGTTCGACTACGACGGCCATCGGTTGCCGCCGGAATTCGGCTTCCCGATGAAGCTGCGGATGCCGACCAAGCTCGGCTACAAGAACCCGAAGCACATCATGGAGATCTTCGTGACCGATACGTTTCCGGGCGGCTACTGGGTCGACCAGGGGTACAACTGGTTCGGCGGATCGTGAGTGAACCGTGAGCGGCGCGTGGCACACGGTGGCGCCGCATGCGCGTGCCGCGATGCATCGGGCATCGCACGTGACGCGTCACGCGGATTCGCGCACCTGGAGGTCGACGCGCAGGCCGACAGCCGCCGCCATGTTCACGAGCGCGTCGAGCCCGAACAGGTTGATCTTGCCGCGCATCAGGTCGGAGACGCGCGGCTGCGTGACGCCCAGCTGTTTCGCGGCCTGGACCTGACTGAGCTCGAGCTGCGCGATGCGCTGCTTGAGCGCGATCATCAGCTCGGATCGCAGCTTCATGTTCTCGGCTTCGGCCGGCTGGCCCTCGATTGCGTCCCAGACGCTTGAATAACGTTCGTTGGTCATCGTTTCCTCTCCATCGTCAGCGCGCGATAGCGCCGGGCGGCCAGTTCGATATCGGCCCTGGTCGTGCGCGCCGATTGCTTCCGGAAGCAGTGCAGCACGTAGACGGTGTCGGCGAATGTCGCGACGTAAATGATCCGGAACGCGCCGCTCGCATCGCGCAAGCGAATTTCCCGCACGCCGACGCCGACGGTGCGCATCGGCTTCCAGTCGTCGGGCGCCAGCCCGCGTTGCACCTGGTCGATCTGGTGGCCGGCTTCGCGTCGCGCGGGCAGCGGAAAGCCGCGAAGATCGGCTAGCGCGCTGCCGACGAAAACGACGGGCTTCGGCGGAAGAATGGTTGGATTATACAAAATTTTGTATGGCTGGTGCGGGTTTCGAAGGAAGGCCGCGCAGGGCGGGAGGCGCGTGGGTCGACCGTCACGATAAGGGGGAAGTGCTGGCCGACGTGCAGGACTGGCCGTTCGGCCGATGCCTGGTTCGATCGCGACGTACTGTCCTGGATGGCGGGGCGAAGCAGATTCGGCAACGCATGCGCGACGTGTATCCGGCCCCGATTTCACCTGTCCGCCGGCCGGAAAATGTCGCGCGGAAACATCATTCGTGATCCTTTCAGACAGGTCCGACGATGCTTTCGAATCCTTGATGCCATAATGCCGAGCGTGCGCAGCCGAAGCGGTTGCGCGCGTTTTTTTTGTCCCTCTGCCGCCGCTTGCCGGTTCTCTTTCGTCGCCGTTCGCACTGTCATGTCGTTCCGCACGTTCGCTCTGCCTTCCCGGTCCCGCCAGGGCCGTTTGCCGGCATCGCCGGCGTCTTTCAGCGGGGCGCGCGGCGTGACGTGCGGGCAGGCCGCACGATGACGCCGCTCGACCGTCTCCTCGACTTCTTCGCCCGCTTCTCGTTCCGGATCCGCCTGCCGCAAAGCCGCAGCGGTCGCGTGGCGCTGGCGCTCGTCTTCATCTATTTCGTCTGGGGTTCGACCTACAGCGGCCTGCATTTCGCGCTGCAGTCGTTCCCGCCGCTGCTGCTGTCGGGGCTGCGCAACCTGCTCGGCGGGATTGGCCTGTTCATCTTCGCGCTGCGGCGCAAGCCCGAATGGCCGACGCTGCTCGAAATCCGCAACGCAGGGATCGTCGGCACGATGCTCGTCGCGCTGTCGTCCGGCACGATCGCGCTCGGGATCAGTTTGGTCAGCAGCGGCTCGGCCGCGGTGATGGTGGCCACGGTGCCGCTGTTCGCGACGGTGATCGCGGCGGTTGCCGGGCGGCCGGTCACGAAAGGCGAGTGGTCGGCCGTCGCGCTCGGGATGGTCGGTATCGTCGTGCTGAATTCGGGTGGTGCCGCAGCGCAGAATTCGGCGCTCGGCACGATCTGCGTGCTGGCCGGCGCACTGTTCTGGGCTGGCGGCGCGCATCTCGCGACGCGGCTCAAGCTGCCGTCCGACCTGTTTTTGTCGACGTCACTGCAGATCGGCCTCGGCGGCATGATCTCGACGCTCGTCGCGTGGCTGGTCGGCGAGCGCGTCGAGCACCTGATGGTGGGGCCGGTGTTCGCGTTCCTGTACCTGATGGTGTTCTGCACGATGGCCGCGTACGTCGCGTACGGCTACCTGATCCGCCACACGAGCCCGATCATCGCGAGCAGCTGCATGTACGTGAACCCGATCGTCGCGGTTGCGCTCGGTGCGCTGCTGCTCGGCGAACCCGTGACGATGGCGACGGTGGTCGCGACCGTCGCGATCCTCGGCAGTGTCGGGCTGTCGTTCGTGTTCGATCCGGCGCGCCGGTCCGCTGCAGCCGCCGCGGCTGCGAGTTCGCCGGGCGTGGCTAACGAGCCGGCGGTGGCGGCGGGTGCTTCGTCCGCCGCACCCGAGCAGATCGCGATCCCGGAGGCGGCGCCCATTCTCGCGCCTTCCGCCGTCCCGCTGGCCGTGCCGGCGCCGGGCGCCGTGGTGGATCCCTCCGCCGTGATCGACCCGCCACCGGCGTTCGCGCAGCCGCAGGTCGACGAACCGGCCGCGCCCCGCGCCGACGCGTGACCCTGCCGTGGCCGGCGGCGCTCAGTCGCGCTGGCCGCCGCGGTAGTGGAACCAGCCGGCGAGCGCGGTGAACAGCAGCCCGACCGCGCACGTACCGAGCCAGCCGAACCCGCGCCACGCGGCGACGCCGGCCGACGAGCCGAGCGCGCCGCCGATGAAATAGCACACCATGTACACCGTGTTCACGCGGCTGCGTGCTTCGGGCTTCAGCGCGTAGATACGCGACTGGTTCGAGATCTGCGCGGCCTGCACGCCGACGTCGAGCACGATCACGCCGATCACGAGCCCGACGAGGCTCGTGCCCGACAGCGCGAAGATCACGTACGACAGCGCGAGCAGTGCGATCGCAAGCGAGATGATCGTGCGCGGGCCGCGCTTGTCCGCGAAGCGGCCCGCGTACGGTGCCGCGAGCGCGCCCGCCGCGCCGACGATCCCGAACAGGCCGGCTGCCTGCGGGCCGAGATGGAACGGCGCGCCGGCGAGCAGCAGCGTCAGCACCGGCCAGAACGCGCTGAACGCCGCGAACAGCGCGGCGCCCGTCAGCGACGCCTCGCGCAGCCCGCGCAGTTCGACCGCCAGATGCCACATCGAGCCGAGCAGCTTGCCATATGGCAGCGTCGACGTCGGCGAGCTGCGCGGCAGCCGCAGCACGATCACGGCGGCGAGCGCGACGAGCGCCGCGACCGATGCGGCGAACACCGCGCGCCAGCCGAAATACTCAGCGACGAAGCCGGCGGCCGTCCGCGCGAGCAGGATGCCGAGCAGCAGGCCGCTCATCACGGTGCCGACCGCATGCCCGCGTTGGGCGGGCGGCGCGATCTCGGCGGCGAACGGCACGGCCTGTTGCGCGATCGTCGCGAGCACGCCGATCGCGAGGCTCGCGATGGCGAGCACGGCCAGCGACGGCGCGGTGGCCGCGACGATCAGCGCGATCGACAGGCCGGCGATCTGCATCAGGATCAGCCTGCGGCGGTCGAAGCGGTCGCCGAGCGGCGCGAGCAGGAACATGCCGGCCGCGTAGCCGAGCTGCGTCGCGGTGGGTATCACGCCGATCCAGGACGCGCCGTCGGGAAACGCCGAGCGGAAGCTGTCGAGCAGCGGTTGGTTGTAGTAGATGTTTGCAACGGACACGCCCGCGATCGTCGCGAGCAGCAACAGCAGGCTACGCGAATAGTGGGGCGAGGCGGCGTCGGTCGGACGGTCGGTGGAGGCGGTGGACATGGCTGCGCGGACGGAGTGGGGCGGCGCGGCGCGCGGCGCACGCGTCGGGTGCGCAGGCGGGCAGGGCGCCGGTCAAGGCTGCCGATCATACCGGAGCGACGTGAATCCTGCCGGACGGGGGCGAATCGGCGAAACCGGCCGGCCGCCGCCGCCCGTCATCGTGCGGACTTCATCCCGTCAGTCGACCAGCTCACCCGTCGGTTCATAAAACGGATAAGGCCCGGCGCCTTCATCGACATACACGTGATGCGACGTCATCCCCGTATCGGGTGCATGGCAATGGATCGCGAATGCCGGCGGTTCGAGCCGGAAAGCGGAGGGGGCATCGGTTCGCAGGTCGAATGCGACCTGATGCGCGGGCGACGGCACCGCGGACGCGATTGTGCCGCCGAAGCGCGTGAACATCGTGCGATGCACGTGGCCGCACAGCACCCGTTCGACGTTCGGATGACCGCGCAGCAGCGCGTCGAGTTTCGCAGAAGCGGCGGGCGCGAGGCGCAGCTTGTCCATGTGGCCGATCCCCGACACGAACGGCGGGTGATGCAGCGCGACGATGACGGGCCGGTCGCGCGCGGCGTCGAGCTGCGCGGCGAGCCAGGCGAGCCGTGCGTCGCACAGGTCGCCGTAGCTGGCGCCCGGTACCTGCGAATCGAGCGCGAGCACGCGCACCGCGCCGACGTCGAGCGAGTACTGCACGAATTCGCCGTCCAGCAGCTCGGCGCGATCGGAAAACGCACGGCGCAGTCCGGCGCGGTCGTCGTGATTGCCGATCATCAGGTAGTACGGAATCTCGAGCGCCGCGAGCAGCCCGCGCAGGTTGCCGTACTCTTCATCGTGACCGAAGTCGGTCAGGTCGCCGGTGACGAGCACGGCGTCGGGGCGTGGTTCGAGCGCATTCAGCTTAGCGATGCAGCGCGCGAGCGCGGCCGCGGTGTCGACGCGCCGGTACGCGAGCTGGCCCGGACGCTTGATGTGGAGATCGCTGATTTGAGCAAGCAGCATCGTCGTTCCTCGGAATCGTCTGATTGTTGTCGCGGCGTCGTGCGCCGCGGTGGGGTGCTGCATGAATGATGCCCGAATGACGGGTTACGCACCGAGCGCGATCAGGCCTTCCGGTGCGATCGTGAGGCCGACCGCCGTACCGCGTGCGAGCGCGATGCGGCCCGGCACGTCGATCACGAGCGCGTCGGGGGCCGCGTGCTCGATCGTGAGGCGCGTGCGTTCGCCGAGGAACGCGCATTCACGGACCGCACCGCGCAGCGGCGCATGCGCGGGATCGGCGAGTTGCGCATCCTCGGGGCGGAAGAACCACTCGTCGGCGGCGTGCGGCGTCGCGATCGTGCCGCCCGTGGTCACCAGCGTGCCGTCGCGCCACTGCCCGGCGAGCCGGTTCAGCGTGCCGATGAACTGCGCGACCGTGCGATTCGCCGGGTGGTAGTAAATGTCGCGCGGCGTGCCGATCTGCTCGATGCGGCCCGCGCCCATCACGACGATCCGGTCGCCGAGCTCCATCGCCTCGGCCTGGTCGTGCGTCACATAGACCGTCGTCACGCCGAGTTCGCGCAGCAGCGCATTCATTTCGCGCCGCAGCGTGTCGCGCAGCTTCGCGTCGAGCGCGGTCAGCGGCTCGTCGAGCAGCAGCACGCGCGGCCGTACCGCCAGCGCGCGGGCCAGCGCGACGCGCTGGCGCTGGCCGCCCGACAGCTGATCGATCGGCTTGTCCGCATGTGCGTCGAGCCGCATCATCGCGAGCAGCTCGTCGACGCGCTCGCGCAGCGCGCGCGGCTCGGTCTTGCGGATCTTCAGCCCGTAGCCGACGTTGCCGCGCACCGTCAGGTTCGGAAACAGCGCGTAGTTCTGGAACACCATGCCGACCTGCCGGCGCTCGATCGGCAGCGGGGTCACGTCGTCATTGCCGAACGCGATCGTGCCGCCGGCGTCCGGCGTGTCGAGGCCCGCGATCAGGCGCAGCGTCGTCGTCTTGCCGCAGCCGGACGGCCCGAGCAGCACGAGCGTTTCGCCGGCGCCGATCGACAGGTCGAGCGGTTCGAGCACGCGCGTGCCGCGGAACGTCTTCGCGCAGCGGGTCAGGGTGATGGGGGTGGAATCGAGTTTCATGTCTGCGAGAAATTCAGCGCGGGCGCTTCTTGAGCGCGCGCGTGCCGGACGGATCGACGCCGAGCCACTGCATCGCGACGAGCAGCGGCAGCGTCATCAGCAGGAACAGGATCGTGTACGCGCTGCCGACTTCGAGGCGCAGCGACGCATACGTATCGGCGAGCCCGACGGGCAGTGTCTTGGTGTCGGGCGTATGCAGCATCCACGTGAGGTTGAATTCGCCGATCGACAGCGTGAGCACCGCGAGCGCACCCGCGACGATGCCGGGGCGCAGGTTCGGCAGCACGATCGTGACGAAGCGCGTGACGAACGACGCACCGAGGCTGGCCGCACCTTCCTCCAGCGTGCGCAGGTCGGCACCGGCCGCGACGGCCGCGACCGCGCGCACCATGAACGGCAGCGTGAACACGACGTGGCCGGCGACGATGAACCACAGGCTCATCCGGAACGCGGTGAAGCCGCCGTACACGACCAGCAGCGCAAGCGCCGATGCGAGTCCCGGCAGCGCGACCGGCAGCACGAGCGCTTCCTCGATCGCGCGCGCGACGCGGCTCTTGCTGCGCGCGAGCGCATAGCCGGCCGGCACGCCGATCGCCAGCACGATCGCGAGCGTCGCGAACGCGACGTAGAGCGACAGCGCGACCGAGCCGTGATACTGCTGCCACACCTGTTCGAGCCAGCGCAGCGTGAGGCCGCTCGACAGGCCTCGGAAGTAGTTGACCGTGAGGCCCGCGAGCACCGACATCACGACGGGCACGATCAGGAACGCGCACAGCAGCAGCGTGACGCCCCATTGCAGCGCGGCGATCGCGCGCGTGCCGGTGACGCGCGGCGCGCGGCGCGCGACGCCGTTCGCCTGCACGGGAGCGGGGGCCGGCGACGGTGCGGAAGAGCCGGAAAGCGATTGCATGCGGGAATCCTCAGGCCGCGGCGGCGGCGGTGTGACCGGTGAAGCGGCGCGCGAGCGCGAGCACGGCCCAGGTGACGATGCCGAGCACGATCGACAGGCCGGCCGCCGTCGCGATGTTCGCGTTCAGCGTGAACTCGGTATAGATCGTCATCGGCAGTACGTTCAGGTCGGTGGCGAGCGTGAACGCGGTGCCGAACGCGCCCATCGCGGTCGCGAAGCAGATCGCGCCGGCCGCGATCAGGCCCGGCGCGAGCGCGGGCAGCACGATGTCGACGAAGATGCGCCACGGCGATGCGCCGAGCGAGCGCGCGGCTTCCTCGAGCGACGCGTCGAGCTTCGACGCGGCCGCGATCACGGTGACGATCACGCGCGGAATCGAGAAGTACAGGTAGCCGATGAAGAGCCCGGCCACCGAGTAGGCGAATACCCACTTGTCGCCCGTGAGCTTCGCGGACAGCATGCCGATCAGCCCCTGCCGGCCGGCGAGCATGATCACCATGAAGCCGACGACGACACCCGGGAACGCAAGCGGAAACGTCAGCAGCGCGAGCAGCACGCGCTTGCCCGCGAATTCGCGGCGCGCGAGCAGGAGGCCCGAGATCGTCGACAGTACGAGCGTCGCGAGCGTGACGCCCGCGGACAGCGCGACGGTCTCGCCGAGGCTCTTCATGTAGCGCGCATTGCCGAGCAGCGCCGCGTAATGCGAGAAGAACGCGCCGTCGGCGGACACCTGCACGAGTGCCGCCATCGGCAGCAGCCAGAACGCGGCGAACACCGCGAGCGCCGGCGCGACGAGCGCGACGCGCCAGCGCAGCGGGAAAGTCAGGTCGAGCATCGGTTGCGTCCGGCGGCTTACTGCATCACCTGCAGGTACTGCTGGCCGAATGCCTGCTGGCCGGCCGCCATCTTGCCGAAGTCGACCGATTTCGCGCGCGCGTATTCGCTCGCCGGCAGGAACTTCGATGCGATGTCCGCGCCGAGCGTCTGTGCGCGTACCGGACGCAGGTAGGCGTTGGCCCACAGCTTCTGGCCTTCGTCGGACAGCACGAAGTCGAGCACCTTCTTGCCGTTCGCGTCGTGCGGCGCACCCTTCACGAGACTCATCACGTACGGCACCGCGATCGTGCCCTCCTTCGGAATCACGAACTCGACGTTTGCGTTGTCCTTGTACTTCGCGCGATACGCATCGAAGTCGTAGTCGAGCAGGATCGGAATCTCACCCGACAGCACGCGCGCATACGCGGTCTGCTTCGGCACGATCGGTGCGTTCGCCTTCAGCTTCCTGAACCAGTCGAGCGCCGGCTTGAAGTTGTCGAGGCTGCCGCCGAGTGCCTGGTTCACGGCGACCGCGCCCGCATAGCCGACGAACGCGCTCGACGGATCGAGATAGCCGACCATGCCCTTGTATTCCGGCTTCAGCAGATCGGCCCACGAGCGCGGTACCGGCTTGCCGTCGAGTGCGTCCTTGTTTACGAAGAAGCCCAGCGTGCCCGAGTGGATCGCGAACCAGTAGCCTTGCGGGTCCTTCAGGTTCGCGGGAATGTCGTTCCAGTGCGCGGGCTTGTACGGCGCGATCACGCCCTTGTCCTTCGCCTGGAACGCCGACGACACGCCGAGATAGACGACGTCGGCGACCGGGCTCTTCTGCTCGGCGATCAGCTGCGCGATCGACTGGCCCGAGTTCTTGTTGTCGAACGGCACGCGGATGCCGGTCTTCTGCTTGATCGCCGCGATCTGCGCGGCCCAGTCGGCCCATTCGGGCGGGCAGTTGTAGCAGATCGCGGTTTCGTCGGCGTGGGCGGCGGGCGCGCCGGCGATGAGCGCGGCGCAGGCGAGCGGCGCGGCAAGCGCACGCAGCAGCGAGGTCAGGCGAAAGGACACGGCAGGTCTCCGGGCGAGGGTGAGGCGCTGGGGTGGTGGTGTTGTGTACGGGGTGGTGCGGCGCGCTCGTTCAGGCCTGGCGCAATTGCAGGTCGGTGGCCGGCGGGGCGACCGTCGCGCCGTCGCGCACCTTGTGAGGCAGGATCAGCGACGTGCGTTCGATCGCTGCGCCGCCGATGCATTCGACGAGACGCTGCCACGCGTGGCGGCCGATGTCGCGGTTCGGCGTCGCGACGCTCGCGAGCGGCGGTGCGAGCAGTTCGCCGATCGCGATCCCGTCGAAGCCGAGCACCGACAGGTCGTCCGGGATCGAGAAGCCCGCACGGCGCAGGCCGCGCATCACGACCATCGCGAGCAGGTCGTTGCTGCAGAAGAGGGCGGTCGGACGCGTCGCATGTGCGGTGAGATGCGCAAGCACCGCGTCGGGCAACTCGGGCGCGTTGAAGTCGACTTCGACCGGCGGCAGCGTGGCGACGCCGCTTTCCTCGAGTGCCTGTGCATAACCGAGATGACGCTGGCGCGCCCGATCCGATGCGGCGAGCGAGCCGGCCAGCATCAGCACGCGGCGGTGGCCGCGCGCGGTCAGCAGCCGCACGCCGTCGTAGGCGGCGCTGCGGTTGTCGACCGATACCGACGGGCGGCGCTGCGTGTCGTTGTGCATCAACACGTAGTGCGGGCCGTCGCGGTCGAGCATGTCGAGGAGCGGGTGCGTGTCCGCGTCGGCGACCGTGAGGATCAGCCCTTCGACGCGCTGCTCGCGCAGCGTCTCGATCGCATGACGCTCGCGCGCCGCATCGTATTCGGTCGTCATCAGGATCAGCTTGAAGCCGGCCGCGGTCGCGAGCTCGTCGATGCCTTGCAGGCAGTCGGCGAACACGGGGTTCGACAACGTCGGCACGACGACGCCGACGAGCCGCGTGCGCTCGCCGCGCAGTTGCCGGCCGAGCGGGCTCGGGCGGAACTGCAGCGTGTCGATCGCGGTGCGGATCGTTTGCAGCGTGGCGGGACTGACGGTATGCGGCGCGTTGATCGCGCGTGAGACGGTGGCGATCGAGAAGCCCGCGAGGGCAGCGACGTCCTTGATGGTCGAGGTCATGTGGTAGCGCGATGTAAACGTTTTCGGCCGGGAAATTATCGAAAACGTTTGTGACTTGCCGATGACGCGTGAAGGGGGCACATCGGACAGCGCGCACGGGCTCGTATGACGAAAGCGCTCGTGAAACCACGCGTGGATTGTAGCGGCGGAACGGAGTGGCGTGTGGGCGCGCGCGAGGTGGTTGGTGATGAAGGATCGTTTCAGGCGCGTCTGCCGGCACGGTAGCGGGGTGGGCGCGCGCGCGGAACGGCGCCCCCCCCGAGGCGCGTGGCCCGCGTACCGCCCGTCGCCCCGGGTGACGGACGGTACGCAAGCGCCGACGGACGTTACAGCGCGACGAACAGCATGCCGTGCGGATCCTGAAGCGCCGACGCGTTGCCGACGCTCGTTGCGATCGGCGTCAGGTGGCCGGTCTTCGGATCGAGCTTCATCACCTGGCCCTGGCCGGCGCTGTATGCGTCGCCCTGGCTGAATGCGGCATCGACGCGGTACGTCGTGTTGTTTGCGTCGGTGAACAGCATGAAGGTCTTGTTTTGCGGCCCGGGCGCCGGCACCCAGCGGGTATCGTCGACCGGATACACGGGGCCGTCCTTGTCGTTGAAGAGCGTGAGCGTCAGCACGCTGACACTCTGGCTTGCGCCTGGATTGTGGATGAACACCAGCTTGCCGTCGGCCTGGCTGTCGAGGACGAGGTCGCCGGCCGTATCGATCGCTTCGGAATCCGGGTCCGTCAGGGCCAGCGTGACCGGCTGGTTGTAGGTCGGATTCGGTGAACCGCCGACCGACGGCGTCAGGTCGGTCGCCTGTGCATTGCCGGCCAGTACGGGGGCGACGTCGAACGTCGTGCCGTTGGCGTTCAGCGTGAGCTGGACGACCGTCGGCGCGGTGCCCGGCGTCGCCGGGTTGGATGCGCTCACGTAGACGTTCCCGTTGAGCAGTTGCATGTCGTCGAAGCCGCCGCCGTGTGCGGTCGGATTGACGGTCGCCGCGTAGGTCTTCTGCGTGCCGGCCTTGAGATCGATGATCGTCAGCTCGGGATTGCCGTCCTCATTGGCCATCGCCCATAGCGTGTTCGTATCGGCGCGGGCCATCAGGCCGTCGACGTGGCCCGGCACCGTATACGTCTTGAGCACGTTGCCGCCCAGGTCGTACTGCACGACATCGTTGGTCAGCCCCGGGACCGAGCCGTCCTTGACGTCACCCGCCTTCTGGTAGCCGATGAAGACGGTGTCGTTGAACTGGACGATCGAGTCGGGTTTGTCGGTGGAGACCGGCGCTTTCGCGAACACGGACAGCGCGTAGCCGGACGCGGTGGCCGTGTTCGGCACGGCCGCCGTATTGGTCGGTGCGATACCGGGGGTCGAAGTCGCATCGTCTCCACCGCATGCCGCAAGAAAGACCGATGCTGACATCACAATGAACAGAGGCTTTCTAAACATTTCGTTTTCCTGAATAGATGATTCGCGCCAACCGAATCGGGTTGATCTATTACCGCTGGTTACATGGGCGCGGGTCAGGCTAAGGCGCGCATATTTCGTTTCGGTGAAAAAATCGCGAACGTGCGGCGTGCCGTTCGCAACGCCGGGATCGGCTATCACGGCGTTGCTTAAGGCGGGCTTAACGAAAGGTGGCGAATCGCCCGTGTATCGAAATTCCGTCGGAAATCGGGGCATCGGCCGCGTCGGTCGAGCATGCGGATGTCAGGCGAAATCGAAGCCTTTCATTTTCCGGATGTAAGGCGCATGCGATCGAACGCGCGGCCGATCGTGCCGGCAAGCATCGGCGCGGTTGCAAGGGGCGTTGTTTCAACGGACCGGATCGGTCTCGGGGCATTATCGCGGCAGCGCGTCGCCGGTCGGGCAAGCTGCGACGGAACAAATGAGGAAGGGGGGCGCGAGCAATGGTAGAATCGCGTCCGCCCTCTTGCCGGGGTGATGAAATTGGTAAACATAGCGGACTTAAAAGATTGAGTGCCCGGCCGGAAACGGTCGGTGCAGAACCCTTCAAATTCGGTGAAACCCCTGATGCGCGCATCGAGGCAACGCCGAGCCAAGCCTCGCGGTATCCGCGAGGAAGGTGTAGAGACTAGACGGGGGGCGCCTAAGGCGCACGGGCAGCAGGCACGCCCGCGCGCGACGGTGAAGGCATAGTCCAGCGCACGAACGGCATCGCGCACGCGACGCCGGCTTTGAAAGAAGCAGTGTGACGAAAATCCGCCGCCTTAACTGGCTTGCCGGTTCGAGTCCGGTCCCCGGCACCACGATCGCTTTCAGTGCGATTCGATGAAGGGTCGAAAGCCCGCGAGAAGCCTAGCGCTCGCGGGTTTTTTGTTTTTGTGGCGTGGCATCGATTGCGATTGCCTTCGACCGAACGACGAAGCCACCGTCATCAGCGACTCGTCGAATGGACCGGCAGGGCGGTCTCCGGCGACGTCACGGCGAGTCATCACAGGCGCGTGGTGGAACTCGCACCTCCTGACGAAGCTGCAAGCCCCACCACGCAAACGTCACACCATGAAGTGACGCGATATCTACGAATCACACCGCTGTCGTGTGAAGGTCAGGTTGCGCGTGCGCGACGTGTCGATGCGAAAGCGCGTCACCTCGTGACCCGAGCGTTCCACCGTCAGGACGCCGTGGATGACGGCAAACTGACCGGCGGGGTCGAACGTGAAAATATCGTCGGCCACCGGCTCCAGCCGGTAGTCGGCACTGCCTGCGACGCCGTGCATGGTCAACATGAGTTCACCGTTCGTCACTGCGATCGTCGCACGTGCCGCGGCATCGTGACCGTGATACATGCCCGTCAGACCGGCCGACGCATCGGAGAGCGACGGTGCGTGATCGGGCAAGCGCTCGAGCGTCTCCGCGTGCCCGCAGTCCACCAGCTCGATAGCCGTTACACGTGCCGCTGCCGCCGACGCTCGAGGTTTGATCAGCAGCGTTCCGCCGGCCCCTTCATCGACCCGCAATCCGGCTTTCGTTTCGATGAGCGCCTGAGGCATCTGTCTGGCGTTGTGCAAGCTCACGTTGACTTGCCCGTCGAGATCGTCGATCACGCAATACGTCCCGGATACACGCGAGTGGTACTTGCCGAGCAAGGCTTCGTGCCCGGTAGTTTGCAGCGGCGCGGCAGGTTTCGCGCCAAGGATGGCATCGCCCAGAACGATATCGACTATCTGCGTAGCCAGTTCAACCACATTGGCTGCCGCGCCGTTCGTGAGAATGATGACATCCAGTGCGTGCCTGGCCACGGTCAGCATCTGGCAGGTGCCACCGAACACACCGCCGGCATGATGCAGCACCTCCACGTCGCGATGGGGCGTGAGCATCAGCCCGAGGGCGTAGACGCCTTCTGCGCCGCTCGAATAGTGCGGTTTGGTCAGCATCTGGCGCCAGCTTGCTTCGCTGCCGACCCGCTTGGGGCCGCGCAGGTGCGCGAGCCAGCGCAGCATGTCGTCGACCGTCGACACGATCCCGCCCTCACCGAGCACTTCCCACGACGGAAAGAGGCCGCGCATGAATCCGCCTTTTCCGTCCGGCACGTGCTGGGTCGCCATGCGCGGGCGGATGCGCATGTCGTCGGCGACCGACTCCGTGTCGACCATCCCCATCACGTCGAAGATGCGTTCCTTCAGAAAGGTCTCGAAGGGGAGGCCGCTGACCCGCTCGATCGCGAGCGACAGCAGGTGATATCCGCCGTTGCAATAGATCATCCGCTCGCCCGGCGGGAAATTGACGTCGCGTTGCCGGACTTCTGCCGCCAGCACGCCGCCACGCGGCAGCGTCGCCACGCCTTGCGCGAGCAGCGTGAGGTCGAGATAGCAGCGGTAGCCGCTCGTATGCGTCATCAGCTGGCGCAAGCTGGGATCGCCTGCCAGCAGCGGCAGTTCAGGCAGGTACGTGCGAATCCCGGCGTCGATGTCGAGCTTGCCGTCCTCGGCGAGCAGGAGCGCGGCGAGACAGGTGAAGTGCTTGCTCGTCGAGCCGATGCGCAAGCGTGTGGCCGGCGTATTGGCTACGCCGTGTTCCAGGCTTGCCATGCCGAAGCCTCGTCGGTAGAGGACTTCGCCTCGATGCGCCACGGCCACGACGAGGCCGGGTTCATCGGATTTGTTGAAGCGTTCGAACAGGGTATCCAGTTGCTTGGCGATATCGTGCGATTCTTGCGTCATTTTCAGTTGTCCCTATGATTTAGAACGGAACGGTAAGTGCCGCGCCGATCGTGCGAGGCTGAATCACGCTGACGAGCGCCGGGCCGCCCAGCGGTATCAGCGAAGTACCGGCCGCGATCAACGCGCGCCGGTCGAACAGGTTGCGAACATAGAACGCCAGGCTGAACTTCCTGAAGTCCACGCCCGCCTGGAGATCCGTGATCGCGTAGCCTGGCAACGGGTAATCCGGCCGGCCCGAGCTGGCGTCGAACCCGCTATGACGCCGGCCGACGAATCGCTGCGTAATACCCGCATACGACGGAAACCCGTGTGCGCTGAACAGATAGGTACCCGAGAGCGTCGCGGCGACCTTGGCCGAGTTCGGCAATGGCTGGCCCGCTGTCGTACCCGCGCTCGCGTTGCCGGTCGTCAGGCTGGCGTCGATGAGCGACAGGTTCGCACTGAAGTTCCAATGCGGGTTGGGGCGGAACGTGCCGGAGAACTCCAGGCCCTTGATGCGCGCGTTGCCGGCGTTGATGACCTGGTTGACGCCATCGACCGTGCCGAGCTGCTGAATGTTCTTCCACTCGATGTCGTAGACCGACGTCTCCAGCGATAGCCGCTTGTCCAGCAGGTCGGCCTTGTAGCCCGCCTCGTAGCTCCACAGCGTGTCGGGCGCGAAGGTCGGGCTGCCCGCCGCGCGCATGCCGGTGAGGGGATCGATCAGCAGGGCATTCGGGCCACCGGGCCGGTATCCGCTGGCGATGCGGACGTACGCATTGCTGTTGGCGGTCAGCGCATAGCGCGCGGTGAACATGTAGGTCTTGCTGGTGTCCGACGACGGTGCCGAGATGGTCTGGGTCGGACCGGCGAGCGTACCGGAGGTCGTCTGTTCATAGGTCTGGGTGTTGTGGGCGATCCGGACGCCGCCCGTCAGCGAAAGGCGCGGCGTGAGGTGATAAGTCAGGTCGCCGTAGGCCGCGTACTCGTTGTACGTACTGGGCGCCTGGAGCTCCGACAGGTTCGGGCCGGGCGTGCCGTCGGGCAACGTCGTCAGGAAGCCTTCGCTCGAGTTGCTGCGCTCGTGCGTATAGAAGAGGCCGGCCAGCCACTCGAGGCGCTGGTTGCCCGGCGAGGTCAGGCGAAACTCCTGGGTCACCTTGTTCGTGGTGGCCACATCCTTGGCGACTACCGAACCGAGATCCAGCCCCTGTGCTGCAAATAGCGGCCCATAGACACCGGTCAGGTCTTGCGGCGCGCTCGTGTTGATGCGTTGATACGACGTGATCGAGTTCAGGCGCGCCCAGCCGAGTTCGTATTCGATCCCGGCCGAATACAGCTGGATGTTTTGATGAAAGGGCTGCTGGGCAAACTGTCGCGTTGTCAGGTCGCCCCAGACCGGCTGCCCGTTGGCGCCGTATTCGACGTAGTTCGGATCGTTGCGATTGATGTTTTGCGAGACCGCGGACAACCGGACCGTCAAATCGCGGGTCGGCGTCAGCAGCAACGACGCGCGGGCGCCGTAGGTGTCGCCGCGATCGATGTGGGAGTCCGCCTTGGGGCCCACGGCGTCGACATAACCGCCATCGTGCTGCCCGAACACGGAGACGCGCAGCGCGGCAACGTCGGTCTTCAGCGGGATGTTCAACGCGGCGTTGGCCGAACCGCTCACGCCGCCATGCGCCGTTCCCGATACGCCGGTGCCGACCTGCCCGGAAAACTGACTCGGGTCCGGTTCGTTGGTCACGTATTTCAGCAAGCCGCCCATCGCCCCCGCGCCATACAACGTGCCCTGTGGACCGCGCAGGATCTCGACGTGGTTGAGGTCGAGCAGGCTCATGTCGAGCGCGAACGTTGCACTTTGGGAGAACAGGGTGCTGCCGCCGAACGCGACGTCGTCGATATACATGCCGACCGTCGGCCCTGTCTGAACACCCGTCGTCACGCCGCGGATACTGACCTGGCCCGACCCGCTGCCGCCACTGGCGTTCAAGTCGACACCCGGCTCCGCAGAGAGATAATCGGACATCGTTTTCGCACCGCTCTTCTGCAGTTCGTCGGCCGACAGGACATTGACCTGCATGGGGACTTCGCGAGCCGGTTCGCGTCGGCGTGTCGCGGTCACCACCACGGTATTGAGCGTCGCGCCATCCTTGCCTTGCGCTTTCGACGTCTCCGCTGCAGGGGCATTCGGTACCGCGGTGCCGGGCACCGCGGCAGGCGTCGCAGCGGACGCCGCATCAGGCGCGGCGATCTGCTGAGTCGGCACGGGCGTTTGCGCCTGTTCCTGCGCGTGCACGCCCAACGATGCCAACCCGAATACCGGTCCGACGAAGAGGGGGGCGTAACGCCCGCCGTGCCGCAGCGGTAGCGTTGCCGAAACCGCCGGGTGCTTCGTCCGGTTCTTCACCTTCATCATTGTCTCCTCCTGATTTTGCGATCGACTGAACGCGATGCCGTGTAGCGCAACTCAGGGGGAACGGTAAGTGCCGGTTATTTCTGGTTCATGTGGCGTTTGTATCGTCGGTGATACAAACGATCGGTGAGAGTGATGGCAGGCCAGGCGGGCAGACGAGGTGGACGCGGGACGAAGACATGTTTCGGGTTTGCAATAAACGGCACACATGGCCCCTACATTCACGGGCGATAATCGAAGCCATTGCTCGCTGTCGGCCATGACCATGCACAGACCCCGCTTCGATTCGGCTTTCTATCGCCTGTTCTTCGTGATGATCTCGATCATCCTCGTGATGCAGATCAGTGCCGGCCTGCTGCTCTTCAAGCTCTACAGCACCGCTCCCTTCAAGCCGCCTCCGGGGATGAGCGCATCGTTGCAGTGGGGCGCCGCGGTGATGATCCAGGTGATGCCGGCGCTGATTTCATCCTGGATCGGCGCGCGCATGCTGGCCGCCCCGTTCCGCACGCTGACCGTAGGGGCAGCTGAGCTGTCGAGGAATATCGATGCGCCGCCCATCAAGGAAATCGGCCCGGTCGAGGCGCGTCAGGCCGCCAGCGTGTTCAACACGATGCAGGCGTCGCTGCGGCGCCAAATGAGCGAGCGCAACCGCTTTCTTGCCGCCGTATCGCACGATCTGCGTACCCCGCTGACGCGCATGACGCTTCGCCTTCGATCTGCTCAGGATGTCGAATTGAGTGACCGGCTCAGAGACGACATCGACGAGATGACGCAGCTTCTGGAGGCCACGCTGTCGTTTCTGCGCAATGAAGAAGTGGTCGAGGCGTTCAGTCCGGTCGATATCAATGCACTGGTGGATGCCATCGCGGAAGATGCGGCCGAACTCGGTCAGAAGGTGACGATCAGCGGTGAGGTGCCGCCGATATCGGCCCAGCCGCTGGGCCTCAAACGCTGCCTGACGAACCTGGTTGCCAACGCGATTCGATACGGTGAAGACGCGCACATCCGCCTGATCGACACGCCGTCGTGCGTGCGTATCCAGGTTGTCGATCACGGCCCGGGCATACCGGAGTTGCAGCTGGAGCGGGCGCTGGAGCCGTTCTACCGGGTGGAAAGTTCGCGCAACAGGAACACGGGCGGGACGGGGCTGGGCCTTGCCATCGCGAACGACGTCGTGAAGCGTCACGGCGGCGAACTGGTGTTGCGCAACGGGTCGGAAGGCGGGCTGGTGGCGCAGGTCACGTTGCCGCGTCGATAGGGCGAGGGGCTCGGAGCGATCGTTGGCACTGCTCTGTTTCACGCTTGATACAGATTGCTCACAAAGCGGAAACAGCGCGTGCTTATAGTCGTTCCACGCCCTTCAATCCCTTTCGGCAGACCTCGTCATGAAAATATTCACGGCTCAGCTTTCGACGGAAACCAATACCTTTGCCCCGTGCCCGACCGGATGGGGCGGCTTCGAAGAGTTCACCATTTTTCATGGCGACGCGAGTGTGCGCGAGCCCGATGGCATGGGGCATGTGCTTGCGGAAGTGCGGCGCCTCGCGGAGAGCGACGGTCACGAAATCGTTGAAGGTCTGTGTGCCGAAGCCCAGCCGTCCGGCCGCACGATTCGTGCGGTCTACGCGTCCCTGAGAGACGAAATTCTCGATGGCGTAAAGGCTGCGTTGCCGCTGGATGCCGTGATTCTGCTGCTGCACGGCGCGATGGTGGCGGAGGGCTACGACGATTGTGAAGGCGATCTGCTCGCCGGCGTTCGCGCCATTGTCGGCCCCGACGTGCCGATCTCGGTCACGCTCGACCCGCACTGTCACTTCACGCAATTGATGAAGGCATCGGCAGATGTCTTGATTGCGTACAAGGAGTATCCGCATGTCGATGCCGTCGATCGGGCGCGCGAAGCCTATCGGCTGGCGCTCGAGATGGCTGCCGGACGCATCCGCCCGACGATCGGCGTGTCGGACTGCCGGATGGTCGGTGCCTGGCACACCACCGGCGAACCGATGGCGGGGTTTGTTCGGCGCATGAAGTCGTTCGAAGGACGCGACGGCGTGCTGTCGGTGTCGCTCGGCCACGGGTTCCCATGGGGCGACGTGCCGGAAGCCGGCGCGAAACTCTGGGTGGTGACGGACAGCGATCTCGCCAAGGCCGAGGCGCTGGCGGCGCAACTGGCGCGCGAGTTCTGGGAGCTGCGCGACGCGACGCGCCCCGCATGGCTCGATATCGATGCCGGACTGGATCGAGCGCTGGCGGTCGACGGCGGCCCGGTCGTACTGGCGGATGTCGCGGACAATCCGGGCGGCGGCGCGCCGTGTGACAGCACGTTCATTCTGCGTCGCGTGATCGAGCGACGGATTGCCAATGTTGCGATCGGGTGCTTCTGGGATCTCGGCGCCATCCAGATCTGCAAGGACGCGGGTGTCGGGGCAACGCTGAATCTGCGCATCGGCGGTAAATGCAGTGTGTACTCGGGGGACCCGGTGGACCTGCGCGTCACGGTGCGCAGTGTGGTCGAGCGGCATACGCAAAGCATCATGGGTCTCGAGCAGCCGCTCGGCCGGGCGGTGTGGGTAGAAGCGGACAACGGGCTCGACATCGCGCTGATCTCGGTTCGCACCCAGGTGCTGGGCGTGGACGCATTCACCGGCCTTGGCATCGACTTTGCCGGCAAGAAGCTGGTGGTCGTGAAATCGACGCAGCATTTTCAAACCGAATTCGCGCCGCGTTCGAAGGCCATCTTTCATGTCGCTGCGCCCGGTGCGCTCACGGTGAACTTCGCCGAACTGGACTATCGGCACCGTGACCTCAACTACTGGCCGCGCGTGTCGAATCCGTTTGCGTCGGCGATGTGAATACGTGCCGGCGCTGTTCGGCGCCGGCACGCATCAGGCATCGGCGTGCACCCGCGTGAAGGCCAGATGCCGGGTGCGCGGCGTATCGACGCGAAAGCCGGTGATGTTTGCGCGCGTTGCATCGCGGGTCAACGTGACGATTC
Organism: Burkholderia sp. AU30198; assembly: GCF_020419825.1. NCBI lineage: Bacteria > Pseudomonadati > Pseudomonadota > Betaproteobacteria > Burkholderiales > Burkholderiaceae > Burkholderia > Burkholderia sp. AU30198. Next base: position 305,061 of record NZ_JAIZSA010000006.1, on the reverse strand, counting down.
CGGTCATGACGTCCACTGGATCGACCGGCGCCAGCCGGAAGGCATCGTGGGCCAGCGGCGTGAGGCGGTAGTCGCAACGGCCCACCGCGCCGTGCATGCGAAGAACGAGGGTTTCGTTGTCGAGTCGAATGACGGCGTGGGCGTGGGCATCGTGGCTTGCGAATGTGCCGGACATCGCGGCGGCGAGAGGCGGTGTCATCGCAGGTGCTTCGCCGAGGCGTGCGAACGTGTCGACATGGCCGCAATGCACGATGCGCAGGCTGGAGAGATCGTCCGGTGTGCAAGACGATCCCCACCGCAACGCCAGCGGCCCGTCGCCGCCCGCTTCGACCTGGACGTCGTTCAGGCCGTCGGCGCTGTCGTAGAGCGTCATCGGCGGCCTGGGGCAAAGCGGCCCCGCCAACACCAGCGCGCCGTCATGATCTTCCAGTGCATACACGGCGCCGGTGCGGGACGACCGGTAACTGCCGAGGCGCGCCACATGATCGGCGGCGCGCGCCGCGACAGGTGGGCCATCGCCACTCAGGTCGTCCGCCAGCACGATGTCGACGACACGCTTCGACAGTTCGAGCGGTGCGTCGAGCGCGCCGTTGCTGAGCAATACGACGTCAAGCCCGTGCGCCACCGACACCAGCATCTGGCACGTTCCACCGACGACGCCACCGGAATGGTGGATCAGCTCGACACCTCGATAGAGGCTCTGCGTGAGACCGAGCGAGTATCGGCTACGCTGACCGCTGGAGAACACGGGCAACGCCAGCATCTGGATCCAGGTATCGGCGTTGCCGACGATCTTGTCGCGGCATCGCAGGTGCGCGGTCCATCGCAGCATGTCGTCGACGGTCGAGACGATCGAGCCTTCACCCAGCAGTTCCCACGTCGGAAAGATACCGCGCCGGAATCCGCCGTCGCTGCCACGAATATGCATCGTCGCGATGCCGTGCTCGAGTGTCATGTCGTTGGGTACGCTCGCGGTGTCGTGCATGAGCAGGGGAGCGAAGATATGGGTCGCGACGAATGCGGCGAACCGCATCCCGCTCGCACGTTCGACGGCGAGCGAAAGCAGGTGATAGCCGCCGTTCGAATACATCATGCGTTCTCCGGGCGGAAAATTTTCGTCGCGTTGACGTTGCTGCGACGCCAGGAACGCGCCAGGCGGTGACATGGCGAGACCCTGCGTCAGTAGCGCCAGGTCCAGTGCGCATCGCTGCCCGCCGCGATGCGACATCAACTGCCGCAGCGTCGGTCGGCCCGCGGCCGGCGGCAGTTCCTGCAGATACGCGCCGATGGGGGTGTCGGCGTCGAGCGCGCCGCGCTCGCACAGGAGCAGCACGGCGAGGCAGGTGAAATGCTTGCTGACCGAGCCGATGCGCATGCGTGTGGCCGGCGTGTTGGCGATGCCGTGTTCGAGGCTGGCCATGCCGAAACCGCGCCGATACAGTAGTTGGCCGCGATGGACGATGCCGGCGATCAATCCGGGTGCATCGGCGTGGTGATAACGCGCGAACAGTGCGTCGAGCTGCGTCGTCGTGGCGGTTGAGTCCGATGTCATGTCGATAGCTCAGTGAGAGGAAGCAGGGACGCCCGCGTGGCCCCAGACCTGGGGCGGGCAGTGCAGCAGGCCGTCGATGTAGGCGACGCCCGGCTCGCGATCGCGGGCGAGGAAGATCGGTCCGTCGAGATCGACGTGATCACACAGTTGCCCGAGCAGAAAGGCGGGGGCGATCGCCAGCGACGTGCCTGCCATGCAACCGACCATCACGGACAGGCCGGCTTCGCGTACTCGCGTGGCAAGGTCGAACGCGCGCGTCAGGCCGCCGCATTTGTCGAGCTTGAGGTTGACGATGTCGTAGCGACGCGCGACCGTGGGCAGATCACCGAGATCCTGAAACGATTCGTCGGCCGCGAGCGGGATCGGACAGTCGATATGTTCGAGACAGGCGTCTGCACCGATCGCAAACGGCTGTTCGAGCATGCCGACATCGAGCCGTTGCAGCACGGGGAGCATCGCGTCGAAGTGCGCGCGCGACCAGCCCTGATTCGCGTCGACGGCGAGCGTGACTTCCGGGCGCGCCTCACGGATTGCCGCGAGGCGCGCGTCGTCGGCGGCGCTGCCGTCCAGCTTGACCTTCAGCGCCCTGGCGTGGGGCAGCCTCCGGGCGGCCCCGGCCATTGCACTCGGCGTATCCACACCGATCGTCATCGTGGTCCGCAACGGGCGCGGCGCGGAGAGGCCCGCGATGCGCCAGGCAGGCACGGCCTGCTGTTGCGATTCAAGCGCCCACAATGCCGCATCGACCGCGTTGCACGCGCCGCCGGGCGGCAAGACGTCGAGCAACTGCGCGCGCGTGACGCCCGCTTCTATCGACGCCCGGGCGCTTTCGATTTGCGCGGCGATGGATTCAGATGTCTCACCCAGGTAAAAGACCCCGGATGCTTCGCCGTTGCCGGCGTGGTGCCCGTCGTCGACGGTCACGCTCACGACGCGAGCGGCGTCGATGACGTGGCCGGTGATATGGAAGGGAGCCGCCAGCGGCCAACGTTCGATGCGCAGCGAGAGCGAGAGTGTGCGGGGTGACATGGGAGCAGGAGGAAGAAGGGAATTACGCATAGCGTTCGATTGCTTCGCGAACGCCACGGCCGGCCGCACGCATCAGAATGCAGGCGGCAAAGAAGCCGAACGCCGCCACGCAGACGATCGACCCCAGCAAGCCCTGGCTGAACGCGTGCAGACGATCCGACATGAAGCCGATGAACACGGGGCTGCCGGATTGCACGACGATCGTCGTCAGCGCGCCGATCGCCGCCACGCGCGAGCGCAGGTGGGCAGGGCAGATGTTCTGCATGATGGTGGGAAACAGCACCATGCCGGCGACCATGCAGGCGAGCTGTGCGCCGAAGAGCGCGTAGACCGGCGTAAGCGAGCCGACCGCCAGATAGAGGAACGACAGGCCGCCGGCGACCAGCGCGCCGCATTCGCAGACACGCAGTGGCGCGAGCACGCCGAAGCGCGCTTTCATGCGGCCGGCAACGAGTCCGCCGAGCACGCAACCCGCGATGCCACCGGCCATCGCCGCCACCCCCATGCCGCCGCCGGCTTCGGCCGGCGTGGCGCCGAAAGTTCGCACCGCCACGACCGGCATCCACGTCGCCACACCGCCGAACGACAGATTGACCAGTCCGATGGCACCGAAGAACTTGAGCATCATGATGGCTTCGCGCCGGAAGTAGACCGGTGCGGACGGCAGCGGCGCGGATGGCCGCTGCCGCGCGGCGGATGCTTCCGTGTCGCCGTGCCTTCCGGGTCGAATGAGCAGAACCAGCACGACCAGCACGGGGGCGGGCAGGGCAACCGCAAAAAACGCGAGCCGCCACGGCGCGAGATCGGCGAGCCCGACCGGCAACGCGCCGTGCACCGCCGCGATGCCGTGCATCAGTGCGCCGCCGAGCGCCATCCCCGCACCTGAGCCCAACAGGTTGGCGAGCGCGAAGATCGCGTTGGCGAGCACGCGCTGGCGCGCAGGGAAGAGATCGGGAATCAGGCCGTAGATCACCGGCACCAGTCCGGCTTCGCCGATCCCCAGCCCGACGGTGGCGATGAACAACTGCCAGAAGTGGGTGGTCATGCCGCAGATCGCGGTGGCAGCGCTCCAGACGATGACGCACGCGACCAGCACCACACGGCGATCCACGCGGTCGGCGACCCAGCCGATCGGCAGCGAAGCCACGCCGGCGAACAGCGCGATGCCCGCGCCTTGCATCAGGCCGATTTGCGTGTCGGTCAGCCCGAAATCGTGGCGGATGGGCTCCGTCAGCAGGATCAGCATCTGACGGTCGACGAACGCGAAGAACGCCACGATCACGAGAATCGCCAGGCCGAACCACGCGAGTGGTCCGGCGGGTGATTCCGATGGCGGGCTCGGGGTCGCCACGGGGGCGAGCACGTCGGGGTTGGCGTCGAACATGAGGGCTCCGTGATGAGAATGCGGTTACTGCATGAACTGCTCGTTGCCCACGAGCCCGATGCGGTTCGCGCCGAGCCGCTGCGCGGACGCCATGACCATGGCGACGGCTCGGTAAGGCGCCGCCTTGTCGGGCCGCAGATGCAGTTCGGTCGGCGCGGGGTTGACGGCGACGTCGTGCAAACGCGTTTCCAGTTGCTCGCGCGAACTCAGCGTCTCGCCATTCCATGCGATGGTGCCGTCGGCCGCGATATCGATCTGCACCACGGGCGGTGTCTGCAGTTGCGACGGCGGCGCGCCGGTCGGCATGTCGAGCTTGACCGCGTTCGTCTGGATCGGAATGGTGAGGATCAGCATGATCAGCAGGACCAGCATCACGTCGATGAGCGGTGTGGTGTTGATCTCGATCATCACGTCGGGTTCGTCGGCGTTGCCGGTGGGCATCGTCATGGCCATCTTGGGTCTCCTTGTCGGTGTGGAGGGATCATTGGCGCGGCGGCGGTTCGGTGATGAAGTCGACCTTGACGATGCCCGCCCGCTGGCAGGCAAACACGACCCGGCCGATGGCCGCGTAGCGCGCGTCGAGATCGCCGCGGATGTGCACTTCGGGTTGCGGCGATTGCACCGCAACCGCCTTGAGCTTCTCGACGAGCGTTGCCGCGTCCGGTACGCGCCGTTCGTCCCAGAACACGTCGCCTTCTTTCGTCACGGCGAGAATCACGTTCTGCGGGGTCGTTTGCAGCGGCTGCACGGCTTCCTTGGGCAGCGTGACCGGCACGGTGTGCGATACCACCGGAATCGTGATGAGGAAGATGATCAGCAGCACCAGCATCACGTCGACCAGCGGCGTCGTGTTGATGGACGACATGGTCTCGTCGTGCTCGGCGCCGTCGCGGGGGCCTACGGTCATGGCCATGGTTCACCCCACGCGGGTGAGGGCAGCGGCCTTGGTCGCGGCGGCGGCCCCGGCCGTGGTCGTGCCGGTCAGGATGACGATGTGCAATTCCGTCGAAAACCCGCGCACGCGCTCCATCACCGCCTTGTTGCGGCGCACGAGCCAGTTGTAGCCGAGCACGGCGGGCACTGCGACAGCCAGCCCGATCGCGGTCATGATCAGCGCTTCGCCGACCGGCCCCGCGACCTTGTCGATGGACGCCTGACCGGCGATGCCGATGGCAGTCAGTGCGTGATAGATGCCCCACACCGTGCCGAACAGGCCAATGAACGGCGCGGTCGAACCGACGGTGCCGAGAAACGCGAGGCCGTCCTGCAAGCGGCTCGAGACCGACGTGGTGGCCCGCTCGATGGCCGCCGCGACCCACTGGTTGAGGTCGACCTGTTCGACCAGCGCGCCTTCGTGATGGTCGAATGCCGCGAGACCTGTTTCGGCGATGAAGCGGAACGGGCTGCCGGCGTCCAGTTTTTTCGTGCCTTCGCCGAGACTGGCCGCTTTCCAGAAACCCGTTTCCGCCGCCTTCGCGCGGCGCAGCACGCGCGTTTGCTCGAGCAGTTTCGCGACGATGATGTACCAGCTGCCCATCGACATGACGACCAGAATGAGCAGCGTGCCGCGTGCGATGAAATCCCCGCCTTTCCAGAGCGCATCGAGGCCATAGGGATTCGACACCGTATCGGTGGCGGCGTGCGCGGCGCTGGCCGCGAGGAACAGAGCCGTCACCAGGGCGGCCTTGCGGGTACGGTTGATCATGAGTGTCTCCTGAAATGCGTTGGCAAGTAGAAAAGGAACGGCTGTCGAGGGCACCGTCAATCGAGCTTGAAAGAGAAGGGCACCTGCACGCGGACTTCCTCGCCCTGTGCGACGCAGTGGAACTGCCGCACTGCGTTTTCCGCGGCCCTGTCGAGGACCGGCGCGGCCGACTGGGTCACGCTCAGGTCCTTGACGTTGCCGTCGGTACCGACCACGAAGGTCACGACGACGTTGCCGGTCAGGTTGTCCTTGAGCGCTTCACGCGGATAGCGAATGGCGGCGCGGACCTGCGTCGAGTTGGGGCACACCACGCCGACGCTCGTCGACACCGGCGCCGCAGCGGCGGGCGGTGCCGGCGGCGCGACGGGTGCCGACGGCGCAGGCTTGGTCGATTGCGTGGTGATCGTGTTCGGCGACGGCGGTGCCGCGACGCGCACTTCCGGGGGCGGCACGAACGGCGGCGGTGGCGCGACGTGCTTCGGCGGTGGCGGGGCGATCCGCTTCGGTGGCGGTGGTGGAGGGGGCGGCGGCTTGATCTCTTCGATGATCCGCGTCTCGATCGGCTGACGAATCACGTCCACGACTTTCGTCGCGAGACCGGTGAGCAAGGCGTAGACGATCACGGCGTGCAATCCGACCACGAAGGCGATGCCGCCAATGCGCCGGACAGGTGGCTTGGGTTGTGCGTAGTTCATGTCCCGCGTGTCTCCTGCGTCGATATGACTTGGGAGCCACGTTAAGACCCGGGCATTTCTGGTTCATATCGGCTTTGTATCTGCGCTGACACAAAGTCTTTCCGGTTGGGCAATGTTGCGGCAGGACGCGCGAAACCAGACGGGGCGGCGCAGGCGGACGATGCTCGGCGGCGTCTCTTCGGGAAAATACCGGGCGGGTTATCCATGACGCGAATGCTCGTCAGGCATCCCGATTTTTCCGGATGACCTTGTGGGGCAAGGTGCCGGGGCAATTATTTCAACGCTGCAACAATTCGTGCAAAAAGCCCTTATATTGACGGGCAATAATGAGTGCGGGGCACATCTCACCGCCGCAACATCGGAGACAAGACGCCGTGAACAAAGCGATTCGTATTCTCGTCGTCGACGACGACTCGCAGATTCGCAGCCTGTTGTGCGACTGCCTTGCAGACTTCGGCATGACGACCGCGCAAGCCGGCACCGGCGCGGAAATGCATCACGCGCTCGGGGAAGGCGGCTTCGATCTCGTGGTGCTCGACCTGATGCTGCCGGACGACGACGGCCTCAATCTCTGCCGCGAGATTCGTGCGACATCGGAGATTCCATTGATCATCCTGACCGCTCGCGGCGAGATGACCGACCGGATTGTCGGGCTGGAACTGGGTGCCGACGACTATATCGTCAAGCCGTTCGAACCGCGCGAACTGGTCGCGCGCATCCAGACGATCCTGCGCCGCGTGCGTGCGCAAACGCAAGGCCGGACGAGGGCGCAGGAGGAAAGCCGGTTTGCCGGATGGCGGCTTCACCAGATCGGCCGCCACCTGATTGCCGCCGACAATACGGTCATTCCGTTGTCGAACGCGGAATTTCGCCTGCTCAACGCGTTCCTTGCCGCGCCGGGGCGAGTGCTGAGTCGCGAATACCTGATGGATACCGCGCGCGGCAAGTCGATCGACACTTTCGACCGCAGTATCGACGTACAGATATCGCGCCTGCGTCAGAAGTTGCGCGAGGACATCAAGGAGCCGCGCCTGATTCGCACGATTCGCGGCGAAGGCTACATGCTGGATGTCGGCCATCGTTAGGTGTGCGTGCCGATCGATGCAGCTGAGCATCAGCATGCGATGCAAGCGGGGCGCCGGACGGTTCGCCGGCGCGTTCCGTCATCATCGACTCAAATAGACCGGCAGGTCGGTCTCCGGCGGCGTCACGCCAAGTTCGAACAGCATCTGGCACACCCAGCCACGGTGGTACGTCTTGTGGTTGTACAGGTGCAAGAGCATCGCGCCACGCGCCATCTGCCCCGCGCGACCGGAAACGAATGCGAACGACACCGTTTCCGCAAGGATCGCGGCATCCTGCCCGTCGACCCATTCGATCAGCCACTCATTGGCGTTGCATTGGGCGGCGACGAGTGCCGGCAGCGTCGGGCACAGCAGGTCGCGTCGCGAGCTGAACCCGTGCTGGCGCCCCGTCAGATGCGCATGCCAGATCAGATCGACCTGATAGTTGTGATTCAGCGTCGCCAGTAGCGAGCCGAACAGCGTGTTGCTCGGGCCAACGATCTCGTGCATCGGCACATTCTCCAGCGCACCGAACAGCGTGCGGTCTGCCCAGTCGTTGTAGCGTGCGAGGAGGCATGCGGTGTCGGAATCCAGCATCGGGGCGTCTCCTTTCAGGAAGGCTCGGCGCTGCATATCAGGCGCCGAATACGAAGGTCGACAGCCATTATTGATGCATGACGACGCGTTGGATACTCGCGTTTGTTTCGCGGGCCGACCCGTTCCGGAAGCGTTGCGCCATACGGCGTCGCACCACGGTATCGTGCTGAAGCGCGGTGCACCGGCTCACATTGGGTTGCTGCGGCGCCATGCGGGTGAACCGCAGGATGCCGGTGGAACGCACCGCATCCGCGCGCTGCTCGGATGGACTGCCGTGCGATTCGGCGACGATCCGACAATCCGCAGGCAATCAGTCGCTCGCGGGTTTCCTGCTTTTGCGGCGTTGCGCCGGTTGCGATGCCGCTCGATTGGCATCGGGCGATTGAACCCGCACCCTGTCGATCAGCGCACGCAGCCCGCCCGAAACATGGCGATGACCGGGGTAATACAGGCACAGCCCCGGCATGACCGGGCACCAGTCCGCCAACACGCGTTCGAGCCGCCCGTCGGCCAGCGCATCGCGGACGAGATGGTCGGGCACGAATGCGATTCCGATCCCGTCGATCGCGGCGTCGACCATCAACGGCTGGTCGGTCAGCGTGAGCGGGCCGCTGACGTTCACCGTTTCGACGACGCCGCGGCGCTCGAACTCCCAGCGGTAGATCGCACCGCTGTCGAAGCGAAAGCGGATGCAGTCGTGCCGGTCCAGGTCCTGCGGCACGTCGGGGCGGCCATGCGCGGCGAAATAGGCCGGCGACGCGACGGCGGCGAATCGCACCGGATCGGACACGCGCACCGCGATCATGTCCTGCGGCACCGCTTCGGCCAGCCGGATCCCCGCGTCGAACCCGCCGGCGACGATGTCGCCGAGCTTGCCGTCCGTCACGATATCGAGATGGACTTGCGGGTAGTCGCGCAGGAAGCGCGCGAGCACCGGCTTCAGCACGAGGCGGATCGCGCCTTCGCTGGCGTTGATGCGCACGGTGCCGCTGGGCGTGTCGCGCATCCCGTCGACCGCGAGCATCGCCTCCGCAACCGACGAGATCGCCGGGCGGAGCTTGTCGACGAGCCGTTCGCCGGCGTCCGTCAGCGACACGCTGCGCGTGGTGCGATTGAACAGGCGTACCCCCAGGCGCTGCTCGAGGCTCTTGATCGAATGACTGATCGCCGACGGCGTGACGTCGAGCTCGACCGATGCCGTGCGGAAGCTGAGGTGCGTCGCCGCGGTGAGGAACACATTGAGCGAGAAGAGATCGCCGCTTTTCAATTGATGAGCTGATTTCATCGTGACGTAAAGATTGGCGAGATTGTCATGATAATGCGCCTTTTCTAGACTAGGCCCTGCGTTCGGTTGATCAAGGAGCAGGCAATGAAGATGAAGGCGATCGTGATGACGGGGGCCAACCGGCCCTGGGAAGTGCAGGAAGTGCCGGTGCCGGAAGCCGGTCCGGGGCAGGTGCTGGTGAAGGTGCACGCGTCGGGGATGTGCTACACGGACGTGTGGGCCACGCAGGGCTACGGTGGTGACATCTACCCGCAGACACCGGGCCACGAGGTGGTTGGCGAAATCGTCGAAGTGGGCGCGGGCGTGCATGCGCGCCGGGTGGGCGACCGGATCGGCACGACGTGGGTGCAGTCCGCATGCGGGCGCTGCCCGTACTGCCGCGAGCATCGTCCGCTTTCCGGCCAGACGGCCGTGAACTGCGATGCGCCGCGGACCACCGGGTTCGCATCGCAGGGCGGGCATGCCGAGTACATCGCCGTCGCGGCCGAGGGCACGGTGCTGTTGCCCGACGCTCTGGCGTATGTCGATGCCGCACCGATGATGTGCGCGGGCTACACGACATGGAGCGGCTTGCGCGATGCGGCGCCGCAACCGCACGAGAAGGTGGCCGTGCTCGGCATCGGCGGATTGGGGCACGTGGCGCTGCAACTGTCCCGCGCGTGCGGCTTCGAGACCATCGCGATCACGCATTCGGCCGACAAGCGCGACCTCGCGATCGGGCTGGGCGCGGACCGGGTCGTCGCAAACGGCGCGGAGCTGCGCGACCTGGGTGGCGCGGATGTCCTGCTGGTCACGACCAACGAGTTCAGTACTGCGGAGGAAGCGATGACGGGCGTGCGGGTCGACGGCCGGGTGATCCTCTGCGGGCTCGACTTCAGCAAGCCGTTCTCGATCGCGTCGCAGCGCAAGCCGTTCCACATGATGCGCCAGCAGGTCATCGGCTCCACGCATGGCGGCTTGCGCTACCTGAGCGAAGTGCTGGATCTCGCCGCCAAAGGCAAGGTCAAGCCGATCGTCGAGACGTTCTCGCTCGACCAGGCGACGGAAGCCTATGACCGCCTCGCGTCCGGGAAGATGCGCTTTCGTGGCGTCTTCACGCCCGCGCAAAGCCACTGACGCTCAAGGGTGCCCGGAGATGCGGGGAGGGTTCTCCCCGCAAGCGGGCGTGGCCGACTCGCCGCGCTCCGCGCCTGCATAGTGATCGAATGGGTCACATCGATCGGCGGCCTTCGTCGGCGATCGACATGCCCCTGATATCGACTGCCGCCCGTTCGGGCGCGGCATACCGGCGTTGTCCGGCGCATCCGGTCCTCGCCCTGCATGGGTCGTCGCGACATCCGTGATTTCCCGTCAGGCCCCGATTCGCCCGGGCACGGCAACGCCGGGACACCGGTCGGGGCCCGCATGGCGCCCCTCTCGCACCCGACATGGCAAATCTGCTCACCGCAGTCGAGCGGGTTGGTCATCGACGGCTGGCCCCATATTGCCTAAATTGGAAAGATTGACGTGCCTATCCGCACGCCAGTCAGCGCGCAGGCCGGCAACCGGCCGCGCGTTCCTAATCAGCGTGAGACACAATCGAGCGTGGAGACGACACGATGAGCCTGTCAGAGCCATTGCGTCTGCATGTGCCGGAGCCCACCGGGCGCCCGGGCTGCAAGACGGACTTTTCCTATCTGCATCTATCGCCGGCCGGTGCGGTTCGCCGCCCGCCGATCGACGTTGCCGCGGCGGACACCGCCGATCTCGCCCGCAGCCTCGTGCGCGTGCTCGACGACAGCGGCAAGGCCGTCGGCCCGTGGGCACCGGATCTCGACGATGCGCGGCTGATCGCCGGCCTGCGCGCGATGCTCAAGACCCGCATTTTCGACGCGCGCATGATGATCGCGCAGCGCCAGAAAAAGATCTCCTTCTACATGTTGAGCCTCGGCGAAGAGGCGATCGGCACCGCGCACGCGATGGCGCTGCGCGACGGCGACATGTGCTTCCCGACCTACCGCCAGCAGAGCATCCTGATCGCGCGCGACGTGCCGCTCGAACGGATGATCTGCCAGCTGATGTCGAACGAAGGCGACCCGCTGAAAGGCCGCCAGCTCCCCGTGATGTATTCGGATCGCGACGCGGGCTTCTTCTCCATTTCCGGCAACCTCGCGACGCAGTTCATCCAGGCGGTCGGCTGGGCGATGGCGTCGGCGATCAAGGGCGACACGAAGATCGCGTCCGCGTGGATCGGCGACGGCGCGACGGCTGAATCCGACTTCCACACCGCGCTCACGTTCGCGCACGTGTACCGCGCACCGGTCGTGCTGAACGTCGTCAACAACCAGTGGGCGATCTCGACGTTCCAGGCGATCGCGGGCGGCGAAGGCACGACGTTCGCGGGGCGCGGCGTCGGCTGCGGGATCGCGTCGCTGCGCGTCGACGGCAACGACTTCCTCGCGATCTATGCGGCGTCGAGCTGGGCCGCCGAACGCGCGCGCCGCAACCTGGGCCCGACGCTGATCGAGTGGGTGACCTACCGTGCGGGCGCGCATTCGACGTCGGACGATCCGACCAAGTACCGGCCGAGCGACGACTGGTCCCATTTCCCGCTCGGCGATCCGATCGAGCGCTTCAAGCGCCACCTGATCGTCAAGGGCATCTGGTCGGACAGCGCACATGAAGCGCTGACGGCCGAGCTCGAAGCGGAGGTGATCGCCGCGCAGAAGGAAGCGGAGAAATACGGCACGCTGGCCGACGACCGGATTCCGTCGCCGGCTTCGATGTTCGACGACGTGTACAAGGAGCTGCCCGCGCACCTGCGCCGTCAGCGCCAGGAACTGGGAGCGTGATCATGGCGCAACAAGAGACAGGCACGGCAACGCAGCCGATGACGATGATCCAGGCGCTGCGCTCGGCGATGGACGTGATGCTCGGGCGCGACAGCGACGTGGTCGTGTTCGGGCAGGACGTCGGCTATTTCGGCGGCGTGTTCCGCTGTACCGAAGGACTGCAGAACAAATACGGAAAGTCGCGTGTGTTCGACGCGCCGATCTCCGAAAGCGGGATCGTCGGCGCGGCGGTGGGGATGGGCGCATACGGGCTGCGCCCGGTGTGCGAGATCCAGTTCGCCGACTATTTCTACCCGGCATCCGACCAGATCGTGTCGGAAGGCGCGCGGCTGCGCTATCGGTCGGCCGGCCAGTTCATCGCGCCGATGACGATCCGCATGCCCTGCGGCGGCGGCATCTATGGCGGCCAGACGCACAGCCAGAGCCCGGAGGCGATGTTCACGCAGGTGTGCGGGCTGCGCACGGTGATGCCGTCGAATCCGTACGACGCGAAAGGGCTCTTGATCGCATCGATCGAGAACGACGATCCGGTGATTTTCCTCGAGCCGAAGCGGCTGTACAACGGGCCGTTCGACGGCCATCACGACCGGCCGGTCACGTCGTGGCTCAAGCATCCGGCAAGCGCGGTGCCCGAGGGCTACTACACGGTGCCGCTCGATACGGCCGCCGTGGTGCGGCCCGGCAACGACGTGACCGTGCTGACCTACGGCACCACGGTGCACGTGTCGCTTGCCGCAGCCGAGGAGACGGGCATCGACGCGGAGGTGATCGACCTGCGCACGCTGTGGCCGCTCGACCTCGACACGATCGTCGCGTCGGTGCGCAAGACCGGACGCTGCGTCGTGGTGCACGAGGCGACGCGCACCTGCGGTTACGGTGCGGAACTGGTGTCGCTGGTCCAGGAACATTGCTTCTACCACCTCGAAGCGCCGGTCGAGCGCACGACGGGCTGGGATACGCCGTATCCGCATGCGCAGGAGTGGGCGTACTTTCCGGGCCCGGCCCGGGTCGGTGAAGCGTTGCGACGCGTGATGGAGGCCTGAGATGGGGATTCATGTCATCAAGATGCCGGATATCGGCGAAGGGATTGCCGAGGTCGAGCTGGTGGCCTGGCACGTGGAAGTCGGGCAGACGATCAAGGAAGACCAGCCGCTCGCCGATGTGATGACCGACAAGGCGGCGGTGGAGATTCCGTCGCCGGTGACGGGCAAGGTGCTCGAACTCGGCGGCCGGATCGGCGAGATGATGGCGGTCGGCAGCGAACTGATTCGCCTCGAGGTCGAAGGCGACGGCAACCTGAAGGCCGGTGCACCGGTGCGAGAATCAAAGGTAGAAACCGCACCGGTCGCGGCAGCGCCGTCGAAGTCGGTGGCCGCAGCGCCTGCTGAATCATCTGCCAAGCCGGCGGCGAAGCACGCGAGCGCGGAGCCGCGTCACGCGAAGCATGCCGGGCATACGGAGCATGCAGTGCCGTTGCGCGCTGCGCTCGCGCCGGGCGAACGGCCGCTCGCGTCGCCGGCCGTGCGTCAGCGCGCATGGGACATGGGCATCGAGCTGCGCTATGTGCGCGGCACCGGTGAAGCAGGGCGGATCCTGCACGCGGACCTCGATGCATATGCAGGCTCCGGCAGCGGTGCGGTGCGCGGCTCGCAAGCGCGCGGCTACGGCGAACGCAACGACGAAACCGAAGTACCGGTGATCGGCCTGCGGCGCGCGATCGCGCGCAAGATGCAGGAAGCGAAGCGCCGCATCCCGCACTTCAGCTACGTCGAGGAGATCGACGTCACCGAGCTCGAATCGTTGCGTACGGAACTGAATCGCCGCCACGGCGACACGCGCGGCAAGCTCACGCCGCTGCCGCTGCTGATCCGTGCGATGGTGATCGCGTTGCGCGACTTCCCGCAGATCAACGCGCGCTTCGACGACGAAGCGGGTGTCGTCACGCGCTACGGTGCGGTGCACATGGGCGTCGCGACGCAGACGGACGGCGGCCTGACCGTGCCCGTGCTGCGTCATGCCGAAGCGCGCGACGTGTGGTCGATCTCCGCCGAAATCGCGCGGCTCGCCGATGCCGTGCGCGCGAACCGCGCGCAGCGCGATGAGCTGAGCGGTTCGACGATCACGATCTCGAGCCTCGGCGCGCTCGGCGGCATCGTGTCGACGCCGGTCATCAATCATCCCGAGGTCGGCATCGTCGGCGTGAACCGGATCGTCGAGCGGCCGATGATCCGCGACGGCGCAGTCGTCGCGCGCAAGATGATGAACCTGTCGTCGTCGTTCGACCATCGCGTCGTCGATGGTGCGGATGCGGCCGAATTCATCCAGGCCGTGCGCGCGGTGCTCGAGCGCCCGGCACTGCTGTTCGTGGAGTGATAACGCAATGAAGAACGAACACACCACGCTGCTCGTGATCGGCGGCGGCCCGGGCGGCTACGTCGCCGCGATTCGCGCCGGCCAGCTCGGCATTCCGACGGTGCTCGTCGAGCGTGACCGGCTCGGCGGCACATGCCTGAACATCGGCTGCATTCCGTCGAAGGCGCTGATCCATGTGGCCGACGCATTCGAACAGGCCCGCGGCCACGCGGGCGAGGGCGCGCTCGGGATCCGCGTGCGCACGCCCGAGATCGACATCGGGAAAAGCGTTGCATGGAAGGACGGCATCGTCGACCGGCTGACGCGCGGCGTCGGCGCGCTGCTCAAGAAGAACGGCGTGCGCGTGCTGCACGGCGATGCGCAGGTGATCGACGGCAAGACCGTCGACGTCGTTGCCGGCGGCCATACGACGCGAATCAGCTGCGAGCACCTGTTGCTCGCGACCGGTTCCGAACCCGTCGCGCTGCCGTCGATGTCGTTCGGCGGGCATGTCGTGTCGTCCACCGAGGCGCTGTCGCCCGCGACGTTGCCGAAGCGGCTGGTCGTCGTCGGGGCTGGATATATCGGGCTCGAACTCGGGATCGTCTATCGCAAGCTCGGTGTCGACGTCAGCGTCGTCGAAGCGGCGGAGCGCGTGTTGCCCGCGTACGATGCCGAACTCGCGCGGCCGGTCGCCGATTCGCTCGCGCGGCTGGGCGTGCGGCTGTTGCTCGGCCACAAGGTGCTCGGACTCGCGGAACACGGCGCGGTGCGCGTGCAGGCCGCCGACGGCGCGGAGCAGGTGCTGCAGGCCGATCGCGTGCTGGTCGCGGTGGGCCGCCGGCCGCGCGTCGACGGCTTCGGGCTCGAATCGCTGCCGCTCGATCGCAATGGTCGCGCGCTGTGGATCGACGACGAATGCCGGACGTCGATGCGTAACGTCTGGGCGATCGGCGACGTTGCCGGCGAGCCGATGCTCGCGCATCGCGCGATGGCGCAGGGCGAGATGGTCGCCGAGCTGATCGCCGGCAAGCGCCGCAAGTTCATGCCCGCGTCGATCCCGGCCGTGTGCTTCACCGATCCGGAGATCGTCACGGCCGGCTGGTCGCCGGACGACGCACGTGCGGCCGAGGTCGATTGCGTGAGCGCGTCGTTCCCGTTCGCGGCGAACGGGCGTGCGATGACGCTGCAGGCGACCGACGGCTTCGTGCGTGTCGTCGCACGGCGCGACAACCACCTGATCGTCGGCTGGCAGGCGGTCGGGCGCGGCGTGTCGGAGCTGGCCGCGGCGTTCTCGCAGTCGCTTGAGATGGGCGCGCGGCTGGAGGACATCGGCGGCACGATCCATGCGCACCCGACGCTCGGCGAAGCGCTGCAGGAAGCCGCGCTGCGCGCGCTGGGGCATGCGTTGCACGTCTGACGCGTATCGCGCGTGACACGAAGCCGCCGATGCGCAGCGTGCGCATCGGCGGCTTTCCGTTTGCCGTGCCGGCTTTCGCACCGGCGCGTGCACGGCTCGTCAGGACGGCGCGCGGAAGTCGGCGTGTTGCGCCGTCACCTCGCGATAGAACGCATCGATCGCCTCGACCATCTGCGACAGCCCCGGCTGTTCGAGCGGATAGTGGCCTGCGTTCTCCAGCATGACGACCTTCACGGGCACCTTCCGCATGCGCTGCAGGAACGGTTCGCTCAGGTGCAGCGGCGTCCAGCGGTCCGCGGCCGGTTGCGTGAGCAGGATCGGGCACACGGCGAAATCCTCCGGCTCGACCGCCGGCCGGTACGACATGTAGGAATCGAGGAACGCGATCGTCATCGCATTGCCGGCGGAGGTGCGATCGGACAGCCACACCTTCAGCGCATCGCGGTCGTTGACGAGCGCGGACATCTTGCTGGCGAGCGTCATCGGCACGCGCATCGATTTCAGCGAGGTCATCGCGGTGAGATGCATCATCGTGCCGCCGACGCGGCTCATGAACACGTTGCGCGCGGTTTCGTCGCGCACCTGCTGAAGTCGCTGGTCGAGGAACGTCATGCCGACGATGCCCGCGACCTTGCCGTTCAGCGCGGCCACGTGATACGTGAGCATGCCGCCCGCACTCAGCCCGTAGAGCACGATCGGCCGGTCGTCCTTCGCGCGCTCCGCGTCGATCAGATCGCTGCCGGCACGCACCCAGTCGTCGTAGCGAACCAGCGCGCCCCTGGCGACCTCGGTCATCCCGTATTCGGGCATGTCGACCGCGATCGTTTCGTAGCCGCGGCGCGCCAGCTGCTCGCCGAGGATCATCGACATCTGCCGGCCGTTGGTGCCCACGCCGTGGAACAGGATCACCTTCACCCGCGCTTGCGGGTTGCGGTACGTGTCGAGATGCATGCGATGGCCGTGCCACGACCACCATTCTTCCGTCGGTTGCTGGCCGTCTTTCCACTGGAAGTCGGTCGGAAGGAATTTCTGCATGTCGCGCCAGACGGGCTGGTCTGCGTAGGTCTTGGGCATGGTGGCGGACTCCGGTGGATTGGGCGAAACGGCATCGTCAGCTCGTGCCGGCGCGAGCGGAGCGCCCGTCAGGCCGGCGGCCAGCAATAAAGTGCAGGCCGGGCGAAAGAGCGAAGAGAGCTTCATGGTGATCGACGCCGTGCGGGTTGCGATGTCGTTCATCATCGGCGCACGGGCTCGCGCGATCCATGCTGGGGCAGGCCAACCGCTTTAGAATCTAGGCCAACCCACGTCGCGAGGCGTCTGATGAATGTCTGGAACTTTGCCCGCAGTCCGGCTTCCGTCCTGCTGATGATCGAATTCGGGCGCGACCGCAAGATCGCGCCGCCGGCGTTGCTCAAGGGGTCGCAGCTCACCTTGAAGCAGCTCGCCGACCCGGATTTCACGGTGCTGGCCGCGCAGGAGCTGGCCGTTGCGTCGAACCTGCTCGATTTGACTGCCGGCGAGGCCGGCGTCGGCCTCAAGGTCGGCCTGTCGTACCAGCTTTCGGCGTACGGGCTGCTCGGGTACGGGCTCCTGAGCAGTGCGACCGGCATGGACGCGGTCGCGCTCGCGGGCCGCTACCTGGCGTTGACCTATACGTTCGTCGGGATGACGTTCCGCCGGGTCGGGCCGCACGACGCGATTCGGTTCGACGCGTCGCCGGAGCTCGCCGCGGACGTGCAGCGCTTTTTCGTCGAGCGTGCGATGGGCGCGACGTGCCGCGTGCTGCGCGACGTGATCGGCAGCGCGTTCGAGCTCGCGACGTTCGACCTCGCGTTTGGCGCCGGCCCTGACGCGACGCAGCCGGTGCTCGGCGCGAGGATCCGGCACGGCCAGCCCGCCAACACGCTCACGTTCGAGCATGCACACCTCGAGCGGCCGTTGCCGCAGGCGAATGCCGCGACCGCGGCGATGTGCGAGCGCATGTGTGCCGAGCTGATCACGCGCAGGCGGACGCGCGTCGACCTCGTATCGTTTCTCAACGAATACCTGGCCACGCGCCCGTTCGACCGGCCGCCGCAGTTGAAGGACATCGCGACGCTGCTCAACACGAGCGAGCGCACGTTGAAGCGCCGGCTGCAGGAAGAGGGCGCGTGCTTTCGGGATATATCGAGCACGGTGCGCAAGACTCGCGCACAGGCGTTGATTGCCGAAGGGCGGCTGTCGATCAAGGAAATCGCGCAGGAACTGGGATTCAGCGACATGTCGTCGTTTTCGCAGGCCTACAAGCGCTGGACGGGTGTCGCGCCGAGCCTGTCGCGCCAGGAGACGGCCGGGTCGTAGCGGGCTGCCCGCCGAAACAAGCGCGCCCTGTAACTTTTAGAGATGTTGAAAGGTTGCCGGCGCCGAGGCGGCCGACGATCATGTAGGAAGCCGGAAGCGGGCCGTTTGCGCCCGCCAGTACCGGCTCCACACGGAAAAACCGGACATGAAACTGCTGCTCGTCGGCGCGACCGGACTCGTCGGGCGTCACGTCCTCGAAGTCGCGCTCGCCGATGCGCGGGTCGATCAGGTGATCGTCCTCGCGCGCCGCCCGTTGTCGCCGCACCCGAAAATGCGCGCGCTCGAGGTCGATTTCGAGCATCTGCCCGATGCGGCCGACTGGTGGCATGCCGATGCCGTGATCTGCACGCTCGGCACCACGATGCGGGTGGCCGGCTCGAAGGCGGCATTCCGTCGTGTCGACCACGACTATCCGCTCGCGGTCGCGCGGCTCGCGCATCGCTACGGCACACCGGCTTACGTCCTGAATTCCGCACTTGGCGCGGATCCGGCGTCGCGCATCTTCTACAACCGCGTGAAGGGCGAGGTCGAGCAGGCGCTCGCCGGCGTCGGGTTCGCGTCGCTCACGTATGTGCGGCCCGGCCTGATCGGCGGCAGCCGCGACGAATTCAGGTTCGGCGAGCGGCTGCTGGTGTCCGCGTTGAACCTGGCCCACCCTGTGTTGCCGGCGAAGTGGCGCGTGAATCCCGCGTCGCGGATCGCCCGCGCGATGGTCGACGCGGCGATCGACGCGCGGCCGGGTGTGCAGGTCATCGCGTCGAACCGGCTCGTCTGACGCGGCCCGCCCGGCCTGCGTCGGTCACTGGCCCGCGACACCGTCGAGCCCGCCGAACTGGTCGGCGAGCGCCGCCGTGAATGCCTCCAGCGCCTCGCTGCCGTCGCAGTTCCTCGGTGTCGCGAGCTGGAATTCGACGGTATGGCTCAGCTTGCTCGCGAGCAGCCGGCGCATCTTCCCCGCGGCAACCCACGGCGCCGCGACGTGGTCGGGCAGGAAGCCGACATGCGCGCCGGACAGGATGAAGATCACGTCGGCATCGACGTTTTCGGAGAACGCGGTCGGCTGCGCGTTGCGCGGCGCCGCACCCGACGTGTGCGTCTTGTAGAGCCGCGCGACGTTGCTGGCGCGGGCAATGTCGTTGACCGACACGGTTTTTTTCGCAAACAGCGGATGCCGGGCGCCGCAGTGCAGCGACTGGTGCTCGACGAACAGCGGCGCGTAGTGCAGGCCGGCCTGGTGGCCGGAAAAATAGCCGATCGCGAGCTGCAGTTCGCCTTTCAGCAGCCTGCGCTCCAGCTCGTCGGGCGGGTTCGCGACCATCTCGATCAGTACGTCCGGCGCCCGTTCGCGGAAGCCGCCGACGGCCGCCGCGATCGATTCGACGATGTCCGGTGCAAGCCGCTCGGACAGCCCGATGCGCAGTTCCCCGAGCAACGTGCCCGACACGTGCTGGGTATCGCGCGTGAATACGTCCATCGCGTGCAGGAGCCGCCGTGTCGACTGCAGCACGCGTTCGCCCTTCGGCGTCAGCCGGAAGCCGCTCTTGCCGCGATCGCACAGCCGGAACCCGAGACGCGTCTCGAGCTTGGCCATCTGCGTGCTGATCGTCGAAGGCGCCATCCCGAGCGTGCCCTGCGCGGCGCTGAAGCCGCCGCTTTCGACGATCGTCAGAAAGAGCCGCAGCAGCTGCAAATCCATGTCTCTCAATCGGGTCAGCATGGCGATACATCGCGTTTTGTGAAGTCGGCTTATGTTAGTTCATATTTTTCGTCGGATGCCGCGGCGGCACAATCGGGCACGAGGTCGCCAGCCGTGCGGCCGTTCCCCTTCAGACAGGAATCCGACGATGAGCCAGAACGATTTCGCGTTCACGCGCGACAGCCTCTACGGCACGCAGGCCGAACCGACCTTCGCGGGCGCGACGAGCTTCATGCGCCGGCGTTTCAGCCGCGACCTCGAGGGTGTCGACCTTGCGATCACCGGCGTGCCGTTCGATTCCGCTGCATCGCACCGGCCCGGTACGCGCTTCGGCCCGCGCGGGCTGCGGATCGCATCGACGGGCATTGCGTGGGAGCGCCCGTGGCCGTGGTCGTTCGATCCGTTCGACGTGCTGGCCGCGGTCGACTACGGCGATTGCGCGTTCGATCTCGGGCAGCCCGAATCGGTGCCGGGCGCGATCGAGCGGCATGCCGATGCGATCCTCGCGCGCGGCTGCGCGATGCTGACGCTCGGCGGCGATCACTTCATCACGTATCCGCTGCTGAAGGCGCATGCGAAGGTGCACGGGCCGCTGTCGCTCGTGCATTTCGATGCGCATACCGACACGTGGCCCGACCGCGACGTCAAGCGCATCGATCACGGCACGATGTTCTATCACGCGGCGCGGGAAGGGTGGGTCGTGCCCGAACGGTCGGCCCAGATCGGCATCCGGACGACCAACGACGAGCCGATGGGCTTCGACATCCAGGATGCGCGCCAGGTGCATGCGTCGACGCCCGCCGCGGTCGCCGCGCGCATTCGCGAGCGGGTCGGCGATCATCCCGTGTACCTGACGTTCGACATCGACTGCCTCGATCCGGCATTCGCGCCGGGCACGGGTACGCCGGTCTCGGGCGGGCTGTCGAGCCATCAGGCGTTCGAGATCCTGCGTCACCTGGAAGGCATCAACCTGGTCGGCATGGATGTGGTCGAAGTGTCGCCGCCGTATGATCATGCGGAAATCACGTCGCTGGCCGGCGCGACGATCGCGCTGGAGCTGATCTGCCTGTATGCATCGCGCCGGCGGCGGACCCTGGAAAAATCGAACGATGACTGAACTCACCTGGCGCAAGGCCGTTCCCGACGATGCGGCCGCGTGCATCGCGCTGCGCGGCAAGACGCGCGAGAACGCGTTCACCGAAGCGCAGTTGCGCGACCTCGGCATCACCGTCGAAAGCTGGGGCGACGGGATCCGGGATGGCCTGTTCTCGGGCCATGTCTGCTGCGCGAGCGGGCGCATGGTCGGCTACTGTTTCGGCGACACCGATTCGGGCGAGATCGTCGTGCTCGCGATCCTGCCCGAGTACGAGGGGGCGGGGATCGGCAAGCGGCTGCTGCGGCAGGTGGTCGACGCGTTCGCGGCGAACGGCTTCACGTCGTTGTTCCTCGGGTGCTCGACCGATCCGGCGTCGCGCTCGCACGGCTTCTACAGGCATCTGGGCTGGACGCCGACGGGGACGCTCGACGACGCGGGCGACGAAATCCTGACGCTGCGGATCGGGCAGCACGCGTGACGGCAGGCGCCGGAACGCTCCCGGCGCATCGTCGAATCGTAAAACTGTTTCGTCATACAAAACGATAGCGCGACCGCGGCACCGACGCTGACCTACGATGGAACCATTGCTTCGATCGACCGCCGAGCCGTGTGCACCCACTACCGCGCCCCCGATGAAGACCCGGGCATCAGCGAACTGAAGATCGGTATCGGCGATCTGTACCGCCGCGACCCATGGGCACCCGACGTGTATCCCGACTACGCGGCGCCGGTCGCGCGCGCAGATGGCGATCGCCTGGAGGTCGTCGCGGCCGTGTTCGGCTTCTGGCCGAAATTCATGCAGCCCGAGCGGGTCGACGAGCACGGCCGTAAGAAAAAGAAACTCGATACGGTGAACGCGCGGGCGGAAACGGTCGGCTCGTCGCGGCTCTACGGCAGTGCGTGGCGCAACGGCCAGCGCTGCCTGATTCCGGTGCACTGGATCTTCGAGCCGTGCTACGAAACCGGTCGCAACGTGTGGCACCGGATCGGCGTCGACGGCTGGCAACCGTGCTGTGTCGCTGGCATCTGGCGGCGCTACGAAGGCGACGATGGCCGCGAGCGCGTGGGCATGGCGATGCTCACGGTGAACGCCGACACGCACCCGCTGTTCGCGCGGATGCATCGGCCCGGCGAAGAGAAGCGGGGCGTCGTGATCCTGCGCCGCGACGACTACGACGAATGGCTGCACGTGCGCGACATCGAGGCCGCGCGGCGCATGCTGAACCTGCTTCCCGCCGCCGACATGACGGCCGAGCCCGATCAGGTTCCGTCCGCGGGCAGCTGACCTTTCATTTTCAAGACGCCTTACTTTCAACTGGATGCGTCGAACGCATCCCGATTGTTCGGACAATTACAAAAATCGTCCGATGCCGGGTAATCACCGATATCTGGCAAGTTGTATATACAAGATCATCCGCTGGCAATGTCGGCACACGTCGTGCCGCTTGCGCGCCAGTGCGCAGACCATGCGTGCGTGGCGCATGCCGGCGATCCACGGCGCCCCGCACCCGCAGAGCCGAAAGGGCGGCTCGCAGATTCCTGTCTCGTCCAAACAATTTGTGATCCTTAGTATTTTGGAGATTTCCTCGTGTCAACGAATCCCAGTGGAAAAGCCGGCGGCCTGATCGAAGTCCGTTCGATCGACTTCATTCCCGACGCCGAGCGCCACGGCGGCTTGCTGAGCCAGTTCACGCTGTGGCTGTCGGCGAACATGCAGATCACGGCCATCGTCACGGGCGCACTTGCGGTCGTGCTCGGCGGCGACGTGTTCTGGTCGCTGGTCGCGCTGCTGCTCGGCCAGTTCATCGGCGGCACGGTGATGGCGCTGCATGGTGCGCAGGGGCCGCAGCTCGGGCTGCCGCAGATGATCTCGAGCCGCGTGCAGTTCGGTGTCTATGGCGCGATGATCCCGATCGTGCTCGTGTGCCTGATGTACATCGGCTTCTCCGCCAGCGGCTCGGTGCTGGCCGGGCAGGCTGTCGCGCAGCTGCTGCACGTCGACGACGCGGCGGGCATCCTGCTGTTCGCGGCCGTGATCGTCGTGCTGACCGTGTTCGGCTATCGCGCGATCCATGCGGTCGGCCGGATCGCGAGCGTGGTCGGCATCGCCGCGTTCGTCTACATGTTCTCGCAGCTGTTCGCGAACCACGACGTCGGCGCGCTGCTCGCGAACAAGCATTTCTCGCTCGCGAGCTTCCTGCTGTCGATGTCGCTGTCCGCGTCGTGGCAGATCGCGTTCGGCCCGTACGTCGCCGACTATTCGCGCTACCTGCCGCGCTCGACATCGTCGGTCGCGACGTTCGTCGCGGTCGGCCTCGGCTCGGTGATCGGCGCGCAGGCGGCAATGGTGTTCGGTGTGTTTGCGGCAGCACTGGCCGGCAGCCAGTTCGCGCACCATGAAGTGTCGTATATCGTCGGCCTCGGCTCGACGGGCGCCGTGGCCGCGCTGCTGTACTTCAGCATCGCGTTCGGCAAGGTGACGGTGACGGCGCTCAACGCATACGGCAGCTTCATGTCGATGGCGACGATCGTCAGCGGTTTTCGCGGCAAGGGCGCCGTGTCGTCGAAGAGCCGCCTCGTCTACATCTTCGGGATGATCTGCGTATCGACGCTCATCGCGCTCGCGGGCCGCCATTCGTTCCTGAAGGAATTCACCGCGTTCATCCTGTTCCTGCTCGCGTTCTTCACGCCGTGGAGCGCGATCAACCTGGTCGACTACTACTGCTTCACGCGCTCGCGCTACGACGTGCCGGCGCTGTCCGATCCGGACGGCCGCTACGGCCGCTGGAACGTGATGGCGATCACGATCTACGTGGTCGGCATCCTCGTGCAGTTGCCGTTCATGTCGACGCACATCTACACGGGCCCGCTCGTCGACGCGCTCGGCGGCACCGACATCTCGTGGATCCTCGGCCTGGTCGTGCCGGCCATGCTGTATTACATCGGCGCGCGTGCATCGCGCCGCAGCATTCCTGAACGCCTGATCCTGCCGCTCGAACGCGGCGAAGCTCACCACTGACGACACGTCACGCGCATCGGGCCGGCCGGCTGCCGGCCTGAATGCCGCGCGAGCCGGGCGCTGCCTGCGCCGGGCTCCTCCCCACGTTTCCTTTCCCACGATGCCGGTGCGGCGCGACTGCCGCGCGCGGTGTCGTTTCATTCTCTGACCATTGAATAGTATGACTAAACAAATGACAGCCCGCGGAAGCGATTCCCGGGCGCGGATGGTGCACGCCGGTCTTCGCATGACGGTGGCGGCGGCGTGCATTACCGGATCGGGTGCCGCGCTCGCGCAGGACGGCGTCACGCTGTATGGCGTGATCGACGAATTTGCGCAGTACGTGAATACGGGCAACGGCTATACGGCGGCGATCAATTCCGGCGGCCAGTGGGGGAGCCGGTTCGGGTTGAAGGGGGGCGAGGATATCGGCGGCGGGCAGAAGATCGAGTTCGCGCTGGAGAACGGCTTCAACCCGAACGACGGCTCGCTGGCGAGTTCGGGCAGCCTGTTCAACCGGCAGGCGTGGGTCGGCATTGCGGGGCAGTGGGGCAAGGTGCGCGCGGGCCGCCAGAATTCGCCGCTGTTCAACGACCAGGGCGGACAGGATGCGTTCGGCGGCGTCACGCAGGCGTCCGGCATGGACAACCTGACCGTGTTCGCGTTCCGCACGAGCAATACGCTGTCGTACCAGAGCCCGGAGATCGCGGGCTTCCAGGGCGGGGTGTACTTCGGGTTCGGCGATGCGGGCGGCGTGCGCTCGGCAGGCTCGAGCCAGCAGTTCGACCTGACCTACGAACACGGGCCGTTCGGGGCATTCGTCGCGGGCCAGTGGCTGAAGAACGCGACGGCGACCACCACCGATCGCACGATCATGGCCGGCGCGTCGTACGAGATCGGCAAGGCAACCGTGTACGGCGGCTTCTCGGAGGTGAAGTGGGCCGATTTCGGCATCGATTCGCGCGTGTACGGGCTGTCGGTCAAGTACCAGTTCAATCCGGCGAACTACGTGGCGCTCGGCTACGCGTATCTGCACGACCAGTCGTCGCAGGGCAACAATGCGGACCAGCTCGGGCTGATGTACGAGTACGACCTGTCGAAGCGCACGAGTTTCTACGGCGCGCTGTCGTACCTGCGCAACCGCAACCAGGCCGGCTATACGCTCGCCGGTGCGGCGAACCCCGGCTTGCCGCTCGCGTATCCGGGGGCGAATGCACGCGGCGTGCAGCTGGGTATCGTGCATCGGTTCTGACGAGGCCGACGCGCCGGGCCGTATGCGCCCGGCGCTTTCCGCAGGCGCATTCGCGCCGTTACTTGCCCAGCCGCTCCGCGAGCGAAAAGCGCTGCATGCAGCGTTCCATCGCGTCGAGAAACGCCTGCTCGGCCGCGTTCATCTTGCGATCGCGATGCCACAGCAGGAACACGTCGACATCGACGAGCCCGTCGTCGGGCGGCAGCCGCCACAGCCGCTGCTGCGCGATGTCGTCGCGCACGATGTGCTCGGGCAGGCAGCCGATCCCGTAACCGGCGAAGATCAGCCGCCGCACTTCATCGAGGCTCGGCGACGACGCGACGATGCGCCCCGTGAAGCCCCGCTGGTCGCGAAACACGGTGAGCGGCGACAGGCTGTCGCCGATCTGGTCGCTCGTGAACGACACGAAATTTTCCGCGAGCAGATCGTCCATCCGCAGTTGCGTCTGCCCGAACAGCCGGTGATGGCGGCCGCAGTAGATCGCATAGCGCTGGCGCAGGAAGCAGCGCATCTCCAGCTTGTCGTGCGGCGTACGGCACAGGCCGAGCCCGGCCGTGGCCGTCTTCTGCAGCAGCGAAGACAGAATGTCCGACGAGCGCATCACTTCGATCTGCAGGTCGATGCGCGGATACGCGCGATGGAATTCCGCGAGGAATTCGTCGTAGACGGACGACTCGATGCGGCTCACCGTCAGCAGCCGGATCGAACCGGTCAGGTCGGCCGTGCTGTCGTCGATTTCGGTTTCGAGGCGCGAGATGCCGCCGTAGATGTCGCTCGCGATCCGGTAGACGGCTTCGCCGGCCGGCGTCGGCGCGAAGTGGGTGCCGCGCCGCTCGATCAGCTTGCGCTCGAGCGTGTCCTCGAGCCGCCGCAACGCCTGGCTCACGGCCGGCTGCGTCACGTGCAGGCGCGCGGCCGCGCGGCTCACGCTGCGCTCCTGGATGATTACCAGATACGTGCGCAACAGGTTCCAGTCGAGACGGTCGTTCAGGAACGGGGCGAGGTCGGGGCGCATCGGGTCTCCGGGCGAGGCGTCGAGGTGGACATTAGTTGAATTTATACGGCGAATAATAACTTGAAATTTGACTAATGATTTGCGGTCGCCGATAAAGGAGGGGCTGCCGCAACGTGCGGCGCAAGGTCGCGACAGACGGCCGTTACACGATATTGCGCGTCGCCCCGCAGTGGCGCGCGTCAGGAGCCCGCATGACCCAGTCCCTTCCTTCCGCCCGCCAGCCGGGACGCGCCGCGACGGCCGCGTTCATCGGCACGATGATCGAGTGGTACGACTTCTACATCTACGCGACCGCCGCCGCGCTCGTGTTCGGCGAACTCTATTTTCCGTCGCATGACCGCTTCGTCAGCACGATGGCGTCGTTCGCGACGTTCGCGGTCGGCTTCTTCGCGCGGCCGCTCGGCGGCATCATCTTCGGCCATCTCGGCGATCGCATCGGCCGCAAGAAGGCACTGATGACGACACTGATGATGATGGGCATCGCGACCGTCTGCGTCGGTCTGCTGCCCGACTATTCGAAGGTCGGCATGCTCGCGCCGGTGCTGCTCGTCGCGCTGCGCGTGGTGCAGGGGATCGCGGTCGGCGGCGAATGGGGCGGCGCGGTGCTGATGGCGGGCGAGCATGCGCCGCAGGGGCGCCGCACGTTCTTCGCGTCGTTCGCGCAGCTCGGCAGCCCGGCCGGGCTGATCCTGTCGCTGATCGCGTTTCGTGCGGTCACGTCGATGGACAAGGCCGACTTCCTCGCGTGGGGCTGGCGCCTGCCGTTTCTCGCGAGTTCGGTGCTGCTCGTGGTCGGCATCCTGATCCGGCTCGGCGTGAACGAGTCGCCGGAATTCGCGCGCGTGAAGGAAACCAACCGCACGGTGAAGCTGCCGGTCGCGGAAGTGTTCCGCTCCGCGTCGGGGCTCGTGGCGCTCTGCATCGGCGCGAACACGATCGGCATCGCGGGCGTCTATTTCACCAATACGTTCATGATCGCGTACACGACGCAGTACGTCGGCGTCTCGCGTTCGCTGATCCTCGACAGCCTGTTCGCGGTCGCGATCATCCAGTTCGTCGCGCAGCCGATCGCCGCATGGATCGCCGAGCGCATCGGCGGTGCGCGCTTCCTGAAGATCGCGGCGCTGCTCGCGATGCTGTCGCCGTATCCGATGTTCATGCTCGTGCAGGGCGGCACGTCCGCATCGCTCATCGCCGGCATCGCGCTCGCGGTCGTCTGCATGGCCGGCTTCTATTCGGTGATCGCGGGTTTC
This sequence comes from Burkholderia sp. AU30198, assembly GCF_020419825.1. Classification (NCBI taxonomy): domain Bacteria; kingdom Pseudomonadati; phylum Pseudomonadota; class Betaproteobacteria; order Burkholderiales; family Burkholderiaceae; genus Burkholderia; species Burkholderia sp. AU30198. Next base: position 277,497 of record NZ_JAIZSA010000006.1, on the reverse strand, counting down.
GTGAGCGAGGTGTTCCCCGCGCACGTGCGCTATTCGGCGATCTCGCTCGCTTACCAGATCTGCGGCGCGCTCGCGGGCGGGCTGACGCCGCTCATCGGCACTTGGCTCGCGCATCGCTTCGCGGGCCAGTGGTGGCCGCTCGCGGTGTTCTACACGTGTCTCGCCGGCATCTCGCTGCTCTGCATCGTCGCGCTCGACGCGCGCCGCGCGGCGCGGCCGGCCACCGCCGAAGCGCTCGGCTCGCGCTGACCTTCAACGAACGAATTCATCCGGAGTGCACATGAAAGACCTGCTGGAAATCGACGGCGCCCGCTTGTGGCAGAGCCTGGCGGACATGGCGCGCATCGGCGCGACGCCGCGCGGCGGCGTGCGGCGCCTCGCACTCACCGACGACGATCGTCGCGGGCGCGACCTGTTCGCGCAGTGGTGCCGCGACGCGGGGATGTCGGTGAGTGTCGACGCAGTCGGCAACCTGTTCGCACGGCGCGACGGCGTCGATGCGCAGGCCGCGCCGGTGCTGATCGGCAGCCATCTCGACACGCAGCCCGAAGGCGGCCGCTTCGACGGCGTCTACGGCGTGCTCGCCGCGCTCGAACTCGTGCGCACGCTGAACGACGCGGGCATCGCGACCGACAAGCCGCTGGAAATCGTGTCGTGGACCAACGAGGAGGGCGCGCGCTTTGCACCGGCGATGCTCGGCTCGGCCGTATTCACCGGCGCGTTGCCGCTCGACGATGCGCTTGCCAAGCAGGACGCCGACGGCGTCACGCTCGGCGCGGCCCTCGACGCATGCGGCTATCGCGCCACGCGCGCGACGGGCGGCGCGGTCGATGCGTACTTCGAAGCGCATATCGAACAGGGCCCCGTGCTCGAGGCGAACGGCACGACGATCGGCATCGTCACGGGCGGGCAGGCGATCCGCTGGCTCGACGTGACGGTGACAGGCGTGGCCGCGCATGCGGGCACGACGCCGATGCCGTATCGCAAGGATGCGTATTTCGCGAGCGCGCAGATGGCGCTCGAACTCGAACGGATCGTCGCTGGTTACGCGCCGCGCGGGCTTGCGACGATCGGGCAGGTCGGCATCCGCAACGCGTCGCGCAACACCATTGCCGGCGATGTGACGTTCACGGTCGACCTGCGCCATCACGACGACGCGCAAGTCGATGCGATGGAACACGCATTGCGCGATGCGTGCGCACGCGTTGCCACCGCGCGTGGCGTGCAGGTCGCGATCGACACCTGCTGGCGCAGCCCGGCGATGCCGTTCGATCCCGACTGCGTCGAGCGGGTCGCGCAGGCGGCCGCTGCGTTCTGCTATACGAACGAGCGGATCGTCAGCGGCGCCGGGCACGACGCGATCCTGCTCGCGCGTTGCGTTCCGACCGCGATGGTGTTCATCCCGTGCGTCGACGGCCTGTCGCACAACGAAGCCGAGGATGCCCTGCCTGCCGATGTGACGCGCGGCACGAACGTGCTGCTGCATGCGGTGCTCGCGCGCGCGGGCGTCGCGGCGCGCGTTGCCGTGGCGGCCGCGACGCAGGATGCGTGAAGTGGCGAACCGCTAAACCGACAAACCGACAACTCGAAAAACCGACGAGGGCGAACGATGAAAACCTATTTCCATCCCGAGCAGTTGCTGCACCATCCGCGCAGCTACCTGTCGCGCGGCCAGATGCGTGAACCGCAGGAAGTGCCCGAGCGCGCGGCGCGGCTCGTTGCGGCCGTCCGGTCGCTCGACTTCGAAGTGCGCGAGCCGGCCGACCGCGGCACCGCGCCGATCGCGGCCGTGCACGACATGAACTACCTGCGCTTCCTGGAAGAAGCGCACCGCGACTGGAAGCAGATGCCCGACGACTGGGGCGACGAAGTGATGTCGAACGTGTTCGTGCGCGATCCGAACCCGCTGCGCGGTGTGCTCGCGAAAGCCGCGCGCTACCTTGCCGACGGCAGTTGCCCGGTCGGTGCGAACACGTGGCGCGCTGCGTACTGGTCCGCGCAGGGCGCGCTTGCGGCCGCGGCCGACGTCAACGACGGCGCGCGCGACGCGTACGCGTTGTGCCGCCCCCCCGGTCACCACGCACGCCGCGACGCGGCCGGCGGTTTCTGCTACCTGAACAATGCGGCGATCGCCGCGCAGTCGCTGCTCGGCCGCCACCGCCGGGTCGCGATCCTCGACACCGACATGCATCACGGGCAGGGCGTGCAGGAGATCTTCTACGGCCGCGACGACGTGCTGTACGTGTCGATCCACGGCGACCCGACCAACTTCTACCCGGTCGTTGCGGGCTATGAGGAAGAGACGGGCACGGGGGCCGGCGACGGTTTCAACCTGAACCTGCCGATGCCACACGGCGCGCCGGAGTCGGCGTTCTTCGAGCGGCTCGACGACGCGCTACGCGCGCTCACACGGTTCCAGCCCGATGCGCTCGTGCTCGCGCTCGGCTTCGATATCTACAAGGACGATCCGCAATCGCAGGTGGCTGTTACGACCGACGGTTTCGGGCGGCTCGGCGGCGCGATCGGCGCACTCGGGTTGCCGACGGTGATCGTGCAGGAAGGCGGCTATCACCTCGCAAGCCTCGACGCAAACGCGCGTGCGTTTTTCGGCGGGTTCGGCGCCGCGCGCTGACCGACCGCCGACGGCACGGCCGCGGAGCCGGCGAGCGACGGGATCGGGAACGACACGAGATCGGGCGCAGCGCGAAGTTGCTGCGCCATTATTGGATCTTCATCGCATTGGAATGCGCCGATGTTCGGGATGGTTCGATTGAGAAATCGGTGAATCGTAATTGACCGTTGAAACGAAGACGGCCGCATTGCGCGGCCGTGTGCGTGCTTGCCGTCAGAGGCGGCGGGACGTCGCGCATCGCCGACGCGCGACGTGTCGCGATTACGAGTTCGCGGCAGCCGGCGCGCGGCGCTGCTGCGCGATCTGCAGGAAGACGAGCGCGAGTCCGGCCGCAGCGATCAGTCCGCCGACGAGCGGCACCGCCGTGTATCCGAAGCCGGCCGAGAGCGCCGCACCGCCGGCGGCCGCGCCGAGCGCGTTACCGAGGTTGAACGCGCCGATATTGACGGCCGATGCGAGGCCCGGCGCTTCGTGGGCTGCCCGCATTACGCGCATCTGCAGCGGCGGCACGACCGCGAACGTCGCGATACCCCACACGAGCAGCGTGACGGCGGCGCCCGCATGCGTGCTGGCGAGCAGGGGGAACGCGGCCATCGTGGCGATCAGCAGCAGCAGGAAACCGATCAGCGTGCCGTCGAGCGCGCGGTCGGCGAGGCGTCCGCCCGCGATGTTGCCGATCGAGAAGCCGACGCCGATCAGCACCAGCATCGCGGTCACGAAGCCGGGTGTCGCCCCGGTCAGGTGTTCGAGTGTCGGCGCGACATACGTGTAGAGCGTGAACATCGCACCGGCGCCGAGCACGGTCGTCCCGAGCGCGCCGAGCACGACCGGGCGCGTCAGCACCGAGAGTTCGGCACGCAGGTCGGGCATCTTGCCGGCTTCGCCCTTCGGCAGCGCGGCGAGCAGCCCGGCGATCGCAACCAGGCCGAGGCCCGCGGTCGCCACGAACGACATGCGCCAGCCGATGATCTGGCCGAGCCAGGTTGCGGCCGGCACGCCGCCGACGTTGGCGATCGTGAGGCCCATGAACATCGTCGCGACCGCGCTGGCCTGCTTGTCGCGCGGCACGAGGCTGGCCGCGACCACCGAGCCGAGCCCGAAGAATGCGCCGTGGTTGAGGCTCGTCACGAGGCGGGCGAGCAGCAGCGTCGTGTAGCCCGGCGCGAGCGCCGACAGCAGGTTGCCGATCGTGAAGATCGACATCAGCGCGATCAGCGCCGAGCGGCGCGACCAGCGCGCGAGCAGCAGCGTCATCAGCGGCGCGCCGACCATCACGCCGATCGCATAGGCACTGATCAGCATGCCGGCTTGCGGAATCGACACGTGCACACCGTCGGCGATCACGGGCAGCAGGCCCATCGGCGAGAACTCGGTCGTGCCGATGCCGAACGCACCGGCGGCGAGTGCCAGCAGCGGCAGCGTGGCGCTGCCGCCCGGGCGGGAAGGAGAGGAAGGGGTAGGGTTCACGCGATGAGCTCCTGTAGTCGAGGAACAACGGCACGGGGCCGGTGAGGACAGGTCGAAGTGTGCCTGCATGACTTTTGCGGAAAAAGCCGCATACGGACGAAATTATCTTGATTTCAGCTCAACAATGCAGCGTGCGCACGAAGCGCGCGGGTGGAGCAGGCGAACGAGGACGCGCCATGAAAGTGTCTTGTCGCGAGAAAGGCACGGCTTTCGGCCGGGAGATCGCGATCCATTGGCGGTTCGATGCGGCCTGACGGTCGCTCTGCCCGGTGCGCGGGAAGTCGTCCACCGGTCGTCCGGCGGCGCGCGGCCGTGCGAATCGGGCGGGCCCGGTCAGGGCACGGCCATCACCTCGCGCGAGCGTCGCATCGTCGCCGTTCACCCGCGGCAGATAAGGCGCGCGAAAAAAAGCCCCGGCCACAGGGGGACCGTGACCGGGGCAGAAAGGCATCCTCTCTTTGGCACGAGGGTTGGATGCGCGCGAAGTATATTTCGGCGCATGACGATTCGAACCGGCGTTAAACGGCCGTTTTTGGTGTCAATTTAAAAATGCCGGCGCTGCGGCGCCGCCCGTCAGTGTTATGAAAGATATTTCGCGGACGCGACGCCGGTGTTTAGCGCGTCACGGCAGCTAAACCGACGGTTTGACGGAGGGCGATGTCAGGCCGTCGATCGACGGGGCGAATCGTGCCGCTCGATCGTGTGCCGGACGCGTCGGACGAGTAGCGTCCAGTCAGTTCGCCTCGCCGGCTGCATCGCGCACGGCCTCGAGAAACCGCGCGACGACGGGCGAGGGTGGCACGGCCGCGCCGTCGAACACGAACTCGATGTCGAAGCGGCTCGCGAGCTCGTCGAGCGCGACGAGCCGGACCGTGTGCGGGCAGGTTGGCGACGCGCTTTCCGGTACGAACGCACAGCCCATCCCGGCGGCGACGAGGCCGATCAACGTTGGAATGTCGCTGCCGACTTGCGCGATACGCGGCGTGAAGCCGGCCTGCTGGCACTGCGCCATCAGGAACCGGTGGTGCGCGGCAGAGCGCTGCGCGTCGAACCAGACGAATGGCTCGTTCGCGACGTCGGCCAGCGTGCGCGGCGCGGTGAAGCGTCTGCCGGGCGGCGCGGGCATCGCGAGCACGAAGCGGTCGCTCAGCAGCTGCACGCCCGACAGGTGCGGCGCCTCGTCGCGACGCCACGCCATGATCCCGCCGTCGAGCTGGCCGCGCACCAGCGCGCTCGCCTGTTCGGCCGACAGCATCGGCGCGATCGACAGCTTCACGTCCGGGCACGTGTCGCGAAACGCCTTGAGGACGTTCGCGACGACAGGCAACGGCAGGCAGTTCGGCAACGCGCCGAGCCGCAGTTCGCCCAGCTGGCCGGCCGCGCTGCGCAGGGCGCGCTCACGGCTGTCCTGCAGCGTCGCGAGCAGGCCAGTCGCGTCCTGCAGAAAGCTCGCGCCGGCTGCCGTGAGCGTGACGCCCGTTGCACGGCGCACCAGCAGCGGCGTGCCGATCGCGTCCTCGAGTTCGCGGATCTGTCGCGACAGCGCGGGCTGGACGATGCCGGCCGCGCGGGCGCCGGCCATCACGCTGCCGGCTTGCGCGACGGCCACGAAGTAGCGCAGGTGACGCAATTCGATCTGGCGCATGCGGTATCAGCTCTCGTTCATCGATATACCTGTGAAGCATAGCAAACGCCATTCGATGGTATTGGAAAGCATGGGGAGCGTGCCGTACGATGACCGTCATTGCCGCTGGCGCTCGCGCCCGCGAGTCGTGTGCGTTCCCTCCGTTCTCATTGGTCCCCGTCCCATGCCGCTTCATATCCAGACCCCTTATATCCGCTCGCAAATCGCGTCCCGCCGGCTCGGCAGGACCATCCGGCTGAAGCTCGATGCACTGCAGCCGTCGGGCTCGTTCAAGCTGCGCGGCATCGGCGCCGTCTGCGAAGCGCGGCATGCGGCCGGCGCGCGGCGCTTCGTGTCGTCGTCGGGCGGTAACGCGGGCATCGCGGTCGCGTATTGCGGCCGCGAACTCGGCGTGCCGGTGCTCGTCGTCGTCCCGGAAAGTGCGTCGGCACGCGCGCGTGAGCTGATCCGCGTCGAGGGTGCCGAACTCATCGTGCACGGCGCGAGCTGGGCCGAGGCGAACGCGTTCGCGCAGTCGTCGCTCGGCGAGCACGACGCGTTCGTGCATCCGTTCGACGACCCCGTGCTGTGGCAGGGCCACGCGACGATGATCGACGAGATGGCGGCGGCCGGCCCGAAGCCTGACGCGGTCGTGCTCGCGGTCGGTGGCGGCGGTTTGCTGTGTGGCGTGCTCGAAGGGCTGGCGCGCAACGGCTGGCACGACGTACCGGTGGTTGCGGCCGAAACGGAAGGCGCCGACTGCTATGCGCGCTCACTCGCGCAGGGGCGCCCGATCGAATTGCCGGCGATAGCGAGCATCGCGACGTCGCTCGGCGCGAAGCGGCCGTGCGATGCGGCGGTCGAATGGGCCGCGCGGCATGAGATCCATCCGGTCGTCGTGTCCGATGCCGACGCGGTGGCCGCGTCGCTGCGCTTCCTCGACGAGCACCGGATCGTCGTCGAGCCCGCGTGCGGTGCCGCGCTGGCCGCGCTCGAGCGGCCGGTGCCCGTGCTCGCGTCGGCGACGGATATCGCCGTGATCGTCTGTGGCGGCGTGACGGCTACCGTCGAGCAGTTGCAGACGCTGAGCGCGACGTTGCGGTAGGCAGGGCGGCCGGCGCGAGCAGGTCAGTCGGGTGACGGTCGGACGGCTGTTGATTACGGATATCAGCGCGATCGTCTGCGGTGGTGTGACGGCTACCGTCGAGCAACGGCAGACGATGCGTGCGACGTTGCGGTAGGCGGGGTGGCCGGCACGAGCAGGTCAGTCGGGTGACGGTCGGACGGCTGTTGATGACGGATATCAGCGTGATCGTCTGCGGTAGTGTAACGGCGACCGTCGCGCAACGGCAGACGCTGAGCGCGACGTTGCGGTAGGCGAGGCGGCCGGCGCCAGCAGGTCAGTCGGTTGACGGTCGGACGGCTGTTGACGACGGATATCAGCGTGATCGTCTGCGGTGGTGTAACGGCGACCGTCGAGCAACGGCAGACGCTGAGCGCGACGTTGCGGTAAGTGGGGCGGCCGGCACGAGCAGGTCAGTCGGTTGACGGTCGGACGGCTGTTGATGACGGATATCAGCGTGATCGTCTGCGGTGGTTTAACGGCGACCGTCGAGCAACGACAGACGCTGAGCGCGACGTACGGTCGGCAAGGCGGTCGGCGCAGGCCGGCCGGTCTGGTGACGGCCAGACGACCGTCGATCTCCGCGAACGTCGGAATCGGCCGCGCATGTTCGCAGCAAAGCGTCGACGCAATGCCGGCTACACCACGGGCAGGTAGCCGACGGCGCGGAAATTCATGTGAGGAATGACGGGAAAGGGTGCGTATCGTCGCGCTGCGCCGGGTGCGGCCGGGCGCGACGATACGGGCGGCCTGTCAGTTTGCGGCCGGTGCGCTCGCGCCCGACGGTGCGGACGATGCGACGGGGTTGGCGGCGGCAGGTGCGGGCGAAGCGCCCGAGGGTGCCGATGCCGACACGGGAGCTGATGTGGCGGACGCGGGCGCACTACTGGCCGGTGCCGGTGTCGCGGCGGCCGGCGCCGAAACGGCCGGCGTCGATGCCGCTGCGGCGGCAGGTGGCGATGCCGGGCCGGAAGCGGACGCCGGCGCGGAACCCGGCACGTGAGCCGAAGCCGGCGTGGATGCCGATCCGGACGCCGGTGCAGGAGCGATAGCCGGCGAGGGCGTCGACGAGGCGGCCGGAGCAGATGCTGCACCCGAAGCCGGTACCGACCCCGAACCGGACGCAGCCACCGGCGCGGCAGCGCGCATCGCCGCGGGCGCGACCACGGCCGACGCCGCGGCCGGCACGGCGTTCGCGCCCGACTCCGGCGCCACGACCGGCAGCGAAAGCGGCACCGGCGCCGCGGGCGGCGTCGGCACGACCGGCGTCGTCATCTTCATCGGCTCGCCTTGCGGCGTCGGCGCGGGTTCCGGCAGCGGCGTGACGGGTTCCTTCTCGGCGGCCTTGACGGTCGCGCGGTCGCGGCGGGCCGGGTCGATCTTCAGGAAATGCTCGACGAGATTGAAGAAGCGCTCATAGAACACGCCGGCGGGAATCGTCTCGCTGGCGGTCTTGACGAGCGCGTCGTCGCTCGACCCGATCGGCAGCGACAGCGAGCCGAACACGCTGAGGCCGACGCTGGCCGACGTATTCGACTTCTTCAGCGTATAGCGATCCTGCACCGCGTTCACGTACGCGATGCTCGACGAGCCGTCCGCGTTCGCGTCCGCACACACGACGTGAAACTCGATCACGACGTGCATGTCATTGTTCGGCTGGAAATTCTTGCTTCCGTCGACCGCGTCGTTGCGCGACGACGACACCACATAGCCCTGGCTCAGCAGCGCGCGCCGCGCGGCCTCGCAGGCCGCGTCGGATTTCGAGTGGAACGTATGCGCATACGGGCTGCTCGTCGCGTCGAACTGTTCCTGCTGGTAGATCGGCTTGGGCGGCGTCGAGCACGCCGCCAGCACGGTCGCGGCCGCGAGCGCGCACGAAACGGAAAACAGGCGAAATCGGTTGTGCATGGCGTCTTTCAGAAGGCTTGGCGAGAAGTCGCGCAACGGGCGGTGCCTGGATGAAGCGCGCGGCAATCTCGTAAGGCCGGGGCGTCATTATAGTTTCGTTTGATGTCGCGCTCGCTTCAGTCGGCCGGTGCGCCGCGTGCGGCGGCCAGCAATTGCGCCGTCAGCGGATGGTGTTCGCCGCGCCGCGAGCGGATCGCATGGATTTCCTCGGTCACGTCGCCCGCGCGCCCGAGCCGCCGCAGCCCGCGCAGCAGCGACGCGTCGTTCGCGCCGAGTTCGCTCAGCGGAAACACGCCGAGGCCGCGCGCCGCGAACACGGCCATCAGCGCGCTGTCCTCGAATTCCCCGGCCACGCGCGACACGATCCGTTCGCCTTCCAGCCACCGATCGAGGCGCGCGCGCAGCGCTGAATGCGCGGTCGGCAGCAGCACGGGCAGGTCGGCGAGGCACTGCGGAAAGTGCTGTCGCGCGGCCGGCGTGACGAGCGCCGCGGGGCCATACCAGTCGACCGGCGACGCGACCAGCCGCTCGCTCGTCACGCGCAGGTTCGAACCGGACGGTGCGCCCTGGCCGGCCAGCACCAGATCGAGATGATGCAGCGCCAGCTCCGCGAGCAGCGCGTCGTGCTCGCCTTCGTGGCACAGCAGCCGCAGCGTGGGGGTATCCAGCACGGGCGCGAGGATTGCGTGCGCGGCGAGCTTGGAGATGCCGTCCGCGAGCCCGACCGCGAGGCGCACGGTCGGCTGGCTGGCCGCCGCACGCACTTCGTCGGGAATCAGCCGCCCCAACTCGAAGATCGCCTCCGCACGCGCAAACGCGGCCTGGCCGGCGTCGGTCATCGTGACGCCGCGCCCGGCCGGGCGCAGCAACTGGTGCCCGAGCGCTTTCTCGAGCTCGCGCACCTGCGCGCTGATCGTCTGCACGGCCATGTCGAGCCGCGCGGCAGCGCGTGCGAAGCCGCCTTCCTTCACGACGACCCAGAAATAGTACAGATGTCGGAAATTGAGCATCGGATCGTAATTTCGAAAAAACCGAACTAAAAGTCAGATTCTCTCTGATTTTTCCGAATCTCGGGGCGACCTATCATCGGGCTTTCCACTTTCGTATCGGCCCATTTCATGGACTACCTGCTGACGCTTGCCGTTGACCCCGCCGTCTGGGCGGCGCTTCTGACGCTCGTCGTGATGGAAGTCGTGCTCGGCATCGACAACCTGATCTTCATTTCGATCCTCAGCAACAAGCTGCCCGAAGCGCAGCGCGCCCGCACGCAGCGCCTCGGTATCGCGCTCGCGCTGGTGATGCGCCTCGCACTGCTCGGCAGCGTCGCGTGGATCGCGAGTCTCACCGAACCCGTGTTCACGCTGTTCGACCATGCGTTCTCGTGGCGCGACATGATCCTGCTGTCCGGCGGCCTGTTCCTCGTGTGGAAGGCGACCACCGAGATTCATCACCACGTGTCGCACGACGGTGACGGCGCGGGCGGTGCCGGCGGCGCGGTCGGCCTGACGATGTGGGCCGCGATCGGCCAGATCGTGATGCTCGACATCGTGTTCTCGATCGACAGCATCGTGACCGCAATCGGCATGACCGAACACGTGCCGATCATGTTCGTCGCGGTGATCGTCGCCGTCGCCGTGATGCTGTTTGCTGCCCAGCCGCTCGCACGCTTCATCGACCGCAACCCGACCATCGTGATGCTCGCGCTGTCGTTCCTGGTCGTGATCGGCATGACGCTGATCGCCGAAGGTTTCGGTTCGCATGTGCCGAAGGGTTACATCTACGCGGCAATGGCGTTCTCGGCTTTCGTCGAAGGCATGAACATGCTGGCGCGGCGCGCGAAGGCGAAACGCGCGGCACGGACGGAAGGCCACTGAGCCGCCGCGCGTGATGTCGGCCGCCGCGGCGGCCGGCGTCACGCGCCTCATACGGAATCCAGACGAAATTCGCACGGAAAGGAGAATCGCGATGAAATGCCCTGTCTGCAAGACGCCCGACCTGCTGATGGCCGAGCGCCAGTCGATTGAAATCGACTACTGTCCGACCTGCCGCGGCGTGTGGCTCGATCGCGGCGAACTCGACAAGCTGATCGCACGCGAGACCGGCGACGCGCCGGTGCGTCGCGACGAGACACCCGTGCGGCACGACGCGCAAGCGGCGCGCGGCCACGATGGCGGCTGGGGGCGTGACGCTCGCTCTTACGACGACCGTGACCGGCACGATGGCCGCTCACACGACGATCGCTACAAGCACGACGGCCAGCGTCGCCGGAAATCGGTGTTCGACCTGTTCGACTTCGACTGATCGGAATTGCACCGCACGTCGTAAAAAAAGCCCCGCCGGGAGAATACCCGGCGGGGCTTTGTCATGCGTGCGGGATGACGGCAAGCACCGATGCTTACGCGTTGCCGGCCGTCACGTCGATGCGGCGCGGACGCGTTTCCTCGCGGCGCGGAATCGTCAGCGTCAGCACGCCATCGCGCAGGTTCGCGTCGATCCTCGACGTGTCGAGGTCGGGGCTCAGCACGAAGCTGCGTGCGTAGCGCGTCGCGCGGATCTCCGCATGCCGCACGCGGAGGTCGGCCGGCGTGTCGAGGTGCGTGTCGGCCTCGATCGTCAGCGTGTTGTCGTGCACCTTCACGTCGAGGTTCTCGCGCGGCACGCCGGGCAGGTCGGCCCGCAGCGTGACGCCGAGATGGTTCTCGACGATGTCGACGGCCGGCGTGATGGCGGGCCGGCGGGCTGCTTCGGCGGCAGCGGGGTGAACGGTGTTCGTCTGACGCTCGGCCAGGGTCGGGTTCTCATTCATGTCGGTATCCTGAATATTATTGAACGGTGATCGCACGCGGCTTCGATGCCTCGCGCCGGCCGACGCGAATCAGCAGGCAGCCGTTTTCATAGCGGGCGCTGACCTGGTCGGGATCCGCATCCCGCGGCAGCTCGACGACACGGCGAAATGCGCCGTGAAAGCGCTCCTGCGCATAGGTGCGCAGGTCGTCGCCTTCGCTGCGCGGCGCCGCCTTGCGTTCGCCGCTGATCGTCAGTAGGTCCTTGTCGATCGATACGTCGAAGTCGGCCGCGGCCATGCCGGGCGCGAACGCGACGATTTCGATGGCGCCGTCGGTCGCGCCGACGTTGAGCGCGGGAAACGCGCCGGGACGTACCGCTCGAATGCCGGACGGACGATCGCCGAGCAGGTTCGCCACCTGCCGCTGCACGCGGGCGAATTCGTCGAACAGGTCGCTGCCGAAATGGATACCGCTCATGTTGGTCCTCCTGAACAGGGAACGCGGGAGACGTGACGGCGCGACGCCTGCGGCGGGCGCGACGTGGGAACTCCACTGGGTCGAAACGGGGGCGGTGCGTTGCATGGTGCACTGCCCGACGACGTGTAATTAGTGGCCACCGCCGCGCATTTCAAGAGGGAATCTGCAATCTGCATCAATGCAGGCCCGTGCGATTCGATGCGACAATCGCCGCGATCTATCTGTAGACCAACGACACGGGACAATCATGGACATTCGACGCATTGCGATCGTCGGCGCCGGCGTGATCGGCGCGAGCTGGGCCGCCTTCTATCTGACGCAGGGTTTCGACGTCGTCGCGACCGATCCGGCGCCGCAAGCCGACGCGCGACTGCGCGACGCGCTGGCCGCGTTTCTCGGCGACCGGGCCGCGGAACTTTCCGCGCGGCTGTCGTTCGACGCCGATCTCGTGCGCGCGCTCGACGGTGTCGACTTCGTGCAGGAGAACGGCCCGGAGCGGCTCGACCTGAAGCGCGAGCTGTACCGGCAGATGGACGATGTGCTGCCCGCGCACGTGCCGATCGCGTCGAGTTCGTCGGGCCTGAAAATGTCGGACATCCAGACCGCATGCGACAAACATCCGGAGCGTTGCCTGATCGCGCATCCGTTCAACCCGCCGCACCTGATTCCGCTCGTCGAGCTGGTCGGCGGCGATGCCACCAGCCAGGACGTGATCGCGCGCGTGAAGGATTTCTACGATGCGCTCGGCAAGCAGACGATCGTCCTCAACAAGGAGATGACCGGCCACGTCGCGAACCGGCTCGCGGCCGCGCTGTTCCGCGAGGTGTATCACCTCGTCGGCGAAGGCGTCGTGAGCGTTGCCGATGCGGACAAGGCCGTCGCCTGGGGCCCCGGGCTGCGCTGGGGGCTGATGGGGCAGTGCTTGACCTATCACCTCGGCGGCGGCGCGGGCGGGATCGCGCATTTTCTCGAACACCTGTCGGGGCCGATCACGAGCTGGTGGGACGACCTCGGCACGCCTTCATTCAATCCGGACGTCGATCGCAAGCTGAACGACGAATTGCGCGCGATCCAGGGCGAGCGCTCGATGCAGGAACTCGCGGCCGAACGCGACCGCTTGCTCGTCGAACTGATCGACGCGCGGCGCCGCAGTTTCCTGCCGTGATCGCGCCGCGGCGTCGCGTACTGGCCGCGGCCGGCTACTGCTGCGCGGCGGTTTGCGGCGCCGGTGGCGTCTGCGCGAGCCATGCCGGGCTCGTCGCCTGCACCAGTTCGCGATTGCGCGCGCGTGTCGCGGCGTTCGGCGGGTAGTTGCCGTCGTTCGTCGGCAGTTCGCCGTCGAGATAGGCCTGCTTGAGTTGTGCAATGACTTCCGCGCGGGTCAGCCCCTGCGCGGGTGCTGCGGCGTCGGTCGTCTGGGCAAAGGCGGGGGACAGCAGGGCGGCGGTGGCGGCCGCGACGGCGAATCGCAAGACATTCATGGCGTGCTCCGATCAAGGGGACGGGACACCGGATGCACGCGGCGGCTGGCCGTGCGTTCCGATGGGCCCCATTGTCGCGAGCGGGTGCTGCGCGGACGATGACGCGTGCCGGGCAAAGCTGTCAGTTGCGGGCGCGGGCACCAGGCGCGATCGTCCCTGCGTGGGTCGCGCCCGATGCGGTTACAACTCCGACGCCGCCGCGATCAGCGTCGCTTCGAGTGCGAGCGTCGAACGCGACGCGGCCGCCGGCCGGTCGATCACGTATTCGAGTTCGCCGAGTTCGGGCAACCCCGCGTCGAGCCGCGCGAGCCCGGCCGGAATCACGTAGCCGGCGAACGCGCTGACGCCGAGCCCCGCGCTTGCCGCGGCGCGCAACACCGCGACGCTGCTGCTCACGACCGCGATCCGGTACGGCCGCCCGACGGCCTCGAGCGATTCGAGCACGCGGCGGCGCGACACGCTCGGCTCCGGATGCATCGCGAGCGGTAATACGGTCTCGTGGCCGGTGATCCTCGAATCGGGGCCGGTGCACCAGTACAGCGGCTCGCTGCGGATCACGCGGCCGCGCCGGCTGCCCGCGATGCGCTTCGCGAACACGAGATCGTGCCGCCCTTCGTCGAGCGCGTCGAACAGGTCGCCCGACAGCCCGGTCGCGATCGCGAGCTCGACGTCCGGATTGCGCTGCACGAAGCTCGCGAGCGCGGCCGTCAGATGCGCCGACGCGAAATCCTCCGACATCGCGAGCCGCACCTTGCCCGACAGCGGCGGCCCGCACACCGACGTGACGGCCTCGTCCATCAGTTCGAGGATGCGCACCGCGTAGCGGAACAGCGCGTCGCCGTGCTGCGACAGGTGCACGTTGCGCGTGTCGCGTTCGAACAGCGGCCGGTCGAGCAGCTCCTCGAGGCGGCGGATGTGCTGGCTGACGGTCGACTGCGACAGGTTCACGCGCTCGGACGCGGCGGTGAAGCTGCCGGACTGGGCAACGGCGACGAAGCTGCGCAGCAGCTCGGGCGGTAACGGACGCATTGCTAAATCCACTGAATCGGTTTCGACAACTTCATAAATGGCCGGATATTGCGGCGCTAGTATCGGATCACGCCCCGGTGCGGCCCGCAACGGGGCGCACCGGACGCGTAGCCCGCGTCGTGCCGGCGGCTGCTTCATTCAGTCTACGGCATCCGGCGTCCGGCCCGAAACCGCATCATCCCATCGACCGCCCGAGAACGCGCCCGCAAGACGGGCCGCCGGGCCGCGGCGCACCGCCGCAGGAGACAAGTCCGCGCACGGCATCGGCGTGCGGGGCCGGTTCCTGCATGCGTCCGGCGCCCGTCACGAAGAGACTGGAGACGACTCATGATCATCTACGGAACCGCGCTGCTGGCGTTCTGCCACTTGGCCGGACTGTTCCTCGGCGACCTGCTTGGCAGCGCGATCGGCGTGAAGACCAACGTCGGCGGCGTCGGCATCGCGATGCTGCTGCTGATCTGCCTGCGCCTGTGGCTGCACCGCCGCGGCTGGCTGCCGAAGGAGACCGAAGCCGGCGTCGGTTTCTGGGGTGCGATGTACATCCCCGTCGTCGTTGCGATGGCCGCGAACCAGAACGTCGTCGCCGCGCTGAAGGGCGGCCCCGTCGCGCTGCTGGCCGCCGTTGGCGCGGTCGCGATCTGCGCATGCTGCATCGCGGTACTCGTGCGCACCGGGCGCGACGACACGGCCTTCGCGGGCGTGCCTCAATTCGAAGAACAGTAACGGAGGCCGCCATGCTGCAGATGCTCGAAAAAACCGTCGCCCACAACGGGCTCGTCGCGTCGTTCGCGCTGGTCGGCCTGATCATGTGGCTGTCGTCGATTGCGTCGCGCAAGCTCACGTTCGGCCGCGTGCACGGCTCCGCGATCGCGATCGTGATCGGTCTTGCGCTGGCTTACGTCGGCGGCGCTTTCACCGGCGGCGAGAAGGGGATTGCCGACGTGCCGCTGTTCGCGGGCGTCGGCCTGATGGGCGGCGCGATGCTGCGCGATTTCGCGATCGTCGCGACCGCGTTCGAAGTGCAGCCGACCGAGGCGCGCAAGGCCGGTCTCGTCGGCGTCGTGTCGCTGCTGCTCGGCACCGTGCTGCCGTTCATCGTCGGCGCGTGCATCGCGCGCGCGTTCGGCTACACCGACGCGGTCAGCATGACGACCATCGGCGCGGGCGCCGTCACCTACATCGTCGGGCCCGTGACGGGCGCGGCGATCGGCGCAAGCTCCGACGTGATCGCGCTCAGCATCGCGACGGGGCTCGTGAAGGCGATCATCGTGATGGTCGGCACGCCGGTCGCGGCCAATTTCATGGGCCTGAAGACGCCGCGTTCGGCGATGATCTTCGGCGGCCTGGCCGGCACCGTCAGCGGCGTGAGCGCGGGGCTCGCCGCGACCGACCGCCGGCTCGTCCCGTACGGCGCGCTGGTCGCGACGTTCCATACGGGCGTCGGTTGCCTGCTCGGCCCGTCGCTGCTGTTCTTCACGACGCGCGCGCTGGTCGGCGGGTAGGCCCGGACAATGGGCGGCCCGTGCGCGGGCCGCATCCATCGCGGCGTCCTCTGAGTCGCATTCGTCAACATCATCAATCGGCGGCGGCGCCAGGCTTAGAATGCCGCTGAACCATCGAAGCGGGAGAACTGTTCATGACGGGATGGAATCACGCGCGGCAGGCGCGCGATGCACGCCTCGCGGCCGGCGCGGTTTACGCGCAGGGCAAGCGGGTCGATGCGCGCGACACCGTCGCGTTGCTTGAAGCGGTGCTGCGGCCCGGCGACCGCGTCTGCCTCGAAGGCGACAACCAGAAGCAGGCCGACATGCTCGCGACGGCGCTGGCCGACGTCGACAGTGCGAAGATCCACGACCTGCATATGGTGCAGTCGGGCGTCGTGTTGCCCGAGCATCTCGACGTGTTCGAGCGCGGCATCGCGAAGCGCCTCGACTTCGCGTATTCAGGCCCGCAGTCGCAGCGGATCGCGAAGCTGCTGTTTGGCGGCAAGATCGCGCTCGGTGCGGTACACACCTATCTCGAGCTGTTTGCGCGCTACTTCATCGACCTCACGCCGCAGGTTGCGCTGATCGCCGCGGTCAGCGCCGATCGCGACGGCAACCTGTACACCGGCCCGAACACCGAAGATACGCCGACCGTCGTCGAGGCCACCGCGTTCAAGGACGGCATCGTGATCGCGCAGGTCGACCGCATCGTCGACAAGGTGCCGCGCGTCGACATCCCGGGCGACCGCGTGCATTTCGTCGTCGAGGCCGGCCGGCCGTTCTACGTCGAGCCGCTGTTCACGCGCGATCCGGCGGCGATCACCGAAACGCAGATCCTCACCGCGATGCTCGCGATCAAGGGCATCTACGAGCCGTACGGCGTCAAGCGCCTGAACCACGGGATCGGCTTCAACACGGCCGCGATCGAGCTGCTGCTGCCGACCTACGGCGAGAAGCTCGGGCTGAAGGGCAAGGTCTGCTCGCACTGGGCGCTCAATCCGCACCCGACGCTGATTCCCGCGATCGAGTCGGGCTGGGTCGAGCAGATCCACTGCTTCGGCTCGGAAGTCGGGATGGACGACTACATCCGTGCGCGTTCCGACATCTGGTTCACGGGCCCCGACGGGTCGCTGCGCTCGAACCGCGCGTTCTGCCAGACGGCCGGGCTCTACGCGTGCGACATGTTCATCGGCTCGACGCTGCAGATCGACCTGTCGGGGCATTCGTCGACGGTCACGGCCGAGCGCATTGCCGGCTTCGGCGGCGCGCCGAACATGGGCAGCGACGCGCGCGGCCGGCGCCATCCGAGCGAGCCGTGGCTGAAGGCCGGCGCGGAAGCCGACCCCGACACGCCGGCGGCGCTCAGGCGCGGCCGCAAGCTCGTCGTGCAGATCGGCGAGACGTTCGGCGACAAGAACGTGCCGATGTTCGTCGAGAAGCTCGACGCGCTGAAGCTTGCCGACAAGCTGCAGCTCGACCTCGCGCCGATCATGGTCTATGGCGACGACGTCACGCACATCGTCACCGAGGAAGGGATCGCCAATCTGCTGATGTGCCGCGACAAGGACGAACGCGAGCATGCGATCCGCGGCGTCGCCGGCTATACCGAGATCGGCCGCGGCCGCGACCGGAAGATGGTCGAGCGGCTGCGCGAACGCGGCGTGATCCGCCGCCCGGAGGATCTCGGCATCGATCCGCTCGACGCCGATCGCCGCTGGCTCGCCGCGCGTTCGATCAAGGATCTCGTGCACTGGTCGGGCGGCCTCTATGCGCCGCCGGCCCGGTTCCGCAACTGGTGAGGAAGAGGGCATGGAACAGTTGAACTATCGCTTCACCGCGCGCGAACGCGCGAAGGGCGAGCAGGCCGCGGCGCTCGTCGGCGTGGTGGCATCCGGCAATCTCGAAGTGCTCGTCGAGCGCGTGCTGCCGGGCAACGAATGCGAGATCGACATTCGCACCGCGGCGGTCGGGTTTGGCGCGGTGTGGCAGGCCGTCGTGTCGGATTTCGTCGAGCGGCGCACGCCGGGCGGCCTGAAGCTGTCGATCAACGACGGCGGCGCGCGGCCCGACATGGTGTCGCTGCGGCTCGCGCAGGCGGTGCGGGCAATCGAAGGAGACGCTTGATGAACAACCCCCACGCTCACATTCGCTCGCTGCCCCCCGAGGGGGCGGGAGCCTCCCTGGGGGCGGCCCGTCGGGAGGCGCCGAACGACGTCGATCTCCGCTCGGATCACGACACGCCCGCGTTCGTCGCGAATGGCGCGAGCTGGTACGAAGCGTCGGCACGGCAGCGCGTCGACGGGCTGCTCGACGCGGGCAGTTTCAGCGAATTCCTTGGTCCCGCCGAGCGTGTGACGAGCCCGCACCTGCCGTTGTTCGACCTGCCGCAGCAGTTCGACGACGGGATGGTGGTCGGCCACGGCCGGCTCGACGGCCAGCCGGTGTTCGTTGCCGCGCAGGAAGGCCGCTTCATGGGCGGCGCGTTCGGCGAGGTGCACGGCGCGAAGCTCACCGGGCTGCTGCGTGCGGCGCGCGAAACCGGCAAGCCGGTGCTGATCCTGTTCGATACGGGTGGCGTGCGGCTGCAGGAAGCGAATGCCGGCGAACTCGCGATTGCCGAGATCATGCGCGCGCTCGTCGAAGCGCGAGCGGCCGGCGTGCCGGTGATCGGGCTGATCGGCGGGCGTGCGGGCTGCTATGGCGGCGGCGGGTTGCTCGCCGCGTGCTGCTCGGCGCTCGCGGTGTCGGAGCAGGGCCGCATCAGCGTGTCGGGCCCCGAAGTGATCGAGACCAATCGCGGCGTCGAGGAATTCGATGCGAAGGACCGCGCGCTGATCTGGCGCACGATGGGCGGCAAGCACCGGCGGCTGATCGGCGGCGCGGATCGCTACGTGGCCGACACGCCGGACGCGTTCCGAGCGGCGGCGCTTGAACTGATCGGCCGTGCGCCGACGTTCGATGCGGCGATGCTGCGCGCGGAACAGGCGCGCCTCGAAGCGCGCGTCGAGCGGTTCGGTGCGTGCAAGGATGCACTCGACGTGTGGCGTGCACTGGGCGCATCGGCGCCGGAAGCGATTCCGGGGATGCAGGACGATGCCTTCGCCGCGCTCGCGGACCAACTGCAGGAGAGCCCGCATGACGCTCGATGAAGTACTGAATTCGCTGTTCCCGCAAGGCCATTCGATCGCCCGTCACGGCGGCCTGCTGACCGGCCACGCGGAACTGGGCGGCACGCGCGTCGACGTGATCGGCGTCGCCGAGCGTTTGCCGTTCGGCATCGACGAGGCGCTGACGCTCGCGGCGCGCGTGCTCGACACGATCGCGCGCGGCGGCGACACGCCGATCCTCGTGCTGGTCGACAGCGACAGCCAGCGGATGAGCAAGCGCGACGAACTGCTCGGCCTGAACGAAGGGCTGTCGCATCTCGCGAAGTGCCTGATGCACGCGGATCTTGCCGGGCACCGGACCATCGGCGTGCTGTACGGCCACACGGCCGCGGGCGCGTTCATCGCCACCGCACTTGCAACGCGCACGCTGCTCGCGGTGCCGGGCGCCGAGCCGGAGGTGATGGATCTGCCGTCGATGTCGCGCGTGACCAAGCTGCCGATCGACGTGCTGAAGGAGATGTCGCGTTCGACGCCGGTGTTCGCGCCGGGGCTCGACAACCTCGTGAAGATGGGCGCGGTCGACGCCGTGCTCGATCCGGCCCGCGCGCTCGACGCGCAGGTCGGCGAATGGCTCGACAAACCGGCTGACCGCGTCGACCGGCGCGCCGCGCGCGGCCGGCCGGTTGCCGCCGATGTCGCCCAGCGCGTCGAGGCACTCGCGCGTGCCGCACGCTGAGCTGCCGCTGCGCCGCCACACGCTCGTCACGCTGACGGCGGCGGGGTGGGGCGCGGCATTCGCGCGCGATCCGGCGCTCGCGGCCGATCCGCTCGTGCAGGCGTGGGCCGCGCGCGGCTGGCCGCTGATCGTGCGCCGCGCGTCGCCCGACGAGGCCGATGCCGGCCGCGTGCCGCTCGGCCTGCCGCTGCCGCCTTCCGCGGGCAAGCGGCGCATCGCGCTGAACGCAGCCGCTGACGCGCTCGCGACGGTCGGCCCGCTACCCGCGTTGTCCGACGTGTTTGCTGCCGCCCCCGACGCATGGCGCCCGGCATTGCGCGAACTCGACGCGCTCGGCGCGCGTTGCGGCGTGCAGGGCCGCGTGTTCGGCAGCCTCGCGTGGCAGGCGCTGACGGGCGAGCGCTACCTGGGCGCGTCGTCCGATCTCGACATCGTATTCCCGCTGCCGGAGGCCGCATCGATCGCGCCGTTGCTCGACGGCCTCGCGGCGATCGACGCGCGCGCACCGATGCGCATCGACGGCGAACTGCTGCGCGACGACGGCGCGGGCGTCAACTGGCGCGAACTGCATGCGCGGCAGCGTGACGTCGCGGTCAAGACCGCGATCGCCGTCGAATTGATGCCGGCCGACGCATTCACCGGAGGCGCACGATGAGCGCATGGGCTGCCTGCCGCGTAGCGGCGCCGTCTGAGGCCGACCGCGTCGCCGAATTGGCCGCGCGCAGCCTGGTGCTCGAGATCGAGACCTATCCGAAGCCTGGGCTCGTCAGTCATGTCGACACCGGCAGTCATTCGGACATGGATGCCGCGACGTTCGCCCGCAGCGCCGCGGTGCTGCGGCCGTACTTCGCCGAGTTGGCCGACGCGGGCGCACGCGATGCGGACATGGCCGTGCTGCGCAAGATCGGCCTGCGTGCCGAGCACGCGATGCTCGCGGCGACCGGCGGCGTCAATACGCATCGCGGCGCGATCTTCGGGCTCGGGCTGCTGTGTGCGGCCGCGGGGAGGCGCGCGATGCCGGGAGCCGTGCCGGACGGGATGACGCTCGGTGCGTTCGTCTCGCACCGCTGGGGCACCGATATCCTCGGCGGCCCGCGTTTGCCCGACAGCCACGGCGAACGTGCGAGCCGCCGCTACGGCGTCGGCGGCGCGCGCCGCGAGGCGGCCGACGGTTTCACGACCGTCTATGCGGTCGGGCTGCCCGCGCTGCGTCGCGCGCAGCGTGACCTGCCCGGCGACCCGGAAGCCGCGCGCGTCGATGCGTGCTTCGCACTGATCGCCGCGCTCGACGATACGAATCTGTTGCACCGGGGCGGACAGGACGGCCTCGATTTCGCGCGGGCGACCGCCCGTGCGTTCGTTGCACGCGGCGGCGTGCGGGCACGCGACTGGCGGCTGCGCGCGGTCGCCGCGCACCGTGCGTTCGTCGCGCGGCGGCTGAGCCCGGGCGGCGCGGCCGACCTGCTCGCGATGAGCGTTTTCGTCGATGCGCTCGAAGCCGATGGGGATACGCGATGACGCTGGCCATCCTCTGTTCAGGGCAGGGCGCGCAGCGCGCCGACATGTTCGATCTGACCGGCACCGCGCCGCAGGCCGACGCGCTGTTCGCGCACGCCGGCCGGCTCCTCGGCGACGATCCGCGCACCTGGGTTCGACAGGCCGGACCGGACGCACTGCGCGAAAACCGTGCCGCGCAGATTCTCTGCACGGTCCAGGCGCTCGCCGGCGCCGCGCTGCTCGACGCGGTGTGGCCGCGCCGGCGCTGCGTCGCCGGCTACAGCGTCGGCGAAGTCGCGTCGTGGAGCGTCGCGGGGATGATCGAACCGGAAGCCGCGCTCGACCTGGCCGATGCGCGTGCGCGTGCGATGGATGACGCGAGCGGCGGCGACGAGCGGATGGTGTTCGTGCGCGGCCTCACGCGCGCGCAGCTCTCACGGTTGTGCGACGGCCGCGACGCGGCGATCGCGATCGCGAACCCCGGCGACGCGTTCGTGGTCGCGGGGCGGCAGGCCGATGTCGATGCGGTGGCCGACGCCGCCGCGCGCGACGGCGCGCTGCGCGTCGCACCCGTCTGCGTGCGGATCGCGTCGCACACGCGCCGGCTCGCCGCGGCCGTGCCGGTGTTTCGCGCGTCGCTCGCCGCGACGCCCGTGCGGCGGCCGCTGCCCGGCACGCGGCTGTTTTCGGGGATCGACGGCGCGTCGGTGCTCGACGTCGACGCGGGCCTCGACAAGCTCGCCCGGCAGATCGCGGAGCCGGTCGAGTGGGCGGCCTGTCTTGCCGCCTGCGTGGAGGCCGGCGCGACCGCGTTCCTCGAACTCGGCCCCGGCCGCGCGCTGGCCGAGATGGCGAGTGGAGCGTATCCCGCGCTGCCGGCGCGCAGCCTCGCGGATTTCCGTTCCGTCGACGGCGTGGCGAGCTGGCTCGCGCGCGTCGCGGCGGGCTGATCGGCGGCGTGAAAAAGGGCCTGTAACCCGCTCGCCGGGCACCGGTTTTGCGCTGTGTGTTGCGCCGGCGCAGCAGCACCGCAGGCGGCGCTTGCCACGCGAATTGGCGTCGTTACAATGGCGCCCGCCATGAGACCCGCCGCCTTCCTTCTCGCCGCGCTTTGCTGCGCGGCGAGCGCCCACGCCGCCCAGATTCCGTCCGATGCCGCATCGGTCGGCACATACTTTTCGTATGACAATGCCGCGGCCGACGCGACCGTCGACCTGATCGGGCAGGCGCAGCGCCGCGTGCTGCTGGCCGGCTATTCGCACGTGCCGCCGGCGGTCGCGAGCGCGCTGCGCGCGGCCCGCTCGCGCGGGATCGAGGTGCGTGTCGTGCTCGTGCGCTCGCCGCGCGCGGGCAGGTACAGCGGCGCGGGCTACCTGAAATCGTCGGGTATCGACGTGGCGATCGATTCGCGGCACGGCGATCCCGCGCCGCGCTTCGTGATCGTCGACGACAGCGTCGCGCTGACGACTTTGTCCGAGGGCGCGACCGCCCATGCGGAGACGGTGAACGTGTTCCAGCGCGCGCCCGAGCTTGCGCAATCCTATGCACAGTCGTTCTGGCGGCTGTACCGGCAGGCCGGCGGCCTCTGACCCTTTCCTTCGGCGCCACGCGCGCCGGTGTGACCCTGCTTGCATCGGCGCGGCCGATGAACCATGCTCGTTGACAGGCGCCGGCGCGGGTTTCGCGCATCCGGCGCAACGGCAGGGAGCCGATCGTGTTCGAGTGTTTTGCCGATCGCACCGATGCCGGCTGCCAGCTGGCCGGCGCATTGCGCGATTACGCGGGGCGTGGCGACGTCGTCGTGCTTGCGTTGCCGCGCGGCGGCGTGCCCGTCGCGTATCCGGTCGCTTGCGCGCTGCACGCGCCGCTCGACGTGCTGGTCGTGCGCAAGCTCGGCGTGCCGTACGATCCCGAGCTCGCGATGGGCGCGATCGCGACGGGCGGTGTGATTCATCTGCAGCGTTCGGTGCTCCGTTCGATGAACGTGTCCGGCGAACAGCTCGCCGACGTGATCGCGCGCGAGACGGTCGAACTGCATCGGCGCGAAGCGCTGTATCGCGGTGCCGCGGCGCCGCTGCCGGTTGAAGGGCGCATTGCGATCGTCGTCGACGACGGCGTCGCGACCGGCGCGTCGATGCGCGTTGCGCTGCAGGCGTTGCGCGAGCGTCGCCCGGCGCGGATCGTGGCGGCTGCCCCGGTCGCGCCGGCGGGCACACGGCATGCGTTCGACGATCTGGCCGATGCGTTCGTCACGGTGACGCTGCCGCTGCCGTTCTTCGGGATCAGCCAGTTCTACGCGCGCTTCGAGCAGACGAGCGACGACGAGGTACGCGCACTGCTCGATGCGGCCCGGCTCTGACGCGGACTCACGTCCGCCTGATGCGGCGCGGGCGAGGGCGGCGGGTTTCGGCCCACGCGAACACGCGCTGCAGCGTCGGATGGACATCTCCGTGCCAGCGCGCCCCCGTAAACAGCCCGTAGTGATCGCAGTCGTCGATGTCGATGCGGTAGCGCTCGTCGTCGGCGAGGCCGCTGCACAGGTCGAGCGCCGCATGCGTCTGGCCGGCGCCCGTGACCTTGTCGCAGGCACCTTCGACGGTCAGCAGCGCGATGCCGCGCAGCGCGGCCGGCTCGACACGCTGGCCGCCCACGTCCCACGTGCCGTTCGCGAGGCTCATGCGCTGGAACACGATGTCGACCGTATCGAGAAAATACTCGGCCGGCATGTCGAGCAGCGCCGTGTATTCGAGCAGCGCCCGCCGCGCGCCGGCGAGCCCGGCCATGTCGAAGCGCGACGCGGCCAGCGCGTAGGCCTCGAGCAGCGTCAGGAAGCGCTGCGGGTACACGAGCGCGATCTCGCCCTGTTGCAGGTAGGTCGGAAATACGTGGCGGCCATGCCCTGCGAAGCCGGGCGGCACGATGTCGATCAGGTGGCGGTGGCACCAGTCGAGCGAATGGGCGGCGGCGGCGGTGCCGAGCGCACTCGGATTCCGGCGCGCGTCGAGCGGGCCGCCGATCAGCGTGACGCTCGCGGGCAGTGCGAGGCCGCGGGCGGCGCGCAGGGCGAGCGCGCCAAGCACCGGCACGGTCGCCTGGCACACGGCGACGACATGCAGCGGCCGGTCGTCGTGCGCGAGCCCGTCGACGAAGCCGTCGAGCATCGCGACATACTCGTCGAGCCCGAAGCGGCCCGATGCGAGCGGCACGTCGCGCGCATTGCGCCAGTCGGTCACGCAGACGTCGCCGTCCGCGAGCAGCGTCTCGACGGTTTCCCGCATCATCACGGCGGCGTGCCCGGCTAGCGGCGCGCATAGCAGCACCGTGCGCCGCGGATCGGCGTGCGTGAAGCGCCGCAGGTCGCAGAACGGCGTGCGCGCGACGACGTGCTCGCCGACGGCCGGCCACCCGATATCGAAGTGCGGCGGCCCGTCCGACGGTCCGAGCAACGGCTCGAACAGGTCGTCGTAGCACGACGACGCGGTGCGCGGCAGCGTGGCCGCGGGCCACGCGTCGAACGCGTGCCGTGTCGCCGCGCGCCAGGCGCGCATCCATTCCCGCTGCTGCTCGACGAGGGCATACCACATGGCGAACCTTGGGGTGGAAGGGGCGTGAACTTGCATTATGGTCACTGTGGCCGGACAGCGTGAGTCCCGCGTGCGTCCGGCTGATGCGCATCAAGCGCACGGGCGCAAGGGCCGGCCGCGCACGTTCCACCCTTTCGGCAAACGCGTTCGTGGAGCAGGCGCCAGCCCGTGGCCGGCGGGAACGGGCCCTAGGCGATGCCGCGCGACGCTGCTACAGTCGTCGATCCCATTCCCCTCAAGCGGAGCGTTTGCGATGAAGCTGATCGGCATGCTGGATTCCCCGTTCGTCCGCCGTGTCGCCATTTCGGCGAAGCTGCTCGACCTCCCGTTCGAACACGAGTCGATCTCGGTGTTCCGTCATTTCGAGCAGTTCAGGGCGATCAACCCGGTCGTCAAGGCGCCGACGCTCGTAACCGGCGACGGTGCGACGCTGATCGACTCGTCGCTGATCGTCGACTATCTCGATCACCTGGTCGCGCCCGAGCGGCGCCTGCTGCCCGATGCCGCCGATGCACGGCTGCACGCGCTCGTGCCGGTCGGCTTCGCGCTGGCGGCCGCCGAAAAAACCGTGCAGGTGGTCTACGAGCAGGCGCTGCGTCCGTCCGACAAGCAGCACGCGCCGTGGCTCGAGCGCGTGCTGAGCCAGATCGAGGGCGCATACGGCGCGCTGGAACCGCTCGTCGCGGCCGCGAACCGCTGGTTCGGCGGCGCGCGCCTGCTGCAGTCAGACGTGACGGTCGCGGTGGCATGGCGCTTCACGCAGTTCATGGCGGCCGACTACCCGGTGCTCGCGCGGATCGACCCGGCCCGTTATCCGGCGCTGGCCGCGCATTCGGCGCGGGCGGAAGCGCTGCCGGCGTTCGTCGAAACACCGCTCGTCTAGGTGTCGCGGCGGCGCGCGACGCGGTCCCACGTCGCTGTGCGCCGCTCGCTCGGCCTTGCCAGGCAAGGCTTTGCCGATTGTTCGCGGCGGCCGACAAGTGACTTCGCATTCGTGCTGTTTATCCGGAAGCGGCCGGTCCCTAGAATCCACTCCATCGAATCACGCTTTACCTGATGGAGCCGATGATGAAAGCCCTGATCGAATCGAGCCTGTTCCACCCGTCCGTCGTGTTGCCGCTTGCCGCGCTGACACAGTTGATGGTCGAGCGCGATTTCAATCTCAGTCAGGTCGGGCTGATCGTCGCGGCGCGTGGCGCACAGGCAGCCGTGTCGCGCTCGCGCGCACTGATTTTCTGCCGCCACTGCGAAGCGCAGGCATGAGGGCGCTCGCAGCGCATGGATGAAAAAACGCCCGGCCGGCGCAAGCCGGTCGGGCGGATCGGGTTCGATCGGGCCCCGGCTTCGGCCGGGGCTTTTTCATGGGCGACGCTCAGGCGCGTGCCGGCGACACGACACCGTACATCTCCGATTCGTCTTCCTCGCGCATCTGGCGCACGAGCTGATGGGCTTCGCGGCGCGTCGCGACGGCCGGCGGCGAGCCCTTGAGCGGCTGGCGCGCGGTTTCGGCGAGCGCGACCACCGACACGATGCCGATCACGGCGGCGCCCATCATGTAGTACGCGGGCACCATCAGGTTGTGCGTGACGTCGACCAGCCACGCGGTGACGAGCGGCGTCGTGCCGCCGAACAGCGACACCGACACGTTGAAGCCGATCGCGAGCGCGCCGTAGCGGATCTCGGTCGGGAACAGCGCCGGCAGCGCCGACGGCATCACGCCGGTAAAGCACGACAGCAGCACGCCGAGGATCAGCAAGCCGCCGAACACCGACGCGGTGGTGCCCGCATGGATCAGCATCATCGACGGGATCGACAGCGCGAGCAGGCCGACACAACCGGCGAGCATCACGGGCTTGCGGCCGATCCGGTCGGACAGGCGGCCGGCGGCGAGCGTCAGCGGCATCATCAGCACCATCACGATCAGCACGAGCACGAGGCTGTGCGATTCGTCGAAGTGCAGCGTCGACGACATGAAGCTCGGCAGGTACGACAGCACCATGTAGTCGGTCACGTTGAAGATCAGCACGAGGCCGACGCACAGCAGCAGGGCACGCCAGTTGCGCATCAGCGTTTCGCGGAAGCGCGCCTTCGGCACGGCCTTGTCCTGCGCTTCGCGCTCTTCGGCCTGGCGTTTGAACGCGGGCGTTTCCTCGAGCTTCATGCGGATGTAGAGACCGATCAGGCCGAGCGGGCCGGCGATCAGGAACGGCACGCGCCAGCCCCACGACAGCAGCGCTTCCTGCGACAGCGACGCGGTCAGCAGCGCGACGACACCGGCGCCCAGCACGTAACCGATCAGCGTGCCGAACTCGAGGAAGCTGCCCATGAAGCCGCGGCGCTTGTCGGTCGAGAATTCGGCGATGAAGGTGGCTGCGCCGCCATACTCGCCGCCGGTCGAGAAGCCCTGCACCAGGCGGGCGACGAGCAGCAGCACGGGCGCCATGATGCCGATCGATGCGTAGCTGGGGATCAGGCCGATCGCAAAGGTGCCGACGGCCATCATGATCATCGTGGCGGCAAGCACGCGCTGGCGGCCGATGCGGTCGCCGAGCGGGCCGAACACCATGCCGCCGAGCGGGCGCACGACGAACGCGGCCGCGAAGGTGCCGAAGGTCGCGAGCAGCTGCGCGGACGGGCTGCTGGACGGGAAGAACACCTTGCCGAGCGTGACGGCGATGTAGCTGTAGACGCCGAAGTCGAACCATTCCATCGCATTGCCGATGGCCATCGCGCTGACGGCGCGCTTGAGGAGGCTCTGGTCGACGACGGTTATGTCGTCCGCGACGAGCGGAGCTTCGCCGGACGACGAAGCGGAGGAAGAAGCAGCGGTCGGGCTGACGTGTGTTGCGGTCAAGGTCATGCACTCCTTTGACTGCGCCGAACGGGCGGGCCGTCCGACACGGTTTGCCTGCGAGCGCGGTGTCGTGTGCGGCGCGTCGGGGCAGGCCATTAAGCACTTACTGCATTAAAAGCGGTAAAGGGCCGTAAGGGGCTGCTTCGACGCGGGCCCGATGGGCCGTCGCGACAGTGCGCTCATGAAGAATGGGCCGCGTGATGCAGGCGGCAGATGCCGGTGCGGACGGTGTCCAGCGTTCCGGCAAGCGCCCCGGAGGGGCAACGAAACGAGAAAAGCGGGCCTGTCGGGCGGGCTTTCCTGTGGGTGCAATTTCGGTTGAAGGGCCGGCCCGCAACGCGCGGACGGACTTCTCTCGAAATCGAATAGACAGAGATTGAATGTTGAAACAGGCGACATGATAGCACGATGACGGATGATCGTGCAAATTGCCGGGAAACGCCCGTCTGGCGGGGCATTCGGCGAGGGTGGCTCGGGTATGATCGGCGGCGCGCGGCGGGGCCGTGCAGCCCCTGGCGACGGGGGCAGAATTCACGAGGAACCGGATGACCGAACTGATGAGGATCGCGGCGCTGTTCGCCGCCACCGCGCTGGCCGAAATCGTCGGCTGCTACCTGCCGTGGCTCGTGCTGAAGGAGGGCCGGCCGGTGTGGTTGCTGGTGCCGGCCGCGCTGTCGCTCGCGCTGTTCGCGTGGCTGCTGACGCTGCACCCGAGTGCGGCGGGGCGCACCTATGCCGCGTACGGCGGCGTGTATATCGCGGTGGCGCTGGTCTGGCTGCGGGTGGTCGACGGTGTCGCGCTGACCCGCTGGGATGTGGCCGGCGCGGCGCTCGCGCTCGGCGGCATGGCAGTCATCGCGCTGCAGCCGCGCGCGTGAGCGCGGCCGCGGCGCGTGCCGCGTGCGTCAGGCCGTTTCGGCGGCGCCCGCGTCGGCGGACTTGCGCCATACGCAGGTACCCTTGACCGACTTGTCGAGCTCGTCGAGTTGCGCCTGGTGCGCGGCGAGCTCGTCGTCGCTGGCCGCCACCACCGGCAGGTCGAGCGACGCCAGCGCGACGCGCTGACCGTTGCCGGCGCCGCCGTGGGCCGCTTCGTCGTCGAGCATGTCGATCACGAGGCTGTCCTGGCCGCGCGTCATCGCGAGGTACACCTCGGCGAGCAGCTCCGAGTCGAGCAGTGCGCCGTGCAGCGTGCGGTGCGCGTTGCTGATGCCGAAGCGGTCGCACAGTGCGTCGAGCGAGTTGCGCTTGCCGGGGAACATCTGCTTGGCCTGCACCAGCGTGTCGATCACGCCGCCGCAATGCTCGCTGAACGACGGCAGGTCGAGCCGCGCGAATTCGGCGTCGAGGAAGCCAAGGTCGAACGGCGCGTTGTGGATGATCAGCTCGGCATCTTTCACGAAGTCGCGGATCTGGTTGGCGACTTCCGCGAATTTCGGCTTGTCGCTGAGGAATTCGGTCGTGAGCCCGTGCACCGCCAGCGCGCCCGGATCGCTGTCGCGCTCGGGGTTCACGTAGAAGTGCAGGTTGTTGCCGGTGAGCCGCCGGTTCAGCAGCTCGACGCAGCCGATTTCGATGAGGCGGTCGCCCGTGCGGGCGTTCAGGCCGGTGGTTTCGGTATCGAGAATGATCTGGCGCATGTCGGGAAAAACAAAAGAAACAGGGAGCGGCCTGCGTTCAGGCCGTGAGCGATTCGACGCCGCGATTCGCGAGCGCGTCCGCGCGCTCGTTTTCGGGATGGCCCGCGTGGCCCTTGACCCAGCGCCACTCGACCTCGTGCTGCGCGACGAGCGCGTCGAGCCGCTTCCACAGGTCGGCGTTCTTCACGGGCGTCTTTGCCGCGGTGATCCAGCCTTTCTTCTTCCAGCCGTGGATCCACTCGCTGATGCCTTTCTGCACGTATTGCGAGTCGGTATGCACGATCACCTGGCACGGCCGCTTCAGCGCTTCGAGCGCGGCGATCACGCCCATCAGCTCCATGCGGTTGTTGGTCGTGTTCGGCTCGCCGCCGAACAGCTCCTTTTCCTTGTCGCCGTAGCGCATCAGTGCGCCCCAGCCGCCGGGGCCGGGGTTGCCCTTGCAGGCGCCGTCGGTATAGATGTCGATGGTATCGGTAGTCATGAATGTTCTTGATGAGTGGTCGGGGAGGCCGCCGGCGTCAGGCCCGGTGCGAGCACGGGCTTCTTCATCCGGATCTGGCCGACGAGGCGCATGCCGCGCACGCGCTTGACGGCCGTCACCATGTAGACGGCGCCGAAGATCGGCCACCAGCGGTCGCCGGCGGCTTCCATGAAGCCGTAGCGGGCGAGCCACTTGTCGGTGACGAGCGGCGGCCGGTAGCAGCCGAAGCGGCCGCGTTCGAGATCGAAGCCGAGCAGCTTGATCCAGTCCTTGAGCCGGATGAACGCGATCTGGTCGCGCGTGGCCGGCACGAACGGACGGTTCGCCATGCGCCCGAACGATTGCCGCATGCCCCACAGGCTGAGCGAATTGAAGCCGGTGATCACGAGCTGGCCTTCCGGCATCAGCACGCGCTCGGCCTCGCGCAGCAGGCGGTGCGGGTCGGACGTGAATTCCAGCGTGTGCGGCATCACGATCAGGTCGACGCTCTGCGACTCGAACGGCAGGTCGAGCAGGTCGCACCAGGTCGTGCTGCGGCCGTCGGGCGCGTGCTCGGGCGTATGCGCTTCGCGCGCCCACGGATACTGGTAGGGCGCGCTCGCGCCGCTCGCCGGATCGAGCACGAGGCCACGATACGGCATGCGGTTCTCGCGCAGCGCGTCGAGCTGCGGCAGGCCGAGCTGCAGCGCGTGGAACCCGAAGACGTCGGACACGATCCGGTCGAGCTGCGCCTGCTCCCAGTCCAGCACGTAGCGGCCGGGCGGTGAGTCGGTCCAGGCGGGCCAGTCTATAATTTGACGGTCAGACATAACGATGATTGCGCGCCCATGAACGAGCTGGAATACGTGCCGGTTCCGGCATTCGATGACAACTATATCTGGCTCGTCTCGGACGGCCGCGATGCGATCGCCGTCGATCCGGGTGAAGCCGCACCGGTGCGCCGGGTTCTAGCCGAACGCGGCTGGCGGTTGACCGCTATTTTACTCACGCACCACCACGCCGACCACGTCGGCGGTGTCGCGGCACTGCGCGATAGCCAACCGGACGATGTGCCGCTGCCCGTTTACGGCCCGGCCGCCGAGGCGATCGGTGTGGTCACGCGGCCGCTCGAGGGCGGCGCGCGCGTGACGCTCGACGCGCCCGCCGCGACGTTCGACGTGCTCGACGTGCCGGGTCATACGCGCGGCCACATCGCCTATTTTCAGGCGGCCGGACCGGGCAACGCGGCGCCGCACGTGTTCTGCGGCGACACGCTGTTCTCGTGCGGCTGCGGCCGTCTGTTCGAAGGCACGCCCGCGCAGATGCTCGCGTCGCTCGACGCGCTCGCGGCACTGCCGGGCGACACGCACGTGCATTGCGCACACGAATACACGCTGTCGAACATCCGCTTCGCGCTCGCGTGCGAGCCCGGCAATGCGGCGCTCGCCGCGTGGCGCGACGACGCGCAGGCGCGGCGTGCGCGCGGCGTGCCGACCCTGCCCACTACGATCGCGCACGAACGTGCCGTTAACCCGTTCATGCGTGCGGACAGCGATGCGATCCGCGCGACGCTCGAGGCCGAACTGCACGAAACGGTGCCGGATCGTCTGGCGGCGTTCACGCTGATGCGCGAGTGGAAAAACCGGTTCCGATGACGATTTTTGGAGGACTCCAAAGCTCAAGCGGAGTCTGTAAAAATTGCTCCAAATGTAGGATTTCGCTGAGTTTTCGGTGTTTTTATTGACGTGAAGCACGCACTTCCGTAGTATCGCCTGCAATTTCCAGCCGTCGGAAGCAGAGATTTTCATGCGACTTATATTGAGTGCGATGGTGGTTCTGCTGCTCGCCGCTTGTGCGAGCCAGGCCCCTGTCGCCAACAACGCCGCCGATTCGCAGGCGACGTCCAACTACCTTCGTAAATCAGCCACCGCCAAAGAAACTGTCGACGTCGACAAGCAATCCGTCGGCGACCTGACCAGTGCAGACTCCGATCTCTGGGGTCGCATCCGCCGCGGTTTCCAGATGCCCGACCTGCAGACCGACCTCGTCGACATGCAGACCACGTGGTACACGCAGCGCCCGGATTACGTGCAGCGCATGACCGAGCGCTCGCAAAAGTACCTGTACCACATCGTCGAGGAGCTCGAGGCGCGTCACATGCCGACCGAGCTCGCGCTGCTGCCGTTCATCGAGTCCGCGTACAACCCGCAGGCGCTGTCGGTCGCGAAGGCGGCCGGCATGTGGCAGTTCATGCCCGGCACCGGCCGCACGTACAACCTGAAGCGCAACATGTGGCAGGACGAGCGCCGTGACGTGCTCGCGTCGACGAGCGCCGCGCTTGACTACCTGTCGCGCCTGCATGACATGTTCGGCGACTGGTATCTCGCGCTGGCCGCGTACAACTGGGGCGAGGGCAACGTGCAGCGCGCGATCGCGCGCAACCAGGCGGCCGGTCTGCCGACCGACTACCTGAGCCTGCGGATGCCGAACGAGACGCGTAACTACGTGCCGAAGCTGCAGGCGGTGAAGAACATCATCGCGAATCCGCAGCAGTATGGCCTGACGCTGCCGGAGATCCCGAACCACCCGTATTTCGTGACGGTCACGACGTCGCGCGACATCGACGTGGCGGTGGCCGCGAAGCTCGCGAACCTGTCGCTCGACGAATTCCGCTCGCTGAACCCGTCGTTCGCGAAGCCGGTGATCCTCGGCGCGACCGAGCCGCAGATCCTGCTGCCGTTCGACAACGCGTCGGCGTTCGAGAAGAACCTGAAGGCGTACAACGGCCAGCTTTCGTCGTGGACCACCTACACGGTCAGCGAACGTGCGCGGCCGGCAGCGATCGCCGAGAAGATCGGCGTGGACGCCGATACGCTGATGTCGATCAACAAGATTCCGGCCGGCATGCGCCTGAAGCCGGGCTCGACGATCGTCGTGCCGCGCGGCGATGACGACGACGAGGACATCAGCGCCGACGTCGCCGAAAACGGCGCGCTCGCGATGGAACCCGACGTACCCGATACGCGCAAGATGCTGATCCGCGTGCGCCGCAAGCAGTCGATGGCGGCGATCGCCGGCCGCTACGGCGTGTCGGTCGGCCAGCTCAAGGCGTGGAACCGCACGCACCGCGATCTCGCGATGCCGGGCCAGGCGCTCGTGCTGCACGTGCCGGTCGGCCGTTCGGTGCCGGCGGAACCCGGCCCGGAGCGGATCGCAACGTCGGCCGCCGGTGCGCACATCGAGCGCGCGAGCCTGGCGGTAGGCGGCAAGTCGCACAGCGCGAAGCGCGGCGCGGCGAAGCCGGCGGCCAAATCGGCGAAGGCGGCCCCGGCCAAGGCCACTGCGCACAAGGGCAAGAAGAAGTAACGCAGTCGCAAACGCATCGTGCGGCCGGCCCGGTTCGCACGATTGCGTTATCATCCGACGAAATGCGATGAAACGCCGTCACCGAGGTGACGGCGTTTTTGTTTGTGCGCGGCGCGGGGGCGCTGCTTCGGAAGTCTTCATATAACGAGGGGAAGCGATGTCGTCGGTGCAGGTGAGGGTGCTCGCGCTGTTTTCGGTCGGGTATTTCGTGTCGTATGTGTTTCGCGGCGTCAATCTGGGCTTCGCGCCGTTCGTGACGCACGAGCTCGGGTTGTCGGCCGCCGATCTCGGGCTGCTCACCAGTCTCTATTTCCTGGGTTTCGCGGGCGCGCAGATCCCGGCCGGCGTGATGCTCGACCACTTCGGCTCGCGTCGCGTGACGGCCGGCATGCTGCTGTTCGCGGCCGCCGGCGCGGCCGTGTTCGGCGCCGCGCACAGCCTCGGCACCATGATGGTCGGCCGGCTGCTGATCGGCGTCGGCGTATCGGTGTGCCTCGGCGCGGCGTTCAAGGCGCTCGCGCAGCATTTCCCGGTCGGCCGGCTGCCGCTCGTCAACGGCCTCGTGATGGCCGTGGGTGGCCTCGGCGGCGTGATGGTCGGCTCGCCGCTGACCTGGCTGCTCGGCTGGACGAGCTGGCGCGCGATCTGTTTCGGTCTCGCGGTGCTGACGGTGATCGTCGCGGCATCGATCGGCCTGGGCGCGCCGGAAGCGAAGCAGGTGCGTCACCAGGGCGGGCTCGTCAGCCAGTTCAAGGGCACGTGGCATATCCTGAGCAGCCGCGCGTTCTGGAAGATCTCGTCGTTCTCCGTCGTCACGCAGGGCGTGTTCTACGCGATGCAGTCGCTGTGGGTCGGGCCTTACCTGCGCGATGTCGCGGGGTTCGATGCGCCGCATGCGGCGCGCCTCGTGTCGGTGCTCGGCTTTGCGATGATGGCCGGCTGCGTCGGCTTCGGCGCCGCGGCGCGGGTGCTCGAGCGGCGCGGCGTGTCCGTGTACGCGTTCTGCGGCGTCGGCATGGCGCTGTTCGTCGCGACGCAGATCGCGATTGTCGCGGGGGT
Source organism: Burkholderia sp. AU30198 (assembly GCF_020419825.1). Classification (NCBI taxonomy): domain Bacteria; kingdom Pseudomonadati; phylum Pseudomonadota; class Betaproteobacteria; order Burkholderiales; family Burkholderiaceae; genus Burkholderia; species Burkholderia sp. AU30198. Next base: position 243,183 of record NZ_JAIZSA010000006.1, on the reverse strand, counting down.
GCCGTTGCCGCCGGCCGTGCTGTGGGCGGCATACGGGATGTTCGGCGGCGTCGGCATCCTGACCTACGCGGTGATGGCCGGGCACTTTCCCGCGCATCTGATCGGCCGCGCGAACACGACGCTCACGCTCGTGATCTTCCTGCTGATCTTTGCGTTCCAGATCGGTGTCGGCGCGGTGCTGTCGCACTGGCCCGCGGTCGACGGCCGCTATCCGGCCGCCGCGCACTTCACCGCGTGGGGCGTGCTGCTCGCGTTGCAGCTCGCGAGCGCGGTCTGGTACGTCTGGCCCGCGCGCGGCGCTGGCCAAGCACACTGATCCGGCGGTACGCTGGCGGGTAGGGCGGCCGCGGAAACGGGGCCGCAGCGCGTTGCGCCGTGCCGCCGGGCATGGCGGGGCGCACGATCGGACGGCCAAATCGATTGAAGATAGGGCCATTTTCGGGCTATAATTTGAAAGTTTGTGCTGATCAACCTCGCACCCTAGCGCCTACCTCATTCATCCCGTTCATCCGCCGCACGCCGCCAGCCGGGCGATGCCGCGAAGCCTCGTGCGCCACGCGCCGGGTTCGCGTCTCGACAAAGCAGGCCGCGTCCAGCAAGCGACCGCGCGCGCCCACGCAGCGCGGCGCGCGCGCGGCAGGGTAAACAGGTCGGCAGCAGGGTGTTCCCCAAGGAGCCTCCCGTGTTGCCGTCTTTTACTCCCGCCTTGCTTGCACTCGCCGACGGCACGGTCTTTCGTGGTTATTCGATCGGGGCCGAAGGCCATACGATCGGCGAAGTCGTGTTCAATACCGCGATCACCGGCTATCAGGAAATCCTGACTGATCCGAGCTACTCGCGCCAGATCGTCACGCTCACCTACCCGCATATCGGCAACGTCGGCGTCAACGCCGAAGACGTCGAAGCCACGAAAGTCCATGCCGCCGGCCTGATCATCCGTGATCTGCCCGCGCTCGCATCGAACTTCCGCATGGACCGCACGCTCGGCGACTACCTGCGCGACGAAGGCGTCGTCGCGATTGCCGGCATCGATACCCGCAAGCTGACCCGCATCCTGCGCGACAAGGGCGCGCAGAGCGGCTGCATCCTGACGGGCTCGGACGACGAAGCGAAGGCGATCGAGCTCGCGCGCTCGTTCCAGGGTCTCGCGGGCATGGATCTCGCGAAGGTCGTGTCGACCACGAAGCCGTTCGAGTGGAAGCAGACCGAATGGCGCCTCGAAGGCGGCTACGGCATGCAGGAAGCGCCGAAGTACCGTGTCGTCGCGTACGATTTCGGCGTCAAGTACAACATCCTGCGCATGCTCGCGGAGCGCGGCTGCCACGTGACGGTGCTGCCGGCACAGGCGAGCGCGGAAGATGCGCTCGCGCTGAATCCGGACGGCGTGTTCCTGTCGAACGGCCCCGGCGATCCGGAACCGTGCGACTACGCGATCGCGGCCACGAAGCAGTTCATCGAGCGCGGCGTGCCGACCTTCGGCATCTGCCTCGGCCACCAGATCATGGGCCTCGCGGTCGGCGCGAAGACGCTGAAGATGAAGACGGGCCACCACGGCGCGAACCACCCGGTGAAGGATCTCGGCGACGGTCGCGTGGTGATCACGTCGCAGAACCACGGCTTCGCGGTCGATGCGGATTCGCTGCCGGCCAACGCGCGCGTGACGCACGTGTCGCTGTTCGACGGCACGCTGCAGGGCTTCGAGCTGACCGACAAGCCGGCATTCTGCTTCCAGGGCCACCCGGAAGCGTCGCCCGGCCCGCACGACATCGGCTATCTGTTCGACCGTTTCACCGCGCTGATGGACGCGGCGAAGCAGCGCAACGCTTAACGTTACCGACGCAACTGAAGGACGGGAGATTCACATCATGTTCGGCCACGCACTCGGCATCACGGATATCTGGACCTACGTGTTCGGCGTGATCTTCATCATCCTGCTGCCGGGGCCGAACTCGATGTACGTGCTGTCGCTTGCGGCGCAGCGCGGCGTGAAGGCCGGCTATCGCGCGGCGTGCGGCGTGTTCGTCGGCGACACGGTGCTGATGGTGCTGTCCGCCGCCGGCGTCGCGTCGCTGCTGAAGGCGAACCCGCTGCTGTTCTCCGTCGTCAAGTACGGCGGCGCCGCGTATCTGCTCTACATCGGTACCGGCATGCTGCGCAGCGCGTGGCGAAAGCTGCGCGCGCCGGTGAATGCGCCGGCCGAGGCAGCGCCCGCGGTGGACGGCGAGCGGCCGTTCCGCAAGGCACTGATCGTGAGCCTGCTGAATCCGAAGGCGATCCTGTTCTTCATCTCGTTCTTCATCCAGTTCGTCGACCCGGCATTCCCGCATCCTGCGTTGTCGTTCGTCGTGCTCGGGGCGATCGCGCAATGCGCGAGCTTCCTGTACCTGAGCACGCTGATCTTCGCGGGTGCGCGGCTCGCCGAGCACTTCCGCCGCCGCCGCAAGCTTGCAGCGGGCGCGGCGAGCAGCGTGGGCGGCCTGTTCATCGGTTTCTCGGTGAAGCTTGCGCTCGCCACGATGAGCTGAGCGCAGCCGGCCGACCCACGACAACGATTACTTATTGAATTCACCAGCCATGCCAAAACGCACAGACATCAAGAGCATCCTCATCATCGGCGCCGGCCCGATCATCATCGGCCAGGCGTGCGAGTTCGACTATTCGGGCGCGCAGGCTTGCAAGGCGTTGCGTGAGGAGGGCTACAAGGTCGTTCTCGTCAACAGCAACCCGGCGACGATCATGACCGACCCGAACACGGCCGACGTGACCTACATCGAGCCGATCACGTGGGAAGTCGTCGCGCGCATCATCGAGAAGGAGCGCCCGGACGCGATCCTGCCGACGATGGGCGGCCAGACCGCGCTGAACTGCGCGCTCGACCTGCACCACCACGGCGTGCTCGAGAAGTTCGGCGTCGAGCTGATCGGCGCGTCGCCGGAAGCGATCGACAAGGCGGAAGACCGCCAGAAGTTCAAGGACGCGATGACCAAGATCGGTCTCGGTTCCGCGAAGTCGGGCGTCGCGCACTCGATGGAAGAAGCGACCCAGGTGCACGCCGAGATCATGGCGCTCACCGGCGGCAGCGGCTACCCGGTCGTGATCCGTCCGTCGTTCACGCTCGGCGGCTCGGGCGGCGGCATTGCCTACAACCGCGAAGAGTTCGAAGAGATCTGCAGGCGCGGCCTGGATCTGTCGCCCACGCGCGAGCTGCTGATCGAAGAATCGCTGCTCGGCTGGAAGGAATACGAGATGGAAGTCGTGCGCGACCGCGCCGACAACTGCATCATCGTCTGCTCGATCGAGAACCTCGACCCGATGGGCGTGCACACCGGCGACTCGATCACGGTCGCGCCGGCGCAGACGCTCACCGACAAGGAATACCAGATCCTGCGTAACGCATCGCTCGCGGTGCTGCGCGAGATCGGCGTCGACACGGGCGGCTCGAACGTGCAGTTCTCGATCAACCCGAAGGACGGCCGCATGGTCGTCATCGAAATGAACCCGCGCGTGTCGCGTTCGTCGGCGCTCGCCTCGAAGGCCACCGGCTTCCCGATCGCGAAGGTCGCGGCGAAGCTGGCCGTCGGCTACACGCTCGACGAGCTGAAGAACGAAATCACCGGCGGCCAGACCCCGGCATCGTTCGAGCCGACGATCGACTACGTCGTCACGAAGATCCCGCGCTTCGCGTTCGAGAAGTTCCGCGAAGCCGATTCGCGCCTGACCACGCAGATGAAGTCGGTCGGCGAAGTGATGGCGATCGGCCGCACGTTCCAGGAATCGTTCCAGAAGGCACTGCGCGGCCTCGAAGTCGGCGTCGACGGTCTCGACGAGAAGTCGACCAACCGCGACGAGATCGCGATCGAGATCCACGAGCCGGGCCCGGACCGCATCTGGTACGTCGGCGATGCCTTCCGCATCGGCATGACGGCTCAGGAAATCTACGCGGAAACCGCGATCGATCCGTGGTTCCTCGAGCAGATCGAGCAGATCATCCTGAAGGAAAAGGCGCTCGGCGGCCGCACGCTCGCGTCGCTGTCGTTCGACGAACTGCGCTACCTGAAGCAGGGCGGCTTCTCCGACCGCCGCCTCGCGAAGCTGCTCGGCGCGAGCCCGGAAGACGTCCGCAAGCGTCGCGTCGAACTCAACGTGCGCCCGGTCTACAAGCGCGTCGACACCTGCGCGGCCGAATTCGCAACGAAAACCGCGTACATGTACTCGACCTATGAGGAAGAGTGCGAGGCGCAGCCGACCACCAACAAGAAGATCATGGTGCTGGGCGGCGGCCCGAACCGGATCGGCCAGGGCATCGAGTTCGACTACTGCTGCGTGCACGCGGCGCTCGCGATGCGCGAGGACGGCTACGAAACGATCATGGTCAACTGCAACCCGGAAACGGTGTCGACCGACTATGACACGTCCGACCGCCTGTACTTCGAGCCGCTGACGCTGGAAGACGTCCTCGAGATCGTCGACAAGGAAAAGCCGGTCGGCGTGATCGTCCAGTACGGCGGCCAGACGCCGCTGAAGCTCGCGCTCGACCTCGAGGCGCACGGTGTGCCGATCGTCGGCACGTCGCCGGACATGATCGACGCGGCCGAAGACCGCGAGCGCTTCCAGAAGCTGCTGCAGGACCTCGGCCTGCGCCAGCCGCCGAACCGCACCGCGCGCGCCGAAGACGAAGCGCTCGCGCTCGCGGAAGAAATCGGCTATCCGCTGGTCGTGCGCCCGTCGTACGTGCTCGGCGGCCGCGCGATGGAAATCGTCCACGAGCCGCGCGACCTCGAGCGCTACATGCGCGAGGCCGTGAAGGTGTCGAACGATTCGCCGGTGCTGCTCGACCGCTTCCTGAATGACGCGATCGAGTGCGACGTCGACTGCATCTGCGACGGCGAAGCCGTGTTCATCGGCGGCGTGATGGAGCACATCGAGCAGGCGGGCGTCCACTCGGGCGACTCGGCATGCTCGCTGCCGCCGTACTCGCTGTCGAAGGAAACCGTGGCCGAGCTGAAGCGCCAGACGGGCGCGATGGCGAAGGCGCTGAACGTGGTCGGCCTGATGAACGTGCAGTTCGCGATCCAGCAGGTGCCGCAGGCGGACGGTTCGAAGCAGGACATCATCTACGTGCTGGAAGTGAACCCGCGCGCATCGCGCACGGTGCCGTACGTGTCGAAGGCAACCAGCCTGCCGCTCGCGAAGATCGCGGCGCGCGCGATGGTCGGCCAGAAGCTCGTGCAGCAGGGCGTGACGAAGGAAGTCGAGCCGCCGTACTTCAGCGTGAAGGAAGCGGTGTTCCCGTTCGTCAAGTTCCCGAGCGTCGATCCGGTCCTCGGGCCTGAAATGCGTTCGACCGGCGAAGTGATGGGTGTCGGCCAGACGTTCGGCGAAGCGCTGTTCAAGTCGCAACTCGCGGCCGGTTCGCGCCTGCCGGAGTCGGGCACGGTGCTGCTGACCGTGATGGACGCGGATAAACCGAAGGCCGTCGAAGTCGCGCGCATGCTGCACGACCTCGGCTACCCGATCGTTGCTACGAAGGGTACGGCTGCCGCGATCGAAGCGGCCGGCGTGCCGGTGAAGGTCGTGAACAAGGTGAAGGACGGCCGTCCGCACATCGTCGACATGATCAAGAACGGCGAGATCGCACTCGTGTTCACGACGGTCGACGAAACGCGCCAGGCAATCGCCGATTCGCGTTCGATCCGCATGAGCGCACAGGCGCACAAGGTCACGTACTACACGACGATGTCGGGCGCGCGCGCGGCGGTCGAAGGTTTGCGCTACCTGAAGGATCTGGAAGTCTATGATTTACAAGGTCTTCACGCTCGCCTAAACTAAGCAGTCAGTTACCTGTTGAAGCAACACGTGCCGCGATTAGGCGGTGTTTCCAGTGCATCGGAAACGCGCTTAATCGCGGTGATTTTTTTTATAGCCGTTTTTAGCGATTGAGCCGTTTATGAGCACCATTCCGTTGACAAAGCGTGGCGCGGAACTCCTGCGCGATGAATTGCAGCGCCTTAAGTCCGTCGAGCGGCCGGCCGTGATCAACGCGATCGCGGAGGCCCGCGCACAGGGCGATCTGTCCGAAAACGCCGAATACGATGCTGCGAAGGAAAAGCAGGGCTTCATCGAGGGTCGCATCGCCGACCTCGAATCGAAGCTGTCCGCCGCGCAGGTCATCGACCCCTCCGTGCTCGACGCAGATGGCCGCGTGGTCTTTGCCGCGACCGTCGAACTCGAGGATCTCGAGTCGGGCGACACCGTCAAGTATCAGATCGTCGGTGACGACGAAGCCGATATCGATCACGGCCTGATCTCGGTCAGCTCGCCGATCGCACGCGCGCTGATCGGCAAGTCCGAAGGCGACGTCGCGGCCGTGCAGGCACCGAGCGGCGTGCGCGAGTACGAAATCATCTCGGTCAGCTACATCTGAAGCGGGGCGACGTGATGCCGCATCGCGTGTTCCGTCTGCTGTCGGCCGTATGGGTCGGCAGCCTGTTGACGATCGGGTATGCGGTCGCGCCCGTGCTGTTCAAGACGCTGGAGCGGATGACGGCCGGGTCGGTCGCCGCCCAGCTGTTCCGTATCGAGGCGATCCTCGGTGTCGTGTGCGGCGTGTTGCTGCTCGCATTGTCGAACCAGCAGGTGCGGCGCGGCAGCAGCGACTATCGCCGCGTGCGCTGGATCGTCGCCGCGATGGTCGTGTGCGTGCTGGTCGGGTATTTCGCGCTGCAGCCGTTCATGAACGCGCTGCGGGTGGCCGCGATGGATGCGGGCACCGATATCGCGAACTCGCCGTATGCGAGCCGCTTCGGAATGCTGCACGGCGTCTCGAGCGTGTTCTACCTCGTCGAGAGCGTGCTGGGGCTGATGCTGATCTGGCGTCTGCCGGCGCGCGACGCCTGACGCGAGTGCCGCGCAGGCCCGGTCGATGCCGGGCCCGCGGGCAGGGTGGCGGTACGGCGTAGCCGCGCCGCCCCGATGCTTACTTGTCCTGGAACGGACGCTTCGTGCTGGCCTGGCGCTTCTTGGCGCGCTTCACGTTACCGCCTGCCGTCACGCGCTCGTTGCCGCGCACGACGACCTTCGTGGGCTTCGGGCGACGCACGGGGCTCGCGTTAGGCGACACCTTGACGACCTTGACGGTGCGCGGTGCGCGGCCTTTCTTGTCGTCGGCGACTTCGGCAGCGCTCGGCAGCGTGCCGGCACGACGGCCGCGAGCCGGGGCCGCTGCGGCGGCTTCGGGCTTCCAGATCACCAGCAGCTTGCCGATGTGCTGGATCGGCGCCGCGCTCAGGCGATCGCAGATCTCGTCGTAGATCGCGATGCGCTCGTCGCGCTCGTCGCCGAACACGCGGATCTTGATCAGCTGGTGCGCGTCGAGGTGCACCTTGATTTCCTTCAGCACGGCGTCGGTCAGCCCTTCGGCGCCGATCAGCACGACGGGCTTGAGCGCATGGGCCTGGGAGCGCAGCGCGGAGCGCTCGGCGGGAGAAAGCGAAAGGGCGGGCATGGAAATGTCGAAATCTAAATAAGGGCGCGCTGACTGAATAGCGATCGCGGGAAGTTACCGCGTCAGCCGTGCGCCGAAACCACGTAAAATCGCGGCATGGGCCTGAAAAGGGGCCGCAGCCGCGCGAAGAAGACGCGTATTATCCGCTAAAAGCGCGGCTTCACGAAGCAATTAGCAGCAATCTCTCTCTCGAATGGCAAAAAACCGCTTCAACCAGCACTGGCTGCACGACCACATCAACGACCCCTACGTCAAAATGGCGCAGCGGGAGGGCTATCGCGCGCGCGCCGCGTACAAGCTGAAGGAAATCGACGAGCAGGACAAGCTGATCCGTCCGGGCCAGGTGATCGTCGACCTCGGCGCGACGCCGGGCAGCTGGAGCCAGTATGCCCGCAACAAGCTCGCGCAGGGCAAGAAGCGTGACGTGGAGCGCGAAGGCGGCATCGACGGCACGATCGTGGCGCTCGACATCCTGCCGATGGAGCCGATCGCCGATGTCCACTTCCTGCAGGGCGACTTCCGCGAGGATGAAGTCCTTCACCAGCTCGAGGAATTGCTCGAAGGGCGTGCGGTAGACCTTGTTATTTCCGACATGGCCCCCAACCTCTCCGGCGTGGCCTCGGCGGACGCGGCGCGCATCGAGCATCTGTGCGATCTGGCGCTCGAATTCGCGCAGAATCATCTGAAGCCGGACGGTGCGTTGCTCGTGAAATGCTTTCACGGCAGCGGCTACAGCCAGATCGTCGAGAAATTCAAACAGCAGTTTAAGATCGTCGCGCCGCGCAAGCCCAAGGCGTCCCGCGACAAATCGTCCGAAACGTTCATTTTGGGTCGGCAACTGAAGCATCCGCGCTGATGTGGAGCGAGGTGCCGCAAACGGGCTCCGGCCCTTGCCAGACAAGCGAAGCGCTATCGCGGCGGTTGTCAATGCTTATGGCGAGGGTGGTCGGACTGGATTAGAATGACCGAGGGGCGCCGCAAGGAAAATGTAGGCGCTCGTCTACGAGTGAAGGAGTGGTGCTTTGAACAACAATATGTTTTCGAAGGCAGCGGTGTGGCTGGTGATCGCACTGGTGCTGTTTACGGTGTTCAAGCAGTTCGACAAGCCCCGCGTCCAGGAAGGCGTGTCCTATTCGCAGTTCATGGACGACGCCAAGAACGGCAAGGTCAAGAACGTCATCGTTCAGGGGCGCAACCTCACCGTCACTCCGGCTGATGGCCAGAAGTACCAGATCGTGTCGCCCGGCGACATCTGGATGGTTGGCGATCTGATGAAGTACGGCGTGCAGGTCAGCGGCAAGGCCGATGACGAGCCGAACGCGCTGATGTCCGCGCTGTACTACCTCGGGCCGACGATCCTGATCATCGTGTTCTGGTTCTACATGATGCGGCAGATGCAGGGAGGCGGCAAAGGCGGCGCATTCTCGTTCGGCAAATCGCGAGCGCGGCTGATCGACGAGAACAACAACGCGGTGAACTTCTCCGATGTCGCGGGCTGCGACGAAGCGAAGGAAGAAGTGTCCGAGCTCGTCGACTTCCTGCGCGATCCGCAGAAATTCCAGAAGCTGGGCGGTCGCATTCCGCGCGGCGTGCTGCTCGTCGGCCCCCCGGGTACCGGCAAGACGCTGCTGGCCCGCGCGATCGCGGGTGAAGCGAAGGTGCCGTTCTTCAGCATCTCGGGTTCGGACTTCGTCGAAATGTTCGTCGGCGTCGGTGCGGCCCGTGTGCGCGACATGTTCGAGCAGGCGAAGAAGCACGCACCGTGCATCGTGTTCATCGACGAAATCGACGCGGTCGGCCGTCATCGTGGCGCCGGCATGGGCGGCGGTAACGACGAACGCGAACAGACGCTGAACCAGATGCTCGTCGAGATGGACGGCTTCGAGGCGAACTCGGGCGTGATCGTGATTGCCGCGACCAACCGTTCGGACGTGCTCGACAAGGCGTTGCTGCGTCCGGGCCGTTTCGACCGTCAGGTCTATGTCGGCCTGCCGGACATCCGCGGCCGCGAGCAGATCATGCGCGTGCACCTGCGCAAGGTGCCGATCTCGAACGACGTCGATGCGGCAGTCATTGCACGCGGCACGCCGGGCTTCTCGGGCGCTGATCTCGCGAACCTCGTGAACGAGGCTGCGCTGTTTGCCGCACGCCGCGGCAAGCGCATCGTCGAAATGCAGGATTTCGAGGACGCGAAGGACAAGATCTTCATGGGTCCGGAACGCAAGTCGGCCGTGATCCGCGAGGAAGCGAAGCGCGCGACCGCGTATCACGAGTCGGGCCACGCGGTGATCGCGAAGCTGTTGCCGAAGGCCGACCCGGTGCACAAGGTCACGATCATCCCGCGCGGTCGCGCGCTGGGTGTCACGTGGCAGCTGCCGGAGCATGACAACGAAACGTACTCGAAGGACTACCTGATGGATCGCCTCGCGATCCTGTTCGGTGGCCGGGTGGCGGAAGAGCTGTTCATGAACCTCGTCAGCACCGGCGCATCGGACGACTTCAACAAGGCAACGCAGACGGCACGCGCGATGGTGGCCCGTTTCGGCATGACCGACGCGCTCGGGCCGATGGTCTACGTCGACGACGAGAACGATGCATCGCCGTTCGGCCGTGGCTTCACGCGCACGATCTCGGAAGCGACGCAGCAGAAGGTCGATTCGGAAATCCGCCGCGTGCTCGACGAACAGTACAGCCTTGCGCGCCGCCTGCTCGATGAGAACCGCGACAAGGTCGAAGCGATGACCGCCGCGCTGATGGAGTGGGAGACGATCGATGCCGATCAGATCAACGACATCATGGAGGGCCGTCCGCCGCGCTCCCCGAAGAGCTCGCCGGCTGTCGGCGGCGATTCGTCGGGCGGTGGCAGCAGCGCCGAGGTGAAGCCCGGCAACGCGCCGGCACCTGCTTCGCCGGCGGCATAATCTCCGCTTCAGCGCTTTAGCGCCGTTCACGGGCTGGTGTGGCTTCACACCGGCCCGTTTTGCATTCATTCACGCCAGTTGCTCGTGTCCGATTCCGTTGTTTCCCCATTCATTCCCGCGCCACTCCAGTGCGGCCGCTTCGAACTGACGTTCGAACGCCCGCTCGTGATGGGGATCCTCAACGCCACGCCCGATTCATTCTCCGACGGCGGCCGCTTCCTCGCGCGCGACGATGCGCTGCGCCAGGCCGAGCGGATGATTGCCGAAGGCGTCGACCTCCTCGATATCGGCGGCGAATCGACGCGCCCCGGCGCGCCGCCCGTGCCGCTCGACGAGGAACTCGCGCGCGTGATCCCGCTCGTCGAAGCGCTGCGGCCGCTGAATGTGCCGTTGTCGATCGATACCTACAAGCCGGCCGTGATGCGCGCGGCGCTTGCCGCTGGCGCCGACCTGATCAACGACATCTGGGGATTCCGCCAGCCGGGCGCGATCGACGCGGTGCGCGAGGGCAACTGCGGGCTGTGTGCGATGCACATGCTCGGTGAGCCGCAGACGATGCAGGTCGGCGAACCCGATTACGGCGACGTCGTGACCGACGTGCGCGATTTTCTCGCCGCGCGCGCGCAGGCGCTGCGCGAGGCGGGGATTGCGCCGGAGCGGATCTGCGTCGATCCCGGGTTCGGATTCGGCAAGGCGGTCGTCGACGACAACTATGCGCTGCTGGCCGCGTTGCCGGACACGGCGCCCGCGCGGCCCGACGGGCGCGCGTATCCGATACTCGCGGGCATGTCGCGCAAGTCGATGCTCGGCGCGGTGATCGGCGGCAAGCCGCCGATGGAGCGCGTCGCGGCGAGCGTGGCGGCTGCATTGTGCGCGGTCGAGCGCGGGGCGGCGATCGTGCGCGTGCACGACGTCGCGGCGACGGTCGATGCGCTGAAAATCTGGAATGCCGTGCGCGAAGCCGCACGGCAACGATAAGTCAGAAAACGAAGGAGGAAGGACCCCATGGGACGTCGATATTTCGGCACGGACGGCATTCGCGGCACGGTGGGCGACGCACCCATCACACCGGATTTCGTGTTGCGTCTCGGCTACGCGGCCGGCAAGGTACTGGCCAGCTCGGCCGAGGTCGCGGCAGGCTCGCGCCCGACCGTGCTGATCGGCAAGGACACGCGCGTGTCGGGCTACATGCTCGAAGCCGCGCTCGAGGCCGGGTTCTCGGCGGCGGGCGTCGACGTGATGCTGGCCGGCCCGATGCCGACGCCGGGCGTCGCGTACCTGACGCGCGCGCTGCGCTTGTCGGCCGGCGTCGTGATCAGCGCATCGCACAACCCGTATCACGACAACGGGATCAAGTTTTTCTCCGCCGACGGCAACAAGCTGCCGGACGACACCGAAGCCGAGATCGAAGCGTGGCTCGACAAGCCGCTCGAATGCGCATCGTCCGACGGTCTCGGCAAGGCGCGCCGCCTTGACGATGCGGCCGGCCGCTACATCGAGTTCTGCAAGAGCACGTTCCCGGCCGCGTTCAACCTGCGCGGGCTGAAGCTCGTGATCGACTGCGCGCACGGTGCCGCGTACCAGATCGCGCCGCACGTGTTCCACGAACTCGGCGCGGACGTGATCCCGATCGGCGTCGCGCCGAACGGCTTCAACATCAACGACGGTGTCGGCGCGACCTCGCCGGACGCACTGGTGCGCGCGGTGCGCGCGAACCACGCCGATCTCGGCATTGCGCTCGACGGCGATGCGGACCGCCTGCAGGTCGTCGACGCGACCGGCCGCCTGTACAACGGCGACGAGCTGCTCTACGTGCTCGTGAAGGACCGGATCGCGACCGACGGCAAGGTCGAAGGCGCGGTCGGCACGCTGATGACGAATCTCGCCGTCGAAGTCGCGCTGCAGCGCGCGGGCGTGAAGTTCGTCCGTGCGGCGGTCGGCGATCGCTACGTGCTCGAACAGTTGCGCGAGCATGGCTGGCAGCTCGGCGCGGAAGGCTCGGGCCACATCCTGTCGCTCGACCGGCACTCGACCGGCGACGGCATCGTGTCGGCGCTGCTCGTGCTGGCCGCGCTCAAGCGCAGCGGCGAGACGCTCGCGCAGATGCTCGACGGCGTCACGCTGTTCCCGCAGAAGCTGATCAACGTGCGGATGAAGCCGGGCGCCGACTGGAAGGGCAGCACGTCGATTCGCGCCGCGATCGAGGCAGCCGAAGCCGCACTCGCCGGCAGCGGCCGCGTACTGATCCGTGCATCGGGCACGGAGCCCGTGCTGCGCGTGATGGTCGAAGCGCAGCAGGCGGCCGATGCGGTCCGCCATGCGGAGGCGATTGCCGACGCGGTGCGTGCTGCGACAACCTGACGCGCATGCCCGGCGCGCGGCGGTCAAGCGCCCGCGCGCCGGCGCCCCGGTGAACCGGCATGCGGCGCCTTCGGGGCGCCGCGATTTCGTCAGACGCAAAGGTTTGCGCTACCTATAAGAAGCGTGCATCGATCACCGCATGCCGGGGTCGAAAAATCGTCGAACCCCTGATGTCGGGTGAGCCACGGGCGGTGCTTTCCGTCCCGCAGATGCTGCGCTACCATCCGCTCGCACCCATGTGAAACGGGTCGTCATTCCGTCCCTTCCTGGCCGGCAATTCTTGCCGCCATCGCCGTTCCGGCGCCGTCCGGGCGCCGCGTGCGCCGCACCCGATACTCCCTTTCAACCAGTCATGTTACTGTCACGCCAGTTTCATCGATTGTCACATTACCGTCATGAGGAGCCCCTAACCTTCGCGGTGCCGTAGTCATCCGCTCACACACTGGAGGTCTCATGAAATTGATGCAAACCGCGATTGCCGGCCTGGCTGGCGCGCTTTTCGCCGTCGCCGCTCACGCTGCCGACATCACGGGCGCAGGCAGCACGTTCGCGATGCCGATCTATACGAAATGGGCTGCTGACTACCAGCAGACCGGCGGCGCGAAGGTCAACTACCAAGGTATCGGTTCGTCGGGCGGCCTGAAGCAGATCGTCGCGAAGACGGTCGATTTTGCCGGTTCGGACGCTCCGCTGAAGGATGACGAGCTCGCGAAGGAAGGCCTGTTCCAGTTCCCGACGGTGGTCGGCGGCGTGGTGCCGGTCATCAACGTGCCGGGCGTGAAGGCCGGTGAACTGACGCTGTCGGGCCCGGTGCTCGGCGACATCTACCTCGGCAAGATCAAGAAGTGGAACGACCCGGCGATCGCCGCGCTGAACCCGAAGGTCAAGCTGCCGGACACGGACATCGCCGTGGTTCGCCGCGCTGACGGTTCGGGCACGAGCTTCATCTGGACGAACTACCTGTCGAAGGTCAACGACGAGTGGAAGTCGAAGGTCGGCGAAGGCACGACGGTCAACTGGCCGACGGGCACGGGCGGCAAGGGCAACGACGGCGTCGCAGCCTTCGTGCAGCGCCTGCCGGGCGCAGTCGGCTACGTCGAATGGGCGTACGCGAAGAAGAACAACATGATCTACACGGCCCTGAAGAACTCGACGGGCACGGTGGTCGAGCCGAAGACGGAAACGTTCAAGGCCGCTGCCGCAGGCGCGAACTGGTCGAAGTCGTTCTACCAGATCCTGACGAACCAGCCGGGCAAGGAAGCATGGCCGGTCGTCGGCGCGACGTTCGTGCTGCTGCACGCGAAGCAGGACAAGCCGGAGCAGGGCGCGGAAACGCTGAAGTTCTTCAGCTGGGCGTTCAAGAACGGCGAGAAGGCTGCTGACAGCCTCGACTACATCTCGCTGCCGCCGGCAGTCGAAGTGGAAATCCGCAAGCAGTGGAAGGCCAAGGTGACGGACGCTTCGGGCAAGTCGGTCGCCGCCGAGTAAGTATTGCAGCGGTTCGCTGCCCGGCCGTGCAGGTCGGGCAGTGTGTGCGGTAAAGCCGGGCGTTACGGCGTCCGGCAATCAAAAGCAGGCACCCATGTCTGATATTTCCTATACGTCCTCACGGTCCGCCGACGTTGCGCAGCAACGCGCGCCGAGCCGCCTCGGGGATGTCGTATTCGGCGGTCTTGCACGGCTGGCCGCCATCGTGACCCTGCTGCTGCTCGGCGGGATCATCGTTTCCCTGATCATCGCGTCGATGCCGACCATCCAGAAGTTCGGCCTCGGATTCCTGTGGCAATCCGAGTGGGATCCCAACTCGGACATCTATGGCGCGCTCGTGCCGATCTACGGCACGATCGTGACGTCGCTCATCGCGCTCGTCATCGCCGTGCCGGTCAGCTTCGGCATCGCGCTGTTCCTCACCGAGCTGTCGCCCGTGTGGCTGCGCCGTCCGCTCGGCATCGCGATCGAGCTGCTCGCTGCGATTCCGTCGATCGTCTACGGCATGTGGGGCCTGCTCGTGTTCGCGCCGATCTTCGCGGAATATTTCCAGAAGCCGCTCGGCCGTCTGTTCAAGGACGTGTGGATTCTCGGCCCGCTGACCGCCGGCCCGCCGATCGGTATCGGCATCCTCGCCGCGGGCGTGATCCTCGCGATCATGATCATCCCGTACATCGCATCGGTGATGCGCGACGTGTTCGAAGTCACGCCCGTGCTGCTGAAGGAATCGGCATACGGCATCGGCTGCACGACCTGGGAAGTGATGTGGAAGGTCGTGCTGCCCTACACGAAGACCGGCGTGATCGGCGGCGTGATGCTCGGCCTCGGCCGCGCACTCGGCGAGACGATGGCCGTGACCTTCGTGATCGGCAACACGAACCTGCTCGACAGCGTGTCGCTGTTCGCGCCGGGTAACAGCATCACGTCGGCGCTCGCGAACGAATTCGCAGAAGCGCAGCCGGGCCTGCATACGTCCGCCCTGATGGAACTGGGCCTGATCCTGTTCGTGATCACGTTCATCGTGCTGACCATCTCCAAACTGCTGCTGCTTCGTCTCGAGAAGGGAGAGGGCAAGAAATGAGCGAGCCCATCATGAATTTCCCGGGGCCGGACGGCGCCGTGCTCGACGCGATGCGCAACCGCCTGCAGCGCAAGCGCAAGGCCGTCAACGCGATCGCGCTGACCGCGTCGCTCGGCGCGATGGCCTTCGGCCTGCTGTGGCTCGTGTGGATTCTCTACACGACGGTGCATCTCGGCATCGGTGGCCTGTCGCTGCAGCTGTTCACCGAATCGACGCCGGCCCCGAACACGGAAGGCGGCGGTCTCGCGAACGCAATCGTCGGCAGCCTGCTGCTGTGCGGTTTCGGCACGCTGGTCGGCACGCCGATCGGCATCCTCGCGGGCGTCTATCTCGCCGAATACGGCCAGAAGAACCTGCTGGCGAGCACGATCCGCTTCATCAACGACATCCTGCTGTCCGCGCCGTCGATCGTCATCGGCCTGTTCGTGTACGCGATCGTCGTCGCGAAGTCGGGGCGCTTCTCGGGCTGGGCCGGCGTGATCGCGCTCGCGCTGCTGCAGATTCCGATCGTGATCCGCACGACCGAGAACATGCTGAAGCTCGTGCCGAACGCGCTGCGCGAAGCGGCCTTCGCGCTCGGCACGCCGAAGTGGCGCATGGTGCTGAAGATCACGCTGCGCGCCTCGGTCGGCGGGATCATCACGGGCGTGCTGCTCGCCATCGCGCGGATCGCCGGCGAAACGGCGCCGCTGCTGTTCACCGCGTTGTCGAACCAGTTCTTCTCGTGGGACATGAGCCAGCCGATGGCGAACCTGCCCGTCACGATCTACAAGTTCGCGATGAGCCCGTTCGCCGAATGGCAGTCGCTCGCATGGGCGGGCGTGTTCCTGATTACGCTCGGGGTGCTGGGACTCAACGTTCTGGCGCGCTCGATCTTCTCGAAAAAGTAACGGCGGAGCAATCCGATGAATATGGCAGAAAGCCACCTGAATCCCGTCGAGCGCACCGCAGCGCCCGCCGGCACGCAAGATGCGGCGCACGGCCGTCCGCTCGAGCCGCTGAACGCGAAGATCGAGGTCAACAACCTCAACTTCTTCTACAACAAGTTCCATGCGCTGAAGAACATCAACCTGAGCATTCCCGAAGGGAAGGTGACGGCGTTCATCGGCCCGTCGGGCTGCGGCAAGTCGACGCTGCTGCGCACGTTCAACAAGATGTTCGCGCTCTATCCGGAGCAGCGCGCCGAAGGCGAAATCCTGATGGACGGCGAGAACCTGCTGACGACGAAGCGCGACATCTCGCTGCTGCGCGCGCGGATCGGCATGGTGTTCCAGAAGCCGACCCCGTTCCCGATGTCGATCTACGACAACATCGCGTTCGGCGTGAAGATGTTCGAAAAGCTCACGCGCTCGGAAATGGACGATCGCGTCGAGTGGGCGCTCACGAAGGCCGCGCTGTGGAACGAAGTGAAGGACAAGCTGAACCAGAGCGGCTACGGCCTCTCGGGCGGCCAGCAGCAGCGTCTGTGTATCGCGCGCGGCATCGCGATTCGTCCGGAAGTGTTGCTGCTCGACGAACCGTGCTCGGCGCTCGACCCGATCTCGACCGGCCGCATCGAGGAACTGATCGCGGAGCTGAAGAGCGACTACACGGTCGTGATCGTCACGCACAACATGCAGCAGGCCGCACGCTGCTCGGATTTCACGGCCTACATGTACCTGGGCGAGCTGATCGAATTCGGTGAGACCGAAAAGATCTTCATCAAGCCGGTGCGCAAGGAAACGGAAGACTACATCACCGGCCGCTTCGGTTGATGACGGAGAACAACAGCCATGTCGGATAAACATCTGTCGAGCCAGTTCGACGCGGACCTGAATGCCGTGTCGTCGAAAGTGCTGGAAATGGGCGGGCTCGTCGAGTCGCAGATCGTCGGCGCGATGCACGCGTTGAACGATTTCGATCGCGACGCGGCCGAGAAGGTGATCACGAACGAAGAAGTCCTGAACACGATGGAAGTCGACATCGATCAGGAATGCGGCAACATCATCGCGCTGAGGCAGCCTGCCGCGCGTGACCTGCGTCTTTTGATGTCGATTTCGAAAACGATTACGAACCTCGAGCGCGCAGGCGACGAGGCCGAGAAGATCGCGAAGCGCGTGCGCCGCCTGGTCGACGAGCCGGCCGCACGCACGGTCAACATCGCCGAGATCAAGGTGTCGGGCGAAATGGCCGTGACGATCCTGCGCCGCGCGCTTGACGCGTTTGCGCGTCTCGATACGGTGGCTGCCGCGCAGATCGTCAAGGACGACAAGGAAATCGACCTGGAATTCCGTGCATTCG
This sequence comes from Burkholderia sp. AU30198, assembly GCF_020419825.1. NCBI lineage: Bacteria > Pseudomonadati > Pseudomonadota > Betaproteobacteria > Burkholderiales > Burkholderiaceae > Burkholderia > Burkholderia sp. AU30198. The sequence goes on along the minus strand of NZ_JAIZSA010000006.1, from coordinate 225,548 downwards.
TGCGCAAGCTCGTGTCGTACATGCAGGAAGATCCGCGCACGATCTCGGTCGGCCTGGAATACCTGTTCATCGCGAAGGCGATCGAGCGGATCGGCGACCACGCGAAGAACATCGCCGAGTTCATCATCTACATCGTGAAGGGCACGGACGTGCGGCACCAGCCGCGCGACACGCTCGATCGCGAAGCCAACAGTTAATCGACTCCGTATAGGAAGAATAGAGGTGCCGATGCCCAGCAACATACTCGTCGTTGAAGATGAGCCCGCGATTTCCGAACTGATCTCGGTGAATCTCCAGCACGCCGGTCACTGCCCGATTCGGGCGTACAACGCCGAACAGGCGCAAAACCTGATCAGCGACGTGCTGCCCGATCTCGTGCTGCTCGACTGGATGCTGCCGGGCAAATCCGGTATCGCGTTCGCGCGCGACCTGCGCAACAACGAACGGACCAAGCACATCCCGATCATCATGCTGACTGCACGCGGCGACGAGCAGGACAAGGTGCTCGGCCTCGAAATCGGCGCGGACGACTACGTGACGAAGCCGTTCTCGCCGAAGGAGCTGATGGCGCGGATCAAGGCCGTGCTGCGCCGCCGCGCGCCGCAGCTGACCGAGGACGTCGTGTCGATCAACGGGCTGCGCCTCGACCCGGCCACGCATCGCGTCGCCGCGCACGGAGAAGGCAACGAGATCAAGCTCGATCTCGGTCCGACCGAGTTCCGCCTGCTGCATTTCTTCATGACGCATCCGGAGCGCGTGCACAGCCGCACGCAACTGCTCGACCAGGTGTGGGGCGACCACGTGTTCGTCGAGGAGCGCACTGTCGACGTGCACATCAAACGATTGCGCGCGGCCTTGAAACCGGCCGGCTGCGATGCGATGATCGAGACCGTGCGCGGCAGCGGCTACCGGCTCGCCAAGCACGCGTAACGTATCCCCGCATGCCGTGTGCCACGGCATGCCGTTCATTCTTTCGGGCGCTGAATCATGAACATCATCTGGGCGCGCTTTCTGGTGTCGCTCGTGCTGCTCGTGCTGATCGGCGTATTGGTCGGCGTCTTCGCCGGCCCGACCGCGGGCCTCGTGTTCGTGGTCGTGATGCTGATCGCGCAGGGCTTTTTCAGCACCTTTCATACGCAGCGTCTGTGGCGGCTGCTCGATGCGCCGGTCTATGGCGAGGTGCCGAGTGCGCCGGGCATCTGGGGCGAGATCTACTATCGTTTGCACAAGCTCGCGAAGCAGTGGCATGCGCAGGTGCGTCAGGTCGAGCAGCAGCATTCGCGCTTCATCCAGGCGATCCAGGCGTCGCCGAACGGCGTCGCGATGCTCGACGACCACGACCAGATCGAGTGGTGCAATGCGATCGCCGAGGTTCACTTCGGCCTCGATGCGAAGCGCGACCTGCGCCAGCACATCACCAACCTGGTACGCCATCCCGAGTTCGTCCGCTATCTGAACGCGCAGCATTACGACGAGACGCTCGTGATGCGGGGCATGGGCGATTCGCGGCAGAACGTGCTGGAAGTGCAGGTGTTTCCGTATGGCGAGAATCGCAAGCTGCTGCTCACGCAGGACATCACGGAGCTCGAGCGTACCGATGCAATGCGGCGTGACTTCGTCGCGAACGTGTCGCACGAGCTGAAGACGCCGCTCACCGTGCTGTCGGGTTTCCTCGAGACGATGCGCGAGCTGCCGCTGAACGAGGAAGACCGTGCACGTTATCTCGAGATGATGGAGCAGCAGGCATCGCGGATGCGGCACATCGTGACCGACCTGCTGGTGCTCGCGAAGCTGGAGGGCGAGAGCAAGCCGCCGCTCGATCGCGCGATCGACATGCGCGCCGTGTTCGACCATCTGAAGGAAGACGCGCAGACGCTGTCGAACGGGCATCACGACATCGCGTTCTCGATCGACGAGACGCTCGGTGTCACCGGTGCGCAGACGGAGCTGTTCAGCGCGTTCGCGAATCTCGTCACCAACGCGATTCGCTATACGCCGGAAGGGGGCAAGATCGTCGTGACGTGGCGGCGCGAAGGCGCGCAGGGCGTGTTTTCCGTCACGGACAGCGGCTTCGGCATCCCGGCCGCCGACCTGCCGCGGCTCACCGAACGTTTCTATCGCGTTGACCGCAGCCGTTCGCGCGATACGGGCGGCACGGGGCTCGGGCTTGCGATCGTCAAGCACGTGCTGCAGCGGCACGACGCGCATCTGTACGTGCAGAGCGAGGAAGGACGCGGCAGCACGTTCACCGCGCGGTTCCCGGGCTCGCGCATCATCGCGATCCGGCCGGCCGCGTACGAGGCGTGATCGCGTAACGGCATCCGTCGCTCGCCCGGCGAGCGGCGGCCTGTCGGCTCCGCCATAAAAAAACGCAGCCCGCGGGCTGCGTTTTTTTATGGCGATGCGGCGCGCCACTCGCGCCGCGCTGCCGGATCAGGAGCAGAACTTCCCGAGCAACCCGAGTTGCGCGTTGCGGATCGTCTTGCCCGCGCGGCGCCGGCGGTAGTGGCCGTCGCTGTGCATCAGCCACGCCGACTGGTTGTCGCCGAGGCACACCGACAGGCCTTCGGCGATCACGCGCCGCTTGAGCTTGCGATCGCGAACCGGGAACGCGACTTCGACGCGGCGGAACAGGTTGCGGTCCATCCAGTCGGCGCTCGACAGATAGACGTCCTCGGCGCCGTTCGCGTGGAAATAGTAGATCCGGTGATGCTCGAGGAAGCGGCCGACGATCGAGCGCACGGTGATGTTGTCCGACAGCCCCGGCACGCCGGGCTTCAGCGCGCAGACACCGCGTACGATCAGGTCGACCTTGACGCCGGCCTGCGACGCTTCGTACAGCGCGGCGATCACCGTCGGCTCCAGCAGCGCGTTCATCTTCGCGACGACGCGCGCGCGCTTGCCGGCGCGTGCATTGTCGATCTCCGCGCGGATCGCGTCGATGATGCGCGGATGCAGCGTGAACGGCGACTGCCACAGTTCGTGCAGCGTGAGTTCGCCGCCGATGCCGGTCAGTTGCTGGAACACGTGATGGACGTCCTCGCAGATCTTCTGGTCGGCCGTCATCAGCCCGAAGTCGGTGTAGAGGCGTGCCGTGCGCGGGTGGTAGTTGCCGGTGCCGAGGTGCACGTAGCGGCGCAGCGACGCCTTGCCGGCCTGCACGACGCGCCGCACGATCAGCATCATCTTCGCGTGGCACTTGTGGCCGACCACGCCGTATACGACATGCGCGCCGACGGCTTCGAGCTGCGACGCCCAGTTGATGTTGGTTTCCTCGTCGAAGCGCGCGAGCAACTCGACGACGACGGTCACTTCCTTGCCGTTGCGCGCGGCTTCCATCAGCGCGTCCATCAGCGGCGAATCGGTGCCGGTGCGGTAGATCGTCTGCTTGATCGCGACGACGCTCGGATCCCTCGCAGCCTGCTGCAGCAGTTCGAGCACCGGCTGGAAGCTCTCGTACGGGTGGTGCAGCAGGATGTCGCCGTTGTCGATCGCGTCGAACATCGTCGGCGTGTTCGTGATCGCGGCCGGGGTCGACGCGGTGAACGGCGTGAACTTCAGGTCGGGGCGGTCGACGAGATCGGGAATCTGCATCAGTCGCACGAGGTTCACCGATCCGGCCACGCGATAGCAGTCCTTCTCGCCGAGTTCGCTTTCCACGAGCAGGCGTCGCACGATGTGCGGCGGCGTGTCGGCCGACACCTCGAGGCGCACCGCGTTGCCGAGGTGTCGCGCGGGCAGTTCGCCCTGCAGCGCGACGCGCAGGTTCGTGATTTCGTCTTCGTCGACGAACAGCTCGCTGTTGCGCGTGATACGGAACTGGTTGCAGCTCTTCACGACGAGTTGCGGGAAAAGTTCGCCGACGAAGCACTGCATGAACGAGCTGAGCAGCACGAAGCCGTGCTCGAAGCCCGACAGCGCGTGCGGCATGCGCACGACGCGCGGCAGCGCGCGCGGCGCCTGCACGATGCCCATCACGGCCTGGCGGCCGAATGCGTCGCGGCCTTCGAGCTCGACGACGAAGTTCAGGCTCTTGTTCAGCACGCGCGGGAACGGGTGGGCAGGATCGAGGCCGATCGGCGTCAGCACGGGCAGCAGCTCGTCGAGGAAGTAGCGCCGCGCCCATTCGAGCTGCTCGTCGTTCCACGTGTCGCTCGCATGGAAGTAGATGCCTTCCTGTTCGAGCGCGGGCAGCACGGTTTCGTGCAGCAGCGTGTACTGTCGATGGACGAGCCGCTGCGCGCGTTCGACGACGAGATCGTAAGCATGTTGTAACGACATGCCGTCGGGCGTCAGCGCGCCGGGGTTGTCGCGGATCTGCTCCTGCAGGCCGGCCATCCGGACTTCGAAGAATTCGTCGAGGTTGCTGCTGGTGATGCAGATGAAGCGGAGGCGCTCGAGCAGCGGGACTTGAGGATCGGCTGCCTGGGCCAGCACGCGCTCGTTGAAGCCGAGGATGCCGAGTTCACGATTGAGAAGCGGGTAACGGACGGACATCGGCAGAGTAGGGGGTGATTCGGGCGATGATTCGAAAGGACGCTCGGAAACTCTCACGGTACGATGACGTGCTGATGACACGGGTGTATTTATATCGGGAAATTCTACGCTGTAACCGTTTCGTCTCATAAATGTTTCGACGATATGCAAACGAGCAGTGTGCATGCCCGTGAAGCGTGGCAATGGCAAGCGTTCCACGCTTAAAATGTCGCCTTTGATTGATCGCCCATGGCTGTCGCACCGGCTGCCGCGGGAGAACGCGCACGGAGCCCCCTTCTGATGGTTACAACCCCCCACTTGCTGGCTGCCGTGGATCTCGGCTCGAACAGCTTCCGGCTGATCGTCGGTCGCGTCGAGGAAACGTCGGCGGGCAGCCAGATCTATCCCGTCGACGCGCTGCGCGAGCCCGTCCGGCTGGCCGCCGGCCTGTCGAGCGACAAGATGCTCGATCGGGCGTCGCAGGAGCGTGGCTGGGAGGCGCTCAAGCGGTTCGGCGAGCGCCTGCGCGATTTCCATCCCGACCATGTGCGCGCGGTGGCAACCAACACGCTGCGTGTCGCGAAGAACGCGGGCGAATTTCTCGGTGAGGCCGAAGCGGCGCTCGGTTTCCCGATCGAAGTGATTGCGGGCCGCGAAGAAGCGCGCCTGATCTATGCGGGCGCCGCGCACTCGGTGCCGGCGAGCGCCGGCAAGCGGCTCGTCGTCGACATCGGCGGCGGCTCGACCGAATTCATCATCGGCTCGCACTACACGCCGATCGTGATGGAGAGTCTCTATATCGGCTGCGTGAGCCACAGCCGCACCTTCTTCCCGGCCGGCAACGTCGACGAATACACGATGCGGCAGGCCGAACTCGCGGCCAAGCGCGAGATCCAGATCATCTCAAGCGAGTACAAGAAGGCCGGGTGGGATCAGGCGATCGGCTCGTCCGGCACCGCGCGCGCACTCGCGGAGCTCGTCGAGGCGAACGGCTTCAACGATCCGGGCATCACGCACGGCATTTCGCGCGGCGGCCTCGAGCGCCTGAAGCGTGCGCTGATCAAGTCGGAGAACGTCAACCGGCTGAAGCTGATCGCGCTGAAGCCCGACCGCGTGCCGGTGCTCGCGGGCGGCCTTGCGATCATGCTCGCGGTGTTCGAGGAGCTGGGTGTCGACTACGTCGATACGACCGACGGCGCGCTGCGCCTCGGTGTGCTGTACGACCTGCTCGGCCGGACGCAGCACGAGGACATGCGTGCGGTGACCGTCGAGGGCTTTACGCGCCGCTACGGTGTCGATCGCGCGCAGGCCGAGCGGATCGGCGCGCTGGCGGTGCGTTTCTACGATGAACTCGAGGAAGCCGACGACGAAGCACGCGAGGAAGGGCGGATGTTCCTCGGCTGGTCGGCCGCGTTGCACGAGATCGGCTTGTCGATCTCGCACAGCGCGTATCACAAGCATTCGTCCTATATCGCGAGCAACGCGGACATGCCGGGTTTTTCGCGTACCGACCAGGCGCGCCTCGCCGCGCTCGTGCTCGGTCACGCAGGCAAGCTCGGCAAGCTGTCGCAGGCGCGCGAGGTCGAGTGGCCGCTGCTGTTCTGCCTGCGGCTCGCGGCATTGCTGTGCCGGCGCCGGACCGATGCGGGGCTGCCGGACATTTCCGTTTCGCAGATGAAGAAGGGCGGCTATGAAGTGCGCCTGCCGAGCGCGTGGGTCGAGCAGAACCCGCTGACCGACTACAGCCTCAGCCAGGAGGCGGCCGAGTGGGAGAAGGTCGGTATCCCGTATCGCGTGGTGTACACCGGCGCGTAAAAGGTTGCTGGCGGGGCCGGGAGCGGCCGGGCAGCAGGAGGGCTTGCTGCCCCTCTGGATGGCCGTTCGGGCGTCCCGGCGGCCGCTTAGTCCGACGAGCAGACGATCGCGGTCAGGAACGGAAACGCCTGCCTGACGGTCGCGTCGCTGCCTGCCTTGCGCACGGCTTCTTCCACCGCGCTCTTCGTGCCGCGCACCACGACGCCGTAGGCCCAGTCGCCGATCGGCGTGCCGTCGCCCGTGCGGAAGATCGGGTCGTTCGCCTGGTATCCGAGTACGACATACACGCCGAAGCCGTACGCCGTCAGCGAGTGGCTCGTGCGGAATGCGTTGACCGAGTTCGATTCGACGTGCATCGGCTCCGACTGGATGTCGCCGGCGGCGAGCAGCGGCGCGACGAACTTGTGGCCGGTCGAATGGCAGTCGAGCGCGTCGTCGAGCGCCTTGGCCGACGCGGAGCCGGAGGTTGCCAGTGCGAGCAGGGATGCGCAGAGGGCGATCTTGAGAATGTTGTTTTTCATGCGCGGAGGCGGGTTGTCCACGCGCATTATCGCGTGTTCCGGCCCGTGTCGTGTGCGGGCTGCGGGCGGCTCGTTGGCCTGTATCGCGTCGGCAACCCGACGGGCTGGCCAGACGAACTTCGATTATTTCCAGCTGGTCTTTCCACGAACCTTTTCGATGATGAAGCTATCCGCACATGCCGCATGCGCGTTGATCCTGGCCGTGACCTCGGTTACCGCGGCGCATGCCCGCGATCTCGACAAGAGCGACCCCGACCGCGCGCAGATACTGGCAGCCGTCCATCGGCTGAACGACAGCAATTCGAACCTGAAGGACTATCGCTATGTCGTGGTCGATCTGGTGAAGGACCGTGACGCCGCGTTCTTGTGCGTTGCATTGGCGGATCAGGACGGCGGCTTGATATCGACGGACGACCAGGCCGGGATCATGACGTTCGCGCTGGAAAAGCGTGATCCGCGATGGGTGGCGATCAATCTCGGGGGTGTCGGATTTGCTGCCGGCGCCAGGCCCGTGCAATCGGATTGCGTGGTGAACGGCCGTACCGTGAATACGCGGGCTGATATCAATGCCGCATTGAAAGCGAAAGGCCGTCAGCCGTTTGCTTCGCGCTGACCGCCGAAAAGTGTCCGCCGGAGAGGGGCGTTGTAGCTTCGATGCCCCAATGGAACCCTACAATGGATTGAGGCGCGGCGAGAATCCCGATCGACGTTTCAAGGGCCCGGAAATGGAAAAGGGGCTACGGTGTTTAACCGTAACCCCTTGATTCCTTTGGTCGGAGCGATAGGATTCGAACCTACGACCCTCTGATCCCAAATCAGATGCGCTACCAGGCTGCGCTACGCTCCGACAAGCCAAAGAGTATAGCGTTGAATGAATGATCAGGTCAATTGCGATATGCGGGTAAATGCCGCGGCGGCGAACCGGCCGAATTTGCGACAATTCGCACGGTAATCGGCCGGCCCGGACGCATGGGCGCGGAGCCGCTCGCCGAAGCAAGGAGAACATCATGATGAACCTGATCCTGTGGCGCCACGCCGAAGCCGAAGACTACGCGACGAGCGATCTCGCGCGCCAGTTGACCGTTCGGGGCCGCAAGGACGCGCAAGCGATGGCCAAATGGCTGCGTGGCCGGCTCGAGACGAATGCCGTGATCCTCGCGAGCCCGGCGGCCCGCACCGTGCAGACCGTCGAGGCGCTGACCGACCAGTACCGGACGGTCGACGCGCTCGCGCCGGGCGGCAGTGTCGACGACGTGCTGGCGGCGGCCGGCTGGCCGGAAGGCATCGCGCCGACGGTCGTGATCGTCGGGCATCAGCCGACGCTCGGCAGCGTCGCCGCGCAGCTGATCGCCGGCGACGACGACAGCTGGAGCGTCAAGAAGGGCGGAATCGTGTGGCTCGCGAGCCGCACGCGTGACGGCAGCCGGCAGGCCGTGCTGCGGGCGGTATTGACGCCCGACCTGGTGTGAGGCCCGCCTGAAGCGCCTTGCAGGGATTCATCATACGGTTTCGCAAGCTTTCTGCTAAAGTCAATTCGGCGACACGTCATTGAAAGGACATGGTCGTGCCACATGACGGTCACGGCCGATTACTACATTGGCGGGCATGTCGTCCTATTCCTTACGACCAGGAAAGCCTAATGCGAGAACTGCCGACGCCTACGCTCCCTTTTGCCTCGCTGCCCCTCGACACGTCGCGGCGCCACCTGCCGCGCGCTGCTGAAACCGTCACATCGGAGTATCGCCTGCGCGCCGCGTGGGCGCGTACCGAAGACGAATTGCGCGAAGCCCAGCGCCTGCGTTACAGCGTGTTCGCCGAAGAGATGGGCGCGCAGGTCAGCGGCCCCTCCGGTCTCGATGTCGATCCGTTCGATGCGTACTGCGACCATCTGCTGGTTCGCGATCTCGACACGTTGAAAGTCGTCGGTACGTACCGCGTGCTGCCGCCGCACCAGGCGGCGCGGGTCGGCCGCCTGTACGCCGAAGGCGAATTCGACCTGTCGCGCCTCACGCACCTGCGCGGCAAGATGGTCGAGGTCGGCCGCTCGTGCGTGCACAGCGACTACCGCAGCGGCGCCGTCATCATGGCGCTGTGGGGCGGCCTTGGCGCGTACATGATGCAGAACGGCTACGAGACGATGCTCGGCTGCGCGAGCGTGTCGATGGCCGACGGCGGCCACTATGCGGCGAACCTGTACCAGTCGCTGTCGGCCGGCTCGCTGACGGCGCCCGAGTATCGCGCGTTCCCGCACACGGCCCTGCCGGTCGACGAACTGCAGACGGGCACCGTCGTGGCGCCGCCGCCGCTGATCAAGGGTTACCTGCGTCTCGGCGCGAAGATCTGCGGTGCACCGGCCTGGGATCCCGACTTCAACTGCGCGGATTTCCTGACGCTGTTCCGACTGTCCGACATCAACGCGCGCTACGCCCGCCACTTCCTGGGCTGAGCCGTCCGAACCGCATCGCGCCTCCGGGCGCGCGCAAGCGAACGCCGTCGCGTGGCCTCAGCCGCGCGGCGGCGTTGGTCCATCTGACCAACGTGCGTGAATCGAACCCTGTTAATTTCGGCGATACGCGATTACCACCGTGCCGCGGGACGGCACGTTCGCGAATGGCCCGGGGAGGGGCCGGACGGCAGCGGCGGGCTTAGTGCTTGCGCCGCCAGTCGAGCAAGTGGTGTTCGGCCATCCAGTGATGGATCATCCCTTCGCCGCCATGGCTGCGCTTGTATTCGCGCGACTCGAAGAACGACAGGGCGACGAGCACCATCAGACCGACAATCAGACCGATCAGGCCGGCAATTTCTTCAGACGACATGGCAGCCTCCTTTCCACGGCACAGCGCCATGCGTACATAGTAGGACATGCGCGGCACGACTCCGAAGCCCGATTTCCGCTAGACTCGGCGCGGTCCCGGCGTGCGATGGGCGCGCCGATTTCCGGAGCCATACCCGATGACCCGTTTCGTGCTGGCCGTGCTGGCCGCATCTTTCCTCGCCGCCTGTACCAGCGATCCGCACCAGGCCCGTCGCGGCCATCCGCCGGAAGATCCGGCCGACTATCACGGCGTGCCGACCGACATGACGCCGCCGTCGATGCTCGACGCGCCGCCGCCGAAACCCGTGCAGTAACGGCCGGTTCGGCCCGCCGTCAGGCGCGGGCCGCGGGCGCGTCGGTGCCGATGTGCCGCAACAGCCCCGGCAGGTAGCGCGCCAGCGTCGCGCCGCGTGCGGCCATGAACAGCAGCAGCGCGAACCAGAGACCGTGATTGCCGAACGTGCCGACGGCAGCGAGCGTGGCCACGACAAAGATCGAGAATGACGCGACCATCGCGCGCATCAGCGACTGCGTCTGCGTGGCGCCGATGAAGACGCCGTCGAGCAGGAAGCCCCAGACCGACACGATCGGGGAAATCGCGGCCCACGGCAGGTAGCGCAGCGCCACGTCGCGGATCTCGGCCTGATCGGTCAGGCGCGCGATGATCCAGCCGCCGGCGGCCCAGTACACGAGCGCGAACAGCAGCGCGCCGAGCGCCGACCAGAACAGCGTGACGCGCACGGCCTGCCGGAACGCGCGGCGGTCGCGCGCGCCGGCCGCCGCACCGACGAGTGCCTCGGCCGCATGGGCGAAGCCGTCGAGGCCGTACGCCATGAACGTCTGGAAATTCAGCAGCAGTGCGTTCGCCGCGAGCGTCGCATCGCCCTGTTTCGCACCGAGGTGCGCGAACCAGCCGAATGCGCCGAGCAGGCACAGCGTGCGCAGGAAGATGTCGCGATTGAGCGCGATCAACCGCTTGAGCGCGACGCGGTCGGCGAGCGCACGCGCGACGATCGGCGCAAGGCCGCGCGGTCGCAGCCGCCACAGCATCCATGCGCCGAGCGCGAAACCGCATGCGTCCGCGGTGGCGGTCGCGGCGCCGATGCCGGCGATGCCCCAGCCGAAGCCGTAGACATAGAGCAGTACGGCGCCGATGTTCACGGCATTGATGAACACCTGCGCGACGAGCGCGAGCCGCACGCGCTGCATACCGAGCAGGTAGCCGAGCACGACGTAGTTCGCGAGCGCGAACGGCGCGCTCCAGATCCGTGTGTGACTGTAGGCAAGCGCCGTCGCGCGGACGGCATCGCTGCCGCCGAGCGCGGACAGCGCAAATGACAGCAGCGGCACCTGCAGCGCAAGCACCGCGGCGCCGAGCGCGAATGCGACGATCAACGCGCGCAGCAGGTTCAGGCGGATCCCGGCGGCGTCGCCGGCACCGTGCGCCTGCGCGACGAGGCCGGTCGTCCCCATCCGCAGGAAACCGAACCCCCAGAACACGAAATTGAAGAACAGCCCGCCGAGCGCGACGCCGCCGAGGTACTGCGCGCCGTCGAGGTGGCCGGCGACGGCCGTGTCGACGGCACCGAGGATCGGCTGGGTCAGGTTCGCGAGGACGATCGGGAATGCGAGCGCGAGGACGCGCCGGTGCGTGACAGTGGCCGACGTAGCTGAGCCCGTGCCGGCGCCGTGCGGTAACGCGGATTCGGACATGGCGGACGCGTCAGGAGCGTTCCTGCACGCAGACCCACGGCGATACGACGACCGCCCACAGCTCCGGGTTGCGCGCCGCGTAGTCGGCAGCGGTTTCGGCCGGCATGCGCGCGACGAGGCCCGCCGACAGCCAGCGCGTGACCTGTTCGGCATCGTCGTCGGCAACCGCTTCCGCGACGCTGACGAGATCGAGGTCGCGCGCAACGGACAGCAGCTTGCCCTGCGCGAAGAAGCGTTCGAGATCGCACCAGTCGATCTTGGCGGTTTCGCCGAGGAGTTTGGCGTAGAGCGGGCTGTGCGACGCGCCCGCGTCGGAGTGGTGATCAGAGGACATCGTTTTCTTGGAAAGACTGCGTGGTGGCGCCACTATAAACCATCCGGCCGGGCGGGCGGCGCGGGTGGCGGCCGGCTTACGCGTCGCGCAGCGCGCGGCGCACGATCTTGCCGGTTGCGGTCATCGGCAGGCTGTCGACGAACGCGATCGCGCGCGGATACTCGTGCGCGGCGAGGCGCGTGCGCACGTGCGCCTGCAGTGCCTGAACGAGCGCATCGTCGCCGGCGTGGCCGGGATTCAGTACGACGAACGCCTTGACGATCTCGGTGCGCGTCGCGTCGGGCACGCCGACGACAGCCGCCATCCGCACCGCCGGATGCGTGAGCAGGCAGTCCTCGATCGGGCCCGGGCCGATCCGGTAGCCGGCGCTCGTGATCACGTCGTCGTCGCGGCCGACGAAGCGCACGAAACCGTCGGCGTCGATCATGCCCGTATCGCCGGTGAGCAGGTAGTCGCCCGCGAACTTGTCGCGGGTCGCGTCGGCGTTGCGCCAGTATTCGAGGAACATCACCGGGTCGGGGCGGCGCACCGCGATGCGCCCTTCGACGCCGGGCGGCAGCGGCGTGCCGTCCGCATCGACGATCGCGACCGCGTGGCCGGGCACCGCTTTGCCGATTGCGCCGGGCTGCGCATCGAACAGCGCCGCGCATGACGACAGCACCATGTTGCACTCGGTTTGCCCGTAGAACTCGTTGATCGTCACGCCGAGCGCGTCGCGCCCCCAGGCCGTCAGTTCGGTGCCGAGCGACTCGCCGCCGCTCGCGACCGATTTCAGCGACAGCGCGTAGCGTTCGCGCGGTGCCACGACGGTGCGCATCAGCTTCAGCGCGGTGGGCGGCAGGAACGCGTGGGTGACGCCGTGCCGTGCCATCAGCGCGAATGCCGCGTCGCCGTCGAATTTCTCGAAGCGGCGGGCGAGCACGGGCACGCCGTGATGCCATGACGGCAGCAGCACGTCGAGCAGGCCGCCGATCCACGCCCAGTCGGCGGGAGTCCAGAACAGGCGCGCATCGCGCGGGAAGCACTGCTGCGACATCTCCACGCCGGGCAGGTGGCCCAGCAGCACGCGATGCGCGTGCAGCGCGCCTTTCGGTTTGCCCGTCGTGCCGGACGTATAGATGATGACCGCCGGATCGTCGGCAGCCGTATCGGCCGGCACGAAGTCGGGCGTTTCGGCGGCGAGCGCCGCGTCGTAGCGCAGCACGCCCGGCGCGTCGGGCGCATCGTCGCCGATGCAGTAGATGGCATGCAATGCCGGCAGCTGCGCGCGCAGCGGCGCGATCTTCGCGTAGCCGGCCGCGTCGGTGACGAGCGCGGCCGCCTCGCTGTTCGCAAGCCGGTATTCGAGCGCATCGACGCCGAACAACGTGAAGAGCGGCACCGCGATCGCGCCGAGCTTGTAGGCAGCGAGGTGCGCGATGGCCGTTTCGGGCCCCTGCGCGAGAAAGATGCCGACGCGGTCGCCGCGCCGCAGGCCGGCGCGCACGAAGCTGTTCGCGAGCCGGTTAGAGGCACTCCTCAGGTCGTCGAACGTGAGGCGGGACACGTCGCCTTGCGCCGTTTCGTGGATCAGCGCGAGGCGTCCGCTGCCGTCGGCCCATTTGTCGCAGACGTCAACACCGATGTTGTAGCGCGCCGGAACGTCCCACGCGAAGCGGGAGAGCAGGTCGTCGTAGCGGTCGGTGGCGGGCAGCATCGCGTTGTCTCCGGGGTGGCGGGCGTGGTGTCGGGCGGACGGCTTACATCAGGGTTTCACGCAGGCGAATCCACAATGTCGTCTGAGGGCAGGGAATCTTCGCACTCGTCCGATAGCCTCGGCTCAGTGCACGATTCCACAATGACGCATAAGATCACGAAAAAACAGTGTGTGACCATGGATTTGCTTCTGATAGCTGCGGGGTTCAGCCTGATCGGGATCGGCCTGCTGGTAGCGTTTGCGCGTCACGTCGATCCGTTGTCCGGCCGTTTCACCGGACGTCTGCGCAAGCGCTGACACCACCTTTCCCGATGTTTGCCGCGACGGCACGCGATGCGCGCCGGCATCGCGTGTCGCCTATCGGGTGCTCAGCGCGCCGGCAGGTAGCGTGACGGGTCGATCGATCGGCCGCCGTAGCGCAACTCGAAATGCAGCGCGACGCGATCGCTGTCGCTGTTGCCCATCTCGGCGATCGATTGCCCCTGCGTGACCGACTGGCCTTCCTTCACCAGCAGCGCGCGGTTGTGCGCGTAGGCGGTCAGGTAGTCGGCGTTGTGCTTGAGGATGATCAGGTTGCCGTAGCCGCGCAGCCCGTTACCCGCATAGACCACCACACCCGGCGCAGCCGCGACCACCGGCGTGCCCGGCGAGTTCGCGATGTCGATGCCCTTCGATTTCGAGCCGTCGAACGTGCGAACCACGTTGCCGGCTGCCGGCCAGATCAGCGCGATGCTCGTGGCCGGCTTGACGGCCGACTCAACCGGTGCGGACGGCGCGGGGCGGGCCCGGCCGGCACTGCCGGTACCGGTGGTCGACGGCGTCGATGCGGTGGTCGTGCCGGGCGGCGGCGCGACGCGCAGCACCTGGCCGACTTCGATCGCATCGGGGTTCGTCATCTGGTTCCAGCGCACGATGTTCGATACCGACGTGCGGTTGTCGCGCGCGATCTTGTAGAGCGTATCGCCGCGCTCGACGCGATAGAACCCGGGGCCGACAGGCGCGGAGCCGCACGCGACGAGCAGGGCGGCGCAGGCGGCTGCGAAGAGTCGCTTCGTTGTTGTTCCGAACATTGAACCTCGCAAAACCCTGCCGCTCGTGACGCGGCAGGCAACACAAAACGTCCGATTTTAACGGGTTCGACCCGCGCTACGCAGTTTGGGCCGTTGCCGGGGCTGCGGCGCGCCGGTTCGGAGCGCTGCTTGATGACGTCTCAGCCTGCGTATCAGCCGGCGAGCGGGACGACGCGAATCCGCAGTGTGGCGGTTTCCGTTGCGCCCGGTGCGAGCATGCGCAGCCCGAGGCCGTTGTGGATCGCATCCGGCAGGCCAAGCCACGGTTCGACGCAATAGAAGTCCGAATCCGGCTTCTCGGTCCAGGTCGTCACCGCGTACCACGGGATCGAACCCGGCACGTCGAGCGAGATCTCGATCGTGCGGCGGCGGCCCGGCATCACGATGCGCACCGGCGTGGCCGGTACACCGTCGAGGCAGTGGAAGCGGTCGAGGATGTCCGCGTTGTCGAGGCGATAACGGGTGTCGCCCGGTTCGGGCGTGCTGATCGAACCGTCCGGCTGCTGCGCGCAACGATGCGTAGGCGGCAGCTCAAGCGTGGTTTCGGCGCGTTCGCCGTGGGGCAGCGCGAAATAGAAATGGTGGCCGGCGTAGTAGGGTAGCGGCGTGTCGCCGCGATTGGTCGTCGTCAGTGCGACTTCGAGCGTGTGCGCGTCGGCCAGCCGGTAGGTCGTTTCGAACCGGAAATCGAACGGGTAGCTCGCCCGCAGCGCGTCGGTCGCGTCGAGCGTCATCGACAACGCGGCGCCATCGGCCGACGGTTGCGCGGCGAACGGCAGGTCGCGCGCGAAGCCGTGCATCGGCAGGTCGCGCACCACGCCGGCGGCGTCGCGCCAGCGGCCCAGTTCGCCGTCGACGCGGTGACGGCCGAGGAACGGGAACAGCAGCGGGTTGCCGCCGCGCACGCGCGCAAGGTTGCTCCAGTCAGCCGTTTCCGGCCAGAAGATCACCGGTTCGCCGTCGACATGCCAGGACAACAGGCGGCCGCCGAATTGCGGAGCGACCCGGACGAGCGACGGGCCGGCGTGAAGTTCGTGAATCTCGTGTTGCTGGAAGGTCGGCATGGCGAATCGGGGTGGGCGGGTGGACGGGAACGGCGCGCTCCATTATCGGGCCGTGGCGGCTCGGGGAAAACCCTTCTCGGGAAATCGCGAGTTTTTAAGACTGTCAACGGTCGGGATAATGCCTCTAAACCGGTGAGGTTGCCGGGTCATGACACTTCGTGGAGGGGGCCATGGATCTGGCAATGGCAATGGGTATCGCACTGTTCGGCATGTTCACCGGCAGCACGGTATTATTTTTCTATCAGCTCGGCCGCTGACGGCAATTCCTGCCGAAGTCGAAAGGCCCGCCATGCAAATGGCGGGCTTTTTGCTTTCTGTGTGCTTACAAATTGCAAGCGTTTGTGTGCAATGCCGCAATATCCAGCCAAATGCCTTGGCGCAGTAATCCGGGCTCGGCATAATCGGGGCGCGTTTTTTCGGACGCGCATCGCGTCGTCCGTCTTTCTTCCCGCTTAATCTCGACTAAAAGGACCGACGCGTGAGTCTCTGGTTTCTGGTATTCCTGAGCGTCCTGCAGGGCGTCACCGAACTCTTTCCCGTCAGCAGCCTTGGCCATACGCTGCTCGTGCCGGCACTGTTCGGCATGCACATCGACAAGCACGCACCGCAACTGCTGCCGTTTCTCGTCGCGCTGCACCTTGGCACCGCGCTGGCGCTGCTGTGGTATTTCCGCGCGCGCTGGATCGCGCTGATCGGCGGCTTCTTCGCGCAACTCGGCGGCCGCAAGAACGATGACGGGCACCTGATGTGGGCGCTCATCATCGGTACGATTCCGACCGGCATCGTCGGGCTGCTCCTCGAGAAGCGCATCGAACGCGTGTTCCACGACCTGCGGATCGTCGCGATCGCGCTGATCGTGAACGGCGTGCTGCTGTGGCTTGGCGATCGCATCCAGCGCAGCCGCGCGCATCAGGCGCCCGAGAAGATGACGTTCAAGCAGGCGTTCTTCGTGGGTCTCGCGCAGATCGGCGCGCTGATTCCGGGTTTCTCGCGCAGCGGGCTGACGATGATCGCCGGCAATGCGGCGGGGCTGACGGCGGAGAAGGCCGCGGAATTCTCGTTCCTGCTCGGTACGCCGATCATTTTCGCGGCGGGGGTGCTCGAACTGCCGAAGCTGTTCCATGCACGCGACCAGCTCGCCGATGCGCTGCTCGGCGGCGTGCTGACGGCGATCGCCGCCTACCTGAGCGTGCGGTTCCTGATGCGCTATTTCGAAGGACGTGGCCGGTTGGCTTCGTTCGGCGTGTATTGCGTGATCGCCGGTGTGTTCTGCCTCGGCTGGTTCATGATGCATCCGCAGCCGGTTTGATGCTGCGAAGGCCGGTCTCGCGTGATGTGACGCGATGATCGGGTATAATTTCGGGCTCGGCTTCATGCCGGGCCCGTTTTGTTTCTCGGCTTTGGTTTTGGCGGTTCTGCCGTCGCTCGAAGCCCTGTGTCAAATTCGGCCCGCGCCGGCCGTGTCTTTTCTCCCCGACCGCCCTTAGCTCAGTTGGATAGAGCAACGGCCTTCTAAGCCGTAGGTCACACGTTCGAATCGTGTAGGGCGGGCCAGTCCGAGCGCTTCCAGACATCCCGGGGTTACGCCGGGGTTACGCGCGTCCGTGAACAAAGGTTCGTGGTCTTGAGTCGACAAACGAGCGCAATCTCAACCGAGACCGGATCGAGCGGCAACTTGCCCACACCGAGCGCGATGAGACTCGGGCGGCGTAGAACCGTTCCGAATACCTGCCCGAGCGTCGGGAGATGATGCTGTGGCGGGGCAATTACCGCCAGCAAAGGGTGACCCAGAAGAGAGCCTCGTTATCTAATGTGTAACAGCGCTCGGATGCAATCTCATCCTGAGATATCGTCACTTCATGCGAGTCATCTCCAACAAAGCCTTGACTGATTTCGCCACCCAGCATCCGGACGCTGGCGTGCCGCTCCAGATATGGAGAAAGACGATCGAGGCTGGATCGTTCGTGAGCTTTGCGGACCTGAAGAAAGCTTTCAACGCGACGGACAAGGTTGGAGCGTTTTATGTGTTCGATCTCGGCGGCAATAAGTTCCGGATCATTGCTGCAGTGCACTTCAACGTGCAGAAGTTATACGTGCGTTATGTATTCACGCACCGGGAGTACAACAAATGGAAGCTTTGAGTTTTACGCGGAATGACATCGAGGAGCTGGCCGCACACTTCGAGGCTATCTCCAAAAAAGTGCCGCTTCATCCAATCAACTCGGATATCGAGTACGACTTTGCTGTGCGTGCGTTGAACGCATTGCTTGACGCTGGCGCCGCTGACGAAGGACATCGACTCGCTCCGCTCGCTGACACGCTGGGCGACTTCATCAGTGAATACGATGAAGGGCATCATCAACTGCCAGATGCATCGCCCGCTGACATCCTCAAACACCTAATGCTAGAGAATGATGTCCGACAGGCTGATCTGCCCGAGATTGGGAGTCAGGGGGTGGTTTCTGAAATCCTCAGTGGGAAGCGAGAGCTGAATGTACGGCAGATCGCGGCATTGGGTCGTCGATTCAATGTCAGCCCGGTGGTATTTCTGCCGTTTGATTAATTCGACTTTCCACGGGATAACTCATCCTAAGACTGCCGCAGTCATGTTGCGACAGCCGTCCGAAGCCGGACATGCCTCACCAAGCCCCGTCCCAGAAAAGGCACTGTATTTCTGCCAGGAGAGTGACGTGAAGAAACTCGCAGTTGCTCTCGTTGCATCGATGTTCGCTACGGTCGCATTCGCTCAGGCTTCGGCACCGCCCGCTGCCCCTGCGAAGGTGAGTGCCAAGGTGAAGAAGCACAAGCCTCATAGCAACAAGCCGTTCACCTTGGATAAATCGAAGCTCGATAGCGGCGACAAGTTGCAGTGAGTGCGACGTAGCCGAGACAAAGCCCTGCC
Organism: Burkholderia sp. AU30198; assembly: GCF_020419825.1. Classification (NCBI taxonomy): domain Bacteria; kingdom Pseudomonadati; phylum Pseudomonadota; class Betaproteobacteria; order Burkholderiales; family Burkholderiaceae; genus Burkholderia; species Burkholderia sp. AU30198. The sequence continues at coordinate 207,142 of NZ_JAIZSA010000006.1, read as the reverse complement.
CCGAGCGGGGCTTTTCACATCTGGTGGCGCCAGGTCGCGGACGACCGAGGCTACTTGCTTCGAGTTGAGCCGGCGTCAATGGCGCCGGCACTTATCATCACGCCATAGTCGCGAAGAGTTCCTCCACTCCTCGCGCGCTCGATGCAGCCCTGAATCGTCAATGCCTACGGTGCATCCAACTCATGTGATGCGCGTCGAGCCATTGACCCATGCTGGCTCCCGGATGTTCGCCCCTGTAACGACGCACAATCGCGAACGCCACTACCAACGCAGCTGCTAGACCGACCAACCAGCTAATCATCGACTGAGACATGGCAGGCTCCTTATCAGGTCCAAACCATGCTTACATTCTAGGTGATCGGATTCCGCCCGACCTACTTCACCAAACGCGTGCGCCGCCGCCGCACTGATTCGACGCTGCATCAGCGTTACCGCATCCCCGCGCGTCTCGTCTCCTCGCGTAGCAGATGCATCAATCGATGCAGTTGCCCCTGCGCCCCGGCGAGATCACCTTTGTTCGCGACGTTCTTGGGCGGCGGCGCCTGAAGCGCGACGAGATATTTGATGCGCTGCCGCAGTACAGCAGCCGTACGAAGGAGCCGCGGCCGCTGTCGAGCACCACGAAGAACCTCTATCTGTCGACTTTGCACGGGATGCTGAATCGCGCAACGCCCGAATGGGACTGGATCGACAAAGCACCGAAGCTGTCCGTCCTGCCCGGCAAGCCGAAGCGGATCCGCTGGGTAGCGAGGGAGGAAGCGCAGCGCCTGATCGACGTTATTCGCGCTGACTGGCTGCGCGATTTAGCAATCCTGGGCTTTGCTACGGGCCTGCGCCGTGCGAATCTGCTGAATCTGGAGTCGTCACTGGTCGATCTGGTGAATCGGCGCGCGAGGATTCACTCCGACCAGGCGAAGGCGGGCAAGTCTATCGATGTGCCATGCGGCTATCCGCAGGTGAATCGGCAAGCACCAGACCCGCGTGTTCGTCCGGAACGGGCACCCGATCGAGAGCTAGGACAACGAGCAGTGGCAACGCAGCTGCGAGCGTGCCGGCATCGAGAATTTTCGGTTCCACGACGTCCGCCATACGTGGGCAAGCTGGCACGTGCGGGCCGGTACGCCGCTGAATCGGCTCATGGAGCTCGGCGGCTCGTCGAAGTACGAGATGGTGCTGCGTTACGCCCACCTCGCGCCCGATCACTTGGCGGCGCATGCGGCAGCGGTCACAATCTGGGCTGGCGACAAATCGACGGTTGGTGAGCCGGGGCCGTCGGGGCTGCGCCTGCTAGTGGGGTGAGTGGAAAACTGTTGAAAGGTGCTGATGAAGGGCGTGGAAGACTGCGCCCTCGAACATCAGGCGCGAGGCATTTTTTCTCGGTCACGCATAGTTGCGCGCCAGCGTCCGTCAATCGAGCGCCACCCGTTGATCATCGTTCCACCGTCGATTTCGAAAGCAAATGTTTCCCCAACATTCACTGCGTCTGCGGTGACATCTTCGAATGACAACCGGATGTTCGACACCCCGACTCCATCGGCAGTGTCGTTGGCGACATCCTCGCCGAGCCAGAGGGTCAACCGACCGGAAAGGCCGTTGTGAAGATCCTGCGAATCTGATCCGGTTTCGACTGCATGCAGTTCGCGCATGCCGTCCGCATTCATTTGAATGTGTCCGATCAATGCTCTTGAATTGAACGAGATACCGTCGTGCGGGAGGTCGCGAAGTTGCAAAGCCTCAAGTAAAGGTTGGGTACCGAGTTCAATTTGCCTAAAGAGATCAGAGTGTTCAGTAACCGCCGGCCACGGTAGCAACGTCGTCTCGCTTGCGAAAGCGTGATTCTCTGACGCGAGCAACGTCGTCTGAATTTCGTTCACCTGTTCACCGAGGTTCGCGTATGCCAGATGTAGCTCGTGCACGTAGTAGCCCCAGCGTTCAGCAAGTAGGCGTGCAGCCGCTCGCACTAGTTTCGCTGCGCTTACCCACCACACCAGACTTTCGTCGTCGTTCTCATCGATGAAAGCGCGGTGCAGGTCGACCCGCTGATGCATATTCCAGAACGCAACGTACACCGCCGGAACGCATTGGCTCCAGTGTGCTCGTTCGAAATCGCGGTAGTGATCAAGAAAATTGAAAAAGGTCGAAGCGGAGAGTGGGCGCGATTTTCCTGAAGATGCTGGTGAAAGTGTCGTGACGCGATGAAGTAGTTCGGTGCCGAAGGGGTCTCCTTCGAGCCAGATCAAGCGCTTTTCTGCCATTACCGCAATCAAGTTGGCCATGTACGGGGCCGGTGCTGGTAACGTGGGGTCGATGGGGATCGCATTGCGATGGACGATGCAAGGGCCACACGAATCACCTTGACACGCTCGATCTGGAATCGGTGCGAGTGCCAGTGGCCACGCACTCGCGAAACGGCCGTCGGGAACGCTGACGCACGAAATCGCAGCCGAATGTGCCGGGAGCGTCAGTATCCCGCCTTGTGACACACTGATCGAAGCGCCCGGGCGACCGTGGGCAAGCCGGCTGTCGAGTTGTCCGCGAGCTGAATTTCGCTGATCAGCCAAACCTGCACAGACATAAAGGGATGAGCCGTTATTGCGCTTGACCGCGAAATGATCCACGGTCGAGCCTTTGCACTCAAGCAAATGATAGGAACGATGCGCCATTGCCTGACTGATGAGCAAATAGTCAGGCGAGGGACCTTCGTTCGATTCTACGATGCGAACAATGTCGAGCCGTCCACCGAGCTGTGCAATGCGCAGCATTAACCCGAATAACTCGCCATAGGTCGATGTGAATGCATCCTGCGGCTCGTCGCTGGTCGATGTGAGTTGTCCTGTTAGCGTTTCCCACACGGACGGCGCGACTGCACGGGTTGCCGATGGCGCCAAGCGTCGACCGCTGATGCTCAGCAATATGTCCACCGTGGTGTCGTCAAACTCTAACGTACCGGATGGCTGTCTGACCCGGTCGGTCTGCTTATGCAGTCGCATTGAGGGGAGGAGATCCACTTCGGCGAAGCGAATCGGCAGTTTCCAAGTCGGCATGGTTTTGATTGAAACGGCAGCGTGTGGGTACAGTAGAGCGTTAACTGGTGCATAGCTCTATACAGTGCGGGGCGATTGTATGCTCGCAAACGCGGTGTGGCTATGACCGTGCATGCTGGGGCGGCAGCGTCGACGGGGCAGGGCGGCCGGCTACAGCCGTGCGAGCACGCGTTGCAACTGCGCAAGGGGCCACTCGCCGCCGCGCGCCGTCTTGACGCCGAGCTTGTTCAGTTCCGTCACCATCGCTCGCTGTGACAGGCCGGCGGCGCGGAACCCGCCCAGAACGCCCGAAAGTGACCCGGCAAACGCATCAGCAGCCTCCTGGCGGGCTTCGATGTTCCGCTTGAGGTTCCCGGCCCAGTCGCGCCCAGGACAATGCTACGGACCTTTGCTGCGGCCAGCGCGTCCCTCGTGCGTTCGCCGATCCGCCTTGCCTCGTGCTCGGCAAAGGCGGCCATGATGTGGATCGTCAGCTCGGTGGCCTCCGGCATGTCGGCCGCGCCGAACTTCACCTTGCTTTCCATGAGTCCCGAGATGAAGTGCACGTTGCGCGCGAGGCGGTCGAGCTTGGCGATCAGCAGTCGGGCGCCATGTTTGCGGCAGCGCTCGAGCACCGCGTGCAGTTGCGGACGCTTTGCTAGCGCGTCGGCACCCTTGCCTGTTTCGATATCAGTGAACTCGCCGACGAACTCCCAGGATCCGCCGTTGAGGTATCACGTGACTGCCTTACGCTGCGCGTCGAGGCCCAGGCCGCTCGCGCCTTGATTCGCTGTCGACATGCGGTAGTACGCCACGAATTTCCCGTTTGCCATCACGTCATCCCGCGTTGACTTCGTTTAAGGACGAAGGCACAACCCGTACATTCGCATCCACCTGAAACCGTACGGACGCGCGGATTCTCCAGCTAAGCATGTGAAGGAAATTTCTTGGACACGTCGATGCCCGCTCAATAACATGACAGTCGTACTGTTTTGCTGCAGCGACGCAGCAAAGTTTTAACGAGCAACCTCAATGAGCCGTTGTCCGATCGAGCAGGATGTGAGATGGACGCGCCAAGCATCATGACGAATCCGACATCCGATACCGGTAAACCTACGAGGCGTTCGCAGCGCGCGCGGAGCGCGGCCGCTCGTCATGCACTGATCAACGCGACGCTTTCGTGCCTCAAGGACGTGGGACTCGCGAACACGTCGATCAGCGAAATCTGCCGGCGCTCGGGACTGTCTCGCGGCGCGCTGCTTCATCATTTTCCGCACAAGAACGAGTTGCTCGTGGCGTCATACGTCACGTGGATCGGCACGAAAATCGACATGCTCGAACGGCGCATCGCAGCCGGCGCGAGCGTGCGCGACGAGGTGACAGCATGGCACGCGCAGATGCGCGAAACCTTCCCGACGTCGCTGGAGTTCTATTGGGCGTTGCAAAACGATGCGGATCTGCGAGAACGCTTCAACACGGCGCTGCTGTCGCACCCGATCGGCGACGATAAGAGCGGTCACCCGGTGGATACGTGTATCGACGCATCGTCGACGCCGTCGCTCACGCGCTATGTGATCGTTTGTTTCATTCGCGGCCTGTGTCTGCAGGAGTTTTTCGTTCGGGATCCGTCGATTCCCGATCAGGCTTTCGAGCATTTCATCGAGATTCTGAGCACGTACATCGAGCATTCGCTCGCGGCTGAGACCTGACACGTGGAAGTTCCGGTTCGGCTTCGGTGCTCTTCGGACTCTCCATATCATATCGGACTACTAAAATTGAAAACAGGAATTCTCCATCAGCGTGTACTTCCTGCCATGCTGATCGGTGCGGGGTTGTTGACGGCAGGCCACGTTTACGCCGCCGACGAAAACAGCACGAACGATGACGCGTCGTCGGCTACGTCGACGAAAAATTCAGCGGGTAAGCAGACTGCAACGCCAGCCGCAAAGTCGCGCGAAACCGTACGCAGCCTTGCCACCGTGACGGTGCAGGGATCGCGCCAGCAAGCGCCGAAGGTGTCGAGCGGCGCGCTCGGCACGCGTTCGGATCTGGAAACGCCATTTTCCACGCGCGTGGTCACGCAACAGGATCTCGAAGACCGTCAGGTGAAGTCGCTCGGCAAGGTATTCGCCGAGGACGCGGCGGTGCTGTCGCTAGGCGATACGTATTCGTTCAACGCGTATTCGATCAATGTTCGCGGCATGGCGCTCGACGATTTCAACGGCTACAAGATCAATGGCCTGCCGTTCTATATGACGACCGTCGAACTGCCCGTCGAGTCGTTCGAATCGATTCAGTTGCTCAAAGGTGCATCCGGTTTCATGTATGGCTTCGGTGCGCCGGGCGGCATCATCAACTTCGTGACGAAGAAGCCGACCGATACATTCACGTTCAGTGCCGATGTCGGTTATAGCTCCGACGGCATCGCGAGCGAACACATCGACACGGGCGGACGCTTTGGCCCGCAAAGCATGTTTGGCTATCGCTTCAACATCACGCACGAGCAGGGCGATACGTATAACGGCGCACATGTGCTGCGCAATTCGGAGTCGCTATCGCTCGATGCGCGCCTGACGCAGTCGCTTACGTGGACGTTCGACGGTCTTTATCAGTCGCGCAAGGTGGACGGCGGCATTCAGGACATCACGCTCGGCAATTTCGCTGGCACGAGCGTGCCGCGCGCGCCGAGCGGACGCACGAATCTTTCCGCATATGGCGATACGTTCTTCAATTCGAACGTCTATTTCCTGAGCAGCGGCTTGCATTGGCAGATCGATCCGGTGTGGAAAGCGAGCATCGACTACAGCCATAGCAAGGACGAACGGAGCTACTCGGGGCAATGGCTCAATCTGCTCAATCCGCAGGGCGATTTCGATACGATCCTGAACCGTGCTCGCGGCTCGTCGATCTACGATATCGTGCAGATGACGCTCGAAGGCAAATTCTCGACGGGGCCGATCGATCATCAGGTCGTGCTCGGCGCGTCGGAACAGTGGCTCTCGAAGAAGACCGTGCCGAAGGCGCTGTACACGGACATCGGCTCGAACAACCTTTACCACCCGATCACGCCACTAACGTGGAACGGCACGTTCGACTATGGCCAGCAGTACAACAACTTCAATTCGCAGCAGAAGTCGCTGTTTGCAAGCGACACGCTGAGCTTCCTGAAATACTGGTCGATTCTCGCAGGCGTTCGCTACACGAGCTATCGCCAGACGTCGTATACCGCGCCCAATACGGCCGGCAGCACCTATACGCAGACGCCGGTCACGCCCACACTCGCACTGATGTTTCGTCCGCGCAGTGACCTGCTGTTCTACGCGAGCTACGTCGAGGCGCTCGAGGACGGTGGCACGGCGGCGTCAAGCTACGCGAACGCGGACCAGGTGCTCGACCCGATCAAGAGCAAGCAATACGAAGTGGGCGTGAAGTATGACGCCCAGCACTATGGCGCGTCCGCTGCGCTGTTCCGCATCGAGCGCGGCGCGCAATACGGCAACGCGCAGAACGTGTACGTGTCGAACGGCAAGGTGCGCATCAACGGCCTCGAACTAAACGGTCGCGTCGATTTGCCTGCGGGTTTCCGCATCGCGGCGAGCACCGCGTGGGAAACGGGAACGTATAACGAGACCGAAGCGGATCTCGTCGGCAATCGCGTCGAGGGGATTCCGCGCTGGCAGGCCACGTTGCAGGTGAGCGACCGCATTCCGGGCCTGCAAGGCGTGACCGCGAACGTCGAGGCTCATTACTACGGCAGCATGAAGGCCGATGCGAACAACCAGTTTGTGCTGCCGAGTTACACGCTGTTCAACACAGGCCTCAGCTATCGCACGACGATCGGCGGCCATGGCGTGACGCTGCGCGCCGAAGTCGACAACATCTTCAATCGCCATTACTGGGGCTTCCTGCAGTCCGACTACCTCTTCGTCGGTGCGCCACGCACGCTCGCGCTCAACGCGAGGTTCGACCTGTGAGCGCCGCATCGCTGACCGTCGAAGATCCCGCGCTGTCGCAGCGGCGGCGCGCGGCGTGGCGGGCGGTCGTCGCCGGCGCCCGGCATGGTGTGTCAGCTGAGTCGCGGCAGGAAATCGCCCGCGACGATGCATCGTTCGACGCACGTGACGGCGGTCCTGTCACCGTGCGTCAGGCCGTGGGCGGCGCGCTCGTCGTCGGTGTGTTGCATGCGGCGCTGATCGCCGCGTGGCTGCATGCGCGGCCCGCGTCGCACGAACCGGTGGTCACGCCGCCGATCGCGTTGCAGATGACGGCCGCACCGCAACCGCTGCCGCAAGCGCCCGCGCCCAAGCCGGTGACACCGCCGAAGCCGTTGCCTCAGGCGCGGCATGCGCCGAAGCCGCGCCACGTGCCGACACCCGCGCAAGCGCCGTCTGCATCCGTACCGCCGCCCGCTGCGCGGCCCTCGGCTGCGCCGGCGGAATCGGCCGCGCCCGCACCGGCGGCGGCGCCTGCCGCACCCGCTGCACCGGCCGCAGCCACCGCACCGGCCACGCAAAAAACCACGCTGCCCGACGGAAATGCCGACTACCTGCACAATCCCGCGCCCGACTACCCGGCGACAGCGCAGGACTACGGCTGGCAGGGCAGGGTCGTCCTGCATGTCCACGTACGTGCGGACGGCTCGCCCGACACACTCGAGGTCCGTCGCTCGAGCGGCCACCGCGTGCTCGACGATGCCGCCGTCGCCGCCGTGCGGCACTGGAGCTTCGTGCCCGCGAAGCGGGGCGACACGCCTGTCGATGGCTGGGTCGACGTTCCGCTCAATTTCCAACTTGACTGATTTCCGGAGTCCGAACATGAATTCGTTGCCGCTTACCCTTATCGTGCAAGGCGCCTTGTGGCTGCTCGGCGCGTTCTCCATCGCAACGTGGACGATCATCGTCCTGAAGGCGATTCAGCACACACGCGCCGCACGCGTCGATCGGCGCACCGACGATGCACTCGACGGTGCACTTACGCTCGTCGATATCGCTTCGCGCGCGCTGCCCGAAGGCCCCAAGGCGCGCGTGACGGGCGCAGCGCTCGCCGCGCTCGAACAGGCGCGCACGTTTGGCAGCGACCATCCTGAAGACCTGTGGAGCCGCCAGGACACGCTGGAGCGCCAACTCACGCGCCAAATTGCGCACGAACGCCGACGCCTCGAACATTCGCTCGCGTGGCTTGCGTCGGTGGGCAGCATCGCGCCGTTCGTCGGGCTGTTCGGCACGGTGTTCGGCATCATTCACGCGCTCGGGGCGATTTCGCATGCGGCATCGGCGAGCATCGACGTGGTGGCCGGACCGATCGGCGAGGCGCTCGTCGCGACGGGCATCGGCATCGCCGTCGCCGTGCCGGCCGTGCTCGCGTACAACATCTTTGTGCGCGGAACGAAAGCCGCGGTCGCGCGCCTCGACGATCACGCCGGCACGCTCTACGCGCTCGCGCAGCGCCAGCAGTTTCGCCTTTCAGTAAAAAACGCCGCCGAGAGCGCGGCGACTGCGCCGCGCGCCGATCAATCCCGACCGGTTCTCGCCCGCGCTACGGAGGTCGCCGCCTGATGGCTTTCTCCTCCAACCAGGACGACGACGTCCTCAGCGAAATCAATATCACGCCGCTCGTCGACGTGATGCTCGTGCTGCTCGTCGCGTTCATCGTGACGACGCCGCTGCTCAACAAGGCGATCCAGGTCAATCTACCGAAGACCGAAGCGACCGCTTCCGCTGATCCGAAAAAACCGCTCACGGTGAGCGTCGACGACGCGGGCACAGTCTGGTTCGACAAGCAGCCAGTGCCGCTCGCTCAGGTGGAATCGCAACTCGAACAACGCAAGCAGCAGGACGCGGATCTCGCCGTGTCGCTGCAAGCCGACGAGCGCGTGCCGTACGGTCCCGTCGCGAAGGTGCTGGGCGCGGTGCAGCACGCGGGCATCACGAAGCTGTCGCTGGTGACGCAGCCGGAGCAGTAATGACCGATTCCGTCCGTCCGACGTCGCGCGCGCAGCTGTCCGCTCTGATTGTGCGAGTTTCACGAGTTGCACAGGTTGTACGTGTTGCGCAAGTTGCACGCGTTGCGCGATGCGTGTGCATGGCCGGCGCCGTCACGCTTGCACACGCGGCGCCCGATCCTCAGTGGCAAACCACGCTTGCGCTCTTTGACGACGCGCGGCCCGATGCGTCGATGCAGCGCTTCGCGTGGGCCGACCACGCGCCACCGCGTGACGGCACACTGCGCCTCGCGAACTACACGGAGATCGCGACGTACGACTCGCTCAATCCGTTTCTGCTGCGCGGCAACGCGGCGCCCGACGAAGTCAATCTGATGTTCGAGACGCTGATGCAACGCAGCCTCGACGAAGTCGGCACGCAATATCCGTTGCTCGCCGATCGCGTCGAGATCGCGCCTGACGGCCTTTCGGCGACGTTCCACCTTAATCCGGCTGCGCGCTTTTCGAATGGCGCGCCGGTGACGGCGCAGGACGTGCGCTACTCGTTCGAGCAGTTGACGGGGTCGTTGACATCGCCGATCTACAGCAGCCGCTACGCGCTCATTCGCGCGGTGGACGTGATCGACGCGCAGACGGTGCGCTTTGCATTTCGCACGGTGCAGCGCCGCGCGGTGCTCGAAGCGGGCGATCTCTACGTGTTTTCGCGCGACTGGGCGCGCGCGGCGGACGGCGGCACGCTGACGTTCGACCAACTTGCCACGGTTGCGCCCATCGCGAGCGGGCCGTATCTGATCGGCGCGCGCGCGAGCAATCACGAGATCGTGTATCGGCGCAATCCGCGCTATTGGGGCGCGGATCTGCCGGTGCGGCGCGGCATGTTCAACTTTGCCAACGTGAGTTTCCGGCTCTACAGTGACCCGTCGGCGCCGCTTCAGGCTTTTCGCGCCGGCGATGTCGACGCGCTGACCGAAGGCAGCGCGGAGCAATGGTCGCGCAACTACAGCGGCCCCGCCTTTGCGAACGGAACGCTGCGGAAGCAGGAGTTTCCGGATCACGGCATCAGCAATGCGCAGGGTCTGTTCTTCAATCTGCGGCGTCCCAAGTTCCAGGACATTCGCGTGCGCGAGGCGATCGGTCTCGCGCTCGATTACGAATGGATCAACCGGAACATGTTTTTCGGCCAGTACACGCGCACTCGCAGTTTTTTCGACGAAAGCGTGTTCGCCGCGAGCGGCGTACCGGGCGCCGACGAGCTGACGCTGCTCGAGCCGCTACGGGGCGGCGTGCCGCCCGAGGTGTTCGGCGCACTGCCGCCGCAGCCGGATACGTCGGCGCACCACGGGCTGCGCCGCAATCTTGCACGGGCCGAGGCGCTGCTCGCGAGCGCGGGCTGGCATTACCGCGATGGCATGCTGCGCAACGCGGCCGGCACGCCGTTCACGATCGAACTGATCGACGACGGCACGGGCATGGAGCGCATCCTGATGATCGTCGTGCGCAACCTGAGGCTGCTCGGCATCGATGCGCGGCTGCGCATCATGGATCAGACCATCATCGTCGAGCGCCTCAAGCATTTCGATTTCGACATGACGACGTTGGGCTACCGCGCCGCGAGCATTCCGGGCGTCGAACTGGAACGCCGCTTCGGCAGCCGCGCGGCGCACACGCCGGGCTCCGAGAATTACACGGGAATCGCGTCGCCCGCCATCGATGCGCTGATCGACGACGTACAGCGCGCCGGCAGCGAACGCGAGGTGATTGCCGCGGCGCGCGCGCTCGATCGCGTGCTGCTGTGCGAACGCATCATGATTCCGGAGTGGCACGCCACGCACTCGCGCATCGCGTGGAACCGGCGTATCGCGCCGCCCGCACGCGTGCCGCGGCAATACGGCGAGCTCGATTGGGTCATCGGCTGGTGGCACGCCGCACCCGACGCGCAGAGCACGAACGCCGCGACGCACGCGGCCCAACAGGAGTAAGTGTCATGTTTGCGTATATCGGGCGCAGATTGCTGCTCATGATTCCCACGCTGCTGGGCGTGCTGACGGTGACGTTCGTCATCATGCAGTTTGTGCCGGGCGGCCCTGTCGAGCAGGTGATGGCGCGGCTGCAAGGCTCGTCGGTTCACGGCGAGGGCGCTTCCGGCCCAGGCGGCTATCACGGCGACGAAGGCGTCGATCCCGCGCAAGTCGCCGCGATCCGCCGCACGTTCGGCTTCGACGTGCCGCCGCTCACGCGCTACGTGCGCATGCTCACGCATTACGCGCGCTTCGACCTCGGCGAGTCGTTCTTTCAGCATCGCTCGGTCTGGGCGCTGATCGTCAGCAAGCTGCCGGTGACGGTCACGCTCGGCACCTGCACGCTCGTGCTCACGTATTTGATCGCGGTGCCGCTCGGCATTGCGAAGGCGCTGCGGCGCGACACGACGTTCGACTTCGCGACGAGCGCTGCGCTGCTCGCCGCGTACGCGATCCCGGGCTTCGTCCTCGGTGTGCTGCTGATGATGCTGTTGAGCGGCGATCTGTTTCTGCATGTGTTTCCGCTCGGCGGTTTCGGCGCCGAAGAGCACGACACGCTGCCGCTCGCGCAACGCGTGCTCGACCGCATCTGGCATCTGGTGCTGCCGGTCACGGCGTCGGTGGCGAGCAGCCTCGCCGTCGTGTCGTTTCTCACGCGCAACGCGTTCATCGACGAATTGTCGCGCCAGTACGTGCTGACTGCGCGCGCGAAGGGCGTGTCGCGCAACGCAGTGGTGTGGCGACACGTGCTGCGCAACGCGCTGATTCCGATCGCGACTGGTTTTCCCGCGGCGTTCGTGTCCGCGTACGTGAGCGGCAGCCTGCTGATCGAGACGCTGTTTTCGCTCGACGGCGTAGGGCGCCTGTCTTACGACGCGATCATCGGCCGCGATTATCCGGTCGTGCTGGGTTCGCTGTTCGTGTTTACGACCGTGAGTCTGTTCGCGAAGCTCGCGGGCGATCTCGCGTATGCGCTGATCGATCCGCGCATTCACTTCGGCGGCAACGGCCGCTGAATCCGGGGTTCTCCATGGAAGTCATCAGCTCATCGCACGCGGATACGAAGCAGGCGGACTACGCCGATGCCGTGCCGCATGCCGTTCCCGATACGCCAACGGGTGCCGCATTCGTGCCGCCGCCGCGCGCCATTGCGTCACACCGCGACGCGGCGAAATTCGCGCGCGCGTTCGCATGGTGGCGGCGCTTGCGCCGTCAACGGCTCGGCTTCGCGAGCCTGGTCGTGTTCGCGGTGCTGTTTGTCGCGAGCCTGCTTGCCGGCATGATCGCCTATGATCGGCCGCTCGTCGCGCGCTATCACGGCCAGTGGCTGTTCCCGGCGCTGCACACCTATGCCGATAGCGACTTCGGCGGCGCACTGCCCACGGAGGCCGACTATCTCGACCCGTTCATCCGCGAGCAGTTTTCGCGCGACGGCAATTTCGCGCTCTACGCGCCCGATCCGTATCGTTACGACACCGTGAACTATCACGCAGCGCAGCCATTTCCGGCGCCGCCTTCGGCGCAGAACTGGCTCGGCACCGACGCATACGGTCGCGACGTGTTCGCGCGCGTACTCTACGGCTTTCGCAGTTCGGTCCTGTTCGCGCTTGCGCTGACGCTGACAGGCGCGCTCGTCGGCATGCTCGCGGGCGCGCTCCAGGGCTATTACGCGGGCCTCGTCGACCTGCTCGGCCAGCGCGTGATCGAGGTATGGACCGCGTTGCCCGATCTCTATCTGCTGATCATCCTGTCGTCGATTTTCGAGCCGAGCCTCGTGCTGCTGTTCTTGCTCCTCGCCGCCTTCGGATGGATCACGCTGTCCGATTACGTGCGTGGCGAATTCCTGCAAAAGCGAGCGCTCGAATACGTGCGCGCCGCGCGCACGCTCGGGCTGTCCGATCGCCAGATTATATGGCGGCACATTCTGCCGAACAGTCTTACGCCGGTCATCACCTGGCTGCCGTTTCGGATGAGTGCGGCGATCGTGTCGCTTGCGAGCCTCGATTTTCTCGGGCTCGGCGTTCCGCCGCCCCAGCCGAGCCTCGGCGAGTTGCTGGCAGAAGGCAAAGGTCATCTGTCGGCGTGGTGGATTTCGGCGACGGCCATCACGGCGCTTGTGGTCACGTTGCTGTTGCTCACGTTCATCGGCGACGCGTTGCGCGAATCGTTCGCCACCGACCGCAATCGTGCCGCCGACGGTGCAGATGCCGACGATACCAACACCCACGGTGGCGACACCCACACCGCAGGAGCCGCCCGATGACGATGCCCGTACTCGAAGTCGAAGACCTGAACATCAGGATCGGCGCGCGGACGATCGTGTCCGGGCTCGATCTGACGATCGGGCGCGGCGAGCGCGTCGCGCTCGTTGGCGAATCGGGATCGGGCAAGAGCCTGACCGCGCTCGCGTTGCTCGGGCTCGCCGACGCTGCGCGCGTGAGCGGCCGCGTGCGGCTCGCGGGCGACGAGTTGCTCGGTAAAAGCGAAGCGCAATGGCGTGCGACGCGCGGCCGCGACATCGCGATGGTGTTCCAGGAGCCGATGACTGCGCTCAATCCACTCAAGACCATCGGGCGGCAGATTGGTGAAAGCCTGCGTCTGCACGCGGGGCTGAGGGGCGCGGCGGCACGCGAGCGGGCGATCGCGCTGTTGCGGCGCATGGGGATCGTCGAACCCGAACGCAAGATCGATGCCTATCCGCACCAGTTGTCGGGCGGCCAGCGGCAACGCGCGATGATCGCGATGGCGCTCGCGGGCAGCCCGCGTCTGCTGGTCGCCGACGAGCCCACCACGGCGCTCGATGTCACCGTGCGCCGGCAGATCGTCGATCTGCTCATCGAACTACAGGAAGCCGACTCCGACGGGAAAGGTCTCGCCATTCTGCTCATCACGCATGATCTGCATCTGGTGCGCCGCTTCGCGCATCGCGTCGCGGTGATGCAGCACGGCGAGATCGTGGAGCAGGGTGCGACCGACGCGCTGTTCGCCGCGCAGCAGCACGCGTACACGCGCAAACTGTTCGACAGCGCACCGCGCCGTACGATCGTGCCGGTGGCCACCGATGCGCCGCGCGTGCTCGACGTGCGCGCGCTGCACGCGGGGTATCGCACACGCGCGCGCGGCTGGCGCGGCCTGTTTCGCAGCGAGACGCCCGCCGTGCTGCGCGGCGTCGAGCTTCAGCTGCGAGAAGGCGAAACGCTCGGCGTGCTCGGTGAATCGGGCTGCGGAAAGTCGACGCTGGCCGCGTCGCTCGTCGGACTCGTCACGCCGACGGCGGGCGCGATCCGCTACGCGGCGCTGGAAGCCGCGGGCAATGCGGTAACGCGGCTAGAACGGGCCGCGCAAGTTCAGATGGTGTTCCAGGACCCATTCGGCTCGCTTGCGCAGCGCCTGAACGTGGGTGAGATCGTCGAGGAAGGACTCGCACTGCATCATCCGCACATGACGTTCGACGCTCGGCGTGCACGTGTGGCGGCGCTGCTCGCGGAAATCGGCTTGCCGGCCGACGCGGCGTTGCGTCATCCGGTGGCGTTCTCGGGTGGGCAACGGCAACGCATCGCAATTGCGCGGGCGCTTGCGGTCGATCCGCGCATCCTCGTGCTCGACGAACCAACGAGCGCGCTCGATGTGTCGATCCAGAAGCAGATTCTCGAACTGTTGGTGACGTTGCAGCGGCGGCGTCGACTGAGCTATGTGTTCATCAGCCACGATGTCGACGTGCTGCGCGCGGTGTCACACCGACTCGTCGTGATGCACGACGGAAGGATCATCGAGAGCGGGGAGACGCAGGCGGTGCTGGCGGCGCCGCGTCATGCTTATACGCGTACGCTCGTCAATGCGAACGATTGAGCCGGCTCAACCACGACGATACGCGGTCGACCGGCTGGACCGGGTGCGATAACAGATGGCGCGGCAGCCGACGGCTTGCCTGTGAAGGCACCTCGCCATGATCGTCGGCTTGTATGGACGATCCTCTGAAAGTGATTCGGGACAGCATGGTTTCACCGCGACTCCGGGCAGCATGTGATAAGGGTGACACCCTCCGGATTGTTGGGAATATCGAGCTTGACCTGCCCAGGGATTTTCGGACCAACTGACACTTGAGAGAATGGCTTCCACCGGAGAAATGGAAGTCATGAAGACGAGCCGGTTTGGCGACGAACAGATGGTGACGATCTTGCGCGAGGCGGACACGGCGCCAGCCGCCGAGGTCGCGAAGAAGCACGGAATCGGCGAGCAGGCGATCTACAACTGGCGCCAGCATTTCTGTGGCAGGGCGGCGACCGACGACAAGCGGCTCAAGCAACTCGAGCAGGAGACCGCGCGGCTGAAGAAGATGCTGGCGGAACGCGATCTCGAGCTCGACGTGATGAAAGAGATGAACGCAAAAAATGTATGGTCCGCCCCCGGCGACCCAACCCCCTCACTCCACCGTCACCGATTTCGCCAGATTCCTCGGCTTGTCGATATCCGCGCCACGCAAACACGCCGCGTGATACGCGAGCAGTTGCAACGGCACGACGTGCAGGATCGGCGACAACAACCCGTAGTAATCGGGCATCCGCAGCACCGACACGCCTTCGCTGTTGTCGATCCGCGTGTCGGCATCGGCGAACACGTAAAGCTGCCCGCCGCGCGCGCGCACTTCCTGCATGTTCGACTTCAGCTTCTCGAGCAGCGCGTCGTTCGGCGCGATCGTCGCGACGGGCATCGTGTGGGTCACGAGCGCGAGCGGCCCATGCTTCAGTTCGCCGGCGGGATACGCCTCCGCGTGGATATACGAAATCTCCTTGAGCTTCAGCGCACCTTCGAGTGCGATCGGGTAGTGCAGCCCGCGCCCGAGAAACAGCGCATTCTCGTGCTGCGAGAATTCGGCCGCCCAGCGCTCGATCTGCGGCTCGAGCCCGAGCACATCCTCGAGCGCGCCGGGCAGCCGCCGCAGTTGCGTCGTATAGCGCGCAAGCTGCGCATCGTCGACGTAGCCGCGCAGCCGCCCGAGCGTGACCGCGAGAATGAACAGCGCGACGAGCTGCGTCGTGAACGCCTTGGTCGACGCGACGCCGATTTCCGGGCCGGCCCGCGTCAGGAAGCGCAGGCCGGTCTGCCGCATCATCGCGCTGGTCGGCACGTTGCAGATCGCCAGCGTGTCGATATGGCCGAGCGCCTGCGCGTACTTGAGCGCGGCGAGCGTGTCGGCGGTCTCACCGGATTGCGACACGCTCACCACCAGCGTATTCGGCATCGCGAGCGCGTCGCTGTAACGGTATTCGCTCGCGATCTCGACTTGCGCGGGCACGCGCGCGATCGTTTCGAGCCAGCGGCGTGCCGTCAGGCCGGAGTAGTGACTGGTGCCGCACGCGAGAATCAGCACGTTGTCGATCTGCTCGAATGCCCGCGCGGCGTCCGGGCCGAATACGGCCGGATCGAATAGCCCCGCATCCGGGATGGTCGCGGCCACGGCCTGCGGTTGCTCGAAGATCTCCTTTTGCATGAAGTGCCGGTACGGCCCGAGTTCGACGGCGGCCTCGGCGGAGGAAATGGTTTGTACCGCGCGCTCGACCGGTGCGCCGCCGCGATCGAGCACGCGCACGCCGCCCGGCGTCAACTCGACGATGTCGCCTTCCTCGAGGAAGATGAAGCGGTCGGTGATGCCGGCGAGTGCGAGCGCGTCGGAGGCAAGAAAGCATTCACCATCCTTCACGCCGACGACGAGCGGCGAGCCCACCCGCGCGCCGATCAGCCGCTGCGGCTCGTGCTTGCTGAACACGGCGATCGCGTAGGCGCCGTGAAGCTGCGACGTTGCGGCACGCACGGCGGCGAGCAGGTCGCCGCGGTACTTGCTGTGGATCAGGTGTGCGACGACCTCGGTGTCGGTCTGGCTATCGAATTCGTAGTGCGCATCTGAAAGTTGCTTGCGCAACGTTTCGTGGTTCTCGATGATGCCGTTGTGAACGAGCGCGATTTCATCGCGCGAGAAGATCGGATGCGCGTTGCAGGTTGCCGGCGCGCCGTGCGTCGCCCAGCGCGTGTGCGCGATACCGGTGCTGCCGGTCAGGCCGGCGGTGCGCACGTGCGCGTCGAGATCGGCGACGCGCGACACGCTGCGCTCGCGACGCGCCTGGCCGTCGACGACCGTCGCCACGCCGCATGAGTCGTAGCCGCGATACTCGAGGCGACGCAAACCTTCAATCAGAATCGGGACGATATCCCGTTGCGCGACCGCGCCGACGATGCCACACATGACACGTCTCCTTCCCTTTTAGTCATCATGGACCGCACGCACCCTTGCGTCAGCGCGATGCGGTCGCCGTTGCCGCCGCCGTCGTGAATCCGCATCGAGCGGGTATGACGGGGGCGGCCATCCGTCTTTCGAATGCCAGATATAGCGACTCCTCCAGTACGTTCCAGTGTGCGCCGTGCCGGTATGGCGCTGATCGCGCTTGCCAGCAGGCGACCGTGCCCCAATCGTTCATCTTGACCGCGACCAGCGCGATCAAGCTCCACGGATAATCGGTGTCGGCGAGTTGCGGCCAGCTCTTGCCGTACTTCCTCATCCACTGCGCGTAGATCGTCTCGCCAGATTGTTCGGGAACCTGAATGTCAGACAGGAGCGGGAGGATCTGCGCGATCTTCGCAGGATAAAAACTCGTGTCGCTGACCTGCTGCGTGCTGGCGCGAAAGCCGGATTCCGTGCCGCGCCAGAACACCTTCAGGATCGCGGATGCCAGCCGGTCGGCGCGCTGGCTCCACGGGCCCGCATGCGTGTAGTCGGCGCGCCGGACGTAGTACGCCGCGAGTGCCTGGAACGCGCTGTGTACCTCGACGTTGTCCATCAGCAACGCGACGTGCAGTGACGACGAGATCTGATAGACGCCGGAGGGCTTGTCGAGCAGCGTGTCCAGATGCAGGCCGGCCCGGTTCAGGCTGAGTTCCCATGCGGCGGGCAAGCCGTCAGGCGGCGCGAAGCGGGCGAGCAGTTCGATCCAGGTCGCCATCATCGCGTCGTCGGTTTCCGCGTCGGCGCATGCGCGGTAGCGGTCGTTCTTCAGGCAATAGCGATCGAAGCCGCCATCCGGACGCTGGCGCGGCAGTACCCATGCGATCCACGCGAGCGCAGCCGGACGGGCGTCGAGTTGCGCGTCGGACGCGGCCAGCAGCGCTTTCGCCGCGAAATACGGATCGATGCCGACGCCGTTCACGCGCACGGTGATCGCGCCGTCGGCGCGCTGGTACATCCCGTTGAGCCGGAGTTCGGCGGCGCTCGCGTGCAGCGCGAAGCCGCACGCGGCGATACAACAGGCGACGTGCCACAGGCGGCACAGCGCGACGGTGGCCGCTACGCGCGAGCGTACGGTCGGGCAAAGCGCGGGCCGGTTCATGGTCTTGGGCGCCTGCGCGGCGGTCCTGTGCAATCGTCGCCGGGCGCGGCGTTGGCCGCGTCGCACCCGGCGAGCGCGTCGACGTTGTGGCTCGGTTCACCGTGGCGCGGGTGAACCCGAGGCGGGTACCGATATTGGCGTTCGCGGCCAGGTTCTTTACTTCGGAGCCGGAACCAGGCTCGCGGATCGCACGTACTGCAACAGGACACGTCGGCACGTTCGGCGCGTACGAGCGCTTGTCTTTCGCTCCAGGCGGACGCGTTGCGTTTCGTCCCTGCTTCGTTGCTTGGGCGTCCCCGTTCGTCCGCGGTCGGGCGGGCGCTTCGGGGCACACCTGACTGTCATTAAGCAAGGCGTGAGCCATCGGCCGCGATGCCGCGCGCAGCAAGGGGCCGGGGTGGAGGGCAGGCGCGTGGCGCAGACGATGGCGGCGGATTTTGATTCATCGAAGAATCAGCGTCCGCGGGCCGAGCGCCCGAGCGCGATCGGCGTTACGGCCCGTACGCGTCATGCGTCGAGCGAATTGTCTGCCGAACCGGTGCGACCTCGGCGGCACGACCCTGCTCGGTGATGCGCATCGCGTCGTTCGTTGCGTGTGCATCGGCCGGAATGCCGGTGCATTGCATGAGGACGCATGCGTTGCGTGGACCGGACTCCGATGCAACCCCCCCGTTCAAAACCTGCGTTACACATTCGCAACGTTTCCCACCCTCCCGATTCGTGCGACGTAAACGACGTTGCGTGTCGGGTAAATCCCTCGTGCATGACCTCAGCCGAGTGGTCGATTGTGTCGCCCGCTGCACAGACAAAAGTGGCGGATCAAGGAAGCGCAACGCGCTTCGACAGATGCGTGAGATCCGACGCGCAAGGAGCGCTCGACACGGGTTCGCGATTCGTCGGACGACGTCGCCGAAGGAACCGCACGACTGCCCGGATAGGCGCCTGTATCGCGCACATCCGGCGCTGCGACACGCGTAGCAGTTGTGAAACATTCCGTCGCTCACTGCGTGTGCGCGGTGCATGCAGGGTGAACCGCACACGGCTGCAGGGCGGCTGGTTTGAATATTGCTGTAGTGGAAGGGAAGTGAAGAACAGAGGTGACGCCAGGTTCAGCGAGGAACGACTCATGACGTGACTGATCAAGTGCAACGGGACGCCGGTAGTACGACGATTCGCGTGGCGTAGACCGCGCGAACCGGGCGGCGCACTCGCTCCGCGACATCGCAACGTGTCGACTGCGTGCGAGTACGGGAGGTGCCGCCTGAATACATGCTTCGCGCCACGAGCAGGGTCATTCAGCGCGAAATGGCTCAACGAGGATAACGATGAAGAAGATTTTGCTTGTGTTCGGGACTCGGCCGGAGGCCATCAAGATGGCACCGCTGGTGCGTGCATTGAAGGCACAAGCGGGCGTCGACGCCAGGGTATGCGTGACCGCGCAGCACCGTGAAATGCTCGATCAGGTGCTGACGCTGTTCGACATCAAGCCCGACTACGATCTCAACGTGATGCGGCAAAGTCAGACCCTGACCGACGTGACGACGGGCATTCTGCAGGCGATCGGCGTCGTCTTTGACGAGTTGCGTCCCGACGTCGTGCTGGTACATGGCGATACGACGACCACGCTCGCGGTCAGTCTTGCGGCCTTCTACCGCTATCTGCCGGTCGGGCACGTGGAGGCCGGCTTGCGCAGCGGCGACATCTGGTCGCCGTGGCCGGAGGAGTTGAACCGCCGCGTGACCGACGCGGTGTCGTCGTGGCATTTCGCGCCGACCGGGCAGGCACGCGACAACCTGCTCAGCGAGGGCGTACCGGGCGGGGCGGTCGTGCTGACCGGCAATACCGTGATCGACGCGCTGCACGAGGTCAAGCGCATGCTCGACTGCACCGCGGCGCTGACGGAGCGGGTCGCGGGACAGTTTCCGTTTCTCGAGCCGTCGCGGCGCGTGGTGCTGATCACCGGCCATCGCCGCGAAAGTTTCGGCGAGCCGTTCCAGAATTTCTGCGATGCGCTGTGTATGCTGGCGAATCGCTATCGCGACGCGCAGTTCGTCTATCCGCTGCACATGAACCCGAACGTGCGTGAGCCGGCGCGTGCACGGCTCGGCAACGTGCCGAACATCTACCTGATCGAGCCGCAGGAATATCTGTCGTTCGTATTCCTGATGTCGCGCGCGCATTTCATCATCACCGATTCGGGCGGCATTCAGGAAGAAGGGCCGGCACTGGGCAAGCCGGTGCTGGTCACGCGCGAGACGACGGAGCGGCCGGAAGCGATCCAGGCCGGTACCGCACGGCTCGTCGGCACCAATCAGGAGCGGATCGTGTGGGAGGCCTCGCGTCTGTTCGACAGCGAGAGCGCGTACGGGGAAATGGCGCACGCGAGCAATCCGTACGGCGACGGTCATGCGAGCGAGCGGATCGTTCACGCGCTGATGCGTAATCCGGGGGCACCCACGAAGGCGACGAGCTTTTCGATGGGGACGTCGGAGATGCCGATGAATCCGCTCACGCTGGGATTGCAGGCGTTGAGGTCGCGGTGAGGGTGGTGGCGCGCTAGCGCCCGAACGGCTCGTTACCGTCATCCGATGATCCGGTCCGGCCAGCAGGCCGGCCGGACGTTTGCGTTTGCGCGATCTCGCCGTTCGGCGAGACCGGCGAATTCGTGTGTCTGCGTGAGCGGCCGCACCCACCCCCACCCCGACAACGACCGCTTCCGGGCAAACCGGCAATTCCTGTCGGCGCGTAGAAAAATTCGACGGATTGCGACATCGCAACGGCCGGTTCGTCCAGCGTGCCATCCACTCCCGAACGAAGTCATGTGTTTCGCGACCATGCGACGATCGTGCGCGTCGGTGTATGCTTTTCGGCAATTCGCAGCGGACGAGCCCATCCTTGGCGCGATGGCGTATCCGCTTGGCAGGACGATGGTTGACGGAGAGGTCAATGCGTAAGTCGACGATGGGTGCGATCGCAGTCGCAGTCGGTCTGCTTCTGGCAGCGTGGGGAGTGCTTGCCGTCCTCGGAGCGGCGGCTCAGGTGAGTGGCGGCAGCTACGGGGCGCAACCCGTCAGCGATTTCGCGATCGAGCATTTCCTGTCCCTCGGCCCGCTGATTGCCCTGGGCGGTCTGGTCGTGTGGCTTTACTACCGTCGCAGCGAGGCGTCCGGTGATCGCGGACCGTCGCCATCCGGCAGCGAGAGCGAATCGCCTTCGGCCGCGCATCGAAACATCGATACCTGAATCACCGGCCTGTCTCATCCGCAAGCGTGGCCGGCCGCAGCATTCCATCCCCGGGTGACTTTCCCGCTCCGATGACCTGAAACGCCCGAATCGCCCCGATCCGACGGCAAATCCGAAATGGTTCGATAATGCGGTCGGCGATCCATGCGGGCGAGCAAGCGGCCGGGAAGTCGTTGTCATGTTGCGCAGGCAACCGGGCGGCCGCATCGTTGACATGTATCTGCCGGGCCGTGTTTGCAGGCAACTCGGCCCACGACACGGCGCCTTGCCTGCCTGGTTGTTCGGAATGTGCGCCGCGCCGTTCGAATCCCCACCCGATGCCTGCCCGATGCGGGCACCGCAACCAGGAGGTGAACGATGATCACGCTGACCGTCAACGGTAGCGAGCAGCACTTCGACGGCAATCCCGACATGCCGTTGCTCTGGTATCTGCGCGATGTCCTCGGCCACACCGGCACCAAGTTCGGCTGCGGCATGGCGCTGTGCGGCGCGTGCACCGTGCACCTTGACGGCGTCGCGATCCGGTCGTGCATCACCCCGGTCGCGGCCGCTTCCGGCAAGCGCGTGACGACGATCGAGGGACTGTCGACGGATCTCGATCATCCGCTGCAGCAGGCCTGGCAGGAACTGAACGTCGCGCAGTGCGGCTACTGCCAGTCCGGGCAGATCATGCAGGCCGCGTCGTTGCTGAAGACGAATCCCCATCCGACCGACGCCGACATCGACGATGCGATGTCGGGCAACATCTGCCGCTGCGGCACCTACACGCGCATTCGCGCGGCGATCCGTCTGGCCGTGCGCCGCGGAGGTGCCGCATGAGCGCGCCCGAACTCTCCGTCCATAACGAAAGTCGTCGCGCGCTGCTGCTCGGCTTCGCGTCCGGCGGGCTGCTGCTTGCGTTCGGCGTGCCGTCGCTGGTTCGTGCGGCCGTGCCCGTGCAGCCGCCCGTCAGCGCGAATCCGCAGTATGGCGGCGCGGGGATGCCACACGGGTTGCGCGACGATCCGCACCTGTTCGTCGCGATCGCGCCGGATGGCACGGTCACCGTGACCTGCATCCGCTCCGAGATGGGGCAGGGCGTGCGCACGAGCGTCGCGCTCGTGGTGGCGGATGAGCTGGGCGCGGATTGGGCGCGCGTGAAGGTCGCGCAGGCCGTCGGCGACGAGCCACGCTACGGTAACCAGAACACCGACGGGTCGCGCAGCCTGCGCCAGAGCTTCGCCGCGCTGCGTCGCGCGGGCGCGGCCGCGCGCACGATGCTCGAACAGGCTGCCGCCGCGGCGTGGGGCGTCGATGCGCGTCAGGTCAAGGCGACGGTGCATGAGGTCGTCGACACGAAGAGCGGGCGCAAGCTCGGCTTCGGTGAACTGGCGGCGAAGGCGGCCGCGTTGCCGGCGCCGGATCCGGCAACGGTGGTGCTGAAAGCGCCCGCCGAATTCCGCTATATCGGCAAGGGCGAAACGGCGCTGATCGACGGACGCGATATCGTCGGCGGCCGCGCGCACTATGGAATCGACACGCGGCTCGACGGGATGCTGTATGCGGTCGTCGCGCGACCGCCAGCCTACGGTGACACGGTGGCGTCGTTCGACGCGTCGACGGCGGAGAAGCTGCCGGGCGTCGTCAAGGTCGTGTCGCTCGCGCCAACGCCGCTGCCGTCCGGGTTCCAGCCGCTTGGCGGCGTGGCGGTCATCGCGCGCGATACGTGGACAGCGATCCAGGCACGCGCGCAACTGAAGATCGACTGGAAGCGCGGGCCCAACGCGAACTACGATTCGGCCGCCTATCGCAAGACACTCGAAGCGGCGGCCGCGCAACCGGGCGACGTGATCCGCAACGATGGCGACGCGGCGGCGGCGCTGGCCGGCGCCGCCAAGCGCGTGCGTGCGACGTACTACATTCCGCATCTCGCGCACGCGACGATGGAGCCGCCTGCCGCTGTCGCGCGCGTGGCGGACGGCCGTTGCGAAGTGTGGACCTGCACGCAGGCGCCGCAGACCACGCGCGACGAGATCGCGAAGGCGCTCGGGTTGCCGACGGAGCGCGTGACGGTCAACGTGACACTGCTCGGCGGCGGCTTCGGCCGCAAGTCGAAGCCCGACTACGTGGTGGAGGCGGCGCTGCTGTCGAAGGCGGTCGGCGCGCCCGTCAAGCTGACGTTCACGCGCGAGGACGACATCGCGCACGACTATTTCCATGCGGTGTCGCTCGAGGCGTTCGACGGCGGGATCGACGCGTCGGGGAAAGTGGTCGCGTGGCAGCATCGCACGGTCGCGCCGTCGATCCAGTCGACGTTCAGGGCCGGCGTCATGCACGAGCAACCGGGCGAGCTCGCGCAGGGAATTGCCGACCTGCCGTTCGCGATTCCGAACGTGCGGATCGAGAATCCGGCCGCGGAAGCGCACACGCGGATCGGCTGGTTCCGCTCGGTCTACAACATCCCCCACGCATTCGGCATCCAGAGCTTCGTGTCGGAGCTGGCGCACGCGGCCGGCCGCGACCCGAAGGATTTCCTGCTCGAACTGATCGGGCCCGCGCGGCGATTCGAGCCGCACATCACGGTGAAGAACGTGAACTACGGCGAGGATCCGGCGTTGTATCCGGTCGATACCGGGCGGCTGCGGCGCGTGATCGAGACGGTCGCGCACGGCGCCGGCTGGGGACGCAAGCTGCCGAAGGGGCACGGGCTCGGGATTGCCGCGCATCGCAGCTTCGTGTCGTATACGGCGGTGGTGTGCGAGGTGCAGGTCGATGCCGACGGCAAGATCGCGGTGCCGCGGGTCGACATCGCGATCGACTGCGGGCCGCAGGTCAATCCGGAGCGCGTCCGCTCGCAACTCGAGGGCGCGGTGGTGATGGGGCTCGGCATCGCGCTGCACGGCGAGATCACGTTCAAGGACGGCCATCCGGAGCAGAGCAACTTCAACGGCTTCCAGGTGCTGCGCATGAACGAGGCGCCGCGCGAAATCCGCGTGCATCTCGTTGCGCCGGACGATTTTGCGACGCCGCTCGGCGGCGTGGGCGAGCCGGGCCTGCCGCCCGTCGCGCCGGCGCTGACCAATGCGATCTTCGCGGCGACCGGCACGCGCATCCGCAGCCTGCCGGTTGCCGATCAGCTCGCGAAGCCGGACGCCGGTTGACGCACAATATCCCCCACGCCGGGCCGCATCGTGCGGCCCGGTGCACATCGACCCCTGAGCAAGGAGCGTGACGTGACCTCATCCGAAGTCAGTGTGAAGCAGTCGGTTTCCCCCGCCGAATGGGAAGCGCGAGTCAACCTCGCGGCGGCCTATCGCCTCACCGCGCTGTTCGGCTGGGACGATCTCGTGTTTACCCATATTTCCGCGCGCGTGCCCGGCCCGGAGCATCATTTCCTGATCAACCCGTACGGGATGATGTTCGACGAGATCACCGCATCGTCGCTGGTGAAAGTGGATCTCGACGGACGCAAGGTGTCCGAATCACCGTACGAGATCAACCCGGCCGGCTTCACCATTCACAGCGCGGTGCATGCGGCCCGCGACGACGCGCTGTGCGTGATGCATACGCATTCGATCAACGGCGTCGCCGTGTCGGCGCAGGAAGGGGGCTTGCTGCCGCTGTCGCAGCAGTCGCTCGGCGTGCTGGCGTCGCTCGGCTATCACGACTACGAGGGCATTGCGCTCAACGAGGGCGAGAAAGCGCGCCTCGTGCGCGACCTCGGCGCCAACACGAACCTGATGCTGCGCAACCACGGCCTGCTGACCGTCGGCGCGACGCCGGCAGACGCGTTCGTCGCGATGTACTTCTTCGAAGCGGCCTGCATGATCCAGGTCCGCGCGCAGGCCGGCGGCTCGGCGTTGTTGCCGATCGCACAACCGATTCTCGACGGCATCAAGCAGCAGATCGCCGCGGTGACGCGCGGGATGGGCGCCGGAGCGCTCGTCTGGCCCGGCTTGCTGCGCCGGCTCGATCGGCGCAACCCCGGTTACGCGGACTAGCGCATCCGTCGTTGTCGTTTGCGAACGACCGTGCTAAATTCCTGCCAGCACTTGCAGACCCGAAACCCTTCATTCGGCTGACGAAGCCGGCCCCGGGAGGCAGCACGATGAGCTTGTTGATGTCGCGACGCGATCTCGCGTTCCTGCTGTATGACTGGCTCGACGCGGAAGCGCTCGTCGCGCTGCCGCATTACGCCGAGCACAGTCGCGAGACCTTCGACGCGGTGCTCGATACCAGCGAGCGGATTGCGGAAGACCTGTTCGCGCCGCATGCGGCGCGTGGCGATCGCGAGGAGCCGCAGTTCGACGGCGAGCGCGTGACGCTGATCCCGGACGTCGAGCCGGCCGTGCGCGCCTTTGCGGACGCCGGGCTGATTGCCGCGGGCCATGACGAAGCGCTCGGCGGCATGCGCTTGCCGAAGCTGGTCGAAGCCGCGTCGTTTCTGTTCTTCCAGGCCGCGAACATCGCGACGGCCGCCTATCCGTTCCTGACCGTCGCCAACGCGAACCTGCTCGTCGCGCACGGCAGCCCCGCGCAGATCGACGCGTTCGCGCGCCCGGAACTGGAAGGGCGCTACCTCGGCACCATGTGCCTGTCCGAGCCGCAAGCCGGTTCGTCGCTGTCGGACATCGCGACGCGCGCGGATTTCGAAGGCGACTCGCCGCTCGGCCCGCGCTACCGGCTGACCGGCAACAAGATGTGGATCTCGGGCGGCGAACACGAACTGACGGAGAACATCGTCCACCTTGTGCTCGCGAAGATTCCCGACGAACACGGCCGGCTGCTGCCCGGCACGCGCGGCATCTCGCTGTTCATCGTGCCCAAGTACCTGCCGGGCGCCGATGGCGCCGCGCAGGGCGAGCACAACGACGTGGTGCTCGCGGGGCTGAACCACAAGATGGGCTATCGCGGCACCACCAACTGCCTGCTGAACTTCGGCGAAGGCACGCGCTACCGTCCGGAAGGGCGCGCAGGCGCGATCGGCTATCTGGTCGGCCAGCCGAACCATGGGCTCGCGTACATGTTCCACATGATGAACGAAGCGCGCATCGGTGTCGGCGCGGGCGCGGTGGCGCTCGGCTACACGGGCTATCTGCACGCGCTCGACTACGCGCGCAACCGGCCGCAGGGGCGTCCGCTCGGGCCGGCCGGCAAGGATGCCGCCGCGCCGCAGGCACCGATCGTCGAACATCCGGACGTGCGGCGCATGCTGCTCGCGCAGAAGGCCTATGTCGAAGGCGGTCTCGCGCTGATCCTGTACTGCGCGAAGCTGGTGGACGAAGCACGCGCGCACGATGATGCGGACGTGCGCGAAGGTGCCGCGCGCCTGCTCGACATCCTGACGCCGATCGCGAAAAGCTGGCCGTCGCAGTGGTGTCTGGCTGCGAACGACCTCGCGATCCAGGTGCACGGCGGCTATGGCTACACGCGCGATTACGCGGTCGAGCGGCTCTATCGCGACAATCGGCTCAATCCGATTCACGAAGGCACGCACGGGATCCAGGCGCTCGACCTGCTGGGCCGCAAGGTCGCACAGGACGATGGCGTATTGCTGCGCGCACTTGATGCGCGGATCGGCGCGACCGTCGAACGAGCGCGCCTGCTCGATGGCAACCTCCGCGAGCAGGCCGATGCGCTGGCGCAGCGCTGGGCACGGCTGGTCGACGTCACGCGTCAGCTCGGCGCGATCGGGGATCCGCAGGTGCGGCTCGCGAACGCGAGCGTCTATCTGGAAGCGTTCGGCCATCTCGTCGTCGCGTGGATGTGGCTCGATGTGACGCTCGCCGCGCACGGGAAAGCCGACGATTTCCACGACGGCAAGCGTGCGGCGGCCCGCTATTTCTTCAACTGGGAATTGCCGAAAGTGGATGCGCAGCTCGATCTGCTGGCGAGTGTCGACACGACGACACTCGAGATGCGCGACGCGTGGTTCTGATCGTTGCTTCACCGACATTCCGGAATGCAGACGATGTCGCGGATGCCGATTACGTCGGCAGTTGCGTATTCGTCTTGAACCGGCCGTGCGGGCGTGCCCCGCAGGCTGACCCGATGCCCGCCTACACCGCACTAGGAGAGAGACGAACATGAAAGCCCTGTTGTGTACCGCATTCGGCCCGATCGACAGCTTGCGTATCGAGGACGTGGCGATTCCCGAACCGGCCGCAGGCCAGGTCCGGGTTCAGGTCAAGGCCGCGTCGCTCAATTTCCCCGACGCGCTGATCGTCCAGGGCTTGTATCAGGTGAAACCGGCACTGCCGTTTTCACCGGGTGCGGAATTTGCCGGCGTGATCGACGCGGTGGGCGAGGGCGTGACCGCATGGCAGCCGGGTGATTCGGTGGTTGCGTTCACCGGGCACGGCGGGTTCGCGCAACAGTGCGTGGCCGACGTGCACCAGATTGCCGCGTTGCCGCCGGGCATGACATTCGAGCAGGGCGCGGCGCTCGTGCTCGCGTACGGCACGTCGCTGCACGCGTTGCAGCAGCGCGCGCGGCTGCAAGAAGGCGAGACGTTGCTCGTGCTGGGCGCGGCGGGTGGCGTCGGGCTCGCCGCGATCGAGATCGCGAAGGCGCTCGGCGCGCGCGTGATTGCGGCGGCGTCGAGTGCGGACAAGCTGGCACTGTGTCGTGAAGCGGGCGCCGACGAGACGATCGACTATGCGACCGAAGACCTGCGCCGCCGTGTCGACGAATTGACCGGCGGGCGCGGTGCGGACGTCGTCTACGATCCGGTGGGCGGCGCCTACAGCGAGGCGGCGTTGCGCGCGACCGCCTGGCGCGGCCGGTTCCTCGTGGTCGGTTTTGCAGCCGGCGAGATTCCGAAGATCGCGCTGAACCTGGCGCTGCTCAAGGAGCGCGACATTCTCGGCGTGTTCTGGGGCGATGCGGTGCGCCGCGATCCGAAGCAGCATGTCGCGAACATGCGCCTGCTCGCCGAATGGTTCGCGGCCGGCAAGGTGCGACCCGCGATCACCGAGCGCGTGTCGCTGGCCGGCGCCGCCGACGCGATCGCGCGGATGGCGAACCGGCAGGTGAAGGGCAAGGTGGTGATCCTGCCGGACGCGTGACCGGCTTTCCGCGCGCCGCGTGCCGCGCACCGGCACCGGCCGCGCGGCTGCGGTTCAGCGCGCGGGCGGGTTACGCGATCTGCTGCAGAAGGGCCGCGACCCGCTGCCCGAGCGCGCGATGCTGGTCGGCCGCGAAGTGAACGCCGTCCACCGGGCTGACCTCGATGATCGCGCCGGCGTCGAGGAAGTGCGCACCGGCATCGCTTGCTACCTGTTCGTACCGCTTCGCGAGCTGCCGCGACTTCGCTGCGCCGCCCGCGAAGATCTCGCCGAGGAAACCGACCTCGACGATCGGGGCAGGCGCCATCAGCACGAGCTTCGGTGACGCGCCGGACGGGCCGGCACGGCATGCAGCGATCTCGGCAAGCAGCACGCCGACCGAGGTCGCGATGTCGGCGGGCGTGACCGAGAAGCGCGTCTTCAGATCGTTCGTCCCGAGCATCAGCACGACGACATCGACGGGCAAGTGGCTCTCGATGCACGCGCGCAGATACGACAGACCGTTCTTGTGCCGGCCTTCGATCGGATCGTCATGCACGGTCGTACGCGCGGGCAACCCTTCTTCAATGACCCGCCAGCCCGCGCCGAGCGTCTGTGCCAGCACGCCGGTCCAGCGTTCTTCGCGCTCGAACCGCTCCAGTACGCCGGCACGCGTCATCGGGCGCGTGCCGTGCGTGTTCGAATCGCCGTAGCAGAGCACGGTTTTCTGCGTCATCGTCATCTCCTCCTTCAGTCGTTCAGTCTTTCGGCGAGCGCAGCACGTCGAGTGCGTGCTGCGAAAATTCGACCCAGAACCGCTCGTTCGCGATACCGGCCTGCAGTACCAGATGTTGAAGGCGCTTCGTGCGCGAATCCGACTCCTCCGAAAAATCGCGCGCCTCGATCTGCAAGTACAGGTCGAGCTTCTCCTGGTGCAGTGCGATGCGCCGCCTGATTTCGTCCTCGAGGCCGGCCGGGCCGAGCACCGCTTCCGCGCGCAGGCGCACCATCAACGCTTCGCGCAGCGGCGTCGGATCTTCCGGTTCGGCGATCCAGCGCCGCAACTCCTTCTTGCCGGCCGGCAGGATCCGGTACGCGCGCTTGCGGCCGCGCCCCGATTCGGCCGGCAGCGATTCGATCCAGCCCGTTTCCTCGAGACGCCCCAGCTCGCGATAAATCTGCTGGTGCGTCGCCTGCCAGAAATAGCCGATCGAGCGATCGAAACGGTCGGCGAGTTCGGAGCCTGAACCCGGGCGTTCGGCGAGAGCGGTGAGGAGTGCGTGGGGCAGGGACATGTCGGATCGGAGGAGGCCGCGGAATGAATCGCATCTTGCCATATCGGGGCCATAGTACAAGATGATGGACGCGTTTATGCAACGGGTTGCATAAACGAAAGTCGTGAACTACTATCTGTGCAACTTGTTGCATAAAAATGGAGACACCCCATGACACCGCGTTATCCGCATCTGACGACCCCGCTCGAACTCGGCTTCACGTCGCTCAGGAACCGAGTGCTGATGGGGGCGATGCACGTGGGCCTCGAGGAAGCGCCGAACGGCTTCGAGCGGATGGCGGCGTTCTATGCGGAGCGTGCGCGAGGCGAGGCCGGCCTGATCATCACGGGTGGATTCGCGCCGAACGAACGGGGGCGCCCGGCGCCAGGCGGCGCGATGCTGACGACCGACGCGGAAGCCGAGCGTCATCGTGTCGTGACGCGCGCGGTGCATGCGGAGGGCGGCAAGATCGCGCTGCAGATCCTGCATTTCGGGCGCTACGCATATCACCCGGCGCTCGCCGCACCGAGTGCGCTGAAGGCGCCAATCAACCCGTTCACGCCGCATGCGCTGAGCAGCGATGAAGTCGACGAGACGATCGCCGATTTCGTGCGATGCGCGGCGCTTGCGCAGCATGCGGGTTACGACGGCGTCGAGATCATGGGGTCGGAGGGCTACCTGATCAACGAATTCATCGCCGCGCGCACGAATCATCGCGACGACGCATGGGGCGGCGCCTACGAGAACCGTATCCGTTTTCCGGTCGAGATCGTGCGGCGCGTGCGCGAGCAGGTCGGTACGAACTTCATCGTGATCTACCGGCTGTCGATGCTCGATCTCGTCGAAGGCGGCTCGACGCTCGACGAGGTGATCCGGCTCGCGCAGGCGATCGAGGCGGCCGGTGCGACGATCATCAATACGGGCATCGGCTGGCACGAGGCGCGCATTCCGACCATCGCGACCAAGGTGCCGCGTGCCGCGTACGCGTGGGTCACGCGGCAGCTGATGGGCAAGGTCGGCATCCCGCTCGTCGCGACCAACCGGATCAATACGCCGGAAGTTGCCGAGCAACTGCTCGCCGACGGCTATTGCGACATGGTGTCGATGGCGCGGCCGTTCCTCGCCGACGCCGAATTCGTCCGCAAGGCGCGGGAAGGGCGTGCGGACGAAATCAACACGTGCATCGGCTGCAACCAGGCGTGCCTCGACCATACGTTCAGCGGCAGGATCACGTCGTGTCTGGTGAATCCGCGTGCGTGCCATGAAACCGAGCTCGTGATTCGCCCCGCGCCGCAGCGCAAACGGATTGCCGTGGTCGGTGCCGGGCCGGCGGGCCTCGGCTTCGCGGTCACCGCGGCCGAGCGCGGTCATGCAGTGACGTTGTACGAGGCCAGCGCCGAGATCGGTGGCCAGTTCAACATCGCGAAGAAGGTGCCGGGCAAGGAAGAATTCAACGAGACGCTGCGGTATTTCCGCCGGCAGATCGAACTGCGTGGCGTGACGCTCCACCTCAATACGCGTGCGACTGCCGAGATGCTGTTGCAAGGCAAATTCGACGAAGTGGTGATCGCGACGGGCATCGTGCCGCGTACGCCGCCGATCGACGGCGTCGGGCATGCGAAGACGCTCGGCTACCTCGACGTACTGCGCGACGACAAGGCGGTGGGCCGCAGCGTCGCGATCGTCGGCGCGGGCGGCATCGGCTTCGACGTCGCGGAATATCTGGTCCATCGCTACGGCGGCGAACGGGCCGGCGTGGACGGGTTCTTGGCCGAATGGGGCGTCGACCCGTCGTATGCGAACGCAGGTGGCTTGCGCCATGCGCGGCCCGAGCCGGCGGCCCGGCACATCCATCTGCTGCAGCGCAAGGCGTCGAAGGTCGGCGACGGGCTCGGCAAGACCACCGGATGGATCCACCGCACGGCACTGAAGGCGCGCGGCGTCGGGATGTCGTCGGCGGTGACCTACCGGCGCATCGACGACGAAGGCTTCCACGTGACGATCGACGGTGTCGAGCAGACGCTGCAGGTGGACAACGTCGTGATCTGCGCGGGGCAGGAGCCGTTGCGCGAACTGGCGGTGCAACTGGAGGCCGCCGGGCGCAAGGTTCACGTGATCGGTGGCGCGCACGAAGCCGCCGAGCTCGATGCGAAGCGCGCGATTCACCAGGGCACGACGCTGGCCGCCACGCTTTGAGATTGACTCGCTTCTTTTCCGCCCGACGATACAGGAGACTTCGATGACGAACGCACCGCTGCACCTTCAACCCGCTGTCGCGCAATCGCTCGACAAGTGGCACGCGATGATCGAACGCAAGGATTTTGGCGCACTGGAGTCGATCGTCCATCCGGACGCCGTGTTCCGTTCGCCGATGGCGTTCAAGCCCTACGGGCCGGCGCCCGCGCTATTGCTGGCGCTGCGCACGGTGATCACGATCCTCGAGAAGTTCACCTATCACCGCCAGTTCGTCACCGACGACGGCAAGAGCGTGGTGCTGGAGTTCAGCGCGGCGATCGGCGACAAGGCGCTGAAGGGGATCGACATGATCCGCTTCGACGACGAAGGGCGGATCGTCGAATTCGAGGTCATGATCCGGCCGTTCAATGCGCTGCAGGCGCTCGGTACGGAAATGGGCGCCCGGCTCGGGCAGCAGTTGCCGACGTTCAAGATCGGCGGCTGAGCGGAGCGATCGCGAGGCGGCGGCCGCCGCGCTCAGCGCGCGAGTTGTGCCCGCGCGAGCCGGCCCAGGCACCGGACGCCGTCCTCGATGCGTTCGTTCCACACATGCCCCGCGCTCAGGCGCAGGCAATGGCGAAAGCGCCGGCTGGCGGAGAAGATGTCGCCCGGCGCAAAGCAGATGCCGTGTTCGAGCGCGGCATCGAACAGCGCGCGTGAATCGAATCGCTTCGGCAGTTCGAGCCAGAGCACGAAACCGCCGGCCGGCCGGCTCACTTTCGTGTCGGCCGGAAAGCTGGCCTCGATCGTGCGCGTCATCCGCGCCAGGTTGTCCTCGAACACGCGCCGGATGCGGCGCAAATGCGCGTCGTATACGCCGCTCGCGAGGAACTCGGCCAGCGCGACCTGTGGCAACACCGGGCCGCACAGGCTGAGCGCAAGCTTGCGTTCCATCACCTGCTGAGTGCGCGCACCCGCCGCGATCCAGCCGATCCGGTATCCCGGAGCGAGGCTCTTCGAGAACGAACTGCAGTAGATCGTATCGGCACCGTTGTCGAGTGCGCTGAACGGCCTCGGCCGATCCCGCCCGAAGTGGATGTCGCCGTAGACGTCATCTTCGATCAGCGGCACCCGATGGCGCGCGAGCAGCGCAAGCAGCGCCCGTTTGTCGTCGTCGCTCATCGCGGAGCCGAGCGGATTGCCGAAGCTCGACGACAGCACGCACGCGGCGATCGGTTCCGATTCGAGCCGCTGCGCGAGCAGGCCGACGTCGACGCCGCGCAGCGGGTCGGTCGGCAGCTCCAGCGCCTTCAGTCCCAGCGCCTCCAGTGTGTGAAGCAGACCGAAGTAGGTCGGCGATTCCACCGCGATCGTATCGCCGCGGGTGGCCACGGTATTCAGCGCGAGCGTCAGCGCCTCGGTACAGCCGTTCGTGACGAGGATGTCGTCGGCGGACAGCGGGTGCCCGAAACGCATCGCACGCCGCGCGATTTCGCGGCGCAGCGCCGGTTCGCCGTAGGGCGCGCAATACACGTTGTAGCGCGTGCCATGCTGGCGCGCCGCGCGGGCGAGGGCGAGATCGAGCCGCTTCGATTGCAGCAGCGCCGGATCGGGTACCGCACATCCGAGCGGCACGAGCGCCGAGTTGGCGGCATGTTCGAGCATCGCGGCGACTGCGCCGCTGATCGACACCGTCGACGCCTTGGCGCGCGAGCGCGATGCGCTCGGCAAGGCAAGCGTGCCGCCGCGCGCGGCCGCGACGTAGAAGCCCGACTGCGGCCGCGATACGAGCACGCCGCGATCTTCGAGCAGACGGTAGGCCTGCAGCGCGGTGGAGACGCTGATGCGCTGCTGTTCGCTGACGGCACGCACGGACGGCAGCCGCGTGCCGGGTGCCAGCGTACCGTTTTCGATCATGCCGACGATGAGGTCGGCCAGCTGCCTGTAGCGGAATGACGTTTGCGTTTCCATGGGACACCAGCGCAGGGGAGTGTCCGATTATCGGCCGTTCAGCGCGTGCGCGCCACGCAGAATTGTGTTGGTCAAATCGACGAAAAATTGTGGCTGTTATGGTTTTTGGGCGAGCGCTACGATGGCTGTGTTTCGATCCTTCGATCGGCCATTGTGAGGCTTGCCCATGCAGACGACTCAAGCGTATTCCAGTGAGTGGCGCGGACGATTTCCGCACAACGAAATCATCTCGCTGCTCGATGTGAACCGGACCTTCAACCTGGCGGAGAGCACGTCGCAAGACCTGACGGTCGGCGAACTGCTGGATCTGGCCGGTGTCGAGGCGGTCCGTCACCTGAAGCTCGGCTACAGCCAGTCGGCGGGGGCTGCCGTGCTGCGCGATGCGATTGCCGATACCTGCGATGTGCCGGCCGCGCAGATCGTGACGACGCAAGGCACCGCGCTCGGGCTGTTTCTGCTGGCCTATGAAGTGTGCCGGCCGGGCGACGAGGCCGTGCTCGCGACGCCGTGCTTTCCGCCGAGCCGCGACTGCCTGGTCGGCGCCGGCGCAACGGTGCGAGAAGTGCGGCTGTCGTTCGAGACCGGTTACCGGCTGGACCTTGCGCAGTTCGACGCGAGCCTGTCGTCGAAGACGCGGCTGGTCAGCATCGCGTCCCCGCAGAATCCGGGCGGCGTACAGGCATCGCGCGCCGAGATCGATGCATTGCTGGCGTTGATGGCGCAACGGTGTCCGGACGCGATACTGTTCATCGACGAGACCTATCGCGAAGCGACTTATGGCGATGCCGCCGTGGCAGCCAGTTTCGCGGGTGTCGATCCACGTGTCGTCACGGGTTCATCGGTGTCGAAAGCGCTGGGCGCCCCCGGTCTGCGGACGGGGTGGCTCACGGTGGCCGACGCGGGGCTTCGGGCGCGTCTGCTCGTCGCGAAGCTGAATACGGTGATCTCGGGTTCGGTACTCGACGAGACGCTCGCCGCAACCGTGTTGCGCAACCGCGAGCACGTGCTCGCGCCTCGCCGCCGGTTGCTTGCCGGCGCGCTCGACATCGTGTCGGGCTGGTGCGAGCGTGAACGTGCGCGGGTGGAGTGGGTGCGGCCCGACGCGGGCGCACTGTGCTGCGTGCGGTTGCGTCAGGATGCTTTCGACGAGCAGGCCGTGTCGCGCTTCTGGCAGGTCCTGGCCGACCATGACGTGCAGCTCGCATCGGGTGCGTGGTTCGGCGAAAGCAGCCGCGTGTTCAGGCTTGGGTTCGGTTATCTTCCGCTGGAGCGCCTGCCGCCTGCGTTGTCGGCGCTGTCGCAGGCGATGGATGCAGCGGTTGCATGAAGCGGGTGCCCGGCGTCCGGGCGCGGCGAACATCATTGAACGTCAGGAGTGACACCATGAAGGTAAGGATTGCGTACATCGAGGAGCCGCCGTTCTACTGGACGGCGGAAGACGGTACCGTGACCGGCGCGGATATCGAACTGGCCGAGTGGGTGCTGCGCGCGATCGGCGTGACGGAAATCGAATATCACCCGACGTCGTTCGACGCGCTGCTGCCGGGTGTGCAGGCCGGGCGCTGGGACATGAACGTGCCGATCTTCGTGACGGCCGAACGGGCGCGGCACGTGACGTACAGCGTGCCGGTGTGGGCGATCGGCGACGGATTCGTGCTGCAGGCCGGCAACCCGAAGCGGCTGACGAGCTACGCGGCTGTCGCGGCCCGCGGCGATGCGCGGCTGGGCTGCGTGACCGACCAGGTGCAGATCGATTCGGCAAAGGCGGCCGGTGTGAGCGACGACCGGATCGTCATCTTCAAGGATCAACCCGACGCCGTGGCTGCGTTGCTGGCGGGGCAGGTCGACGCGTTCGCGAGCACCGCGATCGGGGCCCGCGTGGTCGCCGACACGGACGAGCGGCTGGAGGCCGTCTCGCACGAGCGTGACGCGGGTGCGGCCGTGCCGGTCGGCGGGTTTTCGTTCAGCAAGAACAGCGACGCGCTCGTGCAGGCCGTGAACGCGAAGCTGCGCGAGTATCTCGGCTCGGCCGATCATCGCGAGCGGATGGCGAAGTATGGCTTCACGCGGGCGGAAATCGACGGCGTGGTGGAGAGCGGTGGCGGGAAGTCGTAATGCCGTGCGCGGTGTCGACCCTCCGCACGGTCGACACCGCCTGCGTGATTACGCAGCCGCAGCCTGCGTCAGCCGCTCGACGAACCAGTCGCAGACGACCGCGGTTCGCTCGGACGCGTGGTTGTAGATCGTGTGCTCGCCCTCCGGCCAGACCCTGAGCGTTGCATCGCCGGACGTCGCCGCATCGAGAAACGGCTGCTGGTCGTCGAGCCGGATCAGCGGATCCTCACCGCCGTGCAGCACCAGCAGCGGACACGCGATGCGGTCGCGTTCGGACGAGAAGCTCATCCGCGCGAAGTTCGCCGCGACCGCGTCGGGATGGTCGTTACCGAGCATCGCCGCGGCCTGTTCGACGAACGTGCGGAACGGCAGCAGTGTTGGCGCCGCGAGGGCGCCGTTCACGCAACAGGCGGCGAGACGTCGGTCGCTCGCAGCAGTCGAAGCGGCCCACAATCCGCCGATGCTGTTCCCCCAGATGCCGATCGGCCCGGGCACGCGATCGGCGACGTGATCGACGAAGCGACGATACGCGGCGCTCATGTCGACGTCGACGAAGATCCGCTGTTCGAGCCGCGTCTCGCCCTGGCCCGGCCCTTCGGCGAGCAGCGTGGCGAGGCCGCGCGCCGCGAGCGCGCGCGCGATCGGCCAGTACGCGAAGCCCCAGCCGCTTTGGCCACCGAACACGATGACGGTGCCTCGTACACGCTCGGTCGGGGGCTGGACCAGCCAGCCGATCAGGTGCGCATCGCCAAACGGCACTTCGACGCGTTCGATGCGCTTGTCGGACCAGCGCGCGAGGCCGTGCGACGCGTCGATGAGGCGCGCATAGAGCGCGCGCTTGCGCGGCACGTCGTGGTTGAACGCCATCTGCGCAAACAGCAGGTTCGCGATAGCCATCGCCTGAGCATCGGCAGCGGTGACCAGGTGGCCGGCATCGGCGGCCTGGGTGGCGCGCGCGAGCTGCGCGTCGGCCAGTGCTTCGGCCGCGACGTCCCACGGTTCGCCTGCCGACGTGCGCGCGTGCAGCGCCATTGCGTCGGCGTAGTCCATCCCGCAGTCGAGCAAGCGCGTGACGGGCATCGCGCGTTGCAGGGACAGCGCGAACGGTGACAGTTCAGTCGTCATGCGTACGTCTCCTTCACGATGCGTGGGTGACAGCCGCCGAGGCGGCCGAAGCCGCGGACGGCTCGCTCGACGCGGCTGGCCCGTGCAGCTTGTCGCGGAGCGAATCGACGAGCGTCCCGAGGTCGCGCAGGTCGACCACCGAACCGAACACGATGAAATCGGGCCGCGCGACATACGCGCCGATCCCGTGCGCCGTCATGAACGCATGCTGGTCGCCGTCGAGATCGACCACGGCATCCGGTGCGCTCACGTCGTCGGACAGCACCGCCACGTGACAGCCGAGCCGTGCGAGGAACGCGCGCTGCGCGTCGTCGAGATAGCGGGAAGGGTGTTCGCGCGCGACGAGCTGGAATCCCCGGCCGACCACGTCGTCGAAACGGCCCTCGGCTGCGCCGCGGCGAAAGCGCCCTTGCGGCGCGGGCGCGCCGGTCGTCGGCAGGCGCGTGCCGTCGGCTTCGTCGTGCACGATACCGCGGTCGAGCTTCGGGAACGGCGGCATCGGCGGCATGGTGCCCGAGCGGAACGCCGCGTCGCGCTCGGCGACCTTGCGCGGATCGTCCTCGTTGACGACCTGCCCGAGAAACAGCGACATCTGCGTGATCGCGGTCACGTGCGGACGGCGTTCGGCTTCAAACGTGTCGAGCAGGTCGGCGGATGCGCGCCCGGTCAGCACCAGGTCGAGCTTCCACGCGAGGTTGATGCCGTCGCGCATGCCGGAGCACGCGCCTTGTCCCATGTACGGCATCATCGTGTGCGCGGCATCGCCCGCGAGCAGCACGCGGCCGGCGCGCCAGCGTTCGGCCATGCGCGTCTCGAACGTGTAGACGACGTGGCGCAGCAGTGTCAGGTCGTCCGGGCCGTAGCCGTAGTGGTCGTTGAGCCACTTCCAGCCGGCGGCTTCCGTTTCCCATTCGGCCGTCGATTCGTTCGGCAGCACGCGCAGCTCGAAACGCGTGCGCTTCGTGCCGATCGGCATGTGCATGTACGCGCGCGCCGGATCGCAGTAGATCGTCGTGCGCGCGCAGCCGTCGCCGAGATCGCGCTTGTTTTCCGAATCGAGATTGAGCCAGCGCTCGTTGTAGCCGAAATCCGATCGTTCGATGCCGAGCGTGCGGCGCACGAAGCTGTTTGCACCGTCCGCGCCGATCACGTACCGCGCGCGGAGGGTGCGCGGCTTGCCGGTCCATTGCGCGTCCTGGCCGCCGCGCCACGGATGCGCGGTCAGCGTCACGCCGTCGTCGTCCTGCAGCAGCGTATCGACTTCCCAGCCGCGCAGGATCGTCACGTTCTTGAAGGTGCTGGCGCGCGCGTCGATCGCATCCTCGATGTCGGGCTGATAGATCGAGATGTGCGCGGGATAGCCGCATGCACGGCCGGTCCAGTTCAGTTCGAGCAGCAGGTCGCCGTTCGCATCGCGGTAGTGATACGAGTCGACCGCCTTCGCGTTGCGCAGCGCGTGATCGACGTCGGCGCTGGCCTGCACGATGCGCGCGGTTTCGCCGTCGATGTGGGTGAGGCGTGGCAGGCCGTAGGGCGTCGGCCAGCGTTCGAGCACGATCACGCGATGGCCGGCGCGGCCCAGCATCGATGCGGCGACGAGGCCGGTCGGGCCGTAGCCGACGATGGCGACGTCACAGTGTTCGGCGGTGCTGTCGCCGGGTGCGCTCGATTCGGTATTCATGCGGGGTGTCTCCATGACGGGGGCGTTCGTTGGTTTGTCGTGTGTTCGGCTCAGTGCGCGCTCGAGCGGGGCAGGTTGCCGTCGAAGGCGTCCTGCAGCAGCGCGCGCAGGCCGTCGCGTTCGATCGGGCGCGGGTTCCAGTACGGATTGGCGGCCGCGAGATCGGCCGCGCGATCGAGGTCGGCTTCCTGCATGCCGATCGCCTTCAGCGAGACCGGCGCGCCGTTGTCGAGCGCCAGTGCGTAGAGGCCGCGCGCCGCGTCGTTGGTGCCGATCGCGCGGGCGATCCGCTGCATCGCGTCCGGTGCGTGCGCGGCGTTGTACGCGAGCGCATGCGGCAGTACGACCGTGTGGGTCGGCGCGTGCGGCAGGTTGAAGCTGCCGCCGAGGGTATGACAGAGCTTGTGATGCAGCGCCATGCCGACGTTGCCGAGCACCATGCCGCACAGCCAGGCACCGTAAAGCGCGTCGCTGCGTGCGCCGAGATCGGCGGGGTCGCGCCGCACGCCGGGCAGGCCGCGTGCCAGTGCGCGAATGCCTTCTTCGGCGACGAGGCTCATCACCGGATTCGCGTTGTTCGCGTAGAGGCCTTCCGCTGCGTGCGCGATTGCGTTGAGGCCGCTCGTGACGGACAGCTCGACGGGCAGCGTGACGGTGAGCGCGGGATCGTAGATCACCGTCTTCGGCAACACGCGTGCGTCGGAGCCCGTGCGCTTGAGGCCGCCTTCGGTCAGGCCGTAGATCGGCGTCATTTCGCTGCCGGCGTAGGTCGTCGGTATCGCGAGGATCGGCAGGCTGCTTTCGAGCGCAATCGCCTTGCCGAGGCCGATCGTCGAGCCGCCGCCGATCGCGATCGCACAATCCGCGTCGCACGACCTCGCGAACGCCTGCGCATCGCGGGCGATCTCGATCGGCACGTGCATCGTCGCGCGATCGTAGAGTCCGGCTGCACGCGCACCGAGCCGCTCGACGATGCGTTGCGCGAGGTCGCGCTGTTCCGGCGTAGAGAGCACGATTGCGCGTTGCGCGCCCAGTTCCAGCACTTCGCGTTCGAGATGCTCGAGGCTGCCCGCGCCGAAGATCACGCGTGCGGGGCGTGCCTGGTAGATGAAATTCATGTCGTTCTCACTCCGTTGCGTAGTCGACCTGGTGGCGCGCGATGCGCAGGCCGGTCAGTGCGTCGCGTACGCGAGCGTGTTCAGGATGCGTCGCGTAAGCGTCGAGCGCTTCACGCGACTCGAATTCGGCGACGAGAATCAGGTCGCACGCGTAATCGGCCGCGCTGAAATCCGCGCCGACCTCGAGGTGCGTCATGCCCGGAATCCGGCCGCGCAGGCTTTCGAACGCGGTCTTGACGGTGGTGCGTGCCACCGCGCGCTCGGGCTCGGTCGCGCCGGCGACGTTCCACATCACGACGTGGCGGATCATGCGGCGCGCTCCGCGGGATTCAGCACGAAGTCGTAATCGAGCGTGTAGAACGGCGTGTCCATGCGCGATCCATCCGGCGCAAGGCCGGGCGCGTGCCGGACCCAGTCGGCGACGAGCGTCGAGCGCACGCCGAATACCGCATCGGAGTCGAGATAGCGGTCGCCGTCGCGGAACACGTGCGTGATCAGCGTGTCGTAGCCGCGTGCCTCGATCATGAAGTGCAAGTGCGCGGGGCGCCACGGATGACGGCCGAGCGCATCGAGCATCGCGCCGACGGGGCCGTCGTGCGGAATCGGATACGGCTCGGCGAGGATCGAGCGGAATGCGTAGCGGCCGTCGGCACCGGTGCGCAGCCGGCCACGCGCGCGGTGCGTGACCGAGCCATCGTCGGCCGGGAGCTGTACGTCGTAGTGCCCGTCTTCATCGGCTTGCCAGACTTCCAGCGATGCGTGCGCGATCGGCGTGCCGTCGATGTCGCGCACATGGCCCGACACGAAGCAGGGCTCGCCGCATGCGCCGTTCGCGATGTCGTCGAACATCCCGAAGTCGCGGCTGCCTTCGACGTAGAACGGGCCGAATACGGTGGCCTCCGTGCAGCCGGGCGGCTTCGCATGGTTCTGCGCGGTGACGAGGGTCGACAGCCCGAGCACGTCGGACAGCAGGATGAACTCCTGGCGCGTGTCGTCGGTGATATGGCCGACGGCGGTCAGGAAGCCGACCGCGGTTTGCCATTCGGCCTCGGTGAGCTTCGTCTCCCGCGCAAACGAATGCAGGTGCTGGACGAGACTGGTCATGACCGTGCGCAGCCGCTCGTCGCGACAGCCGCCCAGCGACGCGATCACGGCCTGCGTGATGGTGTCTTCATTGAGATTGCGCATTGGGGTTGTCTCCTGATGTCGTTGGATGGCGCGTTGACGTAACATTAATTCCTCCTTGAATCGTAAAAAAGATGGTTTGGAGGAGTTTTGTTCTCCGCCAGGTGGAAGAATTGAACGCATGGACAAGTGGACGCAGATCGAATTTTTCGTGCAGGTCGCCGAGCTGGGCAGCCTGTCGAAGGCCGCCGAGCGGCTCGGCATGTCGAGCGCGGCGGCGAGCCGCTGCCTGAACGCGCTGGAGGAGCGGCTGGGTGCGCGGCTCGTCGAGCGCACCACGCGCCGCCTGTGGCTGACCGACGCGGGGCACGAGTACCACCGGCGTTGCGTCGCGATCCTGATGGAACTGTCGGAGGCCGATGCGGCGGTCAACGAAGCGAGCGTCAATCCGGCCGGCACGCTGCGCGTGACCGCTTCGGTATCGTTCGCGTCGATCTATATCGCACCGGCGTTGCCGGAGTTTCACCGGCGCTACCCGAACCTGAACGTGCAGATCGTCGCGGCGAACCGCTACCCGGATTTCATCGAGGCCGGCATCGACGTGGCGATCCGCACGCGCGAGCATGAAGCGGATTCGGGCATCACCGTGCGCAAGCTCGCCGAGACGCGACGCGTGCTGGCCGCGTCGCCCGGATATCTGGCGAAGCACGGCGCGCCGGCGACGCCCGATGCGCTGTGCGACCACCAGCTGCTGGTCTACAACCTCGCGAACGATCCGTACGTCCTGCATTTCCTTCACGGCGCGCGGAAGCAGTCGGTCACGATCAAGAGCGTGCTCGATGCGAACGAAGGGCAGGTGATCCGCGCCGCGGCGCTTGCGGGCCTCGGCATCCTGATCCAGCCGCTCTACATCATCCACGACGATATCGTCGCGGGGAAGCTGGTGCCGGTGCTCACCGACTGGCAACTGCCGGCACTCACCGTCAACATCGCGTACCAGAGCCGCCGTCACCAGCCGGCGAAGATCCGCGTGTTTACCGAGTTCCTGATCGAGCGTTTCGAACGCCTCGAGCTCGCGCGCAAGTGGAAGGAAGTCGGCCGCTGATATCAGGCCGGTGCTGCGCCGTCGCGCATTTCTCCGTGTGACGGAGAACTGTTCTCCTGAACGTCGTCTTTTTCGCCGCTGTCGTGCGCATTACATTGCGTCTCCCCGGGCCTGCGATGCCCGGCTTGCGATGACACGATAACAATCCGGTCTGGAGACGACATGAAATTCGCATTGCGACGGGTGCCGTTGGCACTCCTGATCGCCGGGGCCATTCAGGCTCCGGC
This sequence comes from Burkholderia sp. AU30198, assembly GCF_020419825.1. Classification (NCBI taxonomy): domain Bacteria; kingdom Pseudomonadati; phylum Pseudomonadota; class Betaproteobacteria; order Burkholderiales; family Burkholderiaceae; genus Burkholderia; species Burkholderia sp. AU30198. Next base: position 164,597 of record NZ_JAIZSA010000006.1, on the reverse strand, counting down.
GTCGGCCACGGAGAACGGGCAGATCAGCTATCCGTTCGGCGTCAACACGGTGCTGAACGGGATGCTCCCGCCGCCCGGCAACACGCAGTACTTCAACTACGCGCTGTACTCGGCATCGAACCGGTTTGCCGGACCGAGCGGCGGCAGCGCGGTGCCGGGATTCCACCTGAGCGTCGTCGCGGAAACGCCGCGCGTGGTCCACACCTGGGGCGCGACCTTCGGGCCGTTTTCGCTGTCGAGCAGCGCGATCGTGCCGATCGTGCACCTGCATCTGTCGACGCCGGGCGGCACCGGCAACCGCACGTCGCTCGGCGACTTGATCCTCGAGCCGTTCATGATCAACTATGCGAACGCATCGAAGACCTTCTTCGCGTTCTTCTCGCCGTCGTTCGCGGTGCCGACGGGTGCGTATGCGGCGAACCGGATCGCGAACACGGGGCTGAACACGTATGCGTTCCTGCCGTACGTCAGCACGACCTGGTTTCCGGGCCGCGACTGGGAGATCTCGACAACCACGCTGCTGGAGCTGAATTCGCCGAACCATGCGACGCGGTACCACTCGGGCGCGGTCGCCGTGCTCGACTACCTGATCGGCTATTCGATCGACCGGCGCGTTCAGCTCGGCGTGCAGGGCACGTTCCTGAAGCAGTTCACCGACGATACGCAGGACGGCATCAAGGTCGCGTCGGACGGCTTTCGCGGGCAGTCGGTGGCGATCGGCCCGCAGCTGCGTTACATGTGGGGGCCGGCGTCGGGCGTGGTCGTGAAATACCAGCACGAGTTCGCGGTGCGCAACCGGCCGCAGGGCGACAAGCTGTGGGTGCAGTTCAGTTTTCCGCTGTAGACGCCGGCGCGGCGCCCGTCGGCCGGGCGCCCGGCACAAGCTGACAAAATCCTGACGAAGTGAATTGATATTTTGTATCATCTGACGTTTCGCGTCGCCGGCCGCCCGGGCTACCCGGTGCGGCCGCGTGCGGCGACTCCAGACGAAGATCGATACGACGTGACGAAAACCAGAAACAACCCGGCGCGCGGGGAGCGGCACGCTGCCGCGCTGCGCCGGACCACCCGCGCGTGGCGTGCACGCGGCTGCACGACCCTGGTGGGTTGCGCGATGGCGACCTCCGGCGCGTTGGCCGCCGAAGTGGCCGCACCCGCAGCGGACGAGCGGCATGCGCTGCCGGCGATCAACGTCAGTGCGCAATCCGCACCGGCCGATCCGCTGACGCAACCGCTCGAAACGGGCTCGCGGCTCGGGCTTGCGAGCCTCGATACGCCCGCGAGCGTCGAGACGGTCACGTCCGACACGATCGACGCCCGCGGCGATCGCACGGTGCTCGACGCGGTGACGCGCACCGCGGGGTTCTCGAGCGCGATGGCACCCGGCACCGGCGGCACCGCATTGAGCGTGCGCGGTTTCAGCGGGCAGGAATCGGTGATGACGCTGCTCGACGGCGTGCGGCTGATGCCGGCCGCCGGCACGATCACGTTTCCGTTCGATACGTGGTCGGTCGAGCGCATCGAGGTGCTGCGCGGCCCGGCGTCGGTGCTGTACGGCGAAGGGGCGATCGGCGGCGTCGTGAACGTCGTGCCGAAGCGGCCGCAGCGCACGCGCGAGACGACGCTGCAGGTCGGTGTCGGACCGGACGGCGCGAAGCGCGCCGCGTTCGATACGACGGGCGCGCTGGGCCCGCAGCTGTCGTATCGCTTTTATGCGAGCGATACGCGCGCGAACGGTCTCGCCGAGCGGGCCGATACGCATACGACGGCCGTCGGCGGCGCGCTGAAATTCGACGTGAGCCCGAAGCTCACGCTGACGCTCGACTTCGACTACGGCCGCCAGATGCCGGCGACCTACTATGGCGTGCCGGCGCCGAACGGCGTGCTCGATCCGTCGCTGCGCAAGCTCAACTACAACGTCGGCGATGCGACGATTTCGTACTACGACCAGTGGACGCGCCTGTCGGCCAGCTACCGGCCGACGGCCGGCGTGACGATCGACAACCAGCTCTACTACCTGACGTCGAACCGCCACTGGCGCAATGCCGAATCGTATGCGCTCGAGGCCGCGACGGGTCTCGTCACGCGCAGCGACTATCTCGACATCGGCCACCATCAGCGGCAGATCGGCGATCGGCTGAGCGCACGCTTCGACGGCACGCTGTTCGGCCGCGCAAACCGCTTCGTCGTCGGCACGGAATTCAGTCAGATCACGTTCAGCGGCACCAACAATTCGCCGTACGGCGGCGAATCGACGGTGCCCGCGCACGGCTTCGATCCCGGCGTGTTCACGAGCCCCGACCCGACGGTGCCGCAGTTCAGCACGCGGGCGCGGCAGGCCGCGGTGTTCGCCGAGAACCGGCTCGAAGTGCTGCCGCGGCTCGCGTGGGTGAGCGGCCTGCGCTACGACCACATCGCGTTCAGCCGCGAGCAGGCGGCAACCGGCGCGGGCTTCGACAAGCGCTTCGCGAACGTTGGCTGGCGCACGGGCTTCGTGTTCGAAGTCGCGCCGACGCTCAGCGCGTACGCGCAGTACACGACGGGCGCAGAGGGCCTCGGCTCGCTCGTGACGCTGTCCGCGTCGCAGGCAAGCTACCGGCTCGCGACCGGCGAACAGTGGGAAGCCGGCGTCAAGCAGACGTTGCTCGACGGCCGCGCGTACTGGACGTTCGCCGTGTACGACATCACGAAGCGCAACCTGCTGAGCACCGATCCGTTCAATCCCGCGCTGCGCCAGCAGGTCGGCCGGCAATCGTCGCGCGGCATCGAGCTGACGGGCGGCGCTCGGCTGCCGCACGGCTGGACGGTCGATGCGAACGTCGCGCTGCTGCGTGCGCGTTATGACGAGTTCAACCAGAAGGTCGGCAGCGCGACGGTGTCGCACGCCGGCAATGCGCCGGCCAACGTGCCGCAGCAGACGGCGAACCTGTGGCTCGGCTGGGCGTTCGCCGAACGCTGGCAGGCGAATGCGGGCGTGCGTTATGTCGGCGCGACGTACGGCGACGACGCGAACCGCGTGCAGGTGCCGTCGTACACGGTGTTCGATGCGTCGCTGCGCTGGCAGCCGACGTCGCGCACCGAGCTGGCACTGTACCTGCGCAATCTCGCGAACCGCACGTATGCGGTGACGACGTCGAACGGCGGCGAGCAATGGCTGCTCGGCCCGTCGCGCTCGGCGGAGCTCGTCGCGACGATGCGCTTCTAGTGCGGCGCGGCGAGCTTCCCGTGGCGCACATGCTCGACATCGAACGCGTGAGCTGGTCTCCCGGCGGCGCGATCAGCGTGCTCGATTCGGTGACGCTGAGCGTGGCCGCAGGCGAGTTCGTCGGGCTGGTCGGCCCGAACGGCAGCGGCAAGACCAGCCTGCTGCGCTGCGTGTTCCGTTACGCGCGCCCCGATGCCGGCCGTGTCGCGCTCGACGCGCAGGACGTGTGGCGCATGCGGCCGCGCGCGGTCGCGCAGCGCATCGCGGTGCTGCAGCAGGAGACGCCGGACGATTTCGGGCTGACGGTCGACGAACTGGTCGGCATGGGGCGTACGCCGCACCAGGGGCCGTTCGATGCGGAGTCGGTGGACGATCGCCGGATCGTCGAAACCGCACTGCACGACGTCGGCCTCGTCGAGCGTCGTGCGCAACGCTTCGCGTCGCTGTCGGGCGGCGAGAAGCAGCGCGCGCTGCTGGCCCGCGCGCTCGCGCAGCAGCCGGAATTGCTGCTGCTCGACGAACCGACCAACCACCTCGACCTGCGCCATCAGCTCGAACTGCTCGCGCGCGTGCGGCGCCTCGGCATCGCGACGCTCGCCACGATTCACGACCTCAATCTCGCGGCCGCGTATTGCGACCGGCTCCACGTGCTCGCGCATGGCCGGATCGTCGCATCGGGCACGCCGGCCGACGTGCTGACCGAAGCGCTGCTGCGCGACGTGTTCGGCGTCGCCGCGCTCGTCGATCGCCATCCCGTCACGGGCCGGCCGCGCATCACGCCGCTTCATCCGGAATGACCACCATGCCATTTCCTGTCTTGTTCTCCGCCTTGTCGTTGTCGTCCGTATCCCGCCGGCTGGTTGCCGCGACCGTGCTCGGTTGCGCGGCCGCTCAGGCGGCGGCCTATCCCGTCACCGTGCGCAGTTGCGATCGCGACGTGACGTTCGAGCGCGCGCCGACGCGCGCGGTGAGCAACGACGTGAACCTGACCGAGATGATGCTCGTGCTCGGCTTGAAGGACCGGCTCGTCGGCTATACCGGCATCGGCGGCTGGAAGACCGGCACCGCGCGCGTGCGCGACGCGCTGCGCGGCGTGCCTGAGCTGGCGAGCCAGTATCCGTCGCTCGAGGTGCTGGCGGCCGCGCGCGCCGACTTCTATCTCGCGGGCTGGAACTACGGGATGCATGTCGGCGGCCCGGTGACGCCCGCGACGCTTGCGCCATTCGGCATCCGCACATACGAGCTGACTGAATCGTGCTCGCACGTGATGAAGCAGGCGGCTGCTTCGTTCGACGACGTGTTCCGCGACCTGAGCAATCTGGGCCGGATCTTCGGCGTCGACGCGCGCGCCGCGCAGGTCGTCGCAGCGATGCGCGCGCGTCTCGCGGCGGTGTCGCGCGCGATCGGGCATCCGGAGCCGCTGCGCGTGTTCGTCTACGACAGCGGCACTGACAAGCCGATGACGGCCGGCGGGCTCGCGATGCCGACCGCGCTGCTGGCGGCGGCCGGGGCGCGCAACGTGATGGCCGATGTGCCGCGCAGCTGGACGCAGGTGAGCTGGGAAAGCGTGGTCGCGCGCGATCCGCAGGTGATCGTGATCGTCGACTATTCGGCCGTGACGGCTGCGCAGAAGCAGCAGTTCCTGCTGAGCCAGCCGTCGCTCGCGCGCGTGGCCGCGATCCGCGACCGGCGCTTCATCGTGATTCCGTACGATGCGGCAACACCGGGCCCCGAGAACGTCGCGGCCGTCGAGACGCTGGCGCGCGCGCTGTATCCGGCCGCGTTCGCCGGGGCGGTGCGATGAGCGTGGGCGTGCGGGCGTCGCGGCCCGGCATGCGCGTGGTGCTGCCGGTGCTGGCGCTGCTGCTGGTCGTGTCGATCGTGGCATCGGCCGCGTTCGGGCCGGCGCCGATCGCGATGCCGGCCGCGGTGCGAATCGTCGCCACGCACATCGTGTCGGCGTTCGGCGAGGCCGGCGCGTTCGCGGCGGGGGCGGGCGACGACAGCATCGTCTGGCTGATCCGGATGCCGCGCGCGCTGCTGGCCGCGATCGTCGGCGCGACGCTGGCCGCGGTCGGCGTGGCACTGCAGGCGGCGACCGCGAACCGCCTGGCCGATCCGCACCTGCTCGGCGTGAGCGCGGGCGCGATGCTCGGCGCCGTCGCGGTCACCGTGATGGCCGGCGCGGCATTCGGCCCGTTCACGCTGTCGGCTGCCGCCTTCGCGGGCGCACTCGCCGCGACCGCCTGCGTCGTCGCGCTCGCTTACCGGCGCGGCCGGCTCGAATCGGACCGGCTGCTGCTCGCGGGCGTATCGGTGTCGTTCATGATGGCCGCGTTCGGCAACCTGCTGCTGTATCTCGGCGACCAGCGCGCCGCGTCGTCGGTGCTGTTCTGGATGCTCGGTGGCGTCGGGCTCGCGCGCTGGGATCTGCTGCCGGTGCCGGCCGTGTGCGCGGTACTCGCCGGCGGTGCGTTGTACGCGCGCCGGCGCGAACTGAATGCGCTGATGTCGGGTGATGTCGCCGCGGCGGCGCTCGGCGTGCCGAGCGCGCGGATGCGGCGCGAGGTGTTCGTCGTCGCGTCGTTCGCGACGGGGGCGATGGTGGCGGTGAGTGGCGCGATCGGCTTCGTCGGGCTCGTGACACCGCATCTGTGCCGGCGCGTTGTCGGCGCCGAGCACGGCAGGCTGCTGCCGGTGGCCGCGCTGACCGGCGCGATCCTGCTCGTCTGGGCCGATGTGGCCGCCCGCACGCTCGCGGCACCGGAGGATCTGCCGATCGGGATCGTGACCGCGATGTTCGGCAGCCTGTTCTTCGTCGCGCTGCTGCGCCGCCACTGAGCGGCGTGCACGCGCCGGCGGCAGGCGGTCGGGCAATCGAGCGGTCGGGCGAGGGCAGCGAGGGCCGCGAGGGCCGCGAGGGCCGCGAGGGCGCCTGCCGCGCGCGTCATTGCCGCGGGACGGCCACGCCCGTGCTGCCGCCGAATGCGTCGGCATGGGCGAGGGCGCCCGGCATATCGAACAGATTGTCGGGCAGCATTCGCGCGGGCAGCGTGATCACGAAGCGTGCGCCGCCGAGCGGCGAATCCTCGAGCCGCACGTCGCCGCCATGCACTTGCGCGACACGCCGCACGATCGCGAGCCCGAGCCCGAAGCCGCCGGTCTGCCGGTCGCGGCTGGAGTCGAGCCGCTGGAATGGTTCGAACACGCGGGCGCGTTCGGCGGCCGGGATGCCGGGGCCATCGTCGTCGACACTCAGCACGAGCGCGCCGGATGCGTCGCGCTCGGCTGCGAGCAGCACCGTGCGCGAGGCGTAGCGCGCGCCGTTGCGGATCAGGTTCAGCAACGCGCGGGCGACCAGCTTCGGGTCGCACACGTGGGCGGCGGGTGCGCCGAGCGTCGACACATCGAGCGTGATCCCGCGATCGGCGATGTCGTTCGCGACGTTGCCGGCGACGCTGTCGATCAGCGCATCGACGTCGACTTCCATCGGCGCGAGCTGGCTCGCGCCCTGTTCGAGCCGGCCGATCGTCAGCAGCTCGGTGACAAGCTCGTCGAGTTCGCGCACGTCGCGCCGCAGCGCATCGCGGCGTTCGCGCATCCGTCCCGTTTCGTCAGGCTCGGCGAGCAGCGCGAGCCCGAATTCGAGCCGCGCGAGCGGCGTCTTCAGTTCGTGCGAGATGCCGTGCATCATTTCGCGCTGCTGCTTGATCGATGCCTCGATACGCTCGGCCATGTCGTTGAACTGCTGCGACAGTTCATAGATGTTCGACTTGCCGGACAGTTTCACGCGCGTCGACAGCGTGCCGGTGCCGAATGCGCGGGCGGCTTCCTGCAGCTTGCGCAGGTCGCGCCAGTGATAATGAATCCACAGCACCACCGCGAACAGCGTACTGAGCGCGAGCAGCAGGTACGCATAGATCTTGATGTCGAGATCGGAGGCTTCGATCGGCCGCGCATGCAGGACCGACCCGTCCGCGAGCGGCATGTAGTAATCCTTGCCGTTGTAGCTGATCGCGATCCGGCCGGCATCGAGATCACGCAGCGGCACGCCGCTCAATTGCGCTCGGGCTGCGGCCATCGACAGGAAGCCGAATCCTTCGTTGCCGTGTTTCGCGAGCTCGCGTAGCGCGAATTCGCGCTGCCCGCCCGGATGGCGCTCGAGGTAGTCGTTGAGCACGAACGCATAGGTGGTCAACGAGTCGCGCTGCGCCTGCGCGCTGCGGTCGTAGAAGATCCGGTCGAACGACAGCTGGATGAACAGGATCGACGCGGCGACGAACAGGATTACGACGAGGTACAGCCTGATCAACGGACGCAGCATTTATTCGTCCCACGCAGAAGGGCTGAACAGGTAGCCGCGGCCCCAGATCGTCTTGATCTTGTGCGGCTCCGACGATGCATCCTCGAAGCGGCGTCGCAGCTTCGAGATGCCGGAATCGACCGAGCGGTCGAGTCCGTCGAACTCGATCCCGCGCAGCTGCTTGAGGATGTCGTCGCGGCTCAGCACGGTGCCGGCCGCGCGCGCGAGGATCAGCAGCAAGTTGAATTCGGCGGTCTTCAGGTCGACCGGCTCGCCGCGCCACGTGACGGTGCGGTTCGGCGGCGAGATCGCCAGTTCGCCGAACACGAGCGCTTCGGGCGCGGCCACGGGCGCTTCGGCGGCGGCCGGCTGCGCACGGCGCAGCAGCGCGCGGGCGCGGGCGACCAGTACGCGCGGCTCGATCGGCTTCGTCACGTAGTCGTCGGCGCCCGTCTCGAGGCCCGCGACCTGGTCGTAGACGTCCAGGCGCGCGGTCAGGATCAGCACGGGGACGTTGGTGAACGCGCGGATACGCCGGCAGACTTCCATCCCGTCGAGGTTCGGCAGCATCAGGTCGAGTATCACGAGGGCCGGCTGGTGCTCGCGCACCGCCGCGACGGCGAGGTCGCCGCGCCGGACGACCGTCACCGCGAATTCATAGCCGTCGAGGTATTCGCGGACGAGTTGCGCCAAGCGGTCGTCGTCCTCGATCAGCAGTACGCGGTATTTGAGCGGATTTTCGTTCATGGTCTCCTCGAGATGCACGCGCCATTTCACACACGGGCAAGCCAGTGTGCGGCGCGGCACGCGAATTCTATCCGGCGCACCGACGGCCGGGGGAGCGGGACGACAATCTCGAACAATCGAACACAATTGAGCACAGATTCCCCGAAGATTCAGGACAGTCTCGGCGCAGGGCGGCACCTAGACTGCGGGCTCCGTCACTCTTATCTCAATATTGTGCGCCCAATACTCCGCCGCTACCGCTATTGCATGCCGCTTGCCGGCCTGACCCTCGCCGCCGCCGCCCACGCGGAAAACCAGTATTCGCTGTCGCTCGGCGGCGGTTTCGCGCCACGCTATCAGGGCAGCAATCAGACCCGCGGCGTCGTTGCGCCGGGCTTTTCCGCGAAGTTCGGCAACGGCTTCTTCATCGACAGCACCGAGGGCGCCGGCTACCGGCTGGACCTGCCGCACGGCGTGTTCGTGTCGGCGGCGGTGAGCTACGACGCGGGCCGCACCGACGAGAACCGCTTCGACATGCCAGGCTCCGCCTACCTGAAGGGCATGGGCCGGATTCCGGGCTCGGTGCTGGTCGGCGTGCGTGCGGGCGTGACGCTGTTCAACGCGGCGGAACTGAGCGTCACGATCGACACACCCGTGACGCACACGTCGCGCGGCGTGTCGGGGCACATGGATCTCGCGGTGCCGGTGTTCAAGACCTCGCAGCACGAGATCATCGTGACGGGCACCGTGCATGCGGGCTCGGGGCGCTATACGCAGACGTTCTACGGCGTGACCGACGCACAGTCGATGACGAGCCGGTTCCGGCCGTACTCGACGAGCGGCGGGATTGACAGCGCGTCGATGGCGGTCGCATGGAACTGGACCCTGTCGCAGCACTGGTCGGTGCTCGCGACCGGCGGCGTGACGCGGCTGCTCGGCCGCTACGGCGACAGTCCGATCGTCCAGTCGCGCAGCAACTACTACGGGATCGTGGGCGCGACCTACAAGTTCTGAGTGGCCGTCTGGCGAGTCAAGTGGAATGAAGCGAGCTGTCCCGAGGGGTGCTGGTTTCGGCCATGGCGTCGAGCACGGTCAGGCGCTTGCGCGTGCCGTCTCGCCGCGCAGCGTGCGGTAACATGCTGGCGGCTTCGGCATCAGGCCGAGGTGGCGACACCGGTGCGCCGAAGCAGCGCGGCCGGCGGGCACGAGGCCGCGGTTCGCTGGCTGGCATCCGTCCGGAAACGGCCAGCGCCGTGCGGAACCGAACATGCATGCAACGTCCGGTCGGCGCTGGCATGCCCACATGACCATGATCCACCGGGCGCGAAAAGGGAGAAGCCGATGAAGAAGACGATCGCGATGATGATGGCGCTGGTTGCGAGCGCAACGTTTGCGGGATGTACGGACATGAAGACGAAGAACGCGACCGCAGGCGGCATGGTGATGAATGGCGAGCCGGCAGGCACGTCGCAGGCCTGCAAGGCGGACGCGGGCCCGGACGACGCACTGGTCGGCAGGACCGAGGCCGATGCGGCGGCGCAACTGGACGGCTGCCTGTGGCGCGTGCTCGAACGCGACGGCAAGGCACTGCCCGGCACGATGGATTACCGACAGGAACGCCGCAATCTCGGCATTCGCGACGGCAAGGTGATCTGGGTGCGGCGCGGCTAACGCGTTGCACCCGGCAGGAAACGGCGCGTGGCTGCGCGGGCCGCTGCGGCCGACGTCAGACGGCACGCCGGCAACCGGTTCGCGTTTCGACGTCGATTCATCGCCTGTCGTGCGCGCGCCGGATGATCCGTGGACTGCGCGGAATCAATCCGGTAGAGTGAGGCGCCTTGACCGCATGCCAACCTGCCGTACGAAGACGACATGCGCGCCCCCGGCGTGGCGGGCAGCCTGCCAGGGCCGGCCCCGGTGCGGTGCGCGGTGCGTTTTCGACACTCGCCGATGGATGACCTGCTTTCATTCTATGAGCGTGAGCTGAACCTTCTGCGCCACCAGGCGAAGGAGTTTGCGCGACGCTACCCGAAGATCGCGGCCCGCGTGCAGCTCGCGAGCGGGGCCGATGCCAGCAGCGCCGACCCGCATGTCGAGCGCCTGTTCGAGTCGTTTGCATTGCTCGGCGCACGCGTATCGCGCCGCATCGACGACGACTACCCGGAATTCACGGCCGCGCTGGCCGACGCGCTGTATCCGCACTTCCTGCGGCCGTTTCCGTCATGTTCGATCGCGTGCTTCGAGATCGACGCGAGTCGGGCCGCGCAGATGTCGGCATCGGTCGTGATACCACGCGGCACCGAGTTGTACAGCCGGCCCGTGAAGGGCGCAAAGATCTTTTTCCGGACCGCGTACGACGTGACGTTGTCGCCGCTGCGGCTGACGGCCGCGCGCTTTCACGCGGTTGCCCAGGCGCCGCGCGCGCTCAGGCTGCGGCCGGACGCGAGCGCGCAGATCTCGTTCACGTTCGAGATTCAGTCTCCGCATGCATCGATTGCCGATCTGAAGCTCGACGTCGCGCGTCTCCATGTGCGGGGCGAGCCGCTGTTCCGCGCGGCGTTGCACGACGCGCTGTCGATTCACGCGCTGCAGGCGTTCGTCGAGCCGGACGAGGGCGGGCGCTGGGTTGCGCTCGATCGCGTGCCGTTTTCGCCGGTCGGTTTCGAGCCCGACGAGAGCCTGATTCCGCCACCGGTCGTCGGACACCCCGTTCATGCGTTGCTGACCGAGTACTTCGCGTATCCGGAGAAATTCGATTTCTGCGATTGCGACTTGCGCCGTGCGGGACGCATCGGCGGCAGGCGCTTCACGCTGCATCTGCTGCTGAAGGACGTGGGTGCGGATTCCCGGATCGCGCACGCGCTGGCGCCGCTCGACGCCGGGCATGTGCTGCTCGGCTGTACGCCCGTCGTCAATCTGTTCGGTGCCGGTGGCAAGCTCGGGCACCGGCCGGATACCGCATCGCCGGATGCGGACATGTATCCGCTCGTGGTCGACGACAAGAGCGCGTTCGCGTACGAGATCCATTCGGTGGACACCGTGACGCAGGTCGAAGCGACGCCGCAGGGCGAGCGCACGGTCGGCTATCGACCGCTGCATGCGCTGTATCACGGCGGCCAGGCGCCGAATGCGGCGCTGTACTGGCGGACGCAGCGCGATGCGCTGGTGGCGAAGCGCGAACCGGGACGCGAGATGACGCTGGGCTTCGTCGACCGTTCGCTGCGGCCGGTTGCGGCGCCGGCCGCGCTCGTGCTGAAACTTACCTGCAGCAATCGCGACCTGCCGACCGAACTGGCGCCCGGCACACCGGAGGGCGAATTGATGCTCGAGGGCGGCACGCTTGCGCGGCGGATCGGCCTGTTGCACCGGCCGACGCCGTCACGGCAGTTTCGCGGCGACCGTGGTGCGATGTGGCGGCTCGTGTCGATGCTGTCGGCCAATCCGGTGCGACTGTCGGGCGGTGCCGCGCCCGTGCGCGACGCGCTGGCGCTGCACGACATGGCCCGCTTGCCGGCTACCGTCCGGCAGATCGACAGTGTCGTCGACGTGACGCACCAGGTCGTGACCGCATGGGTGTCCAGCAAGCCGTTTGCGAGCGTGGTGCGCGGGCTGGAGATTCGCGTGGTCGTGGACGAGGACGGGTTGGCGGGAACCGGCGTCCACGCTTTTGCGCAGGTGCTGGATCGCTTGCTCGGCGAATTCGCGGCACCGAATGCGTTCACGCAGCTGGTGATGGTGTCGGGCCGCAGCGGGGCCGAGCTGTTTCGCTGTGCGAGGCGGCCCGGTACGGCGATGCTGCTGTAGCGGCCGCTGGTCTACCCGTCGCCGCGACCGCTCAGGCGGCCGCCGTCAGCGGTTGCAGGGCGGGTGCCGCCGCCTCGGTCGGCAGTGCGGGCGTGACGAGCATCACGCCACGTTCGAGCGGGTCGCTGATCGATACCGCGAACACGGCTTGCCGATCCTCGGTCGCGCGATCCGCGGCGACGGCCAGCGCAGTCAGTGCGAGCGCGGTGCCGCTGGTGCCGTTGGCGAGCCCGAGATGCCGGCAGCGCTCCGTCGCATCGTCTCCCCATGCCTGTTCGGCGACACTCACGATCTCGGTGCGACGGCTGCTGCGCAGGTCGGCATCGCTGACGAGCCGCGGTGCCGACAGGTCAGGGTAGCGCGCGGTGAGCCGGGCGCGCGCCGCATCGAGCAACTGCCCGAGCGTGGCCGATTCCGTCTTGCCGTGGTCGGCGGACGTCGGGCGGCGCGCGGACGCAAGCCGGTGAACCGACGCGACCGGTGTCGCATGCGGTGCATCGGGATGGGCGAGCAGCAGCGCGCATGCCCCTTCACCGGGGGTGAGGCCGTTTGGACGATCGCGGCCGTAAAGCCGGCCTGCACGATCCAGCGCGTCGACGGCATCCTGGCTGGCGGTCGAATCGAAGGCGAGCACGATGTGAAGATCGCCGGCGGGCTGCAGGTGCACGGCCTGGATCAGCTCGTCGACGAGGGCCCACGCCTGCACCGGATCGTCGACCGTGCGCAGTTGCACGCGGGCGATGCCGGGGGGGATCGGAGCGCGTGCCGTATGCGCATCGAGCCATGCGGCGAGCGTCGACGCCACCGGCTGCCAGCGCCCGGGCATCAGCAGATGCAGCTTGAGCGGTGCCGCATCGGCGCCCGCGCCGGACAAGGCGGCGTGACGCTCGCGCAATTCGTCGAGCGCGTCGGCCGCCAGCAGCAGCCCGCGCCAGTGCTCGTCCTTCAGCGTTTCGCCGGCGTCGGGCGGCAGCAGGCGCTTGTCGAGGCGGTCAAGCGACACCGATTCGACGGTGCTCGCAAAGACGCCCGTGCCATCGGGGCGTTGCAGATCGGGATGCAGCTGGATCGGGCGCTGTTCCCGAGCCACCGCGTCGATCTCGGCGGTCGTTTCGCCCGTCGGCAGCCTGACGCTGCTGTCGAGCACCAGCGCCGTCCACGTGTGCGACGCGGCATCCTGCGCATCCGGTGCGGCCTGCGGCGCGAGCGCAGCCGCGGGGGCCGCGGCGCCGGCCGGCGTGCGCGGGGTGAATGTCCGGCGCGCCCATGCCGCGCAAATGGCGAGTGCCGCCGGCAGCACGAGGCCGCACAGCAGCAGTTCCCGCGCAGTCGGCGCATGGTAGGTCGTTTTCCACCAGACAAGGACGGCGGCCCACACTGCAACGAATATCGCTGCAATCCACGCCGTTCCGCGCAACCCCGTGATCATCCCGTCGTTTCCTCTCGTGACGTGCTTGTGCTTGTGTTTGTGCGTGTCGTGTATCAGGTGCCGTCGCTGCCCGTTGACCGACTCGCGATCAGCACGGCGCCGCAGGCGGTCTTGTAGCCATCGCGCGCGACGCCTTCGCCTTGCACGATCATCGTGTCGTCGCCGTCGACGATGTAATTCGGTCCGTGCACCGGGCACGTCACCGTGTCGTTGCGGCGCGCGATGCCGCGGCCGGCGACCGACGACATGGAGGACGCGCTGGTGACGGTGCCGCCGTGGCTGTGCTTGTCGCCAAGAACAATGAAGGGCGTTGTCATCGAGTTGGTCTCCTGGCTGAATGGCTGTCGGTGCGGGTGAAGCGCACCGCCGCGCCGCACGCTGGCGCATTTTACATCGCGTAATGTTCGTAATGAAAATCGTCCGTCAGGTAGTTATTACCTTACGGAAATTAATACCGTCTTTCATCGAATATTCATCTGCCCGGTAACCCGGTCGGCGTCATTGTCGGGCGAGAAGACCGTGCGTCAAGGTTTTGTGTTTTAAATCACTAGGCTCGTTTGCCTATGGCGAAGCGGCACAACGTAATCTAAAATAGTAAGCTAAAAATAGGGGTCGTATTACATTGCCGGGCTTGCGTGAATCCCGTTTGACAGCGGGGCAGCCGGCATTCCATGCAGGGTCATGCAGAAGGCATGCGCATGCCGATCCGGTTTGGGGGCGGCAGTCGCGCTGCCGGTGATCATCCGTCGTCCCGTGTTCGTCGCAGCAATATGCATTTAAAAACGTCAAATCCTGAGAGAGCGGGAATCGCATGAGCGTCATCGCGGAATTTGCGTCACTTTTCGGCGCATTCAATCGCCTGTATTCGCTGGAAGGATCCGGCGCGCTTGCTGCGTTTCAAGTCGAACGCTGGACCGGTCGTGAATCGCTCTCCGATCTCTTTCAGTGGGACGTCCATGCGCTGTCGACCGATCCGGCGCTGGACCTCGACGCGATGCTCGGGCAGCGCGCGGCGATTCGCACCACGCTGGCGGACGGGACGACGACGCTGCGCAGCGGGCTCGTCGCGGAAACCGAGTGCATCGGCTACGATGCGGGCCTCGCGCGCTACCACCTCGGGATCGTGCCGTGGCTTGCGGCATTGACGCATGCGCGCGACGAGCGAACCTTCGTGAACCAGACGCTCGCCGACGTGCTCGACACGGTGTTCGCGCCGTACGCCGGGATCGCGCGATGGCGCCTGACGCCGGATGCGAGCCGGCGTATCGATGCGCTGGGCCCCTGTGCGTACCGCGTGCAGTACCGGACGCACACGCACTACGAATTCGTGCAGCATCTGCTGGCCGAGGCCGGCCTCGGCTTCTGCTTCGTCGAAGACGAGGATGCGCCCGCCGGTCATGCGATGCTGATCTTCGACGACAGCGCGCAACTGGCCGAGGACGACACGTCCGCGCGGCGCGGCGGGGTGCCGCGCCGGTCGAGCGGCACGGCGACCGGCACCGACGAGGTGATCCTCGGGATCGGGCAGTCGCTGTCGCTGACGGCCGATCGCATCACGCTGATCAGCAGCGACTACCGCGCGAACCAGGCGACCACCGCGGGGGCCGGCCTCGGTCGGCCGAATGGCGCGCGCGAGCTTTACGACGACGTGGGCCCCGAAGCGTTCGACAGCTGGCGCGAAGCGGAAGACACCGCACGGCGGCACGCCGATGCGATCGTGTCGCGCGCGTGTCGCTGGACCGGCTACGGCACGCTGCGTACCGCGCGTGCCGGCCGCGCGCTGAGAATCGTCGAGACGGGATGGCAAGGCGCGCGCGGCGTCGCGCCGCCGGACGCCTTTCTCGTGACCGATGTCGAGCACTTCGGCATCAACAACCTTCCCGATACCGTGATGCAGGCCGTCGAGCGGCAGCTTGGACCGTTGCCGCCGACGGCGCTCGATCCGCGCGTGCTCAGGCAGGCGCAAGCGGGCGGCTACGCGAACCGGTTCGATGCGGTGCCGCGCACCCAGGTGTGGCGGCCGACGCTGGCGGACGGTACCGGCCAGCGCCTCAATCCGCGCCCGACGGCGCTCGGCGCGCAGACCGCGATCGTCGTCGGTCCGGCGGGTGAATCCCGGCCCGGCGCGACGGGGCCGGTGCATGCCGATGCGCAGGGCCGGTTGCGCGTCCGTTTCCACTGGCAGGCGGAAGACGACACGGGTACGTATCCGACGCGTGCGATCCAGCGGCTCGCGAGTGAAGGGCACGGTCTCCAGCAGGTACCGCGCATCGGCCATGAGGTGCTCGTGCAGTTCCATCACGGGCTCGTGCATCGTCCGATCGTGCTCGGCGGGCTGTTCAACGGCCGCGGCGAGGGCGGCGAGTCGCCTTCGCCGGGCGGTGCGACCGGCCAGCCGCTTGATGCGTCGATCTATACGCAGGCGGGCGATCACGCGCCGAGCGCGCAGGGCAATCTCGCGAGCGGGCACAGCCCGGCGTGGCACGGTGCCGGCGGCGGCGCCGAGCGCCACAACCACGCCGGTGCGCTGTCGGGCTTCAAGAGTCAGGGGTTCGACGGGCAGGGCCACAATCAGCTCGTCGCCGACGATACCGACGGCATGGGGCGCATGCAGATGGCGACGACGCACGCGGCGACGCAGCTCAACCTCGGCCATCTGCGGCATCAGTCCGACAACTATCTCGGCAGTTTCCGCGGGCAGGGCGTCGAACTGCGTTCGGACGCATACGGTGCGGTGCGCGCGACGCGCGGCATGCTGGTGTCGAGTTACGCACCTGCCGGTGCCGCGCAGCCGGCTGGCGATGCGTCCGCACTGCAGGCGCTGCTGGCACGGCAGATCGCGCTGGTCGGCCGGTTCGACCGGACCGCCGACACGCATGGCACGTTGCCGTTCGCTGCCCGGCGCGGCGTCGAGCAGGCCGGCCAGTCGTCGTTGAACGGCAGTGCCGCACCGCTCGATGCGCTCGAGCAGAGCTTTGCGACGACGGTCGGTGCGAACGGCTTTGCGCAGGCATCGGCCGACGCGGCGCAGCGCTCGACCGGCAACGCGCTGCCGCATACCGGCGACGCCGTGCTCGGCATCGAGGCACAGGGCGAGCACGGGCTGGTCGCCGGGCAGGCGTTGCAGTGGGCGGCCGGTGAAACGCTGTCGCTCGGCAGCGGTGCCGACTTCAATCTCGCCGTCGCGCAGCAGTTGCGCATCCACGGCGGGCAGGGCATCGGGTGGCTGGCCGGCGCAGGCCACGCGAACGGCGTCGGCATTAGCGTGATCGCCGGCCGGGACGGCCTGACGTTGCAGGCCCAGCGCGATGTGCTCGGCCTGCGTGCGCGCGACGACCTGAAGGTCGCGTCCGCGAGCGCGGACGTCGAGATCGCCGCGAAGAAGACCGTGCATCTGGCGGTGAGTGGCGGTGCACACGTGACGATCGAAGGCGGCGACGTCACGTTCGGCTGCCCGGGCAAATTCGTCGTGTATGCCGCGCAGCACGCATTCGTGGGCCCGGAGCAGATGAGCACGCCGTTGCCGCAGTTTCCCGAGAAGGTGTCGTCGAGTGCCTGCTGCATGCGATGCAGTCGGGCAGCGTGCTCGCGGGCAAGGCGATCTGAGCATGACGATCGATACACCCGACTGGATCGACCGTTATCCCGACGAGACGCTGGACCGGCTGCGCGCGCTGTTCGAGCCGCCGGTTCCGGAGAACGGCCGCTGGCACCTGCTGCTCGACATGGGCTTCGCGCCGGCGTTGCGCGACCGGCTGCCCGTGTCCGGCCGCAACGATCGTGTCGTCGCGCTGTACGAAGGCGTGTACGACGGCGCCGACCTGATGTCGATTTCGCCGTGCGTCGTGCCGCTGCCTGCCGACGAGAAGGCGCGCACGGCGCTGTTCGAGACCGTGCTGCGCGAGACGTCCGGGCGGCCGATGGTGAGCCTGTTGTCCGGTACGCGTGATACGGATGCCCTCGTTGCGCATTTGCGCGGACAGCTCGAAGCGAGTGCGGCGGCCGACGGCGAAGCGTTTCTCGTGCGTCTGGCCGACACGCGCGGTCTGCCAGCGTGGCTCGCTGCGCTCACGCCGGCGCAGCGCCGCCGCTTCACGGACGGCATCGACGCGTGGCACGTGTTCGACCGTACGGGAAAGTGCGTGGCGCTCGATCTCGACGCCGCGGACGGGGCGCCCGCGCGCGCCGCGGATGCGGGGCGAAGCGGGGAGCCGTATGTGCTCGACGAACACCAGGTCGAACGGCTGCGGCAGGCGGCGAAGATCGACACGCTGATTTTTCACGTGCGCCAGCGGCCGGAAAGCTTCGGCCGGCTGGTTGGCACGCCGTCGCAGGCGCATGCGTGCGTGAGCGCGGCGTGGGCGCGTCACGACGGGCCGCCCGCGGCAGCCTCGCGGGCCGCGCTCGATGCGCTCGAGGCGGCCGGCTTGCTCGTGACGGAGTCGCTGCCGGCCGCGTCGTCCGCGTAGTGCGACACGGGTTCACGCGCATGCGGACGAGGGCCCGGCACTTGCCGGCGAACGTGCGTGCGATGCATCGCGGAGTGGATAACGACCTGCGCCGGACGGCGTCGGACAAGAGGATCAAGAGATGAGTTTGAACGGCGGTTCCACGACGATTGTTGCCCGGCTGCTGATGTGCGTGGCCATCATGCTGGGGACGGTCGGGTTCGCGCGGGCAATCGAGCTGCCGCGGCCCGCGTCGGCGGCGCAGGACGCACCGGCTGCGCCGGTTGCGGCGCCCGCTACGATGGCACTGAAGCTCAATGCCCTCAACTACACCGACGTGCCGGTCGGCGCGTTCTATGTCGACGGCACGTGGGGCGGGACGGTGCCGGCGCGCATCGGCAGCGGCGGCGGCGCGATCGTCTGCTGTGTCGCGTTGCCGAAGCAGTGGCATCCGGGCCTGACCGTCAACGTGCAATGGCGCGACGACAACCTGTACAGGAAGGATCCGAAGGCGCTCGCGAGCCGGGTCGTGCCGGTCGAGCGCTACGACGCATTTTCCGACGGATTCCTGTGGGTCCTGTTTTTCCCGCATGACCGTATCAAGGTCTACGCCTCGCAGTGGATGCCCGGATACCGGGGCTTTCCGGAAAACCTCCAGGCGCCCGACGAGGCCTGCCCGGGGAACTTCACGTTACGGAACGATGATGCGCGCTGTCCGCATCCCGACAAGAGGATCGCGCGATGAGTTTCCGGTTCGCGAGCGCCGATCGGCAGGACGTGGGAGTCGTGACCAAGGAGGAGCAGGACGCGATCATGCGCCGGCTCCACGATGACGACGGGATGAGCTGCTGCAAGACGCTGCATGTCGGCATCTTCTTCGACGGCACGCGCAACAACGCCGATCGCGATCGTGCGGGTGGCAAGCACAGCAACGTCGCGCGTCTGTTCGACGTGTTTCCCCGCGACAAGTACCACCGCGCCATCTATGTGGCGGGTGTCGGCACGCCGTTCGTCGACGAGGTCGGCGACCAGGGCGTCGGCCTGCAGGCCGCGGCGGGCGCCGCGACGGGCTGGGCCGGCGAGGGGCGTATCAACTGGGCGCTACTGCAGATCCACAACGTCGTGCATGCGCACGCGTTCGGCAATTCGCTTTCCGCGGCGCTCGGCAAGAGCGACCGGGAACTCGCGAAGGCCGTCAGCCTCGACCTGAATTTCAAGGGCATCAATCTCGGCGGCACGCCGCCGAAGCCGGGCAGCCTCGGCGACATCAACGCACGCGAGAATGCGGGTGTCGGCGCGCTCAAGTTGATGGCGGCCGAGCAGAACGGTATCGAGCTGACCTGGGATCGCGACACGATCTGGGCGCAGCTGAAGGGTGAGGCCGACACGGCGAACTGGACCAGGACGATGCGCGCGTGGGACGACAAGCGTCGCACGGCGTTGCGTGCCCGTTGCGCGCATCTCAAAGAGCGCGTCGGCGATCAACTGGCGAAAGGCAAGCCGAAGCTGCAGCGGATCCGGCTGTACGTGTTCGGTTTTTCGCGTGGCGCGGCCGAGGCGCGCACGTTCTCGAACTGGCTGGCCGATGCGCTCGATCCGGATTTCAGTTTGTGCGGCGTGCCCGTGTCGTACGACTATCTCGGCCTCTTCGATACGGTCGCGTCGGTCGGCATCGCGCAGAGCACGGCCGCGACGTTGTTCGACGGGCACGGCGGTTGGGGGCGCAAGGAATTGATGGCGGTGCCGGGCTACGTGCGCCGCTGCGTGCACATGGTCGCCGCGCACGAGCCGCGCGGGTCGTTTCCGCTCGACCTGATCAATTCGTCGCTCGGCGGGCGCGAGGAGATCGTCTATCCGGGCGTGCATTCGGATGTCGGCGGCGGCTACGGGCCGGGCGAGCAGGGGCGCGGCACGAGCGATGCCGACAAGCTGTCGCAGGTGCCGCTGCTCGACATGTATCGCGAAGCGCGCAAGGCCGGCGTGCCGCTCGACATCAAGGGGCCGGGCGTCGCCGCGGAAGCGGCGTCGGCGTTCGCGATTTCCCCGGCGCTCAAGCGCGCGTTCTCGTCCTACGTCAGTACGAGCGCGGATTACTACTACGCGAAGGAGCACGGCACGCCCGGCCTGATGCGCGCGCACTACGGCCTTTACCTGCGCTGGCGCAAGATGCGGCTCGACAACCTGCGCGCGCAACCGTCGTATGCCGCCGCGAGAGCGGCCTATCAGCAGGATGCCGTCGATCTCGACAGCGCGAACGAGGAGCTGCGGCTCGAGTGGCGCGACCTGCTGGAGTGCGAGAAGGCGGGCGGTCCGACCGTGAAACGGTACGCGGGCAACGCGGTCAGCCGGAAGATCACGCTCAACCCGAAGGCGGCGGCCGTCATTTCGCCGGCCGTGCTGCCGGTTGCCGCGGGCCTGGAATCGGCGATTCCGGTCGTCGGCCCGCTGGTGCGCACGAGCGCGAAGCGCGCTGAAGCATTCTTCCAGCAGCAGCTCGACGAGAAATGGAAGCAGTGGCTCGAGGTGCGGGGCGACTGGAACATGGGGCCGCCGGAAGCGCCGATCAGTGCGCTGTACGACAATTTCATGCACGACTCGCGCGCGTGGTTCAAGCCGCTCGGCGACGATGACGACGTGTGGAACCACAAGCAGATCAAGGCGCTGAAAACCCGGCAGGCCGATTTCGAGCGGCAGCATGCCGCGTGGAAGAAACGCCAGGAGAGCGGCGTGCCGGGGCCGTCGCAGATCATGCAGATGGTGGGTGCCGGCGCGCTGGGGCTCGGGCCCGCGATCAACGTCGCACCTGAACCCGAGCCGCGATCGCCGCTGACCGCGCCTCAGGCCGACATCCTGAAACGCTACGACGCCGCGCAGCAGGCGGCGCAGAAGGCGCGCGCCGCGAAGGATCCGGCGGCGCCGACGGACAGCGCGATCCTGACCGACCCGAAAGTGACGGGCGGGCTCGCGCTGCAGAATTCGGGGCGCGAGTTTTCGTTCGTGTGGGGCTACCTGCGCTGGCGAACCGTCTATGTCGACGGCGTGCGCTGGGATGCGCCGTACGTGCCGACCGTGCAGGAAGACATGGAGGCGCAGCGCAGGATGTTGCAGTACAAGATCGACATCAACGGAATCTTCCCGAATTGATGCGGTGTACTGACTCCAGCCGGTGGCGGCCGCTCGCCGTTGCACCACAGAACCGATTCGATACGAACCAGCCGGCGCGAAGAGGGTTCGCGCACGATTGCCGAGAGAGCACATGGATCTTGTTGCCACACTAACGGGTTACGGGCAAGCGACCCGCCATATCCAGATCGATACCGCGATGCCGGGCGCATTCGTGGTCGAGCGCTTTCACGGTCGTGAAGGCATCAACGAATCCTTCCGGTTCGAGATCGATGTGCTGTCGAGCGAGCCGTTTCTCGACCTGTCGCCGCTGATCGGCAGCGCCGCGCGCTTGCGGCTCGCGACGGGCGCCGGCGAGCGTTGCTGGAACGGCTACGTCACGCATGCTGCGTATGCGGAGAGCGACGGCGAATTCACGCGGTACCGGCTGACGATGGAATCGTGGCTTGCGTTGCTGCAACTGCGCCGCAATTGCCTGTACTTCGTCGATCTCGATGTCGAGGGGATCTGCGAACGCGTGTTCGGCGACTACCCTGAAGCGCACCGGCGCTATGAACGGATGGAACCGTTGCGGACGTTCCGCCTGCGCGGCCAGTATCGTGAAACCGATCTGGATTTCGTGCTGCGCCAGTTGTCGGAGGCCGCGCTGTCGTTTCGCATCGAGCATGCGCAGGACGCGGGGCAGGCACCGTCGGGCGACCACACGGTCGTCGTGTTCGACCGCCATGCGCGGCTGCCCGACGGCAGTCGCATCGCGTTCAATGCGCAGGACGTCGGCGATCCGGACGGCGTGATGACGCAGTTCACCGATCGGCGCCAGCTCGTGCCGGATCGTGTGGTGGCGACGAGCTGGAAAGCCAGCGAACTGCATGCGCTGGCCGGCCAGGCGCAACAGCCCGCCGACGCGCATGCACCGGTGCTGCCGGTGCGCGAGATCTACGACGGCCAGCGTGCCGGCCGCTTCGATACGAGCGGCGATGCGCAGCGCTACGCGGAACAGCGTCTCGATGCGCTGCAGCTCGCGAAGCGGATTCACCACGGCGCGGGTACGTCGCGCACGCTCGAGACGGGCAAGGTGCATACGCTGACGGACTACATGGGCGGCACCGTGCGGTTCGTGCCGCTGTCGATCGAGCATGAGGCCGTCAACAATCTCGGCGCACAGATCGGTGAGCTGTTCGGGCGGGGCGAGCTGGAGAGCGGGTTGTATCGCAACCGGTTCGTCGCGGTGCCGGAGGGCACCCCGATCGTGCCGCCGTTCCGAGACCGGCCGACCGTGCACGGCGTGCAGACCGCGATCGTCGTCGGCGAGCCGGGCGGACGCGTCAGCAGCACGCGCGATCACCAGGTCCGCGTCCAGTTTCCGTGGATGCGCGGCACCGCGCCGTTGCGTGGCGGGCTGACGGATACGGCGAGCCGCTCCAATCCCGCCGGCCATGCGCCGGGCAACCACCGCTCGGGCATTCTGGCCCGGGTCGCCGAACAGGCCGCCGGGCCGAATTTCGGTCACGCGTTCACGCCGCGCGTGGGCACGGAAGTGGTGATCGGCTTCGAGTCGGGGAACATCGATTCGCCGGTCGTGCTCGGCCAGGTGTATGGCGGCCAGGTCCGCCCGCCGTTCGCGGCGGGCGAAGGCAGTGATGCGAACCATTCGGGGACGCTGACGGGCCTGCAGACGCAGACACTCGACGGGCAACCGGGCAGCCGCTGGGTCATGGACGATGCCGCTGGCCAGTTGCGCCACGAACTGAACAATTCGACCGCCGGCACGCGTCTGGCACAGGGCTACCTGATCGACCAGCAGGGCACGATGCGCGGCGCGTATCGCGGCGAAGGCTTCGAGCTCGCGACGCAGGGCTGGGGCGTGGTACGCGCCGGGGCCGGTGTGCTGGTATCGAGTACCGCGCGGGCGCTCGGCGCGTCGACGCAGATGGATGTGGCCGAGCGCGTGGAGCAGTTGAAGGACGCGGCGAAAACCGCGCAGGAACTTGACAAGGCGGCCACGGGCGCGCAGGCGGTCGGCCTGGAGGCGAACGCCGCGCAGTCGGATTTCCTGAAGGCGATCGATCCCGCGCAGGACGGCAAGTTCACCGGCAGCGTGAGCGGCCAGAGCGCGACCAAGCCGAACGGGACGCAACGTGATGGCGGCGATCCGGTCGAGCGTTTCGCGGTGCCGGCGATCCTGATGGAGTCGCCGGAGAACATCGTCGTGACGACGCCGGATAGTGCGGTGTCGTATGCGGCGCAGCACGTGCATGTGACGTCGCAGGGCGATGCGCACGTGGGCGCCGGGGCGACGGTGGCGGCGGCGACCGGCGATGCGATGAGCCTGTACAGCGTGGCCGGCGGGCTGAAGGCGATCGCCGGTGAAGGGCCGGTGAGCGTCGCGGCGCATGCGTCGACGATGGAGATTCTCGGCGACCAGACGGTGCGCGTGACGTCGACTGACGAGCGTGTCGACGTGCTCGCGCAGGATGCGATCGTGCTGCAGCAAGGGCCGAACCGGATCACGTTGAAGGGCGGCGACATCATCGTCGAAACGCCGGGGCAGTTCGCGGTGAAGTCGGGCGGGCATCCGTTCCCGGGGCCGCTGGCGGCGAACGTGAAACTGCCGGCGCTGCCGGTGCTGCCGCAGGGAGACCCGTGCGACTTCCTCGTGCAGGCGCTGGCAGCGAGTCCGGCGGGGCGCGGGGCGGTGGGGGCGGGGGTGAGTGCGGCAGGTGCGGCGGCGGCGCCTTATGTGGCCACGTCAGTGGCGTCGGGCGCGGGATCGAGCGCTGCCGGCTCGGCACTGGATCTGGCAGGGCTCGGTTCGATGGCCGCCAACGCTGCAGCCCTCGGCAAAGCCGCGATTTCCGGTGGCGCGCAGGAAGCAGGCGCTGGGGTGCCGGTGGTTGCGGAATCATTTGCCGCAAAGGCGCCCGTCAAGTCGCAGCGGACGTCGGCCAATGCTACGTCGGCACCGGCTGGGTCGGCCACGATGCCCGATGCAACGGCTGCGAATGCACGTGCGGGCCAGGGTGGCGGTGCCGCCTCCGCTGGCTCCGGTCAGCCGTGCAACCTTCATGTGCCTGCGGTCAAGGAACTCAATTATGTCGTCGACATGGGATGTGTCGACTATTACGAAACCGATGCGAATGGCAATGCGGTCATCGACAAGGAGACGCATAAACCGATACTCAACCCGATGGGGGATTCTTCCGCAAAGTACGATATCGAGTACTCGCCCGCAACGTCGACGTTGACGGCGACTGTGCGCATCAAGATCCATTTGAAGGACCAGCATGCGGTCAAATATGGTGCGGATGCGATCGACAAGAAGACGGGCAAGCTACGTTCAATACCCTATTTCAACGGTAAACCGGCACCTGGGGTCATTCTGACCGTGTTTGATCGTCCGGGAGAAATGAAGGATCCGCAGGGTGTCAAGAAGCTGATTGAAGATTGTCTCAATCGTAATGGCTACACCATGCGGCCGAAAAAGTGCCCGCTCGGCAAGGCATGCACCTGCGTTGTCAAAGTGAGGGCGGAAGTGGAATTCGTCAAGGATGAGCGGTTCCATGAAGAGGTCAATTTGTTTCCGTTTGAATCGAGAGCGGATTCCGGAAACTGGGGCGAGCAATCGGTCACATGGGATGCCGAGGTCCAGGACTATGTGCCAGACGGCACCGTGAATGTACGGGCACACGAAGTCGGGCATTTGTTCGGCTGGCCGGACGAGTATTTCGAAAACAGCGGCGCGGTGTACGGGAAGTACATCAATTCAAAAAAACTCGTCGACGTCAAGATGAAGCAGCTCGTCGACAATTGGCAACGCACAACCGACACGAACCTGATGGGGCAAGGTCTCGATAACCCGGTGTCGCTCGTACCGAAGTACTACTTTTATGGCTTCCGTGACTGGTTCAACAGAAAAACGCATATCGACTGGGAGGTGCTGGAATGAGGCGATGTGCGTGGGTCGGGTTGATATCGGTTCTTCTAATCGGGATAACGGAAATGGCATTGGCTGAAACAAGGGTAGATTACTTCACGATCGCAGACAGCCCCGGGCAGGCCAAGCCTTTGCCTCCGCTGGCTTTCGCGTTCGACGGCAATCGTGCCGCCTATTATTCGCGTGGGGTGGATCTTGATCTCATGCCGCCGGCGAAGTATGTGGGCATCGGGAAATACACGGGAGAACTGAGCGATCGATATCGTCGGGCGATCGATCAGGTCAAGCAGATTCTGGTCAGTCACGAGATCGAGTCGGTCCCGGGCCGGAATATCGGATCGGTCCTGAGATATTCGTTCGATCAGAATGGGACACGTTACCAGGGCAGTCTTCAGTATCGATCCAACGACGAGATCAACGGAAAACTGTTGTTTCTTCCTGAGCTTGCACTGGATCTACTTGAGCACGGCAAGCCGGAAATCAATCTGCATCCGGAGTTTTCCGTACGTTCTGCGTCGCGACATCTGGTGGTCGATGTCGTGTTCAGGAATGAGGGAGAACAGGACGTCGTTATCGACGGTCCTGCCGAATGGGCACCGAAAATTACGAACCCGAATGTGCAATACCTTCAGATCCGCGCACTTGGCGACTCCGGTGTCAACTTCAAGGTCAGAATGGTTGCGAAGTACCTGACCGCCGCATCCCGCCCCTATGCTTCGGCGATTGCCGTCAAACCAGGGCAGCCGGTAAAGGTCGAATTCGTCGTGCCCTATACGGAGCTCACTTTTGATCCGGGGTCGTCTGCACAGCAGATCCATGCGGGTACGTACCGGATGGGAGGCGCACTCTACGTCAACATTCAGTCGCCCGACGAAATGAAGGGCAAGGTGTTTACGCGAATGGACATGCTGCCCGCCGTCGAATTGACCGAGCGGTAATGGGGCTATCTGATGGATGAGGGGATGTTGCTCGCGAAACCGGAGAGTCCGACGTGCTACCTGTACGGATTCCGCGATTGACTCCGGAAGAAGATCGATATCGAGTGGGACCTCCTGAATTGATGCGCTTTGCACGGGCCCTGATGGTGATGACATTGATTCCTGGAGGGACGGACATGGTGTTTGCGAAAAAACGAGCGCAGCTATTGATTGACTGGGAAGTGCCTAAATGATGCGTTCTGTCCTTTTTTTCGTGGTGTCGATGATTTCTTTCGGAGCGATTGAAATGGCGTTTGCACAAGATCGCCATGATTATTTCGAAATTCGTAGTGGGCAGGGGCAGATGAATCCGTCGCCGTCGATGGTCTTCACGGCCGATGGCCACACGGTGTCGTATTTTTCGCGAGGACGGGATATCGACCCGATGCCGCCATCGAGTTACTTCGGAATCGGAAAATATACGGCGAGTCTCACGGGAACCTATCGCCAGCATGTCGACCTGGTGAAGGCGACGCTGAGCAGCAGGACGATCCCCCAGATCCGTGCGATCAATAGGGGGGCCGTGTTCGTCTATTCGTTTGACAAGGGCGGCCGCCATTACGAGGGCACGTACAACTATCAGTTTGACGAACAATTCAACGAAAACCTTTCGGTGCTGTATGACCTCGCGCACGATTTGCTGGCACATGGCGCGCCGGAGATCAATCTGCATCCGACATTTTCGGTGCGTTCCACCGCAGACCATCTTGCTGTTGACGTGACTTTCACAAACGATGGCAAGCAGGACGTGACGGTCGACGGCCCTGATCATTGGTCGCCGGATCTGACGAGGCCCGATCTGCAATACGTGCAGGTCGGTGGCAGCAACAGACTCGTAGATTTCGACGTCCGGCTTGTCGGCAGATATCTGAGTGACGCATCGCGCCACTATCGCCGCGAAATCGTCGTCAAGCCGGGCCAGCACGAGAGGGTGGAATTCCTCGTGCCTTATGCCGATCTGGCCTATGACGCCCGTTCGCCGATGCGCCGTGTCGAGGCCGGTAACTACGGTTTCGTCGGCGAGATGAACCTCGACATCCTTCGTCCGGAGGAAATGAACGGGCGGTTCTTTACGCCGATGGACCGGCTGGACAACGTGACACTGTCGGGGGAGTGATCCGGAAGTGATGCGTATGACACAAACCCTGGTGGTGATGACATCGGTTCTCGGCATGACGGGCATGGTGTCTGCGCACACCGAGCGCGGCTATTTCGAGATCCGCAGCGGAGCCGGGCAAACCAATCCTGCACCGAGCATGGCGATCACGGACGAACACGGAATGCTTTCCTACTATTCGCGAGGAAGAGATCTCGATCACAGCTCGCAAGGCCGCTATCTGGGCATCGGAAAATATACCGCCGAATCGAGCGACACCTATGTCCGGCAACTCTCGGAAATCAAGCGCGTGCTGAGCGAGCGCGATGCTGCGGTCCGGGACGCGGTCAATGCGGGACCGGTGCTGTCCTATTCGTTCGCCATGGACGGGCATCACTACAAAGGCGCGTTCAATTACCGGGCGGAAAAGCCGGTACAGGACAAGATCGTTGTGTTGTATTCGCTCGCGAAGGAACTGCTGAGCCACGGAAAAGCGGAGATCAATATCCGTCCGGCATTGTCGATTCGCGCCGACGCGAATCGCTTGCTGGTCGAACTCGAATTCAGCAACGAAGGTTGGCGCGAGGTACTCATCGATGGTCCGGAAACCTGGACGGGCAATCTCGCGATTCCGACCCGGCAATACGTCGAAGTCCAGGGAAGCAACAGCGCGGGTGCCGAGTTCAAGGTCCGGCTCGACAGCAAGTATCTGACCGATGCATCGCGGCGCTACGCCAGCGAAATCGCAGTCAAACCAGGCGAAGTGATCCGTGTCGGATTCGCAGTTCCCTTCGACGCGCTGTCGTTCGACAGCGATTCGTCCATCCAGCGAATGGAAACCGGCACCTACGATTTTGTCGGTCGGATGCAGGGCAATTTTGACAAGCCGGACGAGATGGCCGGCAGGTTCTTCACATGGACGGATCCGGTTCCGTCTGTCGGCTTGACCCGGGAGTGACATGATGCAGACTGAACACCCGTCGCGAGCGAAACCGGCGGTCAGAAAGGCAAAAGACGCGCGTCGATCGGGCACCCGGACGGGCGGAGTCGCGCGCCGTGCGTCGTGTTTCCTTGCTGCGGCATTGCTGTTCGGCGTGACGGCATCGGCATCGGCAGGAGAGAGCGGCGACTACTTCGCAATACGGAGCAGCCCGGGGCAGGTCAAGCCCGCGCCGCCATTTCGTTTCACGTTCGACGGCAATCGTGTTTCCTATTATTCGCATGGACGGGATCTAGACCTGTTTCCCGAGGCGAAGTATGCGGGTATCGGAAAATACACGGGAGAACTGAGCGATCGTTACCGGCAGGAACTCGAACAGGTGAAGCGGATTCTGGCCAATCACGAGATCGCTTCGGTCCGGGGCCGGAATATCGGATCGGTCCTCACGTATTCGTTCGATCAGAACGGAACGCGTTATCAGGGTGCTCTGCAGTATCGATCCAGCGACGAGATCGCCGTCAAGCTGCAGTTTCTTTACGAAATCGCACAGGACCTGCTTGAGCACGGTACGCCGGAGATCAATCTGCATCCGGCGCTCGCCGTGCGTTCCGAGTCGGGAAACCTGCTGGTTGACATCGTGTTCAGGAATGAAGGTGCACAGGACGTCGTCATTGACGGTCCCGAGAAATGGTCGCCGCTACTTGTCGACCCGAACGTGCAATACATCCAGGTCGGCGGGCTCAGCGATTCCGGTGTCGGCTTCGAGGTCAGGCTGATTGCAAAATACCTGAGCGCCGCTTCCCGGCACTATGCGTCGACGATTGCCGTCAAACCGGGGGAGCCGGTAAAGGTTGAATTCATCGTCCCCTATACCGCGCTGACGTTCGATCTGAATTCGTCCGCGCAACGGGTTCATTCGGGAACGTATCGGATCGTAGGTAAAGCCAACCTCGACATTCAGTCGCCCGACGAAATGAAGGGCAAGGCGTTTACGCGAATGGACATGCTGCCCGCCGTCGACTTGACCGAACGGTAAGGCGTGCATCGATGCATCGACTCCCGTCACTGAACCTATCGCCTCCCGCGAACCCCGAACCCACCCATCATGTCGACCCAATCTGATCTCATCCAGGCATTCTTCGGCGGCTGGTCGCAGCACGACCGATTCTTGTGGCTGACCACGCCGCTCGGCGCGGACAAGCTCGTTGCCGAGAGCCTGCACGGATGGGAGTCGCTCGATCTCGGCGGCTTCCGGTTCCAGGTCACCGCGCTGACCGAGCGCCCCGACGTGCCGCTCGACGCGTTGATCGGTGCGCCGATCCTCGTCGAGTGGCAGGCCGCGGACGCACAGGACGCGCGTCGCCCGTTCCACGGCCACGTGATCGCCGCGGAGCTCGTCGGCTACAACGGCGGGCTTGCGCGCGTGAAGCTCGTCGTCGAGCCGTGGCTGGCGCTGCTGCACCAGCGCGTCGACAGCTACAACTTCCAGAACGCGAGCGTCGTCGAGATCAGCGAACAGGTCTTCGCGCACTATGCGCATGGCGCGATCGCGCCGGCGTGGCGCTGGGCGCTCGCGGACACGACGAAATACGCCAAGCGCAGCCTGACCGCGCAGGCCGGCGAATCGGACTTCGCCTTTCTCGAACGACTGTGGGGGGAAGAAGGGATCTTCTACTGGTTCGAACATGAAGGCGATGCGCACTCGGCGAGCCTCGGCAAGCACACGCTCGTCCTCGCCGACACGAACCAGCGCTTTGCGCCCGAGCAACCCGAGCTGGTCGGATTCCACCAGACGAGCGACGGCGATCCGCGCGGCAGTATCCGGCAATTCGTGAGTGCGCGTCGCTGGCGCATCGGCAGCGTCGCGCGGGCCAGCTGGGACCATCGGAGCCTGTCGACGCGTCCGGCCGGCGTGCGGGCAACCGGTGCGGTCGTGCCGGGCGAGGACCGCGATGTCGCCGGCCCGTACGCATTCCAGACCGCGGCCATCGGCGATCAGCGTGCGCAGCAGCAACTCGACGCGCAGCGCGTGGCTGCGCTGCAGGCCGAAGGCAGCGGCACGCGTCGCGATCTGCGGCCGGGGCTGCGGTTCGCGATGTCGCAGCATCCGTCGTTCGGCACGTCGAATGCGTTTGTGTGCCTGCACGTCGAACACGACGCGCGCGCTAATGTGGGCGCCGACGTGCATGGCGCGATTGCGCAACGGCTGGGCAGCATGCCGGCGATGACCGATGCGGCGCCCGGCACTCACGGCGCTCACGGCGGCGCGCAGGCGCTGCATGCGGTATTCGATGCGGCGACGCACGACGGCAGCACGCTCGTGGACGGCGACGAAGTCTATCGGAACCGCTTTGCCGCGTTGCCGTTCGAGCAGACCTATCGACCGCTGGCACCGGATGGCCACGGTGCGCGGGTGCATCCGGTTGCCGTGATGCCGGGCGCGCAGACGACCGTCGTCGTTGGTGCGGGTGACCCCATCCACACCGAGCGTGACCACCGGATCCGGATCCAGCATCATGCGCAGCGCGGGCAGAATTCCGCGAGCCGCGAGGATCATCCGCGCACCGCGAACGCGCCGGCCGATCGCAGCGCCGGTACCTGGACGCGCATGGTGACGCCCGTGGGCGGCGACAACTGGGGCGGCGTGAGCGTGCCGCGCGTCGGCCAGGAAGTCTGGACCGAGTGGCTCGAAGGCCAGCCGGACCGGCCGGTCGCGGTTGCGGCGCTCTATAACGGACAGGGCAAAGCGGATGCCCAGCACAATGCGCTCGCGGGCGGCCCGAGCAGCAGCACCGCGAATGCGGCGGCGTGGTTTGCCGGCAATGACCATACGGCCGTGCTGACCGGCTTCAAGACGCAGGACATGAACGCGAGCCAGACCGGTGCGGGCGGCTCGCGGCAATTCATGCTCGACGACACCGCGGGCCAGTCGAGCGCACGCCTTTACACGACCGATCAGAGTAGCGGCCTGACACTCGGGCACATCAAGCAGGTGCAGGACAACAAACGCCTCGCCGATCGCGGCTATGGCGCCGAACTGTCGACTCAGGCTGCCGGCGCGCTGCGCGGCGGCGCGGGCCTCCTGATCAGCACGGCACCCGGCGTGAACCAGATGGACGCGAGCGGGCCGAGCCAGGTGCTCGCGCAGCAGCACGAGATGCTGCAGGGGCTCGCGGACTTCGCGCGCAAGCAGGGCGCGGAGCCCGGCGCCGGGCAGCCCGATGCGGCGGCTGCAGGCACGGGGGCGCCGCTGGCTGCCATCGACGGATTGCAGCAGACCCGGGCATCGATCGGCGCGACGCGCGAAGGCAACGGCGCGGACGGCGCCGGTGGTGGCGGGGCGGTCGCGTGGAAGCAGCCGCATCTCGTCGCGCACGGTGCGGCCGGCGTCGCCGCGCTGACCGCGAAAAGTCACATCTGGACGTCGGGTACGCACACCGTGCTGAGCGCCGGCCGCGACGTGCAGGTCACGGTTCAGGGCAAGTCGAGCGTCGTGGCGAAGGAAGGGATCGCGCTGTACGCACATGGCACGTCCGGCGGCGATCGTCCGGTGCCGGCCACGGGCATCACGCTGCATGCGGCGACGGGCGCCGTCACCGTGCAGGCGCAGAACGGCGGGACGCTCGATGCGAATGCGCAACGCGCGGTCACGGTGTCGAGCGCGCAGGCGAGCGTGGCGCTGCAGTCGCCGAAACGGCTGCTGCTGACGGCAGCCAACGCGTTCCTCAAGATGGAAGGCAACGACATCGTGATCGGCGCGCCAGGCAAGGCGACGTTCCATGCCGCACAGCACACGCTGACCGGCCCGCGTTCCGCGAACGTGCAGTTGCCGTCGATGAACAAGCCCGCATGCGTGGAGTGCATGCGGGATCTCGCGCATCGCCACGAAGCGATCGCCACGCGCGGGTGATGGCGATGACTACGCTGGTTCAGACATGGGAAACGGCGGGTGCCGGCGAGCAGGCGGCGTTTCCCGATACGCATCGCTATCTGTTGACCGATGCATCGCAACTGCCGATCAATGCGGCGCCCTGGCGCGACCTGATCGCGCAAGGGCAGGTTCGCAACGTGCTGGACGGCCAGCCCGAGGCGAGCGATCCGGAAGTCTGCGCGCTGTTGTGCGACTATCGTGCGCCGCATGTTCCGGCGCTGCTTGAACGGCACCTCGCGCGACGGCCATTCGCGTTTTTGTCGCTGGTCAGCGTCTATCCGCTCGACGAGCTGGCGGCGAAACTCGGCGTCCGGACGCGCGTGATGCTGCCCGACGATCGTGACGGCCTGCTGCGGTTCTACGACGCGGCCGTGTTCCAGACGCTGGCGGGGGCGCTGTCGGAATCGCGCTATCAGGCGTTGCTGTCGCCATGCGTATCGTGGACCTATGTCGGTCGCGATGGTGTGGTCGGTACGGCACGGCATCCGCGCCGGCATGAACGGATCTTCTATGCACGGGTGGATGCGCGCGAGCTCGACGCGTTGCGCCGCGATAGCCGGCCGGACGCCGTGATCGCCGAACTGCGGCGCAACGGCCGGATTGCCGTCGATGCCGATCCGTTCGAAATGTATGCGGGCATGCGCAATCTGTTCGGCGTACTGGACGCACAGGGGCTGCAGGACGAGCGGCTGGCGTACCGGATCGCCGCGACGCTGGCGATGGTCGGCCATGTCCAGCTCGGCGATACGATCGTCGCCGAGTGCATCGCGGCGCATCGGAACGATCACGATGCGTTGTGCGACGCGTTGCTCGATCGTCTGATCGAACAGGACGATGCACGGGTTGAAGAGCCGGAACAGGAGGCGCGGCGATGAGCGTGCGGACCCTGTTCTCGTTCAGCCGCCGTGCCGGACGCATGCAGTGGTGGGGCGTGACCGTGCCGCTGCTGATCGCCGCTTCCGCGATCGATGCACTGGCCGATCTGCCGTTCGCGCAGCGCATGATGTCGGTCGTCGATGTCGCTGGCTGGGCATTCGCGATCGTGATGGTCTGGATGCTCGTGGCGGTATCGGTCAGGCGCTGGCACGACCTCGGCAAGTCCGGGTGGTGGACGCTCCTTCATGCCGTTCCGATCGGCGGCGCGTTCGTCGCCATCGCGATGAACGGGTTCTATCGCGGGGACGGCGCACGCAACCGGTTCGGTCCGCCATGGCCGGAAGCAAGCAACAACGACGCAAGTTTGTGAGGATATCGATGAAATTCAGGGCAGGGATGCATGGTTTGGCGCTCGTCGGGCTGGGTGTGCTCGCGGCATGCGGCAAGCACGGTGTCGATGCGTCGGCGGAGCCGCACAACGTGTGCGTCACCGGATACAACGAGTACGGCCGCAAGCTTCACGAGTTCTGGCTCGACAACGAGCACAAGTCGGGATGCTTCGGCAATCCGTCGGCACGGGAAGACGGCGAGGCCTTCGGCGGCGGCGGCGGATTCGCGTGCGGCTGCAAGGTGACGCCGGGGCAGAAGGTGA
The DNA here is from genome assembly GCF_020419825.1 of Burkholderia sp. AU30198. Taxonomy (NCBI): domain Bacteria; kingdom Pseudomonadati; phylum Pseudomonadota; class Betaproteobacteria; order Burkholderiales; family Burkholderiaceae; genus Burkholderia; species Burkholderia sp. AU30198. The sequence goes on along the minus strand of NZ_JAIZSA010000006.1, from coordinate 131,153 downwards.
AGCTGTTCTGGGAGTTCGCGCAGCCGCTGGACGACATTCAGCGTGGCATTCAACCGGAACGCAAGACGATCGACGTGACGATCCCGCAGCCGGAATCGTCGACGTCGCGCTATCTGCGCGTGTATTTCCGCAAGAACGGCACCGCCGAGCTGCAGTGGGTCGACGACATGAACGCGCCCGAGCTCAAGCCGACTCAGGAGAAGTGAGCGCCATGGCCGAAATCAACCTGAAGAAGGATGCCGCAAGCGCGGAGACGGATCGCGTCAAGGCGGAAGCCGAGCAGATGTGTCCCGCGTGCGAGCACATGCTGTGGGTCAGCTTCTATTTCGACGGATTCGGTTTCGGCGACAAGGAAGGACCGCGAACCAACATCCTGAAGCTGTTCAATGCCGCATACGACAAGAAGAACAAGAACATGCGGCGCTTCTACTATCCGGGGCTCGGCGCCGACTTCGACCCCGAAGCCGGCGTGCTGCGCCAGGTCCTGAAGGACAAGGCGCTGGATACCGCCGGCGAAAAGGCTGGCGACAAGCTCAAGGACGCGACCATCGGCAAGGCCAAGGAAAAGGCGCAGAAGGCCACCGAGGACGCGTGGAAGCAGAGCGGCAAGATCGGGAATCCGACGTTGGGCAACCGCGTGAGCGACACGTTCGATACGCTGGTCGGCAAGGCGAAGGGCAGCATGGGCGACGCGCGCAAGCGGGTCGAGCGCGCGATCGAGCGGCCGGGTTCGGAAAAGAACCGCGCGTTGCGCTACCTGAAGCGCGAATGGAGAGGGTTCTGGCGCGATGTCGTCAAGTATCCGTACCGGATTCCGAAGACCGTGCTGAAGGAGGTCGGCAAGGAAACGCTCGGTGCGCTGGCCGAGTCGTTCCAGCTCTCGCGCGACACGAAGCTCGGTGCCGCCCTGTTCAATACGGGCGTCGATACGCGCCTGAAGGCGGCGGACGAGGATTTCAAGGCGGCGGTGGCCGGCGCGAAGCAAGCGGGAACGATCAACAAGATTCACATCGCGATCTTCGGCTACGACATGGGCGGCGGCCTCGCGCTGGCCTTTGCCAAGCAGCTGCTCGACGAAACCTGCAAGGGCGGGAAATACGACGGCGTGGCGGTCAGGATCAAGTTCATGGGACTGTTCGACTGCGTGACGAACCGCTTCGACGACAACCTGCTGACGGGCTACATTCCGTTGAGCAATGCGGTGTCGTCGGATCTGATCCTGTCGCCGGACATCGAGAAATGCGTGCACTACGCGGCCGCGCATGAACTGCGCGTGTACAAGCCGCTGACGATGCTGGGCGTCGATCCGGCAGACATGCGCGGCCGGCGGCAGGAGCGGCTCTTCCCGGGCGCGCAGGTCGATGTCGGCGGCGGGGCGATCGAAGGCGAGGACGGGATTTCCGACAAGCTCGCGCGCCTGCCGCTCGAGATGATGTACCACCGCGCATACGGCGCCGGGATACCGATGCCGAGCCTGACTGCGCTGGCGAAGGAGGACGGTGCGCTGTATCAGCAGGTGGTCGCGCCGCAGGAGGTCCAGGGCTTCCAGCTCGACTACCGGATCGCCGTCAAGAAGCTGGTGTCGACGACGCGCGAGATTCCGCCGCTGTCACCGCTGGGCGCGGGCATCGGCTATCCGTCGGCGGCGCGCAAGCCGTCGACCGGGCCGCTCGATTTCCTCAATCCGAAGCCGGTGCCCGACATGACGGACGGTTGCCGCGTGCCTGACACGACGCCGCCGCGCCCGGTCGTCGTGACCGACCTGCCGAAAGACATCCAGGGTGAGCTCAAGGGCCACATGGTCGTGTATATCCAGTGGCTGCGCATGTGGTACGACCGCGCGGAAAACCGCACGGCCGCGGAGCAGCGCAAGCCGGGCTGGCTGGGCGGCGCGGCCAACCCGCTGGCGTACGGTCGTTACGAGAAGCTGGTGCGCGAAATCGACTACCAGAAGCAGCACGGTACGCGGCCGATGTCCGGTTTCGATCAGAAGCAGGCGATGAAACAGCTCGGCGGCGAGCTGCCGGCGTCGATGTTCAACACCGATCCCCAGGCGCAGGCGCTGTTCTGGTTGTGGAACAATCCTGGCCAGCGCCTGCCGCAAGTCGAAGCGATGTATCCGCTGTTCGTGAAGCACGTGCACGACAGCATGGCGGAGAGCGACATCGAGGCCGTGTGGAGCCACCTCGTGTCGATCAAGAACTACATGAACACGCGGGCGATGCAGAAGATCGCGACTGCGCCCGACAAGTCCTTCCTGGATCGCGTCGCAGACGTCTATCACTCGCTGGTGTTGTCGGTATCGACGCCGTCCGGTACGACGGCCGCTCGATAACCGGCCAGCGCGTGACGCATGCCGGTTGCCGACGCGCAACCGGCATGCACGTTACTTCGAGATGTACCAGAGCGCGTCGGTGCTGACGCGCGTGGCCGGCGTCGTCGCGGCCGGTGCCTGAGGCGTGGCGGCAGGCGGCGTGTTCGACGTCACCGCGGTGGGCCACGTGGCCGGTGCGTTCGACGCGGGTGAGGGCGTGGCCGTGTTCGCGGCTGTTGCCGTTCCCGACGTCGACGGCGTATTCAGGTACCACAGCGCATCGGTCGACGCCGAGCGTTTCGCGGCCGTTGCGTTCGTCGCGGCCGGACTGGCTGCCGCGTTCGTCGACGCACTGGCCGACTTCTTCGATGCAGCGGCCGAAGCCGTCGCCGGGCCTGCCGTACCGGCCTGCGCCGTCATGCCGGCGCCATTGCCCGCGCTACGCTGCGCGCGCGCCTCGAACGGCCCGAGCTGGAAGATTAGCGTTTGCGCGGGACGCGTCAGAACGGCATACGGAAACTGCAGCTCCCACGACATCAGCACGCGCCCGGCCGACGTCTCGGTGAAGATCGCCGGCACGTGCTTCATGTCGCTGAACTGCACGTAGATCCGCGCGCCGTCGTCGAAGACCTGGGTCGGCTTCGCCTGGTCCGCACCTGTGACCGTCCATCCGAAGTTGTACGAGCCGGCCGGGCCTGCGGGGCCACCCTGCGGCGGCGGAGGCGGCGGGGCCGGCGAAATCGTGCGCGGGCGCGTGACCTGCTGCGGTGCGGACACGCTCAGGCTCGCGAACGGGTTGTACGCCTGGGCCTGTTGCGGCGGCGTAAAGGACGGTGGAAGGATAGGCATGGGTGTATCCGGCGAATCCGGCATGGTCCGGATTGCATCATAGACCTTGCGCGCATACGCGAGGCGCTTGTCGGGCGACGCGGCGTTGTACGCGCCGATCGCATTCCAGTTGGGGCCGAGCTGGCGGATGTTCTGCGACAGGATCCACGCGCCGACATACGCGTTCGTGCACGCGTCGAACAGGCTCTCCCGCGTGATGCCTTCGCGCGCGAGCGTCGGCAGCCAGGTGCTGTTGATCTGCATCAGGCCGATGTCGACCGTGCCGTTGGTATTCGTGTTGAGCGCGTTCGGATTCATCCCCGATTCGACTTGCGCGATGCCGCGCATCAGGCTGACGCTCACGTGCTGGAACGCGGCCGCGTCGTCGAGGCAATCGGCCCGTGCGACGCCGGCGAGCGCGCACGACATTGCAATCGTCGCGGCGATTTTCAGCGTTTCTCGGCTGATTGAACGGGTTGTCTGACGCGGCATGGCAGGATGGGGCGGAATCCGGCCGCCCGGTGCAAGGAAATTACGCAGACGCGAAGTGTGCCATAGCGAGCACGCAAATGGCTCGCGTCAAACTTTCCTTTGCATTTGCCCGTGCGTTCGCCACGCCTTTTTATCGCGTCCGATCACGGGGTTCAGCGAAGCATTGTCGGTAAAAATGGCCGGATTTTCGCGTGAATGCCGGGGCAGTGGCGGCGCTGAAATACTGGCGCGTCGCGACATTCGCTCGGGAAAATCGGTGTTGAATCAAACCGGATGGAAATCGCGCGGCAGTCGATATCCGGGTTGAAAAAGGTAATGAATAGGCGATCCGGAAACAACGGCGGCCGAAGCCGCCGTGTCGGTTCATGCGAATTCGACCGGCCGCGCAGCGCGCAGCGCCGGCCGTTTGGCATCAGAAGCGGTGACGCAGGCCGAGGTTGACCATCGTCTGCGAGCTCGTGCCCGCATAGCCGTACGAACCGATCGACGCCTGCGCGGCCATCGAGCCGCCCTTGCCGTCGCCGGTCTGGCCGCTTGCGTGTTGATAGGCGGCGGTCAGGTAGACGTCGGTGCGCTTCGACAGGTTGTAGTCCGCGCCGGCCGATACCTGGTGATAGGTGGCCGACGTGTCGCCGCCCGAGCGCGTGTAGCTGTAGCCGACGCCGACCAGCAGCGCAGTCGTCGCCTGGTAGTTCACGAAGCCTTGCCCCGTGTTGTAGTGCTCGTTCGAGCCGAACACCGAGCTGCCATCGCGGCGGTACTGCGCGTTGCTGTAGCCGAGGCCGAACGTGAACGGGCCGGCAACGTACTGGCCCGCGATGCGCGCGATGCCGATCGAATGCGCGCTCGCATAGCCGCTGTTGATCGGGCCGTCGAAGGTGCCGTCCGACGAGCTGGTCCAGCCGCTGCGCAGGGTGTTCGACGCGGGGCTGTTGGTCGTGTGGAAGTAGCCGCCCGCGACGCTGAACGGCCCGTTGTTGTACGACACGGCGGCCGAATACGAATTCGCGGCGCCGGTGCTGCCGGCGATGCCGCCGAACGAATACATCGCCGAGAACTGCAGGCCCGCATAGACGGCCGACGTGTATTTCACCGCGTTGTCGACGCGGAAGCTGTTGTCGTAGTTGTCGACGTCGCCGGCCGTCGCGAACACGCTGCCGAGATAGTTGTCGGCGGTGATGCCCTGCACGAGGTCGACGAGCGGATCGTACTGGCGGCCGAACGTGAGCGTGCCGTAGCGGTCGCTCGTCAGGCCGACGAACGCCTGCCGGCCGAACAGGCGGCCGCCCTGGCCCTGCCGGCCGGTGCTCGGGTCGAAGCCGTCCTCGAGCTGGAACAGTGCCTTCAGCCCGCCGCCGAGATCCTCGGTGCCTTTCACGCCCCAGCGGCTGCCGGCCAGGTTGCCCGCGCTGCTGTTGCCGAGCATCCACGCGTTGTCCTTGCCCTGCGCATGGTTCACGTAGGTGATCGACGTGTCGATCACGCCATACAGCGTGACGCTCGACTGCGCATGCGCGACGGGTATCGCCGCGAATGACGCGATGGAAATCAGCGAGAGGGTCGTGCGTTTCATGTCATCTCCTTGCGCATTGGCTCGTGTTCGTGATCCGGAATGGCAGGAGACTACCGAGCCCGATTGAATCGGCAAAAATGAAATTCTCTTTTGTGGCCTGAGACAGACAGGGATGTCCTCCGATCTCGGCGATCGAGGGATTTGAATTGTTGAGAAAACGCGTATCAATTGGCGGTCATTTTGTGATTTCGCCATTGCGACTTGCATATCTCGCGATAATTTCGGGCAATGGGGGGAGGAATCAAGGTGGCCGGGATATTGTTTTCGATGCATCAAATAACTATTTAATGAATCGAATTGGCCGGGTGTAATGAATGTGTTAGCGACGCGCCGTGCGCATCTGGCGACGGCATCGCGGCCCGGTCGCCCATACCTGTCTCATTGCCGCGGCGTGCGTGGAACGCCGTGCCTGGGCTCTCCTGGCGTGACCGGCAGCGGCGCGCCGCCCGCCGGAGCACGCCGGCGCCCACCGCCCACCGCCCACCGAAACCGCGGCCGCCTGTCTCGTTTTGTATATAATAATCATTCTCATTTACAAAATCGTTGACGCCTGCGCGCCCGGAACCCGGCCATGACTGCTGACAAGCTGTCTCTCCATCGAGAAATCGACGCCCTCTACACGGGCCACCACGCGTGGCTGCGCGGCTGGTTGAGCCGGAAACTCGGTTGCGCGCACCGCGCGGCCGATCTCGCGCACGACACGTTCATGCGCCTGCTCGCGCGCGACGAGCCGATCGGCGCCGACGAGCCGCGCGCGTTCCTGACGACGGTCGCGCAGCGTGTGCTGAGCAATCACTGGCGGCGCGAGCAGATCGAGCGAGCGTATCTCGATGTGCTCGCGCAGCGCCCTGAAGCCTATGCGCCGTCGCCGGAAGAGCGGGCCGTCGTGATCGAGACGCTGCTCGAAATCGACCGGCTGCTCGATGGCCTGCCGCTCGCGGCGAAGCGTGCGTTCCTGCTCGCGCAGCTCGACGGGCTCACGCAGGCCGAGATCGCGCGCGAACTCGGCGTGTCGCTTGCAACGGTGAAGCGCCATCTCGTGAAGGCCGGCACGCAGTGCTTCTTCGCGATGGCGGCCTGACCGATGGCCACTCCCGGAGCGCCGGTGGTGCCGCCGCAGGTTGCGCGGCGCGCGGTCGAATGGTGGGTCGACCGCCAGGCCGGCCGCACCGATGAAGCGTTCGACGCCGCGCTCGCGCGCTGGCGCGCGGAAGATCCGGTGCACGACGCGGCATGGCGCCATATCGAAACGATGCAGCGCAGGTTCGGCGGGCTGGCGGCCGGGCTCGACCCGCAGGCCGCGCACGCGGCGCTGCTGCCGCCGCGTGTGGGCCGCCGCCGCGCGGCCGTGAAGGCGCTGGCCGTGCTGCTGTTCGCGGGCGGCGCCGCATGGATGGCCGAGCCCGCGCGACGCGCGGCGATCTGGCCGGCCGACCTGCGCACGGCGGTCGGCGAACGGCGCACGGTGACGCTCGCGGATCGCACGGTCGTCGTGCTCGATACCGACACGGCGCTCGACGTGCGCTTCGACGACACCGCGCGCCGCCTGCGCCTGCTGCGCGGCACGATCATGGTGACGAGCGGCCACGACGAGCGCGTGCCCGCGCGTCCGCTCGTCGTCGCGACCGCGCAGGGCGAGCTGCGGCCGCTCGGCACGCGCTTCACGGTGCGGCAGCACGATGGCGCGACGCGTATCGAGGTGTTCGCCGGTGCCGTACACGTGCAGCCCGCCGATGCGACGGCCGGCGCGCGTGTGATCGCGGCCGGAGAGGGCGCGGATTTCACGCGCGACACGATCGGCGCATCGGCCCCGCTCGACGCGTATGCGTCCGCGTGGACGGGCGGCATGCTCGTCGCGTCGCGCATGCGGCTGGCCGACCTCGTCGCCGAACTCGATCGCTATCGCCGCGGCAGCCTGCGCTGCGATGCGGCCGTGGCCGACCTGCGCGTGTCCGGTACCTATCCGCTCGACGATCCCGCGCGCGTGCTCGACACGCTGAAGGCGACCTTGCCGATCGACGTTCACTACCTGACGCGCTACTGGGCGACGGTCGTGCCGGCCCGTTCGTGAGCCTGTCGAAAAAATTTTCCGCCGACCTGAGCTGTTTTTCGATGTTCGCGTGACATGGGTAATGAAAGCAGCACTGGCCCATCGTCCACCGACTTCCCGATCATGGTTTCCATCCGTCTCACGTATCGGCGCCGTCCGGCGCCCGCCCGACATCTGCCGCACGCCACGCGCCCGGCCGCACTTGCCGTGCCCGGTCGCCTAGCGCGCCGGCTGGCCGGCGCCGTCCTGTTGTCGGCGCTGTTGCCGCTGCCCGCGCTGGCCGACACCGACACCGATGCGGCGCCGGCCGCGCAGCGCGCGGCGCGCCGTGCGTTCGACATTCCGGCCGGCCCGCTCGAAGCGGCATTGAACCGGTTCGGCCGCGACGCGGGCATCCTGCTCGCGTTTCCGGCCGAGCTGACGGTCGGCCTGACGAGCGGCGGCGTGCAGGGCCGCTTCGACGTCGACGGCGCGCTCGACCGTCTGCTGGCGGGCACCGGGCTCGTCGCGTTGCGCCAGCCGGGCGGTGGTTACACGGTGAAGCGCGCGGACGGTGCCGTGGCACGCCCCGCGGCGGCCGGCGTGGCCGCGGGCGCCGAATTGCCCGCGATCAATGTGCGCACCAGCGCGCTGCGCGCCGAAAGCTATCGCGCGCCGAAGGAGGCGGGCGTGCTGCGTTCCGACATCCCGCTGCTCGACACCGCGCAGGCCGTCAACATCGTGCCCGCGCAGGTGCTGCGCGACCAGCGTCCGCGCAATCTCGACGACGCGCTCGGCAACGTCAGCGGCATCACGCAGGGCAACACGCTCGCGGGCACGCAGGACACCATCATGAAGCGCGGCTTCGGCGGCAACCGCGACGGCTCGATCATGCAGAACGGGATGCCGCTCGTGCAGGGGCGCGCGTTCAACGCGGCGGTCGACAGCGTCGAGGTGCTGAAGGGGCCGACGTCGCTGCTGTACGGGCTGATGGACCCGGGCGGCGTGGTCAACGTCGTCACCAAGCAGCCGCAGCTCAAGCGCTACAACGCGATCTCGCTCGGTGCGTCGACGTTCGGGCACGGCAAGAACGGCGGCGGCGCGACGTTCGATTCGACCGGGCCGGTCGGCGATTCGCGGCTTGCGTACCGGCTGATCGTCGACCAGTCGAACGAGCAGTACTGGCGCAACTTTGGCGAATACCGGCAGACCTTCGTCGCGCCGTCGCTCGCATGGTATGGCCGCGATACGCAGGTCGCGGTGTCCTATCAGTACCGGACATTCCATTCGCCGTTCGATCGCGGCACGGCGCTCGACCCGCGCACCAACGCACCGCTCGACATTCCCGCGCGGCGGCGCATCGACGAGCCGTTCAACAACATGGACGGTGAATCACACCTTGCGCAGTTGAGCGTCGATCACCAGTTCAACGCGGACTGGAGCGCGCATTTCGGCTACAGCTACAACCGTGAGACCTACGACGCGAACCAGTTGCGCACGACGGGCGTCGATCCGGTGAAGGGCACGATGACGCGCAGCAACGACGCGACGCACGGCTCGCTCAGCACCGACAGCTACGGGATCGGCTACGTGAACGGCAAGCTGATGCTGGGCGGGATGCGGCACGACGTGCAGGTCGGCTTCGACACCGAATACCGCCGCATCTACCGCAAGGACATGCTGCGGCAGGCCGTGAAGACGCCGTTCAGCTATCTCAATCCCGTCTACGGGCTGCTGCCGCCGTCGAGCACGGTGTCCGCGAGCGACAGCGACCAGACCGACACGCTGCACGATGCATCGGCGTTCGTACAGGACACGATCCACCTGACCGACAAGTGGATCGTGTCGGGCGGGTTGCGCTACATCACGTACAACCAGGTCGCGGGGCGCGGCCGGCCGTTCGTCGCGAACACCGATCTCAGCGGCTCGAAGTGGCTGCCGCGCGCGGGCGTCGTCTACAAGTGGACCGACACGTTCTCGCTGTACGGCAGCTATTCGCAGTCGCTGAAGCCGTCATCGTCGATCGCGCCGATGACGGGCTACATCATCGACGGCGCGACGCCGCCCGAGGAAGCGACCGCGTGGGAGGTGGGCGGCAAGCTCGACCTGCCGGGCGGGATGACCGGCACGCTCGCGTTCTTCAACATCGACAAGAAGAACGTGCTCGTGTCGCAGTACAACGACGCGACCAAGCTGACCGACTGGCGCACGTCGGGCAAGGCGCGCTCGCGCGGGATCGAGCTCGACGTGTCGGGCAGGATCGGCGAGCGCGTGAACGTGATCGCGAGCTACGCGTATATCGACGCGAAGACCACCGAGGATCCGCTGTACGCGGGCAATCAGCTGTGGAACGTCGCGCGCCACACGGCATCGCTCGCGGGCGTCTACGACTTCGGCACGGTGATCGGCGGCGACGACCTGCGCATCGGCGCGGACGTGCGCTACGTCGGCGCGCGCCCCGGCGATTCGGCGAACAGCTTCACGCTGCCTTCGTACGTGCTCGCCGACGCGTTCGCCACGTACGACACGCGGATCGGCAAGCAGAAGCTGTCGTTCCAGCTCAACGTGAAGAACCTCTTCAATCGCACGTACTACCCGTCGAGCGCGAACCGCTACTTCGTCGCGATCGGCGATGCGCGACAGGTGTCGCTGCTCACCACGCTGCAGTTCTGACCACGCAATCGCCGCGCGGCCGTCATGATGGCGCGCGGCTTCGGAGAAGCTCCAGATGAACCGGAACATGAAGACCGGCGCCGTGCGCGCCGTTGCCGCCAGTGCGCGGCGTCGTACCTTGCGCGCGATCGCGGGCTCGGTGCTCGCGATCGGCGCAGGCCTTGGCCTCGGCGCGGGTGTGGCCACCCCCGCATTGGCAGCCGATGCGCCGCAGGCCGTCACGCGCGTCGCGATGCTCGTGCAGTTGCGCGGCCCGAACCTGAAGGTCGACGAACGCATCGTCCAGCATCTCGGCGAACGCGGCTATGCGGTACGCCTGATCGACGAATCGTCGACGCCGGATGCGGCGCGCGATGCCGACCTGGTCGTGATCTCGTCGACGGTGTCGTCGAAGAACGTGCGGCCCGGCTGGCGCACGCTCGACAAGCCGCTCGTGACCTGGGAAAACGACCTGCTCGACGATCTCGCGATGACGGGCAAGCGTCACGACGTTGACTTCGGCGAAACGGGCAAGGAGCGCTACCTGTGGCTCGTCAATGCGCCGCACCCGATCTCGGCCGGGCTGCCGGCCGGCGCGACGAACGTGTACGGCAAGCAGGCGCCGATGAGCTGGGGCAAGCCGGGGCTCGGCGCGATCACGATCGCGACCGTGTACGGCCAACCCGACAAGGCCGCGATCTTCGCGTACGAGAAGGGCGCGACGATGGACTACGAAGCGCTCGCGCCGGCGCGCCGCGTGATGTTCTTCCTCGACAACGACACGTTCGTGAACCTGTCGCCGGCCGGTGTCGCGCTGTTCGACGCGGCCGTCGACTGGGCGGCCGGGCGGCGCTGATTTGCAACGGCGGCCCTGGGCCGCTAGGCCGCCTGCGCCGCCGCTTCGATCAGTTGCGCCAGTTGCTGCGCCGGCTCCGACATCGTCCGCCGCGCGCGATGCACGAGCCCGATGTCGCGGTGAAACGTGTGAGGCCCGAGGTCGATCGCGCGCACGCCGGCCGGCCAGCGGCGATACACGCCGGTCTGCGGGACGAGCGCGACGCCGACGCCGTTCTCGACCAGCTTGACGATCGCGTCGAGCTCGTCGAGTTCGCAGGTGTCGCGCACCGCAATGTGCATCTTCCTCAGAAAGCGATCGACCTGGCGGCCGCCGAACGACGCGCGGTCGTAGCGCACGAACGGTTCGCTCGCGAGCAGTTCGGCCCAGTCCCTGCCTTTCACGCTGCGCGGCACGATGAGCCGGAACGGTTCCTGCACGAGCGTCGTCCAGTGCAGGTCGCTTTGCAGCGAAAACGGCGGCCGGATGATCGCGGCCATGTCGATCTCGCCCGCGTCGACCCGGTTGACCAGTTCGATCGACAGCCCCGGTATCACGCGTGTCCGGCACGCGGGATGCCGGCGATGGAAATCGGCGAGCGCGGCCGGCAGCAGCGCGCTCTGCACCGACGCGATCGCGCCGATCGTCACGCGCACGGCGGCCGGCGAACCGGGCGCCGTCGAGCTCAGGTTCTCGTACAGGCCGATCAGCGCCTGCGCCTGGTCGAGCACGTGATGACCCATCTCGTTGAGTCGCGCCGACCGGCCTTGCCGGTCGAACAGCGCGAAGCCGAGCTCGGCTTCGAGACGCTGCATCTGCGCGCTCACGGCCGCCTGCGTGAGCCCGATACAGTTGCCGGCCGCGGCGAACGTGCCTTCCCGGGCGACGGCGACGAGGGTTTTCAGTTCGCGGATCATTCATCAATTCCGTTTGTGAATGACGCAACTATATATTGATTTAATTTCTGCTCGAGCTTGACTACCATGGTGCCGTCCTCGCGCCACGCGAGCGTTCCATCACGAGGCAACCATGAGTCTTTCCCCGTTTCACCTGGCGATCCCGGTCTACGACCTGCCGGCCGCGCGCGATTTCTACGGCCGTGTGTTCGGGCTGGCAGAGGGGCGTTCGAGCGCGCAGTGGGTCGACTTCGACTTCTACGGGCACCAGCTCGTGATCCACGAGCATCCGAGGACCGCGTCGCAGGAAGGTGCGCACACGAACGCGGTCGACGGTCACGACGTGCCGGTGCCGCATTTCGGGATCGTGCTCGACTGGCCGAGCTGGGAAGCGCTTGCCGAGCGGCTGCGATCGTTCGGCGTGACCTTCGTGATCGAGCCGTATGTGCGGTTCCAGGGGCAGGTCGGCGAACAGGCGACGATGTTCCTGTTCGATCCGTGCGGCAATGCGCTCGAATTCAAGGCGTTCCGCGATATCGGCCAGTTGTTCGCGAAGTGACCGGCGGCGCGGTCAGCGCCGATTGAAATTGGGTGCGAGAATGCGGCCTCCGGCCCGGCTGTGCGCATGCGCACCGACCGGCGCCGCGCCGCGCCGCACGGCATTCGTGCGTGCCGTTCTCCAAGGAACCCGTATGGACAGTCATATCGCGCCGGTTGAGCTGAAGAAAGCCTACCGTCTCCTCAACCACGGCCCGACCGTGCTCGTGTCGGCCCGCCACGACGGCGTCGACAACGTGATGGCCGCCGCATGGGCGTGCGCGCTGGACTTCCAGCCGCCGAAGCTGACGGTCGTGCTCGACAAGACCGCGAAGACGCGCGAGCTCGTCGAGCGCAGCGGCACGTTCGTGATCCAGGTGCCGACGGCCGCACAGATTCAGCTCACGCATGCGGTCGGCAGCCACAGTCTCGCGGAGCGGCCCGACAAGCTGCGCGAAGCAGGCGTCACGCTGTTCGACGTCGAAGGCCACGATCTGCCGTTCGTCGCCGGCTGTTCGGGCTGGCTCGCGTGCAAGCTGATTCCGGAGCCGCACAACCAGCAGACCTACGACCTGTTCATCGGCGAGGTGGTCGCGGCGTGGTCCGACACGCGCGTGTTCCGCGACGGCCACTGGTATTTCGAATCGGCCGATCCGGCACTGCGCAGCCTGCATTACATCGCGGGCGGCAATTTCTATGCGATCGGCGAATCGCTGCACGTGGACCCGGACGCGAAGTAAGCGTCGGCCGGGTGTGCTGTCCCGATCCGGGCGCGCGGTTCACGCGCGCCTTTTCAATTCCATCCGCATGGTTTCGGCGAATGCCTGCGCGACGCACGGCAGCGTGCGCTCGCTGGCGCTCGACGCGCACCGCAAATCGGTCGGTTCGGTGCTGCTGGCGAGCGAGGTGCCCGACCCGGCGTGACGGATGGTGTCGCGCCGGGCGGGCACGCCCTTACGGAATCAGCAGTTCGCGAAGGCCGTTTGCGTGCTCGATGCGTTCTCCCGCAATGTGCAGGCGCTGATCCCGGCGATACTCGTAGACCGCGCGCGACGCAGCGAGCTGGTCGAAATCGAGTTCGACCGCGTGACGCGATTCGGCATTGCCGGCCTCGAAGATCAGGTTTCCGAACGGATCGGCCGCAAGGCTGCCGCCTGCGAACACGACGTCGTGCGTGCTGCCGCCGACGCGGTTGGCGACCACCGCGAACACCTGGTTCTCCATCGCGCGCGCCGTTGCCGACGTGCGGTGGACGGCGCGGTACGGTTCCATGTTGCCATCGGTGATGAGGATCAGCTCGGCGCCGAGTGCGGCGAGCGCGCGGCCGGTTTCGGGGAATTCGTTGTCGTAGCAGATCAGCAGGCCGATCCGCACGCCGCGCCATTCGATCGTCGCGTAACGGTCGCCGGGCAGCACGACGCCGTGCTCGCTCACCCACAGATGCGTCTTGCGATAGCGCATTGCGATGCCGTCCGGCGTGACGAATACCGTGGTGTTGTAGAAGCGGCCGCCGTCGTTCTCGATCAGCCCGACCACGACGGCAACGTCACGCGCGCGTGCGGCCGCGATGACCGCGCCGACGCTCGGACCGTCGAGCGGCTCGGCGCATTCGGCGAGATTCGACGGATCGAGGAAGCCGGTGAGCTGCGCTTCCGGAAACATCACGATGTCGGTGCCCGGCGCGCAGGTCGCGATTGCCGCGAGCGTGCGCTGCAGGTTGTAGTGCGTGTCGCCGTCGCGACCGGCGAGCTGGACGATGTCAAGCTTCAGTTTCATGGCGATGTCGGTAGCAGGGGGGCCGTCGCCGGTGGCGCCGGACGGGTGGGTAAAGAGGCCCCAGTATGCGCCGAAGCGGCGGATTTCCCATCCCGCCGGTGCGTTAACCCGTCGGGGGTATTGCTCTTTGACGCCGCCGGTGGCGGCGAGCGCCGACCCGCGTGACCCGCGATGCGTTTCAGGGGCCGGTCTGCGCGTTCAGGAACAGCGAGAACAGCTCCGATTGCGAGTTGATCGCGAGCTTCCCGTAGATGTTGCGGCGATGCACCTTGACCGTTTCCGCCGAGATGGCCAGCTTGTTCGCGACTTCCTTGTTCGACCGGCCGCTGAGGATCAGCCGGATCACGTCGAGTTCGCGCGCGGTGAGCGGCGTGCCGAGCCGCGCCATCGCCTGCTCGAAACCGTCGTGTGCGCCGGGCCGGCGCGGCGGCGCATGGTTCGCGGAGGCGGGTTCGAACGCGAGCCGCTGCCGCATCAGCCCGGCCACCCACGGCCGGATCAGGTCGAGCAACGCCACCTGCTCGGGGCTGAAGCGCCGCTTGCTGCCGAGCGACAGGCACAGCGTGCGCGCATCATCGAGCACGACGTTGAACTGCACCTCGTCCTCGACGACGTTGTGCGTGAAATAGAGCGTGTAGTACTCGGTATCGCGGAAGCATTCGGGCGCGACGTCGGACAGCCGGAACAGGCCGCTCTTCGGCGCATCGCGGTTCGCGATGTAGAACGGGTCGAGCTGGTACAGGCCCTGCACGTAGTCGCGGAACAGCGGGTCGGGGCCGCCGCCTTCGTACGGGCATTCGGCGAACACCTGCGGGCGGCCGTCGCCGAACGTCAGCGCGACCCAGCTGTCGACCGCGACGTATTCCTCGATCAGCCGGATCAGCGCCAGCCAGAAGCCCGGCTGGTCGAGCGACTCGATGAGCCGCCCGACCGAGCGGTGCCAGGCGACATCCTGCAACGTGAGGTTCATGCGTGTTCCGGGTCGGGCGGGACCGGTCGGGACGCATCGCGCCGTCGCGCCGTGCGCATCGACCGGATCCGGGAATGAAGAACGAGATCGTAACGCCGGACGCCACGAATGGCGAGGCCGCGCACCGCCTCCGTCTCCTGATAAGCTATCGCGATTCCGAGAGGGAGCAGTCGTTGACTCCCAGTGCCAATACCAAGACCAAGACCCATAACGATATGACAACGATGCCTTTGACGGGCCAGCCGCTCGACACGTTGATGAACCGGCTCGAAGCCGATCTCGAGGAAAGCGACTCGAGCCGCGAGAGCGACCTTGCGGCAAGACTGCGGGCCCAGCCGTTGCGTGCCGATTCGCTCGACGCGATCGCGCGCCTGCACACGCTCTGGATGCACGCCGGCGATCCGGCCGCCGCGCGTGCCGTGCTCGACGACGACGGCACGGCCGTGCAAGACGCGGCGCCGCCCGACGCGCGGCCCGATATCCGCATGCAACTCGCGCTGTACCGGCTGCAGGTCGCCCGGCACCTGGAGGAGAACGATGCCGTCACCCACGCGATCGGCCAGATGCACGACGTCGTGCGCACGTCGCCGACGCTCGATGCCGACCGCTTCGTCCGCGCACGCATTCTCGATACGCTGGAATACGACCACGCGGAGCACGCGCTCGACGCGATCGAACTGCGGCATGCGTTGAATGGCGCGCTGGCCGACCGGGCCAGGTTTCGCGCCTGGGACGAGGCGAACCGGCAATGCCTGCGTGCGTGGGCACTGCGGCGGCTTGGCCGGGACGACGACGCGCGGGCGGCGGCCGAGGCCGCGGTGGCGGCCGTCGCGTCGGCAGGCGCGGACCAGGACATCGATGCCGATGACTGGCTGCGGATCGGCCGGGCGATGATCGAGATTGCGCCGCTGCAGTTCGACACGATTCGCCAGGCCGTCGAGTCGCGCATTGCCGACTGGGCACTGCCGCCGCGCCGCGAGGCCGAGGTGAGGCTGGCGCGGCTTGCCGCACGGGCGGCACACGCGCAGGGCGATCTCGACGGCGCGCTCGCCCGTTGCGAGATGGCGAGTCACAGCCTCGAGTCGGACGGCGGAGACGACTTCATCGAATACGAGCTGCCGTGGCTGCTCGAGGCGGGCCGCTTCGACGACGCGGGGCGCCGCGCGTTCTTCCACGTGTACCAGGTCGAAAGCAGCATGCTCGACCGGGTGGGGCAGATCATCCACGCACGCCTCGCCGAGCCGACCGATACATCGGTCTGGTGGCCGCTGTGCGCGATGCGCGCAGCCGGTTTCGAGCCGACGCTCGAGCGGCTCGTCGAGCTCGGCGCGGAGCAGCCCGACGCGCTGGCCGCGCGTTCGCCGACGCATGGCGAGATCTTTGCCGCGCTCGGCTCGCTCGAGGGCGATGCGTTGCGCTACGCGGTCGCCGACGCCGCACGCGAGGTCGCGCTGCGGCGCGCGCCCGGCCATCCGTGGATCGCACGGCTCGCGGCGGTCTACGATGGCGAAACCGGCCGCATCGACGCGATGACCCAGGCCGCGCGCCTGCTCGCGGCCGCGCAGGAAGGCGAGATGCACGACAACCGCACCGCGTTCGTGCTGACCGAGACGCGCATGCGCGCGCTGGGCGTCGCCGCCGCGCTGAAACTGCCGCCGCCGTCGCTGCGCAGCGGCTTGTGGAGCTACGCATTCTCCGGCTGGATCGAGGGCCGGGTCGAGGAGGCGATCGACGCGCTGCCGGCCGCGGAACGGGCGCCGGTGCGCGCCGACCTTCTGCGCCTGAGGATCGCCGCCTACGAGCAGGGCCGCGCGTGCATGGAGCGCTTCTTCGAGACCGGCAAAGGGCACCCGTACGACGCGTGTGCGCACCTGTATTCGATGCTCTGCAACAACCTTGCGATTCTCTACCGCGACGAGGACCGTTACGACGAGGCGCTGGTCCTGCATCGCAGCGGGATTGCGGCGAGTTCGTTTGCCGAGCATTACTCCGGTGTCCGCTACGTGCTCGCGTGCCAGGAGAAGGACGACGAGATGCTCGAGGCCGCCGAGCAGCTATGGCATTACGCCGCCGAATACGGTTACAGCCGGCACGACCCGAACTGGTACGTGCGCGATGTGGTGCGCGCGCTGTATCGCGTCGATCGTTGCAACGAACTGCCGATCTGGCTCGAGCGCCTCGTCGGCTGGCAGCGCGAACACGATCAGGTCGACGGCAGTCTGCCCGACGAGGCGCTGATCGCCCGCTTCGTGTTCGTGTCCCACATGGCGGCGTCGCATCCGGACCAGGCGTCGGCGCTGTACGACGCCGCGCGTGGGCAGGCCGACGCGTCGCGCGATCTGGACGTGCTGATCCGGGCCGCCGACGCGGCATACGATCTGGGCCGCCAGTCGGATGCGAAGTATTTCTACGAACGTGTGCTCGCCGGCAACCGGCACGCCGCCGAACCGCTCGACCTGATGGAGGACGTGATCGAGCGTCGGATCCGCGAGGCCGACGCGCCGGCGGCGCAGGATCCGGCGACAGCCGCGCCGAACAAGCGCTGGTGGAAGTTCTGGCAATGACGGCCGTCGGTCGGCGGGCCGGCTACGCGCCGCGCAACGCGCTGAACGCCGATGCGCTGAAAGCGGCGATCGCCGCGCGCAGCACCGCGCGGGGCGATGCCGACGCGGTGCGCGCGTGGCTGCTCAACCATTTCTACCGGCATGTCGTCGCGAACTTCGAGCCCGCGCGCACGATCGGGTCGCTCGACGATGCGCGGCAGGCGCTCGGCCAGGCCGCGCCGCCGGCGTGGGTCGCGCAGCGCTTCGGTCCCGGCGCGAAGACGATCGGCGAGGCCGACGCCGGCAGGCAGGCACCCGTCGTCTGGGTCGACCCGGCCGATCCGCACCTTCTTGCACTCGAAACCACGCTCGTCGAGTTTCTCGAATCGCGCAAGGGAACCGGGCTCGAGGGCAAGCTCGATCGTGTCAATTGCCCGCAGGCGCTCGCGATGTGGGAACGCGAGCATGCGGAGATGGCGGCCCGGATCTCACGCGGCT
This sequence comes from Burkholderia sp. AU30198, assembly GCF_020419825.1. Taxonomy (NCBI): domain Bacteria; kingdom Pseudomonadati; phylum Pseudomonadota; class Betaproteobacteria; order Burkholderiales; family Burkholderiaceae; genus Burkholderia; species Burkholderia sp. AU30198. Next base: position 113,210 of record NZ_JAIZSA010000006.1, on the reverse strand, counting down.
GGCGCGAGAGCCAGCCCGATGCGCTGGGTACGTGGTGCGAAACCGCCAACGGGCGCTTTGTCGAGTTCCTGCCCGACAGCGCGCTGCTGCGCGCCGAAATGGCGTTCGAGAGTTACGTGATGCGCCATTGCCTCGGGCAGTTCGCCGACCGGCAGGCGCTGACGGGCGGCTACGGCGGACGCTATGCCGAAGCGATCGAGGCGCGCACGCTGCGGTTGCTGAGCTTCCGGGATGCGGGCGGCCAGCCGCACATCACGATCAGCGTCGCGGTGAGTGCGGACGGCGGCCTCGACGTCGATCAGGTCAAGGGCAAGCAGAACCGGCCGCCGGTCGAGCGCTACGTCGACGACGTGCTGGCCTGCCTGAATGCACTGGGGACGACGGATCGCACGCCGTCCGACTGCATCGCGCTCGGCGTCGTCCATACGCCGTCGGGGTGGTGCAGGATCGAGGACGTGACGGATGCCGCGTCGCAAGCACGGCTCGTCGCGCGCCATCCGCAATTGTTCGGGCGGCTCGCCGAGCCGACGCCGACCGTCGAGTGGCTGGTCGCCGCGCGGCAGCCTGAACTGCTGCAGGCGCGGCCGCCGCGTGCGGGTTCGGTGCGTTACGCGGTGCGCGCGGCACTCGCGCCGGCGGGGTCGTCCGCACGGCCGGACGATGCGCAGCCTGCCTTTGCAACCGAGGACGTGCGCTGGCCCGGCTACGCCGCGCCGCATGGCGTCGGTGCCGCGGAATGACGGGGCGAAGACCATGATATTCAAGTTGATCGTTGCCCTGTTCGTGCTGTGGCGCATCGTGCGCTACTTCCGCCGGCGCGGCGGGCGTTATTCGGCCTTGTCGGCCCGCAAGCACTGGGCGCTGCTGCTCGCGCATCCGTACGTGGAAGCGACGGGATTCTCGGGTTTCGACGATGCGGACACGAGCCACCTGAACGACACGTCGCGCAAGTTCCTGCGTGCCCAGATGCTGCACCAGATGGAGTTGCGCACCGACGCGACGGACGACGATGCGCGCGCGCATCTGGCGCGCGTGCTCGAGACGCAGTGGTTTCGCGCCGACCTGCATGCGCTGCAGCCGACCGACGATCCGCGTGCGGCGCTCGCGTTCGCCTGTGCGCGGATGGCGTTCCTCGCGCGCGTGGCGATGCTGATGGGCTGGACCGAGCCGGACACCGCCTGGCGCGTGTTGCTGCTCAACGCGCAGCGCGCCCAGGACTGTTTCGACAGCTGGACGGATTTCGGCCACGCCTACGTCGCGGGCCGCAAGCAGTGGGTGGCCGGATTTCGCGCCGATCCGTTCGGCAAGGCGTTCGACGACGCGACGCTGCAACGCTGGCTCGCACCGGGTGGCGGTGCATGGGGGCAGGCGGCGTGGCCGGGGCTGGCGGCGTTCGATCCCGAGCCGGTCGCGCAACCGCGTTGATGTCGTGATGCCGCCGGCCGCTTGCTTCCTGCACCGTTTCCCATCCCTGTCGACGTCGACATGATCTCATCCGTTCATCCCCTGGTGCGACGTCTGGCGCTGTCCGTTGCGTGTGCGGTGCCGGCGGCGGCGCATGCCGTCGAGCCGGCTGCCACCGACCACCTGCTGCGCACGTTCATTCACGACAGTTACGGCAACTGGCGCGCGGACCGCAAGGGCTGGCAGTCGGACCCGGGCGATTTCATCTATGCATCGTGCGGCTCGCTGCGCGTGGCAACGGCCGACGGCCCGCGCTACTTGCTCGCGATGTGCGGCGAAACCGAGGCGGCCGAGCAGAACGGGAATCCGGGCATGGATTCGGACGGCACGACGGGGACGATCGACCTGTACGTGCTGAAGCCGGCGGCGGACGGCAAGACCCTCGAGCCGGTGGTGAAGAAGACGGACATCGCGTCCGGCAAGCGCGGCGAGCCGGGCGCCGTGCGCATCGAGCGGTACGGCCCGCACCTGTTCGGTTTCACGATTGGCGACGGCGTCACGCTGCAGGGCTACACGATGGCGATGCGGTCGATCTGGCTGCCGGTCGGCAATGCGCTCGTCGAGGCCGCTCCGCGCATCGACGAAGCGCTCGACAACATGGGATCGCTCGATTGCGGCAACGCGAAATCGCATTGCGAGAGCCGCACGTTCACGATCATGCCCGACACGACCGGCACCGGCGACGTCTATCCGCTGACGGTCACGGAAACGGGCACGCGCGGCGACAAGGCCATCCATGCGCGCTATACGGTGAAGTTCGACGCAACACGCGGCCGCTACGTCGTGCCGAAGGCATTGCGCGAAGGGTACTGAAGCGGCCCGCCCGACGAACCGGGACACGATCTTCCGCAGCCCCGGTGCCTGCTTTAACAAGGCTAGTCACGCGCGCAATAGGACAAGTCAGAATTGCGCGAAAGTGTCGTGAAGCCGCGACTTTCACATTCGCTTGACAATTTTCCCGCACGCTGCCGGGTAATCTCCGACCTTTCACGAGACGGCACGCATGCGAGTGCTGTCGCGCGTGGCGGGCCGGTTCGGTGCCGCCTCGCCGGGATGTCCGGCGACGCGCGACACACGAGGATCAAACATCACATCGCCTGCCGGATTCACCCGTAACATAGGTAGTCCGAATCAATATGAAGGTATCCGGCATGGTGGGCGCCGCGATGGCGTCGAGCCTGCTGTCGCTTTCGGCAGGGACAGCGGCGGCGCCGTTGTCGACGTCCGATCCGCAGCGGCATCAGGAACAGCAGCTCGACGCCGTGCGTCGGCAGGCCCTTCAGTCCGCCGATGTGCTGACGCCGGAGGCGGGCGCACGTGGCGACACACTCAAGCTGCCGCACGAAACGCCGTGCGTGCCGATCCGTTCGATCGAATGGCGCGGCGCGGCCGATTTCCCCTGGCTGTCGAAACAGGCCCCGGGCGTCGGGCAGTGTGCCGGCACTCGCGGGCTCGCGGCGATTCGCAGCTGGGCCACCGATCAGCTGGTGGCGCGCGGCTACATCACGTCGCTTGCCGCGATTCCGGACCAGGACTATGCAGACGGACGGGTGATCGTCGAGGTGCTGCCCGGCCGGATCGGTGCGATCGACGACGCGCAGGGCGGCATCGGTACGGCTCGGGGCGTATTTCCGCACGGACCGGGCGCGCTGCTGAACGTGCGCGATCTCGACCAGGCGCTCGAAAACATGCGCCGCCTGCCGGGGCAGTCGGCCGCGACCTTCGCGATCGCACCCGGCGCGGCATTCGGCGACAGCGATATCCGCGTCGGGCATCCGGCCGGCGCGCGCCGCATCCGCGGGGTACTTACCGCGGACAACAGCGGTCAGGACGCGACGGGGCGCAACCAGGTGGCCGCGATCGTCGCGGTCGATTCGCCGCTCGGCCTGTATGACCAACTGCTGCTGACCGCCGGCAATGATGCGTATCCGCGGCGCTCGACGCGCGGATCGCGTTCCCTCAGCGCCAGCTGGGACGTACCGGTCGGCTATGCGTCGTTTTCGCTCGCCGCGAGCGAGTGGGCGACCCGGCAGGCGATTCCCGTCGGCGATACCACGTTCGTGTACGCGCGCCGCACGCGGCGGATCGAAGCCGGCATCGGCTATGTGCCGTACCGGTCGGGCAGCGGGCGCACCCGCGTCGGCCTGACGCTGGCGCGGCGGGAAGACCGCGCGTGGTTCGACTCGTTCGAACTGCGCGTCCAGAAGCACGTCATCACGAGCTACACATTCTCGGCCAGCCACCTGCAGCGGTTCACGCGCGCGTCGGTGGAGGCCGGCGCATCGTGGCGCGGCAGCCTGCGCGGGCTGAGCGCCTTTCCCGGCTACGTGCAGGACCGCAGTGACTGGAATGGCCGCTACGGGATCGCGACGGCGAACGTGGCGGTCGACGCGCCGTTCACGGTCGGCGCGCGCCGGGCGAACTACCGCGGCACATTCGTCGTGCAGCGTGCGCCGTCCCCCGTGCCGTCGACGGAATTCCTGCAGATCGGCGGACGCTACACGGTACGCGGCTTCGACGGCAACGAAACGCTGGCCGCACGCAGCGGCTGGGTGCTGCGCAACGAGCTGTCGACACGCGCGGTGGCGGGCATCGACGCCTATGCCGCGCTCGACGCGGGCAGCGTGACAGCCGACGCGGATACGCCGGGCGGCCGCACGCTGGTTGGCGGCGCGCTCGGCCTGCGCGGCGGCTACAAGCGCGTGAGCTTCGACGTCGCGCTCGGCATGCCGCTGCTGAAACCCTCCACGCTGCACAGCGCAAGCCCGACGCTCGACGTTCAGATTGCCGCGCGGTTCTGACGGCATCTGATTGCTTCATCCCGTGCAGCGGGGCGTGCTGTCGCGACGACATCGCGCTCCCGTTGAACGGTCCGGTGCGGGATTGTCCCGCCCGTCATCCACCCAAGCGAGGACCACCATGAAAATGACTCGAAAGCGTGCGGCGCACCGTCACGCGCCCCTGACCCCGAAGCGGCTCGCGCAGTTGCTGGCCGTCGCGTTGCCGGCGTTGTCCGCGCCGGCCGCCCATGCGCAGATTTCCACGGGCGGCTCCGACAACCCCCACGTGCCTGGCATCAGCTTCAAGAACAAGAACATCATCGTCGAGATCGTCAAGCCGAACGAGGCAGGCGTATCGCACAACCAGTTCATCAACTACAACGTCGGGTCGAACGGGTTGATCCTGAACAACGGCAGCACGGCGTCCGATACCCAGCTGGCGGGCCGGATCGACGGCAACGCGAGGCTCGGCGGACAATCGGCGAAGGTGATCCTGAACGAAGTCATCGGCGGTGAACGGACGAAGCTGCTCGGGCCGACGGAAATCGCCGGCCAGTCGGCGCAGCTGATCGTTGCGAACCCGAACGGGATCACCGCGGACGGCGCGAGTTTCATCAATGCGTCGCAGGTGAAACTGGTCGCGGGCACACCGGTGTTCGATGCGAACGGCAATGCGGGCGCGTTCGATACGAAAGGCGGGATCGAGATCGAAGGCAGCGGCCTCGATGCTCGAGGCGCGGCACGTACCGACCTGATCGCCCGCACGCTGCGCGTCAACGCAGCCCTGCAGGCGCAGCAGCTCGTGGCAACCGCGATCGACGGCAACGTGAAGATCGAAGGCGACAAGCTGACCTATGCACTCGCGCAAGGCACGAACCGCCCGGAGATTGCGATCGACGTGTCGCAGCTCGGCAGCATTCATGCGAATGCGATCACGCTGATCGGCAAGGGTTCGAGCATCGGCGTCAACGTCGCGGGCCGGATCGAGGCGATCGCCGGCGACCCGGTCGTGCCGAAGACGCGCGGTATCGTGTCGGGCGGCGGCATCGTGGTGATGGGGTCGACCGGCACGGTGAAGGACGCCGGCGCGAATGGCGATGTCCGGCTGGTGGGCGATGCGAATATCGATGGGACGATTGCGGGAAGCGTGCTGACGATGCTCGGCGAGACGAAGATCGGCAAGCGCGGCATCGTGACGGCGAGCGACGCGTTGCTCGCCGTCGGCTCGAATTCGGCCGGCACGACGTTGACGAACGACGGGTTCGTGCGGGCCGGGGCGGTGCGGGTGACCGGCAGCGTGCACAACAGCGGCACGCTGCGCGGTGATCGGTCGGTATCGCTCACCGGCAACGCATTCGTCAACGAGGCGGGCGGGCTGGTCAGTTCCGGCGGAGCGGTGGACGTCGTCGGGGGTACGTATCGAAACGACGGGAAAGTTGAGCAAAACGCGGTGTTTCCTGGCGGCAACCCTGAAGGCGGCGGCAATCAGGGAGGGGACGGTCAGGAGGGCGGTAACCAGGGAGGTGGCAACGCGGGAGGTGGTAACGCGGGAGGTGGTAACGCGGGAGGTGGTAACGCGGGAGATGGCAACGCGGGAGGCGGTAACGCGGGAGATGGCAACCAGGGAGATGGCAACCAGGGAGGTGGCAACGCGGGAGATGGCAACGCGGGAGATGGCAACGCGGGAGGTGGTAACGCGGGAGGTGGTAACACGGGAGGTGGTAACGCGGGAGATGGCAACCAGGAAGGCGGCAACCCCGGCACCGGTAATCCCGGATCGTCGGTCCCGGGCCTCGTCGCTGACACGAACGACGCGAACTCGCCCCGGATCGACGTGAAGGACGGCGTACCCGTCGTCGACATCGCGAAGCCGAACGGCTCGGGCCTGTCGCACAACCGTTTCACGGAGTACAACGTTGGCCCGGACGGGCTGGTCCTGAACAACAGCACGAAGCCCGTCGACACTGAACTCGCCGGCCAGATCGGCGGCAACGCGCGGCTCGGCGGCCGGGCGGCCCGCGTGATCCTGAACGAGGTGACCGGCAGCGGGAAGTCGATGCTGAAAGGGCCGACGGAGATCGCCGGGGCGTCGGCGCTGCTGGTGATCGCGAACCCGAACGGGATCACCGCCAATGGCGCGAGTTTCATCAATGCGTCGCAGGTGAAACTGGTGGCCGGCACGCCGTCGCTCGACGCGAACGGCAACGCGAACCGCTTCGACACGAAAGGCGAGATCGTCGTCGAAGGCGGCGGGCTCGACGCGCGCGATGCGAACCGGATCGACCTGATTGCACGGACGTTGCGTATCGATGCAGCGCTGCATGCGCTGAAGCTGGCCGCCATCGCGGGTGATGGCACGGTGACCTACGACGGCGACAATTCTGCATTCCGTCTCGCGCAGTCGCCGAACCGGCCGGAGGTCGCGATCGACGTGTCGAAGCGCGGCAGCATCGACGCCCACGACATCACGCTGACCGGCAACGGCTCGGATACCGGCGTGAACATCGACGGCGCGATCCGGTCGACGATCGCATCGGGCACGGGCCTCGACGGCAACGTGACGATTGCCGGTGGTTCGCGCATCGGCGGGTCGGTCGACGGCGAATCGATTCAATTGCTGGGCGGTGCTGACGTCGGCAGCGCTGGCAGCGTGACCGCGCGCGACGCATTGAGCGTGCTGGGCGGCCTGAAGAACGGCGGCACGGTCACGGCGGCATCGGTCAGCGTGAACGGCGGAACGATCAATGCGGGCAAACTGATCGCACACGGCCGGTTCGCCACCAACGGCGGGCTCAGAAACGACGGCACGCTCACGGCCACGTTCGCCAGCGTGAACGACGGCGCATCGAACACCGGCACGCTTAGCGTGGAAGGCAGGCTCGGCGTCAATGGCGGGCTGACGAACGACGGCACGATCGAGGCGGCGACGGTGAACGTCAACGGTGACACGTCGAACTCGAAGCGGCTGTTCGCCAGCGACGCCCTGATCCTGAATGGCCGCACGACGAACACGGGCCACCTCGTCACGGACGGCACGCTGTCGATCAACAGGGGGCTGGAGAACGGCCTCGAAGTCTGGGCCAAGGCCGTCAGCGTAAACGGCGGCGTGACCAACAAGGGCACCTTGACAGCGCTCGACCGGCTCGCCGTCAACGGCGGGTTGACGAACGGCGGCACGGTCGAAGCCGAATCGATCAGCGTGAACGGCGGTGCGACGAATCGGGGTACGCTGACCGCGGATACGCGTCTGGCGATCAACGGCGGGCTGCGGAATCACGCCGAGGTGCATGCGGCGACGATCAGCGTGAACGGTGGCGTGTTCAATGCCGGGACGCTACGCGGTGACGACCGGATCGGGATCAACGGCGGACTCGACAACCTGACCGGCGCACGGGTCAGCAGTGGTGGCGTCGTGAAGGTGAACGGGCGGGTGGCCAACGCGGGCGAGATCGAGCAGTACGTCAAGCGTTGATCCGCCAGTTCTTCCGGTCGGGGCCTGCCTGACCGGAAGACTGCCGCGCGCCGCGCCGCGTCGCGCGGGTAAGGGGTGCCGGCCGCGTGCAATGCGCGGCCGGCACATGCGGGCGCACCAGGCCGGAAGCGGCCGGCGCGCCCGCGCATTACACGTACAGATACCGCACGAGGTGGAAGAACACCGGTGCGGCGAAGCAGATCGAGTCGACGCGATCGAGCATCCCGCCGTGGCCCGCGATCATCGAGCCCCAGTCCTTGGTGCCGAGCGAGCGCTTGACGGCCGACAGCACGAGGCCGCCGACGAAGCCCGCGATCACGATCGCGAGCGAGATGCCGAATGCCGACCAGAAGCTGAACGGCGTCACGCGATACAGCGATGCGCCGCACAGCGTGGCCAGCAAGCCGCCACCGATGAAACCTTCGATCGTCTTCGACGGCGACAGTTGCGGCGCGATCTTGCGCTTCCCGAACAGCTTGCCGACCACGTACTGCAGCACGTCGCTGATCTGCACGACGAACAGGAAGAAGAACAGCAGCAGCGCGTTCTGCCCCGCGTAGTGGGGAATGTCGAGGATCAGCACGGCCGGCGCGTGGCTCAACCCGTACACGCACACCATCAGCGCCCAGTTGATTTTCGCGTTGCGGCTCAGGAATTCGCGCGTGTCCTGCGTGAGCGCCGACACGAGCGACATCGCGAAGAACAGGTGCACCGGCACGAAGATCGAATACATCCCGTACCAGTTGATCCCGAGCAGCAGGTACTGTACGGGGATCGCGACGAAGAACGCGATGAACAGCGTCGTGTGGTCGCTCGCGGTGGTTGGCGTGAGCGTGATGAATTCACGCAGCGTCAGGTAGGACAGCACCGCGAACACCAGATACGTGATGTTGTTGCCGAGGCCGATCGCGATGGCCATGATCGCGATCATCGCCCACCACGCGCGGATGCGCTGGTTCAGGTTGACGATGGTCGCGCTCGTGCCGCCGCTGCGTGCGCCGAGGATCGCGCCGATCACGGTCGCGACGACGAGCACGCCCGTGACGCCCGCGACCAGTTCCCAGAAAATTGTTCGCATTGTTGATATCCGGAAAAGAGAGAAGAGGGCGCCGGGTTCAGCCGGCCGGCCGCTGCGGCGGCGCGAGCGCGACGATCGCGTCGCGCATGCGGGCGAGGAACGACGGCTTGTCTTCCTGGGCGCCGAGCGCGTCGTTCGCGCCGAAGTGCACCTTGCAGATCAGCGGCACCGGCCAGATCGCGCCCTTCGGCATGATCCGCTGCAGGTTCTCGAGATAGACGGGCGCGAGCGCGACGTCCGGAAACTCGGTCGCGAGGTGGAACAGCCCGCTCTTGAACGGCTGCGGCAGGATCTCGGCGCCGCGCGTGCCTTCCGGGAAAATGATGATCGAATGGCCCTGCTTGAGCGCATCGCGCACGGGGTCGAGTGGATCGCCGCCCGATTCACGGTGGCGGTCGATCAGCACGACGTTCAGCAGCTTCTGCGCGATGTGGCGCTTCATGTCGCTGCTGTCCCAGTAGTCGCGCGCGGCGACCGGCCGCACGACCGCGCGCACGTTGCGCGGCAGTGCAGCGAGGATCGCGAGCGTGTCGATGTGGCTCGTATGGTTCGAGAAGTAGATCTTCTGCGTCGGCGACGGCGGCGCCTGATGCCAGACCGGATACGCGCCGGCCACGAGCCGCACGATGGACAGCAGGAAATCGCGCTGCCAGACGTTGAGGATGTTCATCGGCGCTGCGCCTCCTGCCTGCCTGCATGGCCCGCTGCGCGTGCGCGGCGGGCGGGACCCCGGAATGCCGGCGCGGCAGGATGCGCGCCGGACGGCCCTTGTTTAAATTTTTTCAAATTCGTGGCTGCCTGTCGCAGGTCCGCGATAATCGGACGGTTCGCCGTCACACGCTGTTGCGTCGCGGCGAATGCGCCGGTCGGCGGCGTGATAATCGGCTGTTGCACGAGTGCCCGTTTGCAGTTCGAATGGATCTCGCTGCGATCGGGCCAGCGGATTATCGCGAGTTTCCGTCAAAAACGCCAGATTGGCGCCATGCGCGTGGGCCGGGCGCATGCTTGACGCATCGGGGCTGCTCGGCGACGATTAGGGCCGTCCATGGAAGGCCGTCCAAGGCCGTTTCGCCGCCCCGGGGCAGGGTGGCGGGAAACGTATCCGACTGTGCCGCGCAAATAAAACGATGAGCCTCTACGCACTCAAACCCAAATTCCAGAACCGTCTGCGCCCGTTCGCGAACTCGCTCGCCGAACGCGGCGTCACGGCCAACCAGGTAACGCTGTTCGCGGCCGGCGGCTCGATCGTCGTCGGCGCGCTCGCCGGGCTCGGTGTGTTCGCCCGCGCGCTGTTCCTGCTGATCCCGCTATGGCTGTTCGTGCGGATGGCGCTCAACGCGATCGACGGGATGCTCGCCCGCGAGCACAACCAGAAGAGCACGCTCGGCGCGTACCTGAACGAACTCGGCGACGTCGTGTCCGATATCGCGCTGGTGCTGCCGTTTCTCGCGATTCCGGCGTTCGCTCCGGCAGACGTCTGGCTGTTCGCGCTGACGGCGGTGATCGTCGAATGCGCGGGGCTGATCGGCCCGCTGGTCGGCGTGAGCCGCCGCTACGACGGCCCGTTCGGCAAGAGCGACCGCGCGCTCGCCCTCGGCGCGTTCGCACTGTGGATCGGGCTCGGGTTTTCGGTCGGCGGCGTCGCCGCGTGGCTGTGGCGCCTGCTGATCGTGCTGTCGATCGTGACCGTGGTGCGGCGCGTGCAGGCCGGCATCGCGGAAAAGGGCGGTTGAAAAGGTAGTCCAGGCAGTTGCAGTACCGGGCGCCGGAGGGCGGCGCACCAAGATTCGAATAACGAAACGAGAGAGATCGCATGAGCGCACGCATGGCCCGCGAGGCCGACTTCATCACGCACGACGGCGAAACGCTGTTCTATCGTCACTGGCCCGCAACGGGCTCGCGCTGCCGCGGCGCAATCGTGTTGCTGCATCGCGGCCACGAACACTCGGCGCGCGTCGCGCACCTCGTCGACGAGCTCGACCTGCCCGATTTCGCGTTCTTCGCGTGGGATGCGCGCGGCCACGGCCGCTCGCCCGGCGCGCGCGGCTACAGCCCGAGCGCGGCCGCGTCGGTGCGCGACCTGCAGACCTTCGTCGAACATATCCGCGACACGCACGGCATCGCGATCGAGGACATGGCCGTGGTCGGCCAGAGCGTCGGCGCGGTGCTCGTCGCCACCTGGGCGCACGATTACGCGCCGCCGATCCGTGCGCTCGTCGTCGCATCGCCGGCGTTCCACATCAAGCTCTACGTGCCGTTCGCGCGGCCTGGCCTGCGGCTGATGCACAAGCTGCGCGGGCTGTTCTACGTGAACAGCTACGTGAAGCCAAAATTCCTCACGCACGATCCCGAGCGGATCGCGAGCTATGCGTCCGATCCGCTGATCACGCGGCCGATCGCGGTCAACATGCTGCTCGACCTGCACGACACCGCGCAGCGGATCGTCGCCGACGCGGCTGCGATCACCGTGCCGACGCAACTGCTGATCTCGGGGGCCGACTGGGTCGTGCATCGCGGCCCGCAGGACCGTTTCTTCGAACGCCTCGGCGCGGCGCGCAAGGAGCGCATCGTGCTGCCGGGCTTTTATCACGATACGCTCGGTGAACGCGACCGCGCGCAGGCGCTCACGCCGCTGCGTGCGTTCGTGCTGCGCGAATTCGATGCGCCGAGCCCGCGTGTATCGCTCGCCGACGCCGACCGGCGCGGTGCGTTTCACGACGAATACGCGGCGCTCGGCCGGCCGCCCGCGAACGTGTTCGCGCGTGCGTACTGGGCGCTCACGCGGGCCGGACTGAAGGCCGGCGGCGCGCTGTCGGACGGCATCGCGCTCGGGCTGCGGCTCGGCTTCGACTCGGGCTCGACGCTCGACTACGTGTACCGCAACCGCGCGCAGGGGCGCCTCGGCGTCGGCGCGCTGATCGACCGCACGTATCTCGACTCTCCGGGCTGGGTTGGCATCCGCCAGCGCAAGGTGCATCTGCAGGAACTGATCGGCGCGGCGATCGGCCGCCTGCGCGGCGGCGGCACGCCGGTGCGGATCGTCGACATCGCGGCCGGGCACGGGCGCTACGTGCTCGACGCGATCGCGTCGGCCGCCGAGCGCGACGGCGCGGCGCCCGACGACATCACGCTGCGCGACTACAGCCCGCCGAACGTCGAGGCCGGGCGTGTGCTGATCGCGCAGCGCGGCCTCGAGCCGATCGCGCGCTTCGAGCGCGGCGACGCGTTCGACGAGGCGTCGCTCGCGACGCTCGAGCCGCGTCCGACGCTCGCGATCGTGTCGGGCCTCTACGAGCTGTTCGGCGAGAACGCGCTGATCGAGCGCTCGCTGCGCGGGCTCGCGCAGGCCGTGCCGCCGGGCGGCTATCTCGTCTATACGGGGCAGCCGTGGCATCCGCAGCTCGAATTCATCGCGCGCGCGCTGAACAATCACCGCGGCGAGGCGACCTGGGTGATGCGCCGCCGCTCGCAGGCCGAGATGGACGAACTCGTCGCGCGCGCGGGCTTCCGCAAGCTCGACCAGCGGATCGACGCAATGGGCATCTTCACGGTCAGCCTCGCGCAGCGGGTCGACGCGTCATGAGCGCGCTCGACGGCGGCGCGAGCGGCCTCGCCGAGCCGGCCGCGGCCGCCGGCGCGCGCGACGCGTCGTTCGCGCTGCGCTTCGGCTGGCTCGCGGCGATGGGCGCCGTGTTCTTCTCGACCTACGGTTTCGCGAACTGGCTCGCCGCGCGCCGCGCGGCAGTGCCGACCTTCGCGTTCGGCTGGGAGCACGCGATCCCGTTCGTGCCGTGGACGATCGTGCCGTACTGGTCGATCGACCTGCTGTATGCGCTGTCGTTCTTCTTCTGGACGCGCCGCGCCGACCTGCTCGATCACGTGAAGCGGCTGCTGACCGTGCAACTGATCTCGGTCGCGTGCTTCATCGCGTGGCCGTTGCGCTTCGGCTTCGAGCGGCCCGACGCGGGCGGCGCGGCCGGTGCGCTGTTCACGCTGCTGATGGGCTTCGACAAGCCGTTCAACCAGGCGCCATCGCTGCACATCGGGCTGCTCGTCGTGCTGTGGGCCGTCTATGCAAAGCATCTGCGCGGCACGCTCGCGCGCGTCGTGCTGCACCTGTGGTTCGCGGCGATCGGCGTGTCGGTGCTGACGACCTACCAGCATCACGTGATCGACGTACCGACCGGCGCGGCCGTCGGCTGTCTCGCGCTGTTCCTGTTTCCGCTGAGCGATGCCGCGGGCCGGCTGCCGGGCGCCGACGCTTCGCCGGGCGCGGCCGGCCGCGCGCTCGCGCGCCGCTATGCGCTCGGCGCGGCGGTGGTGGCGCTCGCGGCGCTCTGGTGCGTGCCGCGCGCGCCCGGCTGGGCGCTGGCGGCCGGGTGGGTCGCGCTGGCGCTCGCGTGTGTCGCGTGGATCTACCGGCGCGGCGCGCCCGGCGCGTTCCAGAAGGACGCGCACGGGCGTTTTCCGGTCGTCATCCGCTGGCTGCTCGCGCCGACGATTGCGGGCGCGTTCGTCAATTCGCGGTTGTGGACGTTCCGGCAGCCGGCGCCGGTGCGGATCGACGAACGCGTATCGATCGGCCGCACGCCGACCACGCGCGACGTGCGCCGCCACGGTTTCACCGCACTGGTCGACCTGACCGCCGAAATGCCGCGCTGGACGTCGATCCATGCGTCGTCGCTCGCGTATGCGACCGTGCCTCAGCTCGACCTCGTCGCGCCGACGGCCGCGCAACTCGCGCAGGCCGTCGCGGCGCTCGAACGCCTGCATGGGGAAGGGCGCGACGTGCTGGTCTGTTGCGCGCTCGGCTACGGGCGCAGCGTACTGTGCGCGGCTGCGTGGCTGGCCGCGCGACGCGGGTTCGGTGATGCGCGCGACGCGCTGGCCGCGGTGCGCGCGGTGCGGCCGCACGCTGTGTGGTCGGACGACGGCGTAGCCGTGCTGCAGCACTGGATCGATCGCCGTCGCGGCGTGGGGAGCGTGTGATGCGCGACCCGTCCGCGCCGTTCAGGATCGCCGCCGCGCGTGGCGCGCTCGATGCGGGCGCGTGGGCGATCGCGGCCGCGCTGGCCGCGTCCGGCGCCGGCTGGTGGATTGCGTCGGGCTGGGCGCCGGCGACGATCGCCCGCGTGCTGCTGGCCGTCGTCAGCACCGGGTCGGGGATCGCGGCGCTGTGGTACGCGGTGCGGATCGAGATCGACCGCCGGCTGTTCGCCGCGCTCGCGCGCGCGGCGGCCGGCGACGCATCGGTCGACGACGGGCTCGCGGCGCTCGACCGCGCGCTCACCGATCTCGGCTGGATCGACGCGTCGAAGGCCGGACGTGCGCTCGATGCACGTGTACGCGGCGCGGTCGGGTTGTGCCGCGCCGGTGTGCTGGTCGCGATCGTGCAATGGCTCGTGGTCGGGCTCGCGATCGCCGTTCCGCAGATCGGCTAGCGGCCGTTCAAGCCAGCCGGGGGCGGTCGACGGTGTCGTTCCGCCCGCCGGTTCGTCAAGAAAACCGCCTTCGAGTGCGCGTTACGCGTGAGCCGTCCGCTGCGACCGCGTGCGCTTCACTTCATACATCGCCTGATCCGCATGCTCGATCAGCGCGTTCATGTCGGTGCCGTCGTCGGGCAGCAGCGCGATCCCGACGCTGACGCCGAGCCGCATCGGGCGCCCCTCGAATTCGAACGGTTCGCCGACCTGACGCGCGAGCCGCGTGCTTTGCGCATGCGCATCGTCGCGGTTGCCGATGTTCGGCAGGATCACCGCGAATTCGTCGCCGCCGATGCGCGCGACCGTGTCCGAGCGCCGCACCGCCCCCTGCATCCGCGTGGCGATCTCGCGCAGTGCCGCGTCGCCCGCGCGGTGGCCGAAGCCGTCGTTGATCGGCTTCAGCCCGTCCATGTCGATGTTGAGGATGCCGAGCCGGCCATTCGCGCGCAGCGTCGTGTGCATCGACTGCCGCAGGCGGTCGTAGAACAGCGCGCGGTTCGGCAGGCCCGTGAGCGCGTCGTGCGTCGCGCGCAGGTACAGCTCGTTCGCCTCGTTGCGCGCCGCGTGGAACATCGCGGCGGCGATCAGGTCGGCCGTCAGCCGCAGCGTGCCGGCGTCGGCTTTCGAAAAGCCGTCGACCTCCGGCGACATCACCTTCAGCACGCCGACCGTCGTGTCGGCATGGGTGAGGGGCATCACGAGCATCGAGCGCAAGCCGACCCGCCGGCATGCGTCACGGTCGACGCGCGGGTCGGTTTCCGAATCGGTGCAGTGCAGCAACGCGCCTTGCTGCACGCACAGGCCCGACAGGCTGCCCGAGCGCCGCAGCCGCAGGCCGAGCATCCCGGCCGCGGTGCCGGACGCGGCGCGGTACACCATGTCCTCGCCCTCGGCGAATTCGACCGCGGCGGCGCTCGCGCCGGTGAGGAGCGGCACCTGCTCGGCGACGTAGGCCATCACGCTGCCGAGGTCGAGGCCGAGCTTCGCGATCTCGGTCTGCGCGGCGATGATGCGCAGCAGCGTGTCGGGGGACGGAGTGGCGGTGTCGGCTGTTTGAGTCAAGTCAGTTTTCCGTGAAAGAAAGCGCATCCGGCGGTGCGGGATTGCGGTAGCATACGCGCCGCCTCGCGGCCGAGCGTCCCGGGCGGTCTGCAACGGACCGCCGCCGGCCAGCCGTACCGCGCCGGCAGTATGCCGTTCAGCCTGTTCGGCGACAACGGCGCAATTCTTGCCATTCGTCCCGCTAGTGCGGCAATTCCGACCGGAGTGAGGTTTTTTCGCCTCATCGTCGCGAATCGAGGTGAGTTTTGTCCTATTTTTGAGATAGTGTGACGAATGGGTGTGCGCCGGTGCCAGGCGCGCACAACTCGACGAAGGGCGATTAAAGAAATCGCCGCATCGTTTCGATAACTGAATCAGGCCACTTCGTTACTTCGTTACATGAGGGGAAGCAGTGGGGATGTTCACTCACGGGCATTGCTGCTTTGCGCGCGTCGGCTTCGATGCGACGGTTGACCGGATGATCCTGACGAAACGGAGCGGCGCATGAAGCCGGCCGTGTCGCTGTTCGTCCTGTCGGCCGCCATGGCCGGCGCTTTCCATACCGCTGCGCTGTCGGCCGCGCCGATGCCGGCCGTGCCGTCCGCCGGCGCGTCGTCCGGCGCTGCGTCGGTGCCGGTGCTCGCGGCCGCGCCTGCGGCGGCCGGCGTGCCGCCTGCCGGCCTGCCGGCGACGACGGTGCACCTGCCGTTCGCGTCGCTCGGGGCGTTCGATCCGCTGCGCCTGCGCGGCGCCGACGACGCGCGCACGATCAACGCCGGCGTGCGGCTCGATCGCGTGGTCACCGGCGCGCGGTTGCGCCTGACCTACGCGTATTCACCGTCGCTGGTGTTCCCGATGTCGCACCTGAAGGTGTCGGTGAACGGCGAGGTCATCGCGACCGTCCCGTTCGACGCCGCGCAGGCGGGCCGCACGGTCACGCAGGACATCCCGATCGATCCACGCTACTTCTCGGATTTCAACCAGATCGGCCTGCGCCTGATCGCGCACTACACGCTCGACCATTGCGAGGATCCGTCGAACTCGGCGCTGTGGGCCGACGTGAGCCCGAAGAGCGAGCTGATCCTTGACGAATCGCCGGTCCGCCTGCCGAACGATCTCGCGCTGCTGCCCGCGCCGTTCTTCGACCGGCGCGACAACGGCCGGGTGCGGCTGCCGTTCGTGCTGCCGGCATCGCCCGATTCGGCGACGCTGCGCAGCGCGGGCGTGCTCGCGTCGTGGTTCGGCGCGCTGGCCGACTACCGGCATGCGCGGTTCCCGGTGTCGTCCGGGCTGCCGGCCGACGACCAGGCGGTGGTGATCGGCACGGCCGCGATGCTGCCGGCCGGCCTCGCGCTGCCGTCGATCACCGGCCCGCTGCTCGCGGTGGCCGACAACCCGGCCGCGCCGGGGCGCAAGCTGCTCGTCGTCACGGGCCGCACCGCGGCCGAGGTCGACGATGCGGTGGCGACGCTCGTATTGGGCCGCGTCGCGCTGTCGGGGCCGGCGGCGACGGTCGCGCACGTCGATCTCGGCGCGCCGCGCAAGCCGTACGATGCGCCGCGCTGGCTGCCGGTGAACCGGCCGATCACGTTCCGCGAGCTCGTATCCGATACGCGCGAGCTGGAAGTGCGCGGCACGGCGCCCGATGCCATCCGCCTGAACCTGCGCGTGCCGGCCGATCTGCATTCGTGGAACGGCGCGGGCGTGCCGATCATCCTGCGCTACCGCTACACGGCGCCGACGGTGCAGGACAATTCGACGCTCGCCGTCGAGATCAACGACCAGCTCGTGAAGTCGTACCGGCTCGGGCCGGCCCATGCCGAGGACGCGCACGGCCGCATGCAGCTGCCGCTGCTGTCGGTGCCGGAAGGGCGCGTGACGAGCGACGTCGACATCCCGGCGTTCCGGGTCGGCAGCGGCAACCAGCTGCAATTCCGCTTCACGCTCGACACGCAGAAGACGGGCCTGTGCGCGAGCACGGCGACCGAGCCGCAGCGGGCGGCGATCGATCCCGATTCGACGATCGACTTCTCGCACTTCGTCCATTACGCGCAATTGCCGAACCTCGCGTTTTTCGCGAACAGCGGCTTCCCGTTCACGCGCTTCGCCGACCTGTCGCAGACGGCCGTCGTGCTGCCCGACCGGCCGTCGCCGCAGGAACTCGAGGCCTACCTGACGATGCTCGGCCACATGGGCGAATGGACCGGTTTCCCGGCGCTGCGCGTGCAGGTCGCGCGGCCTGGCGACGTCGCCGCGCTGTCGGGCAGCAAGGATCTGCTCGTGATCGACGGCTCGCCCGCGTCGCCGCTGCTCGCGCACTGGCGCTCGGCGCTGCCGCTCGTGATCGGCGAGCAGGGCGGCGCGGGAGGCGAAGGCGCCGCGCGCGTCGCGTTCTCGGTGAAGGAGCGCTGGCGCAACGGCGTCGGCCTGGCCGAAGGCGGCGCGCATATCGAACAGACGGGCTCGCTTGCGGCGCTCGCCGGGTTCGAGCTGCCGGGCAGCCGGGGGCGCAGCGTCGTCGCGCTCACGGCGACCGACCAGCCGCGCCTCGGCGATCTGCTCAACGTGTTCGAGAATGCCGGGCTCGTGTCGCAGTTGCAGGGCGACCTTGCACTGGTGCGGCCGGGGCAGGTCGACAGCCTGCGCGTCGGCGACCCTTACGTGGTCGGCTTCGTGCCGTGGTACGCGCGCGTGTGGACGCAAGCGGCGCGGCATCCGGTCGTGCTCGGCGCGGTCGGCGTCGTCGCGGGGCTGCTGCTCGCGCTCGGCGCGTTCAGCGTGCTGCAGAGAATCGCCGCGCGCCGACGGGGGATGTAACGGATGGCGCGGGCAATGGCGAAGCGACGGGCAACGCGGCCGGCGCGGCGCGTCGGCGCGGCACTCGCGCTGGCGGTTGCGGTGACGTGTGCGGCGGCCGGGATGGCCACGCGCGCGCAGGCCGCGGGGGCCGGTGCGACCGACGCGGCCGATGCGGCCAACGCGGGATGCGGCGCGGCATGGCCGCGCTGGGACGCGTTCAAGCGCGATTTCATCTCGGCCGACGGCCGCGTGATCGATGTCGGCTCGGCCGATTCGCGCACGGTGTCGGAGGGGCAGGCGTATGGACTTTTCTTCGCGCTGGTCGCGAACGACCGGCGCATGTTCGACACGATCCTCGCATGGACCGAGAACAACCTCGCGCAGGGCGACCTGAGCGCGCATTTGCCGGCGTGGCTGTGGGGCCGTGCGCCCGACGGCGCTTGGCGCGTGCTCGACGCGAACGCGGCGTCGGACGCCGACCTGTGGATCGCGTATGCGCTCGTCGAGGCCGGGCGGCTGTGGCACGAGCGCAGCTACACGGCGCGCGGCACGCTGCTCGCGAAGCGCGTGCTCGACGACGAGACGGCGACCGTGCCGGGCCTCGGCCTCACGCTGCTGCCGGGGCCGACGGGGTTCAAGCTGGCCGATGGTCAGTGGCGCGTGAACCCGAGCTATTCGCCGCCGCAATTGATCCGCGCGCTCGGCGCGCGGCTGCCCGACGACCAGCGCTGGGCCGCGCTCGTCTCCAGTACCGGGCGCGTGCTGCTCGACACCGCGCCGAAAGGCTTTTCGCCCGACTGGGCGCTGTATCGCGCGGGCACGGGTTTCGGGCCCGATCGGGAAACGCATGCGGAGAGCGCGTACAACGCGATCCGTGTCTATCTGTGGGCCGGCATGATCGACCGCGCCGATCCGCTCGCCGCCCCGTTGCTCGCACGCTTTGCGCCGTTCGCCGACCACATCGCCGCGCATGGCGCGCCGCCGGAGAAGGTCGACACGACGACGGGCATCGCGGGGCCGAACGACGGCAACGGCGGGTTCTCGGCGGCGGCCGTGCCATTCCTCGACGCGCGCGGCCAGCCCGCGCTCGCGGATGCGCAGGCGGCGCGTGTCGATACGCTCGCGCGCCAGTCGGCGCCCGGCTACTACACGAGCGTGCTGACGCTGTTCGGGCTCGGCTGGCGCGACGGACGCTACCGGTTCGGTGCGGACGGCACGCTCGATGCCCGCTGGGGAGGCCGTTCGTGCGCCGCCCGCTGAAGCGCGCCGTGCCGCACGTCGCGGGATTCGCGTGGCTCGCGTCGTCGGTGTGCGCGGCGGCGCCGGGTACCGCGTCGGATGCGACGATGGCGGCCCCGGCGGCGACCTCCGCGTCCGCCGATGCGCAGCGTCAGCTCGACACCGCGCGGATGTGGGGCGTCAAGCATCGCGACGACCTGGCGCGCGATGCGCTGCGCAAGGGGCTGCTGATCGCGCCGGGCGATCCCGACCTGCTGGCCGAGCAGGTTCGCGTGCTGCTGCGGCTCGGCGACGCGCAAGGCGCGCAGGCGTCGCTCGCGCGGCTGCAGGCGCTGGCGCCGAATGCGCCCGCCACGCGGCGGGTGGCCGACGAATACCGCGTCGCGACGAGCGGGCGCGGCGAGATGGCGCAGATCCGCCTGCTCGCGCGCAGCGGTCGCGCCGACGAGGCGGCCAGGCGGATCGTCGCGCTGTTTCCGAACGGCGCACCGTCGGGCGCGCTCGGCGCCGAGTATTACCAGATCGTGTCGAATGCGCCGGGCGGGCGCGAGCCGGCGATCGCCGCGCTGCGTCGCGCGGTCGCGGCCGATCCGCAGGACACGAGCGCGACGATGGCGCTCGCGCGCCTCTTGAACCAGCGCGCCGACACGCGGCCGGAGGCGAACCGGATCGCCTGGGCGCTCGTGAAGCGCGCCGACGCCGACCATACGGAGGCGATGGCGCTGTGGCGGCGCGTGCTGCAGCCGGCCGGCAACGATCCCGCGTATCTCGATGCGCTGCATGCGTATCTCGCGCTCGCACCGGACGATACCGAATTCGTCGACCGCGTCGCGGCACTGGATCGCCAGCGCGACGCGCAGCGCAAGCTCGAACGCAATCCCGACTACATCGCGCAGCAGCGCGGCCTGCAGGCACTCGCACGCGGCGACCTGGCCGGCGCCGATCCGCTGCTGACGCGTGCCGCGCGCTCGCGCGCGGACGACGCCGATGCGGTCGGCGGGCTCGGCCTGCTGCGTCTGCGCGAAGGGCGGCACGACGAAGCGCGCGCGCTGTTCACACGCGCCGCGACGCTCGCGACCGACCAGCGCGACAAATGGCAGGGCCTCGCGCGTACCGCGCAATTCTGGGGGCTGCTCGCGCAAGGCCGCACGGCGGCCGCTGCGGGGCGACCCCAGGATGCGGAGCGTGCGGCCCGTGCGGCACTCGCGATGCAGCCGGGCAGCCCGGACGCGAAGTTGCAGCTGGCCGATGCATTGCTCGCGCAGCGCGACTGGGCGCGCGCGGAGCCGCTGCTGCGCGCGCTGCTGGCCGCGCGTTCGCCGAACCTCGCGGCCGTGCGCGACACGGCCACGCTGTATGAGAACACCGGCCGTGCGGATCAGGTCGGCCCGCTGCTCGACGCGCTGCAAGGCCGCGTGACGGGCCGCGACGATCGGCGCGCGCTCGACGGCCTGCATGCCGACCTGCTCGCGAACCAGGCGCGCGCGCTGGCGGACAAGGGCGAACGCGGGCCCGCCGCGCAGCGCTACGAGGCGGCCGTGCGTGCGGCGCCCGACGCGCCGTGGACACGCTTCGCGCTCGCGCGCCTCTATCGCGACATGGGGTTGCCGCAGCTCGGCCGCACGGTGATGGACGACGGGCTCGTGCAAAGCGCGACGCCCGAGATGCGCTACGCAACCGCGCTGTATCGTAATTCGCTCGACGACGTCGCGGGTGCGCAGGCCGCGCTCGCACCGGTCGACGACGCGCACCGTTCGGACGGGATGCGTGCGCTGGCACGCAAGCTCGACGCGGAAAGCGCGCTGGCGGACGCGCGCGGTGCGCTCGCACGCGGCGACCGCACGGCGTTCGCCGCGTCGCTCGCCCGGGCGCAGGCGAGTGCGCCGGACGATCCCGACATGCTCGCGGCGATCGGCGCGCAGTGGATCGATGCGGGCGAACCGGACCGCGGCCTCGCGCCCTTGCACGACTGGATCGACGCACATCCGCGCGAAGCCGATGCGGACGTGCGGCTGCGCTACGGCGACCTGCTCGGCAGCGCGGGGCGCGACGATGCGCTTGCCGCGTGGCTCGACACGCTGCGCAGGGAACCGTCGCTGACGCCCGCGCAGACGGCGAGGATCGAGGACCAGTCGCTGCGGCTCGTGTTGCGGCAGACCGACGAGGCGATCGCACAGCAGGACTACGCGCAGGCGCGAACACTGCTCGATCGCGCGAGCCCGGCCGGCCGTGCGGACAAGCGCTATGCGCTCGAACGGGCCGATCTCGAACGCGCGCAAGGCCATTACGACGCGGCGCGCGATGCGCTCGCGCCGGTCGTCGCGCGCACGCCGGACGATGCCGATACGCAGCTCGCGCTGGCACGTATCGACGAAGACAGCGGCAACCGTGCAGCCGCGCTTGCGCGCGTGCAGGCGGTGCTCGCGCGCACGCCGGACGACGACGTCGACACGCAACTGTCGGCCGTGCGCCGCCTGAATGCACTGCGCCGCCCGGACCAGGCCGTGCCGGTGACCGACCGGCTGCATGCCGCATATCCGGCGCGCGCCGACGTGACGGTCGCGGCCGGGCGCGTGGCCGAGGCGCAGGGCCGCTATGACGATGCGGCGTCGCTGTACCGGTTGTCGCAGTCGCAGGAACGCGCGACGGGCGTGAGCCCGGGGCGCAACGGGCTCACGCCCGCGCAGGCCGCGTTCGCGGATCTCGAGCAGCGGCGCAATCCCGAGATCGAGACCGGCTGGATGCCCGCGTACAAGTCGGGCGACGAAGGCAGTTCGTCGTATCGTGCACAGCAGGTGCCGATCTACGTGCAGGTGCCGGTGCGCTACGACGGGCACGTGTTCGCGCAGATCGACACCGTGCATCTCGACGCAGGCACGCTCGATACGAGCAACCCGAACGCGTATTCGCTGAAATCCTTCGGCACCTACGGGGGGCTCAGCGCACTGGCCGCGTCGCCTCTCCAGTCGCCGCTGGATCAGCAGGCCGCCGCGTTGATCGCGCATCCGCAGGGCGACCTGCACCAGCCGATCACGGGCGTCGCGCTTGGCGCCGGCTATCTGTCGGACGCATGGCGTTTCGATCTCGGCACGTCGCCGCTCGGTTTTCCCGTGCATTACCTCGTCGGCGGCGTGCGCTATCGCTTCGACGCGGGCCCGGCCAGTTTCTCGGTGAACGCGTCGCGGCGGCCGGAAACGAGCAGCGTGCTGTCGTACTCCGGGATGCGCGACCCGTGGACGGGCGCGGTCTGGGGCGGCGTGCGCCGCGACGGCGTGAACCTGCGCGCGTCGGTCGACGTCGGCCGCACGAACCTGTTCGCGGAACTCGGCGCGGGCGTGCTGTCCGGCCGCAACGTCGAACGCAACGCGGCAGTCACGCTGCGCACGGGCTTCACGATGCCCGTGTACGAGCGCGCGACGATGAAGGTCAGCACCGGGCTCGTCGGCAATGCGTGGCACTACGCGCAGAACCTGCGCTACTACACGTACGGGCAGGGCGGCTACTACAGTCCGCAGCGCTACCTGTCGCTCGGCGTGCCGATCGAATGGGCGGGGCGGCACGATGCGCTGTCGTGGGACCTGACCGTCACGGGCGGGATCTCGAACAGCTACGAGAAAGATTCGCTGTATTACCCGACGTTCCAGGATCGGCGGGCCGACCAGGTGGCGGCCGGGTTCGTGTACGCGGGCAGTTCGACGCGCGGCGTGTCGTTCTCGTACGCCATCAACGGAATCGTCGAGTACCGCGTGAACCCGCACCTGAGCGTCGGCGCACAACTGAACGTCGACCGGTCGCACGACTACGCGCCGAGTTCGGCGCTCGTGTACCTGCGCTATGCGTTCGATGCGCGCGCGCAACGCAGCTGGCTCGTCACGCCGACGCCGGTGCGGCTTTATTCGGATTACTAGGGGAACGCCGTGAATACGGAAATCGATGCCACCCGTCCCGCGCTCGGCGCCGCCAGTCTGGTGGGCCGCCTGCGCGCGCTGCTGGGTGCCGGGTCGGCCGGCGGTCGCGCCGGCACGGTGAGCCGGCTCGCGATCGACGGCTTGCCCGATGCCTGGACGCAACTGGAAGCCGGTGGCCTGTATGCGATCTACGCGGCCGGCGGCACGCCGGCCTGCGACGCGCTCGTGTGGGAGAGCGCGCGACAGGCGCGCACGCGTGACGTGACGGTCGTGCTCGCGCGCGACGCGGCGCACGTCGCCGCAGAGATGCAGGCGCGCGGCTTCGCGGGCGGCTCGCAGCCGGCCGGCTGGCCGCGCAACCTGAACGTGCTGGCGATGCCGCCGGCGGCCGAGCCGGCCCACGGCGACGGTTCCGGCGCAGCTGCCGGCGCACCGCGCCGCGCGGCACCGGGCCCGTTCGCACGGCTGACCGGCGGCCTGCGCGCGCTGAAGCGTTACGGCTTTCGCGCGCGCTCGCTGTATTTCGTCGAGGGCGCGCAGCGCTGGTTCAGCTGGGACGACCCGATCGCGCTCGCCGACGAGGCGCACGCACTCGCCGACTGGTGCCGCACGCGCCGGATTGCGCTCGTGCTGCTGCTCGATCCCGAGGCGGACCATGCAGGCGAAGAACCACGCACCGACGATGCCGCGTTCGTGCGCGATGCGGATCGCACGCCGCGCAGTGGTTTCCACGGTATCTGCTCGGGGGTCGCGCAGTTGCAGCGCACGCACGGCGAGCTGCTGTGGATCGTCGATTTCTGGCGCGCGGGCGACACGCTCGCGGCCGGCGAGGTACGGTCACTGCGCTTTGCGCCGGGCGGCCGGCTGTCGGGGAGCGTCGACGGCGACGCGACCGAGCCCGCGCGCCGCATGAAGCTCGCGAGCGACGAGGATCGCGTCGTCGTCAGCCGCGCAGTGCTCGACGGCACGACCCGCGTGCCCGAGGGCTGGGAAATCGTCGCAGACAACGCGGCCGTCGTTGCCGCCTGCGCGCATGCGCAGGCCGCGACCGCGGTGCTCGTGTTCCATTCGCATGCGCAGCTCGAAGCGCTGTGCGCGGACGTGCATGCGCTGCGCCGGCAGTGCGGCGGTGCGCTGAAGATCGCGGTCGTCGAGCGCGGCGAAGTGCTGCGCCAGCAGTTCGAGATGCTCGTGCTGAGCGTCGGCGCGAGCCGCGTCGTCGCGCGCGACCTGCCGGTATCGCGGATGCAGGCCGCCGTGCACGCGCTGCGCGGCCAGCTCTATGCGCGGCCCGTGGCCGCCGACTATCGTGCGGCGCTCGCGGCCGCGCTCGGCGATTCGGTGCTCGGCTACCTGCCGGTCGGCGCGTTCTGCCTGCGGATTCGCGCGGTACTCGATCGCGGTGCCGTGCTCGCGCTGCCGCACACGCTCGCGAAGATCGCGCTGCTGCCGGGGGTGTCGCACGTCGATGCGCTGCGGCATTGCCGGCCGCGCCGCGCAGGCGACGTCGTGACGGCCGATGCCGGGCACCTGTACGTGTTCCTGTTCGCGTGCGAACCGGTCGACGCGGAGGACGCGCTCGCGCGCATCTTCGACGTGCCGGTCGACACGCTGTCCGACCGCGTCGTGTGCCTCGGGCACGGCAGCATCGACACCGAACTGAATGCGCTGAAGGCCGAGAACCGGCGCGCGCCGATCGCCGACTACAGCGATTTGTTCGGGGCCACGCCGGCGGCGGGCGCGACGCGCACACCGCCGGCGCGCGCCGGTCTGGGCGACGCGCTGCCCGACGCGAGCGAGGTGAGCGACGCGATCGATACGATCGATACGATCGTCGCGCTCGAAGCGATCGGTGCGACGCCGTCGGTCGCGGCCGTCGACGCGTCGCCGCCGGAACCCGTCATTCCCGCCGCGCGCAAGCGCGGTGCCATCCGCAGCGCGATGCCGTTGCGCAAGCCGGAGGTCGCATGATCGCCGAACTCGTCATCGGTTTCATCGTTGGCATCGCGATCGCGGTGCCGGTGTGGATCGTCGCCCAGCACCTCGGCATCGGCCGCGGTTTTCATGCGCCGCGCGGGATCGACCGGCGCGACGCGGTGCCCTGCGCACTCGTGCCGGTTGCGCTGCGCGGGCGGCTGTTGCCCGATGCCGAGCGCGGCGAACACGCTGGTGAGGCGGCCCGATGAAGACGATCGCCATTACGTCGACGACAGGCGGCGCGGGCCGCACGACGCTCACGGCCGCGCTCGCGGTGCTGCTGGCGCGCCGCGGCCGGCCGGTCGTCGCCGTCGAATTCGATGCGCAGAACCTGATGGGCGCGACGCTCGGTCTCGACTCGCTGGCCGAGCACGGCCTCGCACAGAGCGTGCTCGGCGGCGCCGAGCCGTGGCATGCGCATACGTGGCGCAGCGCCGACGGCGTGCTGTTCGTGCCGTACGGGCAGGTCGACGCGGCCGGCGCCGCCGCCTGCGATGCGCGGCTCGCGGCCGACCCGGCATGGCTGTCGCGCGCGCTCGACGAGATCGCGTTGCCGGCCGATGGCGTCGTGCTGATCGACACCGCACGCTATCCGTCGACGCAGGCCGAGCAGGCGATTCGCCGCGCGGACCTGACGCTCGTCGTCGTGCCGCCCGAGCCGACCGCCTGCGCGACGACGGCCGCGCGGCTCGGTGCGCTGCGCGCCGGCGGCGGCGAACTGCAGATCGTCGTGAACCGGCTGAATCCGGCGCGCGACATGCAGCGCGATGCGCTCGCGATGCTGCGCGCGGTCGCGGGGCCCGCATCGATGCTCGAGCAGCGCATCCACGTCGACGCGGCCATGCCCGAAGCGCTTGCGCGCGGGAGCTGGATCTTCGACGATGCGCCGTATTCGCAGGCCTCGCACGACCTGAACGGCATCGCGAACTGGGTTCATGCGTGGCTGGCGGCGGTCACCGCCGGCCGCACCGGAGTGGCGCGATGAAGGCCGCGTTCGCGCCGCGACTGCGCACGTTCGGCCGCCGTGTGGCCGACTGGTGCGCACGCGGCATCGGGCTGCCGGCCGAGCGCACGCTGGTCGACTGGCTCGTGCGGCTGTCGTTCCACGCGCCGCCGCCGGGCCGGCCCGATCACGTGCGCCGCTGGGTGCGCGTCGCGACCCTGCGGCTTGCGCAGGAGTGGGGCGTGCTGCAGCCGCTCAGCCCGCGCGAATGGCTGTGGCGCGCGATCGTGCGTGCGCCGCGCGCGGCCGATGGCCGGCCCGCGCGCGATCCGCTCGCGTGGTTCGACCGGTATGTCGTGCCCGTCTACGTGGCCGGGCGCGCGGTCGGCCGGCGCATCGACGCGCTACTCGCGCGCCTGCCGTGGGTACGCTGGGGCGGCTGGCTCGATGCGCGCGCACACGGCGTCGGCCGGCGCCGCTGGCTCGCGCCGCTGCTGCTGGTAGCCGGCGCGCTGCTGTGGGCCGCCGCCGGGATGTCGCCGCTGATGCCCGGCGCGCAGTTCGCGTTCTTCGCGATCGTCGCGGTGCTGGCACTCACGCTGCGCCGCCTGCCGGGCCATCTGCCGACGCTCGCGCTCGCATCGCTCGCGCTGCTCGCGACCGTGCGCTACGTGTGGTGGCGCACCACGCAGACGCTCGATTTCCGCAGCCCGGTCGAGGCCGTTGCCGGCTACCTGCTGTACGGCGCCGAAGCCTATACGTGGATGATCCTGCTGCTCGGTTTCGTGCAGACCGCGTGGCCGCTCGACCGGCCGATCGTGCCGCTGCCCGACGATCCCGACACCTGGCCGACCGTCGACATCTACATCCCGACCTACAACGAGCCGCTGTCGGTCGTGAAGCCGACGGTATTCGCCGCACAGAGCATCGACTGGCCGAGCGCGAAGCTGCGCGTGTACCTGCTGGACGACGGCAAGCGCCCCGAATTCGAGGCGTTCGCGCACGAGGCCGGCATCGACTACGTGACGCGCGACGACAACCGCCACGCGAAGGCCGGCAACATCAACCGCGCGCTGCCGAAGACGCACGGCGAATACATCGCGATCTTCGACTGCGATCACGTGCCGACGCGCTCGTTCCTGCAGACGACGATGGGCGTGTTCCTGCGCGACCCGAAGTGCGCGCTGGTGCAGACGCCGCACCATTTCTTCTCGCCCGATCCGTTCGAGCGCAACCTCGGCACGTTCCGCGAGATCCCGAACGAGGGCAACCTGTTCTACGGGCTCGTGCAATCGGGCAACGACCTGTGGAACGCGACGTTCTTCTGTGGCTCGTGCGCGGTGCTCAAGCGCAGCGCACTGGAAGAGGTGGGTGGCGTGGCGGTCGAGACCGTGACCGAGGATGCGCACACGGCGCTCAAGCTGCACCGGCGCGGCTATACGTCGGCGTACCTGCCGACCGTGCAGGCGGCCGGCCTCGCGACCGAAAGCCTCGCGGGCCACGTGAAGCAGCGCACGCGCTGGGCGCGCGGGATGGCGCAGATCTTCCGCATCGACAACCCGTTCCTCGGGCGCGGGCTCGGCTTCATCCAGCGGATCTGCTACGGCAACGCGATGCTGCACTTCTTCTACGGGATTCCGCGGCTGGTGTTCCTGACGATCCCGCTCGCATACCTGTTCTTCCACCTGTACTTCATCAACGCGTCGGCGCTCGCGCTCGCGAGCTACGTGATCCCGTACCTGGTGCTCGCGAACGTCGCGAACTCGCGGATGCAGGGGCGCTACCGCCATTCGTTCTGGGCCGAGGTCTACGAGTCGGTGCTCGCGTGGTACATCGCACTGCCGACCACCGTCGCGTTCTTCAGCCCGAAGCACGGCAAGTTCAACGTGACCGACAAGGGCGGCAAGATCGACGAAGGCTACGTCGACTGGTCGACGTCGAAGCCGTATCTGGTGCTGTTCGGGCTGAACGTGCTCGCGATCGTCGCCGGCCTGTGGCGGCTGGTGATCGACCAGGGCGACGAGGCGTCGACGATCCTGATCACGCTCGGCTGGACCGTGTACAACCTCGCGATGCTCGGCGCGGCGCTGGCCGTGGCGCGCGAGACCAAGCAGGTGCGCGTCACGCACCGGATCGCGATGCGCGTGCCGGCCACGCTGCTGCTCGCCGACGGCTCGACGGCCGCGTGCTTCACGAGCGACTACTCGACCGGCGGCCTCGGCCTCGAAGCGGTGCCGGGGCTGTCGGTCGCCGTCGGCGATACGCTGACGGTGTGCGTGACGCGCGGCGACCGGCCGTTCCCGTTCCCGGTGCGCGTGAGCCGCGTGACGCCGACCCATGTCGGCGTGAGCTTCGAGGAACTGACGCTCGAACAGGAGCGCCAGCTCGTGCAATGCACGTTCGGCCGCGCGGATGCGTGGCTCGACTGGCACGAAGGCGAGCGTCTCGACACGCCGCTCGGCGGGCTGAAGGAAGTATTGCGTATCGGCCTGGACGGCAATGTACGGATGTGGAAGGGTGCGGCGCGCGGCCTGCTGGCCATGCTGGCGCCGAAACTCGATCGGGCGCGCGACTGACGCGGCGCTTATCATGGAGTGGGTTAGATGACGTTCTGGAATCTGTATTTCATCCTGAAGTTCGCGCTGTTCGCGACCGGCCACCTGCAGCCGTTCTGGCTCGCGAACCTCGCGTTCGCGGTGGCGCTCGCGGCGAGCGCGCCGATCCGGCAGCGCGCGTGGCGCATCGTCCGGCAACTCGTCGCGATCGCGATCGCGGTGCCGCTGCTCGCCCGCGAGATGCATGCGCCGCCGCTCGCCCGTCTCGTCGAGGCCGCACGCGAAGTGAGCACGTTCCGCTTCGAGTACTGGATGGAGCTGCTGCCGCGCCTGTTGCCGCCGGTGCTGCTGCTGACGGTGGCCGGCGCGCTGATCGTCTACTTCATCGTCAACCGCTGGCTGCGCGTCGCGACCTTCGTGCTGGCCGTGCTGATCGTGATGCCGCTGTGGCAGGCCGGCAGCGGGCTGATGGCGCGCGTCGTCGCACCGCTTCCGCAGCAGGCGAACGCGACGGGCACGACGCTCGCCGGCCAGCCCGAGGATCACAACGCCGCACTCGCGACGTTCCGCACGCAGGAATCGCAGCGGCAGGTCGCGTTCGGCCATCTCGGCAACGATCCGTCCGCACAGTTCGACGTGATCGTGCTGCACATCTGCTCGCTGTCGTGGGACGACCTCGATGCCGCGAAGGTGCGCAACCATCCGATGCTGAGCCATTTCGACTACCTGTTCACGAACTTCAGCACGGCCGCGAGCTACAGCGGCCCGGCGGCGATCCGCGTGCTGCGCGCAAGCTGCGGGCAGGAGGCTCACGCGGACCTGTACCAGCCCGCGCCGCAGCAGTGCTACCTGTTCTCGCAGCTGGCGAGCGCGGGCTACAAGGTGCAGTCGCTGCTGAACCACGACGGCCACTTCGACAACTTCCTGCAGGTGATCCACGACAACATCGGGGTGCCGGACGCGCCGCCGGTGTCGAACGCGGCCGCGCCGGTCGCGATGCACGCGTTCGACGGCTCGGAGATCAAGGGCGACTACGCGACGCTCGCGAACTGGTACGCGCAGCGCGCGTCGGTGCCGGGCCCGGTCGCGCTGTACTACAACACGATCAGCCTGCACGACGGCAACCGCATCGTCGGCAGCCCGCTGACGAGCATCGACTCGTATCCGCAGCGCGTGACGAAACTGATGGACGACTTCGATCACCTGGCCGACCTGATCGCGCAATCGGGCCGCCGCGCGGTGATCGTGTTCGTGCCCGAGCACGGCGCCGCGTTGCGCGGCGACAAGAACCAGGTCGCGGGCCTGCGCGAGATCCCGACGCCGCGCATCGTGCACGGGCCGGTCGGCGTGCGGCTCGTCGGCTTTACCGGCAACCACGGCGCGACGACCGTGATCGATCAGCCGGCCAGCTTCCTCGCGCTCGCGCAGTTGCTGTCGAACCTCGTGTCGAACAGCCCGTTCAAGCCGGGCACGACGCTCGCGCAGTACGCGGCCGATCTGCCGCGCACGCGGATGGTCGGCGAGAACGAGGGCACGGTGGCGATGCAGACGGCCAACGGTTACGCGGTGAAAACTCCGGATGGCGTATGGATCGACGAACAGTAATCCTTCCCGGCGATGCCGACGACGAGCGCCTGTCGCAACCGAACGACGTGCTCGGCCTCGCGCGGCATCTGCCCGCGCTCGATCCCGACCGTTATGTCGATGAGCAGGCGCGCCGCGCGTTCATCGAGTCGCTCGACCGCTGGCCGACGCTCGCGAAGCTGATGGGGCTGCGGGGAGAGGGGGCGTGACACCGCGTGCCGGGGCGATGCGCCTGGTCGCGCTCGCGATCATGGCGCTCGCACTGGCGCCGCACAGGCGAGGAAGCGCCAGTGCATCAAGTATCTGACCGTGACGGTTCCCGACCGGATCGTGTCCGATGTCGCGATGGTGCATGTCTTCGATCGCGACGGGAAGCATCTCGCGAGCGGGCGCCTCTATCCGGACGGCGTGGCCCACGTCTGCCTGCGCGAACTGCCGCCGGGCGCGCAGGTGCTGGTCGATCAGTCTCCGCCGCGACCGGCGGCGATCGACCGCGGCGGTGCCTGATGGCGGCGCGTTACTGCGCGCGACGTTCCGGCTGGCGCGTCCACTCGTCTTCTTCTCCCGGCACCTTGCCGAAGGTCTGATCGGCCCACGCCGCGCGAGCCGCGTCGATCTTCGCGCGCGCACTCGACACGAAATTCCATTCAATGAAGCGCTCGCCCGGCAGATGCGCACCGCCGAGCAGCATCACGCGCGCGCCGTTCGCGCTGGCGAGTGCCGCGGTCGCGCCGGGTTCGAGCACGGCCATCGTCGCGGGGGCGAGCGGCGTGCCGTCGATGGTCAGGTCGCCGTCGACCAGATACACGCCGCGTTCCTCATGTTCGGCATCGAGCGCCAGCGTGCCGCCTGCCGCGAATTCCGCATACGCATAGAGCGTCGGTGAGAACACGGCGACCGGCGACGTGAGCCCGAACGCGGTGCCCGCGATCACGCGCACGCTTGCACCGTCGCGCGTGAACGACGGCAGCGTGTCGGCCGGATGATGGACGAACGCGGGTGCGGTGTCCTCATGCTCGACCGGCAGCGCGACCCACGTCTGGATCCCGTGGACCGGCTGCTCGCGCGGCCGGTCTTCATCGGGCGAGCGCTCCGAATGCACGATGCCGCGGCCGGCCGTCATCCAGTTCACGTCGCCCGGCACGATCTTCTGCCGGAAGCCGAGGCTGTCGTGATGCATCAGCGAGCCTTCGAACAGGTAGGTGACGGTCGCGAGGCCGATGTGCGGATGCGGCAGCACGTCGATGCCGCGGCCGGCCGGCAACACGGCCGGCCCCATCTCGTCGAAGAAGATGAACGGGCCGACGAGGCGTGCGGCACGCGCGGGCAGCACACGGCGCACGACGAGGTTGCCGATGTCGCTTTCGCGCGGCGTGAGCAGGGTCTTGATCGAGGCGGACATGGTGGGGATCTCGTGGTCGAGTCGGGCGCGTCAGGCGATCGCCGTGTCGATGGTGATCGGATGCGTGAGGATCTTGTGTACCGGGCACGCGTTCGCGATCTGCAGCAGGCGTTCGCGCTGTTCGCCGGACAGGTCGCCGTCGAGCGTGATGCGGCGCACGATCGTGCTGCCCGCGCTGCCGGATTCGTGCGCGAGCTTCACGTGCACTTCGGCGAGCGGCCAGCCCTTGCGTTGCGCGTACATCTTCAGCGTGATCGCGGTGCACGCGCCGAGGCTCGACAGCAGCAGTGCGACGGGTGTCGGCGCGGCATCGCCGCCGCCGAGCGGCGCCGGTTCGTCGGCGCGCCACTGGTGGACGCCATCGCTGAAGTGGACGAGATAATCGACGGAGCCGATGCTCGCTTCGACGGACAGTTCGCTCATTGCAGTTCCATGGAAAAAGGGGGAAGGCCGGCGGCTTGACCGGGCGTTACGGTTCGAGCAGCCGCTGCAGCCGCAGTTCCTCGAAATCGAGTTCCGATTCGATCCGGTGCAGCACGGCGTCGTCGACCTTGCCGTCGCGATGCAGGTCGAGCAGCGCTGCGCGCGACACGCCGACGAGCTCGAGTTCGACGCGCAGCATGCGCGAGCGCACGTTGGCCGGTTCGGCGCCGTGGCGATGCGCGCGTTCGTTGAACGTGACGCGGTTCCGGTATTCGGCGAGCAGGCGGTCGAGCGACGGCCGCTCGAGGCTCGAGCCGCGTTGTTCGAGCGCGTCGAGTTCGGCGAGCGCCGCGCCGAACGCATGGGCGCGCACCGCATGCTCGGACATCGTGTGCCGAGCGGCCGGGCGCAGCTTCAGCATGCGGATCAGCGGCGCGAGCGTGCCGCCCTGCACGACGAGCGTCGCGATGATCAGCAGGAACGTGCTGAACAGGATCAGGTCGCGGCCGGGGAAGTTGGCGGGCAGCGCGATCGCGGCCGCGAGACTCACGACACCGCGCATGCCCGACCAGCCGAGCACGACGGCCTCGCGCCACGACCACGGTGCGTGGCCGGCACGCGGCGCGCGCAGGCGGCCCGGCAGCCACATCGCGACGAACACCCAGACGATGCGCGCGGCGATCGCGGCGGCGGTGGCGGGCAGCGCGACGCGCAGGCCGGCCATCAGCACCGCGCCTTCGTGGTTCACGCGCGCGAGGATCGCGTGCAACGCGAGACCGATCAGGATGAAGACGAGCGCGTCGAGCATGAACACGATCGCTTCCCAGGTCGCCTTCGCCTTGATCCGCATGTCGGCGTCGAACACGCGATGCTGGCGCACGCCGAGCACGAGGCCGCAGGTGACGACCGACAGCACGCCCGAGCCGTCGACGGCTTCGGCGATCCCGTAGCTGCCCCACGCCATCGCGAAGGTCACGACGATGCCGAGCATCGGGTCGCGCAGGCGCGGCAGCACCCAGCTCATCGCATGGCCGCACGCGAGGCCGACCGCGATGCCGATCAGCGTGAGCGAGAAGAACAGCCCGGTGGCGCTTGCGGCCGTGATCGACACGGCAAGCGCGGCCGACACGGCCATCTGGTACAGCAGCAGTCCCGATGCATCGTTGACGAGGCTTTCGCCTTCGAGCACCGCGACGAGCCGCGCGGGCAGCGGGTGGCGCTGCAGGATCGCCTTCGCGGCGACCGCATCGGGCGGCGACACGATCGCGCCGAGCGTGAAGCATGCGGCCCAGGGCAGCGCCGGGTTCGCGGCATGCACGGCGAGCGCGACCGCGACGGTCGTGAACACCACTGCGCCGAGCGCGAGCGACGCGATCGATGCAAGCTCCTGCCGGAATTCCTTCCACGCGGTGTAGAACCCGCTCGACATCAGCAGCGGCGGCAACACGGCCGCGAGCAGCAGCGCCGGGTCCATGTCGGGCACGCGCTTGCCGGCGACCGCGACCACGCAGCCGCCGAGCAGCAGCACGACGGCCGGTGGAATCGAAATCCGCTCGGCGAGCCACGTGAGCGCGCCCGCACCGCAAATCAACAGCAGCAGGTAATGAAACAGCTCGACGTTGGTCATGCGCGGCCGCGGACGACGGGGACCATCACGACGGCTTGCGGTCGTTCGCGGTGCCGCCCGGCAGTGCGCCGAACATGTGCTGGCTGCATTGTGCATCGCGCCATGCGGTGTTCAGGCGATGGCCCGCGAACATCCGGCGCGCGACGGGCAGGATCTGTTCGCCGGCCAGCATGCCGAGCAGGCCGGTGAGCGCGATGATCGGCGGGGCCGGCGAATTCACGCCGAGCGCGCCGTAGATGACGCCGGCGAGGATGCCGGCGCACAGCGACAGGAAATACGGTTTCATGGCGAGCCCCGTGTTGGCAGACGAGCGGCGCGATGCGCGGCTTCAAGGTCTTGAGAGCGTATCGGGTTTGCGTGAAGAAAAAAAGGGCGGATCGCTCAGAACACGCATCGATTCAGGAATCGGATCGATTCCGTTTCTTGGGTGTTCGTGCCGCGCGTTTGCGGCTTAAATATTTCGAGCCGGAAGACGATCCGGCACCAATGCACCCCAGGCTCCTCCCGCTGTCGCGGTCGAGGCAGGCCCCCCTTTTTTCGTTCACAGGACGACTTGCGCCATGAGCAATCCGAAACTCGAAGTACTCACTCCGCAGAACAGCCAGCTGATCTTCATCGACCAGCAGCCGCAAATGGCGTTCGGCGTGCAGTCGATCGATCGCCAGACGCTGAAGAACAACGTCGTCGGTCTCGCGAAGGCCGCGAAGGCATTCAACATCCCGACCACGATCACGACGGTCGAGACCGAAAGCTTCTCCGGCCACACGTACCCCGAATTGCTCGACGTGTTCCCGAACCAGCCGCTGCTGGAGCGTACGTCGATGAACTCGTGGGACGACCAGAAGGTGCGCGACGCGCTGGCCGCGAATGGCCGCAAGAAGGTGATCGTGTCGGGCCTGTGGACCGAAGTCTGCAATACGACGTTCGCGCTGTGCGCGATGCTCGAAGGCGAATACGAGATCTACATGGTGGCCGATGCGTCGGGCGGCACGTCGAAGGACGCGCACGACTTCGCGATGCAGCGGATGGTGCAGGCCGGCGCGGTGCCCGTCACGTGGCAGCAGGTCGTGCTCGAGTGGCAGCGCGACTGGGCGCGCCGCGATACGTACGAGGCGGTGATGGCGGTCGTGCGCGAGCATTCGGGCGCATACGGGATGGGTGTCGACTACGCGTACACGATGGTCCACAAGGCACCGCAACGCACCGCGACGCCGCACGAGTCGCTCGCGGCGGTTCCGGCGAAGTAACGGGCCGCCGGCCGCGATCGTCGCGATGGACGCGACGATCGCCTGCCAGGGGCCGTCGAGCGTTCAGGCGACGGGCAGCGCCCACGGCGCATGCACGAAGCGTTCCGCGAGAAAGTCGAGCAGCACCGTCACGCGCGCGGCGCGCAGCATGCCGGGCGGCGTGACGAGGTTGACGTTGATGTCGGCGATCTTCCAGTCGGACATCACTTCCTCGAGTTCGCCGCGCTGCATCTCGTCCCACACCAGGAACTCGGGCTGAAGGGCGAGGCCGTGACCGGCGACGAGCGCGGGGAGGATCACGTCCGCGTTGTTGGTGCGGATGCGGCCATGCACGGATACGCCGAACTCGTCGCCCGATCCCGGTTGGCGGAAGCGCCAGTACTCGGGCGTCGGCAGGTTCGTGTAGGTGAGGCACACGTGCTGTTCGATGTCGCGCGGATGCGTGGGGCGGCCGCGCCGGTCGAGGTAATCGGGCGACGCGACGAGCGGGCGGCGCACCGCGCAGAGCCGGCGCGAGCGCAGCGACGAATCGCTCAGCTCGGCGATGCGGATCGCGACGTCGAAGCCGCCCGACACGATGTCGACGATGTGGTCGGTGAGCACGAGGTCGATGTCGACGCGCGGATAGCGTTCGAGAAACGCGGGCAGCACCGGCGACAGATGGCGCAGCCCGAACGACATCGGCGCGTTCACGCGCACGAGGCCGTGCGGTTCGAGCGCCTGCGCGGACGCTTCGCTCTCGATCAGGTCCGCATCGGCGAGCAGGCGGATCGCGCGGTCTCGCAGCAGTTCGCCGGTCGGCGTGAGCGACAGCTTGCGCGACGTGCGGTACAGCAGCATCGCGCCGAGGCGTTTTTCGAGGCGCGCGATTGCCTTCGACACGGTCGGTTGCGATACGCCGAGCAGGTCGGCGGCTTTCGCGAACGAACCGGTCTCCGCGACGCGCGCAAAGATGGCCCAGGCTTCGAGATCAGGAAGGTGTTGCATGGTCGGGACGAATGGCAGGGAAGCGGAACGGATGCGGCGCACCGCGAAGGCGGCCGCGCGATGCCGATGATTCTAATCCGGCCGGGAGAAAAATCGTTATGGAATCTTATCTACTTTCGTTGGGCGCCGGCGTGTTGATCGGCGTCGTGTACAGCGTAATCAAGGTGCGCTCGCCGGCACCGCCGCTGATCGCGCTGGTCGGCCTGGCCGGCATGCTGATCGGCGCACAGGCCATCGCGCCGGTCCGTCACTGGCTCGGCTTCTGACCGCATCGAGGACACTTCATGAGCGCAATCGCTACTCAACCCGATCTCATCCTGCACAACGGGCGCATCACGACGCTCGATCGTGCGAACCCCGTCGCAACCGCCGTGGCGATCAAGGACGGCCGCTTCGTCGCAGTCGGCGCCGACTCGGACATCATGCCGCTCGCGGGCCGCGCGACGAAGGTCGTCGATCTCGACTGCCGCACCGTGCTGCCGGGGCTGATCGACAACCACACGCACGTGATTCGCGGCGGCCTGAACTACAACCTCGAGCTGCGCTGGGATGGCGTGCGTTCGCTCGCGGTCGCGATGGAAATGCTGAAACACCAGGTCGCGATCACGCCCGCGCCGCAATGGGTGCGCGTGGTCGGCGGCTTCACCGAACACCAGTTCGCCGAGAAGCGCCTGCCGACGATCGACGAGCTCAATGCGGCCGCACCCGATACGCCGGTATTCATCCTGCACCTGTACGACCGCGCGCTGCTGAACGCGGCCGCGCTGCGGGTGGTCGGCTACACGAAGGACACGCCCGAGCCGCCGGGCGGCACGATCCTGCGCGACGCTGCGGGCAACCCGACCGGCCTGCTGCTCGCGAACCCGAACGCGACGATCCTCTATGCGACGCTCGCGAAAGGCCCGAAGCTGCCGTTCGAATACCAGTACAACTCGACGCGCCACTTCATGCGCGAACTCAATCGCCTGGGCGTCACGGGCGTGATCGATGCAGGCGGCGGCTCGCAGAATTATCCCGACGATTACGAGGTGATCCGCAAGCTGCACGATGCCAACGAGATGACGGTGCGGATCGCGTACAACCTGTTCACGCAGAAGCCGAATGCGGAGAAGGAAGACTTCGTGAACTGGACGAAGAGCGTCAAGTACCACGACGGCACCGACTATTTCCGCCACAACGGCGCGGGCGAGATGCTGGTGTTTTCGGCGGCCGATTTCGAGGATTTCCGTGTTGCGCGCCCGGACCTGCCGGCGCAGATGGAGGACGATCTCGAAGGCGTCGTGCGCGTGCTCGCGCAGAACCGCTGGCCGTGGCGCATGCATGCGACTTACGATGAAACGATCAGCCGTGCGCTCGACGTGTTCGAGAAGGTGAACCGCGACATCCCGCTCGACGGGCTGAACTGGTTCTTCGATCACGCGGAAACGGTTTCGGAAAAATCGATGGATCGCATTGCCGCGCTCGGCGGCGGTATTGCGGTGCAGCACCGGATGGCGTACCAGGGCGAATATTTCGTCGAGCGCTACGGCGCACGCGCGGCCGAGGCGACGCCGCCCGTCGCGAAGATGCTCGACAAGGGGCTCAAGGTGTCGGCCGGCACCGACGCGACACGGGTGGCGTCGTACAACCCGTGGGTGTCGCTCGCGTGGCTCGTGACGGGCAAGACGGTCGGCGGCCTGCGGATGTATCCGCAGCGCAACCTGCTCGATCGCGAGACCGCGCTGCGCATGTGGACCGAGTACGTGACGTGGTTCTCGAACGAGGAGGGGAAGAAGGGGCGTATCGCGGTTGGCCAGCTCGCCGACCTGATGGTTCCGGATCGCGATTTCTTCACGTGCGCGGAGGACGATATCGTCGATACGACGGCATTGCTGACGGTGGTCGGCGGCCGGATCGTGTGGGGTGCGGGGCCGTTCGCGTCGCACGATGCGCCGATTCCGCCCGCGATGCCCGACTGGTCGCCCGTGCGCGAGTACGGCGGCTATGGCGGCTGGGGCGCGACGCAGCGCAACGGCGCGCCGCTGCAGCGCGCAGCGGCCGCCGCGATGTGCGGCTGCGCGAGCGCATGCAACCTGCACGGGCACGCACATGCGGGCGCATGGGGCCGCACGTTGCCGACGTCGGACGCGAAGGGCTTCTGGGGCGCGTTCGGCTGTTCGTGCTGGGCGGTCTGACATGGCGGCCCCGACCCGGCGCGGCGGTGCCGGCAACCCGGCGTGGATCCGTGCGCTGCTGGCGCAGCCGTGGGTCCTCCCGCTCGCGCGCCTGGCGCTGGTGTCCGCGTACCTGATCGGCGGAGTCGCGAAGGCGCTGGACTTCGACGGCGCGGTCGCGGAGCAGGCGCATTTCGGGCTGCAGCCGGCCGCGCTCTGGGCGGCGCTGGCGATCGCGGTCGAGATCGCCGGCTCGCTGTGCATCGTGCTGGGCCGCTTCACGTGGCTCGGCGCCGGCAGCCTCGGCATGCTGACGCTGGTCGCGA
The DNA here is from genome assembly GCF_020419825.1 of Burkholderia sp. AU30198. Classification (NCBI taxonomy): domain Bacteria; kingdom Pseudomonadati; phylum Pseudomonadota; class Betaproteobacteria; order Burkholderiales; family Burkholderiaceae; genus Burkholderia; species Burkholderia sp. AU30198. The sequence goes on along the minus strand of NZ_JAIZSA010000006.1, from coordinate 74,722 downwards.
TGGCGGTGGCGAACGACTTCTGGAACCGCACGGGCGCCGAGCATTTCATGGCGCTCAACAGCTTTTTCGAGCATCTCGGGCTGATCGCCGCACTTGTGCTCGCGACCGTGCTCGCCGATGCGAAGCACCTGGCCGGCGACGGCCGCATTACTCGATGACGATGAAACAACCAGGAAACCCTGTCATGAAAACCCTTCGTTCCGTGTTGCTTGCCGCGATGATCGCAGGCGGTCTTGCCGTCGCGCCGGTCGTGTTCGCGAAGCCGCCGGTCGTCCCCGCGCCGGTGCCGGTGCTGGCCGTCGGGCCGCAGTACGACACGACGCACGTGTGCGTGTCGCCGGACGATTTCGATCGTTTCACCGACAGCTTCGTCGCGACCTTCGGCGGCAAGAAGTCGAAGCAGGGCGTGTTCCAGGTTACGCCCACGCCGAGCCAGACGATGTCGCAGCTCGTGCTCACGCCGGTCGGCACGGTCTCGGTGTTCGGCTTCAAGACGCCGATCCCGTATCCGTTCTGCTCGGAGCGCACCGGCTACCTCGTCACCGATCTCGACGTCGCGATGAAGACGGCGCGTGCGCACGGCGCGGACGTGATCGTCGACACGTTCCCCGATCCGATCGGCCGCGACGCGATCATCCGCTGGACCGGCGGGCTGAACATGCAGCTCTATTGGCATACCGAAGCGCCGCACTACGATGCGCTGGAGACGGTGCCCGAGAACCGCGTGTACGTATCGCCGGAAAGCGTGCGCAAGCTGGTCCACGATTTCGTCAAGTTCTCGAACGGCAAGGTGGTATCCGACAACCTCAAGGCGCCGGGCATCGAGATTGGCCGGCCGAACGAGACCTACCGCCGTATCCGCATCGAATCGGGCTTCGGCAAGATGACCGTGCTCGTGACCGACGGCCACCTGCCTTACCCGTTCGGCCGCGAGATGACCGGCTACGAAGTGCCCGATCTCGCCGCGACGCTGAAGAAGGCGCAGGCCGCGGGCGTGACGGTGCTCGTGCCGCCGTTCACGTCGGACGGCCGCGACGCGGCGCTCGTGCAGTTCCCGGGCGGCTACGTTGCCGAGATCCACGCGAGCGCGGCACGATGAAGCACGAGGACACGATCCTTGCCGCGGTGGCCGGCTTCGTCGACACGCTGAGCTTCGTCGCGCTGTTCGGGCTGTTCACCGCGCACGTGACAGGCAACTTCGTGTTGATCGGCGCCGGCATCGCGGGCTTCGGCCAGGGCGTCGTGCTGAAGCTCAGCGTGTTTCCCGCCTTCGTGTGCGGCGTGATCGCGAGCAGCCTGATCGCGCGGTCGCTGTCCGCGCGGCCCGCGTGGCAGGGCACGCGCGCGCTGCATGCGGTGCAGGCCGTGCTGCTGCTCGGTTTTTGCGCGGCCGGCGTATGGGCGACGCCCGTCACGCAGCCCGACAGCCTGCCGGCGCTCGTGGCCGGTATCGTCGGCACGTTCGCGATGGGCGTGCAGAACGCGCATCCGCGCGTGATCCCGCGCGCGGGCGTGCCGAACACGGTGATGACCGGCAACGTCACGCAGGCGATCCTCGACGTCGTCGACATGCTGTCCGCCGGCACGGCCGACAGCGTGCGCGCGGCGGCACGCGCGCGGTTCGCGAAGATGCTGCCGGCGATCGTCGCGTTCGCGCTCGGCGCGGCGTGCGGGGCGCTCGGATTCCGCTATATCGGTTTTCTGGCGCTGCTCGCGCCCGTTTGCGCGCTGGCGGCGCTCGCGCTGTGCGCGGCCCAATCGGCGGGCGCCATCACGAAGGAGCGCGCATGAGCGGGCAATGGGAACGGGCGCATCGCGGCCGCCGCTTCGATCGTGCCGCGCGCGTGTCCGTCGTCGCGGGGCTGCTGTTCGCCGGGCGCAGTGCCGCGTTCGCGGACACGTCGCCGGCATCCGCACCGGCCACGGATGGCACCGCGTCGACGTGCACGGCCAAGCGGCCGACCGTGCTGTTCAATCGCTGGCAGGAAGACTGGTCGGTGCTCGCGAATCCGTGCGTGCCGCGCGCACCGCTCGACGGCCTCAAGTACATTCCGCTCGGCAACGATCCGGCCTCCTATCTGTCGCTCGGCGTGAACCTGCGCGAGCGTCTCGAGACCGTCGACGCGCCGCTGTTCGGCATCGGTTCCGCGCAATCGGACACGTACCTGATCCAGCGCGTCGAAGTGCATGCCGATGCGCATCTCGGTCAGCACTGGCAGTTCTTCGTGCAGTTGCAGGACGACCGCGCGTACGGCAAGAACACGATCTCGCCGGTCGACAAGAACCCGCTCGACCTCGAGCAGGCATTCGCGACCTACACCGGCGCGCTCGGCGGCGGCACGTTCAAGTTCCGCGTCGGCCGGCAGGAGATGGCATTCGACCTGCAGCGCTTCATCGCCGCACGCGACGGCCCGAACGTGCGGCAGGCGTTCGATGCGGTGTGGGCCGACTACGAATACCAGAAATGGCGTTTCATCGCGTATGCGACGCAGCCGGTGCAGAACCGCAGCGCGTCCACGTTCGACGACGTGTCGAACCGCGACCTCACGTTCAGCGGCGTGCGCTTCGAGCGGCAGGCGGTGGGGCCCGGCGACCTGTCGGGCTACTGGTCGCGCTACAACCGCAGCAACGCGCGCTTTCTCGATGCGAGCGGCGCGGAGCGCCGTGACGTGTGGGACCTGCGGTACAGCGGAACGCAAGGTCGTTTCGACTGGGATCTCGAAACGATGCTGCAGACGGGGACGGTCGGCAGCAGCACGATCCGCGCGTGGGCGGTCGGCTCGATCGCCGGCTACCGGCTCGACGCGCCGTGGTCGCCGCGCATCGCGTTGCAGCTCGACGCGGCATCGGGCGACCGGCATCCGCACGACGGCCGCGTCGAAACCTTCAATCCGCTGTTCCCGAACGGCTATTACTTCACGCTGGCCGGCTTCACCGGGTATTCGAACCTGATCCACGTGAAGCCGTCGGTGACGCTGAAGCCGTCGCCGAACCTGTCGCTGCTCGGTGCGCTCGGTTTCCAGTGGCGCGAGACAACCGGCGATGCGGTCTACCAGCAGGGCAACGCGGTGGTGCCGGGCACGGCAGGCAAGGGCGGGTTGTGGACGGGGATGTACGTGCAGCTGCGTGCGGACTGGACGATCGCCGCGAACCTGATCGGTGCGGTCGAGGCCGTGCATTTCCAGGTCGGCGATGCGATCCGCCAGGCGGGCGGGCATAACGCCGACTATGTCGGCGTCGAGCTGAAGTATGGGTGGTAGCACGCGTGCCGCGGCGCGTTCGCCGGTGATGGGCTACGCGATGCGGGGTGTCGGATGAATGCGCGCGTGCAGGTGCTCGTGTATTCGGACGAGATGCTGATCGTGCGCTGGCTTGCGCCGGGCGGTGCGGAGCAGCGCTGGACACCCGGGCGCGCGCTGCGCTCGGGCCAGTGTGCGCTGTCCGGCGAGAAGATCGTCTGCGGCGACGCCGTCTTCAGCCCCCGCGGGCGGGCGCCGTTCGAACCGAAAGCCATGATCCTGGCGGCGGCGCTCGACCGGCCGCGCGCGTCGACGGTTCGCCCGCACGTACAGGTGCTCGAGCGCTCGGCGCAGCTGCTGGTCGTGCGCTGGGTCGAACCGGGGCGTGCGCACTTCGGCGAGCAGCACTGGAAACCCGGGCGCGCACGGCAGGCCGGTTTCTGCGTGCTGTCGGGCGCGCGGATCGCGTGCGGCGACGACGTGTTCCGCCCGAGCGGACGACCGACGCCACCGAATGCACGCGCGATGATTCTGGCCATCGCGCTCGATGGCGCCGGGCTGAAGCACGCCGGGTGACGCGGCGCGCACGTGCTGGCACGAGCGCAACGACCAAGGGCGGCCGAAGCCGCCCTTGGTCGTATGCGGCCGGCATCGCGCCGGCCGGTGCATTGCCGTGCCGCTCTGCCGTTACAGGTTCGGCGACAGGGCGAGCGCGTTCGTCAGGTCGCCCATCGGCTGGCCGCCGTTGGCCTTCAGCGCGTCGTCGCGCTGTTGCAGGCCCGCGAGGCGCGGCAGCGAGAAGCGGCGCGTGATGAAGCGCAGGATCGACGCGGTGTCGTACTGCGTGTGGTCGACGAAACCCTTCTTCGAGAACGGCGACACGACGAGTGCCGGAATCCGCGTGCCCGGGCCCCAGCGGTCGCCCTTCGGCGGCGACACGTGATCCCAGAAGCCGCCGTTTTCGTCGTACGTGACGACCACGACCATGTTCTTCCACTGCGGGCTGGCCTGCAGGTGGGCGATCACGTTCGCGATGTGCTGGTCGCCGCTCGACACGTCGGTGTAGCCCGCGTGTTCGTTCAGGTTACCCTGCGGCTTGTAGAACGCGACCTGCGGCAGCGTGCCCGCGTCGATCGCCTTGATGAACTCGCTGCCGTCGGTGCCGCCGTCGAGCAAGTGCTGCGCGCGGCTCGTGCTGCCCGGTGCCTGGTTCGCGTAGTAGTTGAACGGCTGATGGTGCGGCTGGAAGTTCGGCGCCGTCATGTTCGGGCCGTAGATCACGTTCGCGGTGCCGCTTTGAGCCGCCTGCAGCGCCTGGTTCCACGCACCGCCGTACCATGCCCACGACACGCCTGCGTTGGTCATCAGGTCGCCGATGTTCTGCTGCGATTGCGGCGGCAGCGTCGATGCGGCCGACGGGTCGGCGAGGTTCGGATCGCCGCCGGAAGCCGCCTTGTTGCCGCTCGGCTGGTACGGCGGCTGCATCGTGTTGATCGCGTAGAAGTCCGGCGTCAGGTTGCCCGAGTTCACGAACTTCGGAATGCCGTCGAGCGCGGAAGCCGGCGAGTTGGTCGCGAGCTGCAGCGACTTGCCGTCGGCGGCGACGGCCGAGATCGAGCCGGCGGCGGGGCTCTTGTCCGCGTTCGCGTAGAACGGCGCGCACGCGCAGATCAGGTACTGGTGATTCAGGAACGAGCCGCCGAACGCGCCCATGAAGAAGTTGTCGGCCAGCGTGAACTGCTGCGCGATCTTCCACAGCGGCAGCTTCGTCGCGTCGGGCGTGTAGTGGCCCATCACGAGGCCGCCGGAATCGGCCCAGGCGGCGAACATGTCGTTCTTGCCGCCGTTGATCTGCATCTGGTTCTCGTAGAAGCGGTGATACAGGTCGCGCGTCGTCACGCTCATCGACGTGTTGAAGCCGTTCGGATCGTCGATCGCGAACGGCGCGTTCGGCAGGTTGGCCGTCATCGCTTCGGTCACGGCCGGCGTGACGCCCTTCGCGGTCAGGCCGCCCCAGACCTTCGGCAGCGTCGCGAGCGGCTGGCCGTTGCGGTCCTTCTGCTGCGCGCTTGCCGCGGTCACGTTCTGCAGGCCGTTCGCGCCCGGGAAGTTGCCGTACAGGTTGTCGAAGCTGCGGTTCTCGGCGTAGATCACGACGACGTTCTTCACCGTCGACAGGCCTTGCTGCTGCACGTCGTCGCCGCCGCAGGCGGTGAGGGCGGCGGCCGCGGCAACGGCGATCGGTGTAAAGCGAATCCAGGCGTGGTTTTTCATCCGTTGTACTCTCTATCTCTCTCTTGTCGCGTGGGGAACCGGAGCATTCGTGTACCGCCGGTTCGCGAGGGTGACCGTGGCATGTCCGGCTGTAAGCATTTTGAGGGTGCGATTTGACAGCCGGGTGTAGGCGTCCTTTCGATTAGCTGTCGGTTGGTCGTCATGTAACGGTCATGCGGCTGACATAAACTCCGGCCGCTCCTGAACCCACTTTCCGACGAATCGATGAAGCCTCGCCAACCGACAGCCGGCGCGTTCGCGCGTTCGTGGCTGCACCTGACCGGCGCATTCGCGCTGGCCACCACGCTTGCAACCCTTGCCGGCTGTGACGGACAGCCGGGGGCGGGCGCACCGTCCGTGCAGGCCGCGAGCGCGGCGAGTGCACCGGGCGCCGCCCATGTAGTTGCGTCCGCAACGGTTGCGTCCAGCGGCGCGGTGGTCGAGACGAACCAGCCGCAGACGCGGGCACAAGTTTACGAAGGCGTGCGCCGGATGACGGCGCTCGGCAAGCAACTTTTCTTTGACCCTACGCTGTCAGGTTCCGGCAAGCTCGCGTGCGCGTCGTGCCACAGCCCCGATCACGCATTCGGCCCGCCCAATGCGCTGGCCGTGCAGTTCGGCGGCGACGACATGAAGCGCCCGGGCTTCCGTGCGGTGCCGTCGCTCAAGTACCTGCAGGGCGTGCCGCAGTTCACCGAACACTTCCACGATTCCGACGACGAAGGCGATGAAAGCGTCGATGCGGGCCCGACGGGCGGCCTCACGTGGGACGGCCGCGTCGACACGGGCGCCGAGCAGGCGCGCATTCCGCTCACGTCGCCGTTCGAGATGAACAGCTCGCCCGCGAAGGTCGCGCAGGCCGTGAAGGCCGCGCCGTATGCGGACGAGTTCCGCGCGGTGTTCGGCGTGAAGGTGCTCGACGACGATGCGGCCACGTTCAAGGCCGTGCTGCGCGCGCTCGAGACGTTCGAGCAGACACCCGAACTGTTCTCGCCGTACACGAGCAAGTACGACGCGTATCTCGCCGGCCATGCGCAGCTCACGCCGGCCGAATTGCGCGGGCTGCAGTTGTTCAACGACGAGAAGAAGGGCAATTGCGCGAGCTGCCACATCAGCCAGCGCGCGCTCGACGGCACGCCGCCGCAGTTCAGCGATTTCGGGCTGATCGCGGTCGCGGTGCCGCGCAACCGCGCGCTGCCCGTCAATCGCGATCCGCGCTTCTACGATCTCGGCGCGTGCGGCCCCGAGCGCACCGACCTGAAGGGCCGCGACGAATTCTGCGGGCTGTTCCGCACGCCGTCGCTGCGCAACGTCACCCTGCGCAAGACGTTCTTCCACAACGGCGTGTATCACACGCTCGAGGACGTGATGCGCTTCTACGTCGAGCGCGACATCCATCCGGAGAAGTTCTATCCGGTCGTGCACGGGAAGGTGCAGATCTACGACGACCTGCCCAAGCGCTACTGGCCGAACATCAACCGCGAGGCGCCGTTCGACCGCAAGCGCGGCGAGCAGCCCGCGCTGAACGAGGCCAAGATCAAGGACGTGATCGCGTTCCTGGGTACGCTGACTGACGGATATCAGCAAACGGCCGCGCCGGCCGGCCACTAGAAGGCGGCGTCGACGGCACGCATGCTATCCTCGCTCGCTGACAGGCGCAGTGTGCGTGCCGGTTTGCCGGCATGCACACTGCGCCGTTCGATCGAACATCCAAGGAGAACAACATGTCGATGCGTGCATCCCTTTCCGTCGTCACGCGCGTGCTGGCCGGCGCCGCGTGCGCAGCTGCGATGCTGCCCGCCCATGCGCAGAACAACCTGAACTTCCTGAACGACACGCCGCTCAGCTACTTCAGCAAGACCGACCGCGCGTCGCTTTCCAAGGCGGTCGTGCAAGTGCGCGACGAAGGCAAGGACGGCGAGACCACGACGTGGCAGAGCAGCGGCCGCGGCACGCAGATCGATGCGAAGCTCACGCCGAGCACGACCGAGGCGGACGGCAAGACCTGCCGTGAAATCGCCACCGAGATCACCGCGAAGGGCCAGACGATGACGCTCAAGCCTGTCTATTGCAAGACCGACGCGGGCAAGTGGCAGCTGCAGAAGCGCTGAGCACGCACGTGATGAAGCGGGGCGGCGCGCCGCGCACGGTGTCGTGCGGCGTCGTGATCCTCGACGGGGCCGGCCGCGTGTTCCTCGCACACGCGACGGATACCACGCACTGGGACATCCCGAAGGGGCAGGGTGAGCCGGGCGAGTCGCCGGCCGACGCGGCGCTGCGCGAACTGCTCGAGGAAACCGGCATTGCATTCGCGCCGGCCCGATTGCTCGATCTCGGCCGCTTCGCGTACCGGCACGACAAGGACCTGCATCTGTTCGCGGTGCAGGTGGCCGACGGCGAGATCGATGCCGCGCAGTGCACGTGTACGTCGCTGTTTCCGAGCCGTCGCGACGGCTCGATGATTCCCGAGATGGATGCGTACCGCTGGACCCTGCCCGGCGACATCGACGCGTATGCGAGCCGCAGCCTCGCGCGGCTGTTTCGCACGAAGCTGTCGCTGGCGGATTTGCATCGGCGGTTGATGGGTGGGTGAATCAGCGTGGCGGTTTGCGCTGCCACGTGACCTAGCTTCGCTTCAAAGCACGCAACAAAAAACCGGCCCTGAGGCCGGTTTTTTTATGGTCACGCGACGGTGGCTTGCGAAGCCGCGCGCCGCGTGCGAAGCACGCCGTTACGCCGGCTTGCCCCAGCTGTCGCGCAGCCCGACGATCCGGTTGAACACCGGCTTGCCCGGCTTCGAATCGACACGATCGGCCACAAAATAGCCGTGACGCTCGAACTGCAGGCGCGTTTCCGGTGCGATGTCGTCGTTGCCCGGCTCGATGTATGCCTGCACGATCTTCTTCGAATCGGGGTTCAACGCCTCGAGGAAGTTCGCGCCGCCCGCGTCCGGATGCGGCTCCTTGAACAGGCGGTCGTAGATCCGCACTTCGGCCGGTTGCGCATGCTTCGCGCTGACCCAGTGAATGTTGCCCTTGACCTTGTACGTGTTCGCGCCTTCGGTGCCCGACTTGCTGTCCGGGAAGTAGTTGCAGTGCACGGCCGTCACGTTGCCGTCGGCGTCCTTGTCGAAGCCCGTGCACTCGATCACGTAGCCGTAGCGCAGGCGCACCTTGTTGCCCGGGAACAGGCGGAAATAGCCCTTCGGCGGGTTTTCGACGAAGTCTTCGCGCTCGATCCACAGCTCGCGCGAGATCGGGAACGTGCGCACGCCGCGTTCCGGATGATGCGGGTGCACGGGGGCCGTGCACGCCTCTTCGAGATCTTCCGGATAGTTGTCGATCACGAGCTTCAGCGGATCGAGCACCGCGACGGTACGCGCGGCCTTGTCGTCGAGGTCGTCGCGCAGCGCGCCTTCGAAGATGCTCATGTCGATCCACGAGTCGATCTTCGTCACGCCGATGCGCTCGCAGAACAGGTGGATGCTCTCCGGCGTGAAGCCGCGGCGGCGCACGCCGACGATCGTCGGCATCCGCGGGTCGTCCCAGCCGTCGACGTGGCCTTCGGTAACGAGCTGCAGCAGCTTGCGCTTGCTGGTGATCGCGTACGTGAGGTTCAGTCGCGAGAATTCGATCTGTTGCGGCAGCGGGCGCGTGAACATGCCGGCTTCCGCGAGTTCGTTCAGCACCCAGTCGTACAGCGGGCGGTGATCCTCGAATTCGAGCGTGCACAGCGAATGCGTGATGCCTTCGATCGCATCCGAGATGCAGTGCGTGTAGTCGTACATCGGGTACACGCACCACGCGTCGCCGGTGCGGTAGTGGTGCGCATAGCGGATCCGGTAGATCACCGGGTCGCGCATGTTCATGTTCGGCGAAGCCATGTCGATCTTCGCGCGAAGCACGTGCTCGCCTTCCTTGAACTCGCCGGCCTTCATGCGGCGGAACAGGTCGAGGTTTTCTTCAGGCGTGCGCTCGCGGAACGGCGACGGCTTGCCGCCTTCGGTCAGCGAGCCGCGGTTCGCGCGCATTTCGTCGGCGCTCTGGCTGTCGACATACGCACGGCCGCGCTGGATCAGCAGCTCGGCGAATTCGTACAGCTTGTCGTAGTAGTCGCTCGCGAAGTACTGGTGATCGACCGCTTCCTTGCGCCAGTCGAAGCCGAGCCAGCGCACCGCGTCGACGATCGAGTCGACGTATTCGACGCTTTCTTTTTCCGGGTTCGTGTCGTCGAAGCGCAGGTGGCACACGCCGCCGTAGTCGCGCGCGACGCTGAAGTTCAGGCAGATGCTCTTGGCATGGCCGATGTGCAGATAGCCGTTCGGCTCGGGCGGAAAGCGCGTCTCGACGCGGCCGCCCCATTTGCCGGTGCGGTTGTCGTCGTCGATGATGTTGCGGATGAAATTGGAAGCCGCGGGGGCGTCGTTGCGTTCGGTGCTCATGCGGATGGCGTCAGGTTGTGTCGGCGCGCGCGTCGCGCCGGTTTAATCCCGTGATTCTACCTGACCGGGGTCCGTCCCGCGCGGCTTGCGGCATGACAGACGCGGGTTTCGACCGATTATCTCGATATTGTGTCGGCTGTAACACGACGTAAATCGGATTGCCCGGGCCGTTTGGCGTTGCCTATGATGGCCTCACCGATTCAATGCCGCCGTTCGGGTTGCCGCGCGGCGGGAGGAAACTAAAAATCATGATGAAGAAGACCACGTTTATCGTTCGTACCGCCGTGATTGTCGCGGCCCTGTCGCAACTTGGCGCATGCGCGATGACGCATACGCAGCGCAATGCCGGTATCGGCGCGGCCGCAGGCGGCGCGCTCGGCTACCTGGTGACGGGCGGCCCGCTCGGCACGGTCGCGGGCGCCGCGGCGGGCGGTATCGTCGGCGCGAACGTGCGCTGACCGATGACATGACGCGAGCCGCCTGCCAGGCGGCTTGCCGTCCGGTCGTGACGCTGTTCCGAATGCGTCCCGACCCCACGCACATCCTTCCGGTTTCAGACAGGCGGCATCAGGGAGGAACGGGTGTGCGACACTGCGTCGACGCCACATAACGATTTCACTCGTCGACGCACTTTCCATGAGCCGATTCCCCGTTCTCGTCCTGCCGGGCTACGCCAATTCGGGCCCGCTTCATTGGCAGAGCCGCTGGGAGCGTGCCGATGCACGCTTCTCGCGCGTCGCGATGCCCGACTGGGACAGTGCGTTCCGCAACGGCTGGTGTCTCGCACTCGATCGCGCGGTCGAAGCCGCGCGCGGCCCGGTACTGCTTGCCGGTCACAGTCTCGGTACGCTGACTGCCGCGTGGTGGGCGACGCGCTATGCGCGCCCGGCCGCGCTCGCGAAAGTGCGCGGCGCGTTACTGGTCGCGCTGCCCGATCCCGACGGTCCCGCGTTTCCGTGCGATGCGCACGGCTTCGGGCCCGTGCCGTATGAACGGCTGCCGTTTCCGACCTGCGTCGTCGCCAGCAGCGACGATCCGTATGGCTCGCTCGCGTTCGCCCGCACCTGCGCGAGCGCATGGGGCAGCGCATTCCACGAGATCGGCCCGCGCGGCCACATCAATGCAGACAGCGGGCTGGGCGACTGGCCCGATGCGCGCGGCTGGCTCGACGCGCTCGCCCGTCGCGATTGATCGCGCGGGGCGGGGCGGTGGCTGAGGCCGTTGCCACGCGCCCACCCGCACCCGCCCCGCCCGCCGTCCTCAGATCGCCTGTTTCGCCCGCAGGCTGGCGATCTTCGCGTCGTCGTAGCCGAGCATGTCGCGCAGCACGTCGTCGGTCTGCGCGCCGAGCAGCGGCGGGGCCGTGCGCGCGTCAGGCGGCGTCGCGCTCATCCGGATCGGGTTGCGGACGAGCTTCGCGTCCGCCCCGCACGGGTGCGGCAGCGACACCTGCATCCCGCGCGCGACGACCTGCTCGTTGTCGAACACCTCGTCGAGATCGTTGATCGGCCCGCACGGCACGCCGGCCGCTTCGAGCGCGCCGATCCAGTCGGCCTTGTCGCGCGCCTTCACCATCTCCGCGAGGATCGGCACCAGCGTGTCGCGGTGGCGCACGCGCGACGGATTCGTCGCAAAACGCTCGTCGTCGGCCAGCCCGGGCGGGCCGCCGACCTCGACGAACTTGCGGAACTGCCCGTCATTGCCGACCGCGACGATGATCCACCCGTCACGCGTCTGGAACGTCTGGTACGGCACGATGTTCGGATGCGCATTGCCCCAGCGCACCGGCGGCTTGCCGCTCGCGAGGAAGTTGGTGTTCATGTTCGCGAGCAGCGCGACCTGCACGTCGAGCAGCGCCATGTCGATGTACTGGCCTTCGCCCGTCCGGTCGCGGTGCGCGAGCGCGGCGAGCACCGCGATCGTCGAATAGAGGCCGGTCGCGAGGTCGGCGATCGCGACGCCGGCCTTCTGCGGGCCGCCGCCCGGCTCGCCGTCGCGCTCGCCGGTGATGCTCATGAAGCCGCCGATCCCCTGGATGATGAAGTCGTAGCCCGCGCGGTGCGCGTACGGGCCCGTCTGGCCGAAGCCGGTGACCGAGCAGTAGACGAGATCGGGCTTCACCGCGCGCAGCGAGTCGTAATCGAGCCCGTATTTCTTCAACTGGCCGACCTTGTAGTTCTCGAGCACGACATCGCTCTGCGCGGCGAGCTCGCGCACGATCTGCTGGCCCTCGGGCGTCGCGATGTCGACCGTCACCGAGCGCTTGTTGCGGTTCGCCGCCAGGTAGTACGCGGCTTCTGCGGTATCCGCGCCGTCCGCGTCCTTCAGGTACGGCGGCCCCCAGTGGCGCGTGTCGTCGCCGGCGCCCGGGCGCTCGACCTTGATCACGTCCGCGCCGAAATCGGCAAGCGTCTGCGCGCACCACGGGCCCGCGAGCACGCGGGTGAGGTCCAGCACGCGGATATGGCTCAGGGCACCCATCGTCGAATCGTCTCCTTTCATGGCTGGCCTTGTCGGGCAAGGCCGGTTGGCATGCCGAGCATCTTAAGGCGAATCGGCCGCGGCGGTGGCCCGGTGCACTCGTCCGCGGAGGCGGGCCGCCCGCGCGGCCGCGCCGGCTGGGGCGTCAGTCTGTATCGTATAATCGAGCGTTTACGATAACTGCCGCCGTGCGTCCGCGAGGACGGCCGGCGTTTGAAGCCGTCTCAGCCAGACATTCCCCGCACGCCATGAAAGCTGCCGAAATCCGCGAGAAATTCCTCAAATTCTTCGAATCGAAGGGCCACACGATCGTCCGCTCGTCGAGCCTCGTGCCCGGAAACGACCCCACGCTGATGTTCACGAACTCGGGCATGGTCCAGTTCAAGGACGTGTTCCTGGGCACCGATCCGCGCCCGTACTCGCGCGCCACGACGGCACAGCGCAGCGTGCGCGCGGGCGGCAAGCACAACGACCTCGAGAACGTGGGCTACACGGCGCGCCACCACACGTTCTTCGAGATGCTCGGCAACTTCTCGTTCGGCGACTACTTCAAGCACGACGCGATCAAGTTCGCGTGGGAGCTGCTGACCACGGTCTACCAGCTGCCGAAGGACAAGCTGTGGGTCACGGTCTACCAGGAAGACGACGAAGCGTACGACATCTGGGCGAAGGAAGTCGGCGTGCCGACTGAGCGCATCATCCGCATCGGCGACAACAAGGGCGCGCGCTACGCGTCGGACAACTTCTGGACGATGGGCGACACGGGCCCGTGCGGCCCGTGCACGGAAATCTTCTACGATCACGGCCCGGACGTGTGGGGCGGCCCGCCGGGGTCTCCTGAAGAAGACGGCGATCGCTACATCGAGATCTGGAACCTCGTGTTCATGCAGTTCAACCGCGACGCGCAGGGCAACATGACGCGCCTGCCGAAGCAGTCGGTCGACACCGGCATGGGCCTCGAGCGTCTCGCCGCGGTGCTGCAGCACGTGCACAGCAACTACGAGATCGACCTGTTCCAGAACCTGATCAAGGCCGCCGCGCGCGTGACCGACATCAGCGACCTCACGAACAACTCGCTGAAGGTGATCGCCGATCACATCCGCGCGTGCTCGTTCCTGATCGTCGACGGCGTGATTCCCGGCAACGAAGGCCGCGGCTACGTGCTGCGCCGCATCGTGCGCCGCGCGATCCGCCACGGCTACAAGCTCGGCCGCAAGGGTGCGTTCTTCCACAAGCTGGTGGCCGACCTCGTCGCCGAGATGGGCGTCGCGTATCCGGAGCTGAAGGAAGCCGAACAGCGCGTGACCGACGTGCTGCGCCAGGAAGAAGAGCGCTTCTTCGAGACGATCGAGCACGGCATGTCGATCCTCGAAGCCGCGCTGGCCGACGTCGAGGCGAAGGGCGGCAAGGTGCTCGACGGCGAGCTCGCGTTCAAGCTGCACGACACCTACGGCTTCCCGCTCGACCTCACGGCCGACGTGTGCCGCGAGCGCGGGATGACGGTCGACGAACCGGCGTTCGACGACGCAATGGCGCGCCAGCGCGAACAGGCGCGTGCGGCCGGCAAGTTCAAGGCCACGCAGGGCCTCGAATACACGGGCGCGAAGACCACCTTCCACGGCTATGAGGAAATCGCGTTCGACGACGCGAAGATCGTCGCGCTGTACGTCGACGGTTCGTCAGTCAAGGAAGTGAAGACCGGCCAGGACGCAGTCGTCGTGCTCGACCACACGCCGTTCTACGCGGAATCGGGCGGCCAGGTCGGCGACCAGGGCGTGCTCGCAAACGCCGCGACGCGCTTCGCGGTGGCCGATACGCTGAAGGTGCAGGCCGACGTGATCGGCCACCACGGCACGCTGGAACAAGGCACGCTGAAGGTCGGCGACGTGCTGCGCGCGGAGATCGACGCGCACCGTCGTGCGCGCACGCAGCGCAACCACTCGGCGACCCACCTGATGCACAAGGCGCTGCGCGAAGTGCTCGGCGCGCACGTGCAGCAGAAGGGTTCGCTGGTCGACGCGGAAAAGACCCGCTTCGACTTCGCGCACAACGCACCGATGACCGACGACGAAATCCGTCGCGTCGAGCAGATCGTCAACAACGAAATCCTCGCGAACGCGCCGGGCATCGTGCGCGTGATGCCGTACGACGAAGCGGTGAAGGGCGGCGCGATGGCGCTGTTCGGCGAGAAGTACGGCGATGAAGTGCGCGTGCTCGACCTCGGCTTCTCGCGCGAACTGTGCGGCGGCACGCACGTGAGCCGCAGCGGCGACATCGGCTTCTTCAAGATCGTCGTCGAAGGCGGCGTCGCGGCCGGCATCCGCCGTGTCGAGGCGATCACCGGCGACAACGCGGTGCGCTACGTGCAGGAACTCGACGCCCGCGTGAACGAAGCCGCGGCCGCGCTGAAGGCGCAGCCGTCGGAACTCACGCAGCGTATCGCGCAGGTGCAGGACCAGGTGAAGTCGCTCGAGAAGGAACTGGGCGCGCTGAAGTCGAAGCTCGCATCGAGCCAGGGCGACGAGCTCGCGCAGCAGGCCATCGAAATCGGCGGCGTGTTCGTGCTGGCCGCGACGCTCGACGGCGCCGACGCGAAGACGTTGCGCGAAACGGTCGACAAGCTGAAGGACAAGCTGAAGAGCGCGGCGATCGTGCTGGCAGCGGTCGAAGGCGGCAAGGTCAGCCTGATCGCGGGCGTCACGCCCGACGCGAGCAAGAAGGTCAAGGCCGGCGAGCTCGTGAACTTCGTCGCGCAGCAGGTCGGCGGCAAGGGCGGTGGCCGTCCGGACATGGCGCAGGCAGGCGGCACCGAGCCGGCGAACCTGCCGGGCGCGCTGGCTGGCGTGAAGGGCTGGGTCGAAGAGCGGCTCTGATCGTCACGACCGATGTGATGCCGCCTCGTTGCGGCATCGCGTGACATGAAAAAGACCCGATCGGCATGTGCCGGTCGGGTCTTTTTGTTGGTGCGCCGGCACAATGTGTGCCGGCCGCCCGACGATTCAGGCCGGCACGGTGACCGGCGGCTTCGCCGCACCGTCCGGTTGCCGCGCGGCTTCGGTGAGCGCCTCGCGCAACGCGGCCAATGCCGCCGACGCATAACCCTGCCGCCACGCGAGCAGCGTGTCGATGCCTTCCAGTTCGGGGATCGCATGCGCGGCGATGTTGCCGGTTTCGGGCTGCAGGTCGAGCACCGAGCGCGGCGCGACCGCGACGCCGGCACCCGCTGCGACGCACGCGACGATCGCGTGATACGACCCGAGTTCGAGCACGCGTGCCGGTTTGACGCCGTGCGCCGCGTACCACTGCTCGACGTACTTGCGATACGAGCAGCCGCGCTCGAATGCGATCAGCGTCGGCAGGATCACGTCGCGTGGCGTGCGCACGGGCGGATGGCCGCGTGGGGTGAGCAGCACCAGGTTCTCACGGAACACCGGCACCGTCTCGAACGTGTCGGGCAGCATGTTCGGCGCGGGTGGGCGGGCGAACAGCGCGGCGTCGATCTCGAAGTCGCGCACGCGGTCGATCAGCCAGCCCGTCGTGCCCGTCAGCAGTTCGAGCGATACGTCGGGCCATGCGTGGTGGTAGCGCGCGAGCACGGTCGGCAGGCGGCTGGCGGCCGTGCTCTCCATCGTGCCGAGCCGCAGCCGCCCGCGCGGCGTGTCCTCTCGCACCGCGTCGCGCGCCTCGTCGGCGAGCGCGAGCAGGCGCTCCGCATACGGCAGCAGCGTGTGCCCGGCGGGTGTCAGCACGAGCCGGCGGCCGTCGCGCACGAACAGCGCCGCGCCGAGTTCTTCCTCGAGCTGCTTGATGCGCGTCGTGACGTTCGACTGCACGCGATTGAGCTTGGCCGCCGCGCGCGTCACGCCGTTCTCGCGCACTACGGCCCGGAAAATCGCCAGCGCCGCCAGATCCATGATTCTCTCCGAGCGATGAGTGGATTCTTAATTATTCATTTTTCGAGAACGTTTGGTCAAGCTACGATGGAAGCATTCCGATTTCCGATCCGGCTGGCGCGTTGAACGCCGGCCCATGCCGCCATGTCCCGCTCCGATGCCCCGACCGCTGCCGCCGCACCTCCCGTCGATGACGCCGACCGCCGCGCCCGCACGGCCGCACTGGCCTGCATGGTCGGCCTCGCGGTCGTGCTCGGCGTCGGCCGCTTTGCGTTCACGCCCTTGTTGCCGCTGATGCTTGCGGACGGCTCGATCGGCCTGAAGGCCGGCGGCTGGCTCGCATCGGCGAACTATGCGGGCTACTTCGTCGGTGCGGTCAGTTGCGCGGCGCTGCGCTTTGCGCCCGCGCGAATGGTGCGCTTCGGGCTCGTGGCCACCGTGTTGCTCACGGCCGCGATGGGCGTCGGCCACCTGCTGCCGGTATGGCTCGCGGTGCGCTTCGTCGCGGGCGTCGTCAGCGCGTGGACGTTCGTGTTCGTGTCGCAGTGGGGGCTGCGGCGGCTGACCGAACTGCATGCGCCCGAGTGGAGCGGGGTGATCTACGCGGGGCCCGGCGTCGGCATCGTGGTGACGGGGCTGATCGGCAGCGCGCTGGTCGGCCAGCGCGCTGCATCGGGCTGGCTCGGTTTCGCGGCGCTGTCGGCCGTGCTGTCGGTCGCGATCTGGCGCACGTTTGCAGTTGCGCCGGCGCAAGCCGGAGCGCCGCGCGGCGCCGCGCCGCACGCGGCCGCCGCAACCGCGGCGACGCCGGCCCCTACGCACCGTCATCGCGCGGACGCCGCATGGCTCGTCGTGCTGTACGGCATGCCGGGCTTCGGCTACATCATCACCGCGACATTCCTGCCCGTGATCGCGCGCGCCGCGCTGCCGGCCGGTTCGCCGTGGCCCGACCTGTTCTGGCCGATGTTCGGCGCGGCGCTGATCGTCGGCGCGATCACCGCTGCGCGGCTGCCCGGCCACTGGGACAACCGTCTGCTGCTGGCTGCCGGCTGCGCGACGCAGGCGCTCGGCATTGCCGCCGGGATCGTGTGGCCGAACGCGGCCGGCTTCTCGGTCGGCAGCGCGCTGCTCGGCCTGCCGTTCACCGCGATCACGCTGTTCGCGATGCGCGAAGCGCGGCGTTTGCACGGCGAGCGGGCCGCCGGGCTGATGGGCTATGCGACCGCGTCGTATGGAGTCGGTCAGATTCTCGGCCCGCTCGTCGCGGCGCCGCTGGCCGCGCGCTTCGGGTCGTTTTCCCCGGCGCTGTGGGTGGCGGTGGCCGCGTTGCTGCTGGGTGCCGCCGGCTTCGCGGCGACCGCCGCACGAGGGCGCCTGCAACCCTGAAATCGACGGGGACGGATCGTCTGCGGCACGGGCAAACTCGCTAGAATGAAGCCTTTCCCGCGCCGAGCGGGTGCGCGGGCAGCCGGCTGGCGGCCGTCCGGCGCCTGCCAGATCCCCATCGATGACCACCGCCGACTACCGCTTTTGCCCGCGCTGCGCGAGCCCGCTCACCGAGCGCGCCGATCCCGACCATGAAGGCGGCCGCATTCGCCAGGCGTGCCCCGACGACAGCTGCGGCTATGTGCACTGGAACAACCCGTTGCCCGTCGTCGCCGCGATCGTCGAGCTCGACGGCAAGATCCTGCTCGCGCGCAACGCGGCGTGGCCCGAAGGGATGTTCGCGCTGATCACCGGCTTCCTCGAGAACGGCGAAACGCCCGAGGACGGCATCGCGCGCGAGGTGTTCGAGGAAACGGCGCTGAAGGCCGAGCACGTGTCGCTCGTCGGCGTCTATGAATTCATCCGCAAGAACGAGTTGATCATCGCGTACCACGTGCGTGCGTCGGGCACGGTCGCGCTGTCGCCGGAACTGCTCGAATACAAGCTCGTCGATCCGCCGCTGCTGCGCCCGTGGCGCACCGGCACGGGCGTCGCGCTCGCCGACTGGATGCGAGCGCGCGGCCTCGATTTCGAGTTCGTCGACCGGCCGGGGCAGTGACGGGCCGGCCTGCCCGCAGCGTTGCATCCGCCGTGCCGCGATCGATCGCAGCGCGGCACTCTGCTTCGTGCCGGTGCGCCGTGTCCTGCGGCCGCCGCGCTTCGTCCACCTCGCTTCCCTCGTCCTGACCGCCATCGCCATGTCCGACAAGCCGCAACCGCGTCCGCGCGACGCCTATCGCCACTTCCTGCTGATCACGACCCGCTGGATGGACAACGACGTCTACGGGCACGTGAACAACGTCGTCTACTACAGCTACTTCGACACGGTCGTGAACGAATACCTGATCCGCGCGGGCGTGCTCGACGTCGAGCACGGGCAGACGATCGGCCTCGTGGTCGAGACGCAGTGCAACTACTTCGCGCCGCTGGTGTTTCCGCAGTCGGTCGACGCGGGGCTGCGGGTCGTGAAGCTCGGCACGTCGAGCGTGCGCTACGAAGTCGGGCTGTTCGCGCAGGGCGAAGCCACGCCCGCCGCACAGGGGCACTTCGTGCACGTGTACGTCGATCGCGGCACGCGCCGGCCGGTGCCGCTGCCCGACGCGCTGCGCGCCGCGCTCGAGCCGCTCGCCGCCTGACTGCGCGGTGCACGCGTTCGCGCTCCAGGCCTTCAACGGCCTCAGCTACGGCTTGCTGCTGTTCATGCTGTCGGCCGGACTCACGCTGATCTTCAGCGTGCAGGGCGTGCTCAACTTCGCGCATGCGAGCTTCTACATGCTCGGCGCGTATGTCGGCTACAGCATCGCGGCCAGCGCGGGTTTCTGGCCCGCGCTGGTGCTTGCGCCGCTCGCGGTCGGGCTGCTCGGCGCCGGTTGCGAACGCATGCTGCTGCGCCGTGTGCAGGCGCGCGGCCATACGAGCGAACTGCTGCTGACCTTTGGCCTCGCGTACCTGATCGGCGAGGGCGCGAAACTCGTGTGGGGGCTTGCGCCGCTGCCGGCGCCCGTGCCGGCGCTGTTCGATGGCGCGCCCGTGACCGTATTCGGCCTCGCGCTGCCGCGCTACCGGTTGTTCATGATGGGGATGTCCGCGACGATGCTGGTCGCGCTCGGCGCGTTGCTGCGCGCGTCGCGCATCGGGCTCGTCGTGCGCGCGGCGCTCACGCATCGCGCGGCCGTCGAGGCGCTCGGCTATGACGTGCCGCGCGTGATGACGGCGCTGTTCGGCGCGGGCACCGCGCTCGCGGCGCTGGCCGGCGTGATCGGCGCGCCGCTCGCGGTGATCGAGCCCGCGCTGGCCGAAACCGTCGGGTCGGTCGTGTTCGCGGTCGTCGTGATCGGCGGGCTCGGCTCGCTTGGCGGCGCGTTCGCGGCGTCGCTCGCGGTCGGCTTCGCGCAGACCTTCGCGGCTGCGAGCGATACGTCGCTGCGCGACCTCACGGAATGGGCCGGCATCGCGCTGCCCGACAGCGTGGCCGCGGTGTCGATCGCGCAGCTGGCGCCGCTGGTGCCGTACCTGCTGCTCGTCGCGGTGCTGGTCGCGCGGCCGCGCGGGCTGTTCGGGGAGCGTGCCGATGCGTAACCACGCGCTCGCCGGCGTCGCGCGCTGGTCCCTGTTCGCCGCGTGCGTCGCGCTGCCCGCGTGGCTGTGGCCGCATGGCGCGGTGCTCGGCTATCTCGCGCAGACGGCCGCGCTCGTCGTGCTCGCACTGTCGTACAACCTGCAGCTCGGCACGACCGGGCTGCTGTCGTTCGGGCACGCGGCGTTCGCGGGCCTCGGCGCGTTCGCGGCCGCGCACTGGTTCAACCACTTGGGCGGCCCGCTGCCGCTGTTGCCGCTCGTCGGCGGCGTGGCCGGTGCCGTGTTCGGCTTCGCCGCCGGGCTGCTCGCGACGCGCCGTTCGGGCACCGCGTTCGCGATGATCACGCTCGGGCTCGGCGAATGCGTCGCGGCCGCCGCGTGGAGCGTGCCGGCCTGGTTCGGCGGAATCGGCGGCGTGCCGATCGACCGCGCGAGCGGCACGCCGTGGGGCGGCTGGCATTTCGGCGCACCCGTCCAGGCGTATGCGGTGATCGCCGCGTGGTGTCTCGCATCGGCGTGGGCGATGCACGCGCTGACGCGCACGCCGCTTGCGCGGCTCGCGAATGCGGTGCGCGACAACCCCGTGCGCGTCGCCGCGCTCGGCACCGATCCGCGCCGCGTACGGCTCGCGATGGTCACCTGCGCATCGTTCTTCGCAGGCGTCGCCGGCACGCTGACGCTGATCGACGTCGAAATCGCGACACCCGACAGCGTGTCGATGGCGCGTTCGGCGACCGTGCTGATCGCCGCGGTGATCGGCGGCACCGGCGCGTTCTTCGGGCCGGCGGCCGGGGCCGTCGTGCTGACCGTGCTGAGCATCGTCGTGGCGGGCGTATCGCGCGCGTGGGCGCTGTATCTCGGCGTGCTGTTCGTCGCGATCGTCGTGGCCGCGCCGCGCGGGATCGCCGGCATCGTGCAAGCGCTCGCGCAGGCGTTGCGGCGCGGCGCGCCGGCGGCCGAGCGGTGGCGCATGCTGTGCGCGGTCGGCGCGTGCGTGTTCTGGGGCGTCGCGATCGTCTGCGCGGCCGAGCTCGGCTATGCGTGGCGCTTCTCGCAGGACGACGGCGCGGGCTTCGCGTTCGGCGCCTGGGGTATCGACGCCGATACGCCGGCCGGCTGGGCCGTCGCATGCTCGGCGTTCGGTATCGGCACGCTGCTGTGGGGCTGGCGCGCGCGGCTCGTGCCGGGCGGGCAGGCCGGCAAGCGGGAGGGCGGGCGATGAACGGCAATGCGATCGCGCTTCACGGCATCGTGCAGCGCTTCGGCGCGCAGACGGTGCTCGACGGCGTCGAGCTGAGCATCGCGGCCGGCGAGCGTCATGCACTGATCGGGCCGAACGGCGCGGGCAAGTCGACGCTGTTCGGCGTGATCGCCGGTGCAACGCGGCCTACGCGCGGGCGCGTCGTGCTGCACGGCGTCGAGCTGCGCGGGCGCGGGCCGGTCGTCGCGAGCCGGCTCGGCATCGGCCGCAGTTTCCAGCAGACGAGCGCGTTCGCGCGGCTGACCGTGTTCGACAACCTGCGCTGCGCGGCGCTGCATGCACCGGCCGAACGGCGGCGCTGGTGGAACCGGCTGCGCGAATCGGCGTCGGTCGATCGCGCGGCCGCACGCGTGCTGCACGACATCGGCCTCGATGCGCATCGCGACACGCTGGCCGGCGAACTGAGCTATGCGGAACAGCGCGCGCTCGATCTCGGGATCGCACTCGCGAGCGGCGCACGCACGCTGCTGCTCGACGAGCCGACGGCCGGCATGAGCCGTGCGCAGGCGGCGCGGATGATCGCGCTGATTCGCGCGACGACGCAGGGTCGCACGGTCCTGCTGATCGAACACGACATGGACGCGGTGTTCGGCTTCGCCGAACGCATCACGGTGCTCGTGCGCGGCACGGTGGTCGCGACCGGCGCGCCGGATGCGATCCGCGCCGATCCGGCCGTGCGTGCCGCCTATCTGGGCGAGGGCAGCCCATGAGCGCGTTGCTCGAGATTCGCGACCTGCGCGCATGGTACGGGCTGCAACCGGTGCTCGACGGCGTCGATCTCGCGCTGGCGCCGGGCGAGACGCTCGCGCTGCTCGGCCGCAACGGCTCGGGGCGTTCGACGCTCGCGAAGGCGGTAATGGGGCTCGTGCGCACGGCCGGCTCGGTGCGCATCGCCGGCGCGGAGTGCGTGGGGGCACGCACGTTCGAGATCGCGCGGCGCGGCGTGGCTTACGTCGCCGAAAGCCGCGACGTGTTCCCGCTGCTGACGGTACGCGACAACCTGCGGCTCGGGCTGCGCGGTGCCAGCGGTGCGGCCGAACGCGCGGCGCTCGAACGGCTGTTCGACCGTTTTCCGTTGCTGGCCGCGCGCGCGGACGTGAAGGCGGCGCGGCTGTCGGGGGGCGAGCAGCAGGTGCTCGCGCTGGTGCGGGCGCTGGCCGGCCGCCCGCGCGTGCTGATCGTCGACGAGCCGGCCGAAGGGCTCGCGCCGCTCGCGGTCGACGAAGTCGGCGCGTGCCTCGCTGCGCTGCAAGCCGACGGCGTTGCGATCGTGCTGATCGAGCAGCGGCTGCAGTTCGCGCCGCGGCTCGCGCGGCGCGTCGCCGTCATGGGGCGCGGACGGATCGTCTACGACGGCACGCTCGACGGCCTCGGCGGCGAGGTCGCGAACGCATGGCTGAGTGCCGGCTGACGGTGCGCGCGAGATTGTTCGGCAAACTCCGCCAGTCAATTCGTGCCGAGCCGCTTTATCGCCGCCGGAACGCACAGTAAATTGCCAGTCATGCCGGTCGCCGCATCCACGCATCCACGTCCCCGCGCGGGGCAACCGGTGCCATCCATCGAAAGTCTTGGACTGAGGAATGAAATCATGAGCAAGCTGGCAAACAAGGTCGCGATCGTCACGGGCGGGTCGAAGGGCATCGGCGCGGCGATCGCGAAGGCACTGGCCGCGGAAGGCGCGTCGGTCGTCGTCAACTATGCGAGCAGCAAGGCGGGTGCCGACGCGGTCGTCGGCGCGATCGTCGAGGCCGGCGGCCGCGCGGTCGCGGTGGGCGGCGACGTGTCGAAGGCAGCCGACGCGCAGCGCATCGTCGACACGGCGATCGACACGTACGGCCGTCTCGACGTGCTCGTCAACAATTCCGGCGTGTACGAATTCGGTGCGATCGAGGAGATCACGGAAGAACATTACCGCCGCCAGTTCGACACGAACGTGTTCGGCGTGCTGCTGATGACGCAGGCAGCCGTCAAGCATCTCGGTGAAGGCGCCAGCATCGTCAACATCAGCTCGGTGGTGACCAGCATCACGCCGCCCGCCAGCGCCGTCTACAGCGGTACCAAGGGCGCGGTCGACGCGATCACCGGCGTGCTCGCGCTCGAACTCGGCCCGCGCAAGATTCGCGTGAACGCGATCAACCCGGGGATGATCGTGACCGAGGGCACGCACAGCGCGGGCATCATCGGTTCCGATCTCGACAAGCAGGTGCGCAGCGAGACGCCGCTCGGCCGCCTCGGCGAGCCGGACGACATCGCGTCGGTTGCCGTGTTCCTCGCCTCGGACGACGCGCGCTGGATGACCGGCGAGCATCTCATCGTGAGTGGCGGGTTGAACTGATCCTGCAAGGGCGGTGCATCAGCGCGCGTGTGCCGATCGTGCCGCCCGTCCCGTTACGCGTGCATCGCGAGCGCGTAACGGCCGACGTGCCACTGCAGGCTCTCGACGACGAGCGCGTGATTGTGTTCCGAGTCGAGCCCCGCGATCGTCATCGCGCCGACGATGCCGGCACCGGCGATCCGCAACGGCACGCCGCCGCCGTCGAGCGCATAGTCGTCATCCGACAGCCCCTGCGACTGCAGCGACCAGCCGGCGCGGCGAAAGCGCTCGCCGACCGCGAGCGAACTGAGGCCGAAGCGCAACACCGTGTTCTGCCGCCGGCGGATCGCGTCGCTGTCGCCGGCGTGGCTGCCGTCGAGCGCGCAGTAGAACAGCGGCGCCTGCTCGCCGACGATGCTCACCGCAATCGGCAGCCCGCGGCGCGACGCGAGGTTGACCGCGATCTCACCCATCCGGCGGGCGACCGCCGCATCGAAGCGCGGCAGCGCGGGGTTCGACGCGTCGTCGTCGAAGGCTTGGGGGTCGAGGCGAAAGAGGGTCGTCACCATGGCGGCTCCGTGGCGTCGCCGGCGCTGGGTGCGCGTGCCGGGCGTCGCATCGTCACGGGCCGCGCGCGGGCCCGTCTTTTCCATCAGCGCTTCGGTGCGTCGAGCATCCATTCGTGCGCGGGATCGTTCTTGAACGCCCATGCGCGGCTCGGCCCGGCCATCACGTTCAGGTAGTACAGGTTGTAGCCGTGCGGCGCGACCACCGGGTGGTAGCCGCGCGGCACCATCACGACGTCGTGGTTCTCGACCGCGCACGCTTCGTCGAGGCTGCGGTCGTCCGTGTACACGCGCTGGAACGCGAAACCCTGCGGCGGATCGATCCGGTGGTAATAGGTTTCCTCGAGCGACGTTTCTTCAGGTGCCGCGTCGCGGTCGTGCTTGTGCGGCGGATAGCTGCTCGAATGGCTCGCCGGCGTGACGACTTCGACCACGAGCAGCCGGTCGGCGGCCGGGTTGTCGCCCATCAGGATGTCGCACACGTAACGCGTGTTGGTGCCTTGCCCGCGTACCGAGCGGCGCATCCGCTCGCCATCGAGGCGTTGCACGGGCTTGTCGCCGCTCACGTATGGCGCGGTGCACAGCGCGATTTCCGCATCGCGCGTCGCGACCAGCGTAACCGTCTTGCCGCCCGGCACGTACAGCGCGTCCGGCGAGACATCCTCGAAGACACTGTCGCGCTTGCCGAGCGCATCGTAGGTGGTGCCGTCGACGTCCGCGCGCACCGTGCCCGTGAGCACGACGACGCACAGTTCGCGCGCGCCGGTGTCGAGGGTTTCGGTATCGCCGGCCTGCAGCCGCAGCGCACGGAAACCGACGTGCTTCCAGCCGGCCGACTCGGGCGTGACGTTGCAGATTTCGCGGTCGGCAGAGGCCTTGACCAGCAGGGGAGAAATCGTCATGGGGTGGGGCTCCGCAACAGGGTAGGGCTCATGCGTTCACGCGCTTACGCGCTCAACCGGTCGACGATCGCGCGCAGCGATTCGTAGCCCTTCTTCGCATACGCATAGCTCGGCGCGACAGCCGGGTCCTGCTCGGCCTCGACGACGAGCCAGCCTTCGTAGCCGGCGTCCTTCAGCGTGTGCAGCGTCGCCTCGTAGTCGAGCGCGCCGTCGCCCGGCACCGTGAAGGTGCCGTTGATTACGCCGTTCAGGAAGCTCCAGCCGTCGTTGCGCGCCTGCGTGACGACCTGCGGCCGCACGTCCTTGCAATGTACGTGGACCACCCGTGACACATGCTTCTTCAGCAGCTTCACCGGGTCGGCCGCGCCACCGAAATACGCGTGGCCGGTGTCGAACAGCAGGAACACCTTCGCCGGGTCGGTGAGTGCCATCAGCCGGTCGACGTCGTCGGGCGACTCGACGTACGCGCCCATGTGGTGATGGTAGGCGAGCTTGATCCCGTACGTGTCGAGCAGGTGCGCGCCGAACGCGTCGAGGCGTGCCGCGTAGCGCCGCCATGCTTCATCGTCGACGAAGCGCGGCCGCTTCGCGACCGGCGTGTCGATGTTGCCCTGGATCGTGCCCGCGCATTCGCCGTAGACGACTACCTTCACGTCGTTGTACTGCAGCTTCGTCATGTGCGCGCGGCAGCGTTCGATTTCCGCGGCGACCGCATCGGCGTCGCTCATGCCCGGTTCGACTTCGGCGAGGAAGCCCGAATACCAGCCCGACACGCACACGAGCCCGAACTCGGCGAGCTTCGCTTTCAGTTCGGGGCCCGTCTTCGGAAACTTGTTGCCGAGCTCGAAGCCCGCGTAGCCGATTTCGGCGCCTTCCTTCAGCGCCGTTTCGAGCGGCGTCTCGCCGCCGAGCGACGGCAGATCGTCGTTCATCCACGACAGGGGATTGATACCGATGCGTACGTTCCAGCTCATGACGTGTTTCCTTGGTTCGAATGTGTTTTTCGCGGGGAGGGTGCGTGGGCCGTGCGCGCCATCAGCGCCGCTGCCGGGTCTTCGCATCGAGATACGCGTGGTGTGCTGCGTCGACGCCGGCGCGTTCGGACACTTGCGGCACCGCGACTTCCCACCATGCGCCGCCGTCGTCGGTCGTGCGGCGGTGCGTGGTGTCGATCACGAGTACCTGGCTCTTCTTCGCCGCGCGGGCGCGCTTCATTTCGCTGCGCAGCTCGCCGATGTCGCGCACGTGCACGGCTTCGGCGCCCATCGCGCGCGCATGCATCGCGAAATCGATCGTCGAGCGCTCGCCGCCCTCCGGCACGCAGTCGTCGAGCATGTTGTTGAAGCTCGCGCCGCCGCAATTCAGTTGCAGCCGCTCGATGCAGCCGTAGCCGCGGTTGTCGAGGATCACGACGATGATCTTGCGGCCGAGCATCACGGACGTCGCGAGTTCCGCGTTGAGCATCATGTACGAGCCGTCGCCGACGATCACGATCACTTCGCGCTCGGGCCGCGCGAGCTTCGCGCCCAGGCCGCCCGCGACCTCGTAGCCCATGCACGAGTACGCATAGTCCATGTGGTAGTTGCCCGGCACGCCGCTGCGCCACAGCTTGTGCAGTTCGGCCGGCAGCGTGCCGGCCGCGCACACGACGAGGTCGTCGCGCGCGCTGTCGCGTCCCGCGTCGGTTGCGGAATCGCGCACCGCGCCGATTACTTCCGCGTCATACGGCAACGTGTCTGTCGGCACGCGCGTCGTCAGCTCGGTCACGCGCGCGTTCCATGCGGCGGCCTGGTCGCGGTTGCTTGCGGTCCATGCCGGATCGGCGCGCCAGCCGGCCAGCGCGGCCGACAGCTGGCCGAGGCCCGTGCGCGCATCGGCCACCAGTTGACGGCCGCGTTTCTTGCCGGCGTCGAACGGCTGCACGTTCAGGCTCAATAGCGTCGCATTGCCAAAGAGCGCATGCGAGCCGGTCGTGAAGTCCTGCAGCCGCGTGCCGACCGCGAACACCACGTCGGCCTGCGCGGCCGCGCGGTTCGCGGCAGGCGAGCCCGTCACGCCGATCGAGCCGAGATTCAGCGGATGGTCCCACGCGAGGCTGCCCTTGCCGGCCTGCGATTCGGCGACCGGCACGCCATGCGTATCGGCGAACGCGCGCAGTGCGTCCCATGCCTGGCTGTACAGCACGCCGCCGCCCGCGACGATCAGCGGCTTCTTCGCGGCCTTCAGCACGTCGAGCGCATCGGCGAGCTCGAGCGCGTCGGCCGGCGCCCGGCGCATCCGGATCACCGGCGGCGCGAAGAAGTCCTCGGGCCAGTCGTACGCGAAGGTCTGCACGTCTTGCGGCAACGCGAGGCACACGGGGCCGCATTGCGCGGGATCGGTCATCACCTGGATCGCGCGCGGCAACGCGACGAGCAGCTGCTCGGGCGACGTGATCCGGTCGAAGTAGCGCGTCACGGGCCGGAAGCAGTCGTTCGCGCTGACGTCGCCCTGTTCGAAATCCTCGACCTGCTGCAGCACCGGGTCGGGCAGACGCGACACGAATACGTCGCCGGGCAGCAGCAGCAACGGCAGCCGGCCGACGTGCGCGAGTGCGGCCGACGTCAGCATGTTGGTCGCGCCGGGGCCGATGCTCGACGTCGCGGCCATCATCCGCTGGCGGAAATTCGCTTTCGCGAACGCGACGGCTGCATTGGCCATCCCTTGCTCGTTGTGGGCGCGGAAGGTCGGCAGCCGGTCTTTTTCGGCGTGCAGCGCCTCGCCGAGCCCGGCCACGTTGCCGTGACCGAAGATCGCGAACACGCCGCCGCAGTACGGCAGGATCTCGGTGCGGCCGTCGGGCTGGACGACTTCGGCGCGCAGGGCGGCCAGGTAGCGCACGAGCGCCTGGCTGACGGTCAGTCTCACGGTAGAGGTCATGTCGGTCGGTGAAGAGGAAGGGGTCATCGCAGGCGTCGCGTCAGGCCGCGGCGGCGCGGGCGGCCGCGGCACGGCGGCCGAGCCACGCATCCACGAGCTGCGCGAAATTGCCGGCGACTTCGTCGATCAGCGCCTGGTCGTCGATCCGGCCGGCGAACCAGTTCAGCGACGCATCGGCCCACAGCGTGCGCCCAACCATGAAGCCCTTGACGATCGGGTTGGTCGCCGAGCGGAAGCTGTCGACGAGATAGTCCAGCGGCTGGTTCAGCCCGAGGATCACTGCGCCGCGGCAGTGCGGATCGCGCTCGGCGATCAGCGCTTCGAGCCGCGCCCAGCCGTCGGCGCTCAGCGGCGTGAGCTTCCACCATTCGGGCATCACGCCGAGGTTGTAGAAGCGCGCGATCGTGCGCAGCACCGCGTCGTCCTCGGTGCCGGCCGGCGTGACCGCGCGCGGCGGAATCATTTCCAGCAGCAGCTCGTTGCCGCTGGCGCGCGTGGCTTCCCACAGTTCCAGCACGCGCTGTTCCTGTTCGACGCGCAGGTCCACCTGGTCATCGGGGTGATAGTGAACGAGGCACTTCACGACCTGTTCGGTCGGCCAGTGCGTGAGCGACGAGCCGACCGAGCGCGTTTCGTCGAAACGCAGCGGCCGCGAGCCCGGCAGCTCGACCGGGCGGCCGACCCACCAGCCACGCCCGGTGGCCGACGCGAGCGCGTCGCTGCCGTAGCCGCCGCCGTCGATCAGCACGCCGACATGGCCTTCGATCTGACGATCGCGCTCGACTTGTTCGACCGCGCGCACGAGCAGGCGCTTCAGCGTCTTGATCCGCGCTTCGTCCGCGCCGGCCTGCACCGCGAGTTCGTAGAACTGGCTGCGATGGTCGAACGCCATCACGCACAGGTCGTCCCATTCCCGGCGCGGCACCGTCACGCGATGCAGGTGCGCGAGCGTCTGGTCGGCATCGACCACCGGATTGCGGCTGCCGTCGAACCAGTGCGCGAGCTCGGCCGGCGTCGGCATCGCGGCCGAGCACGCATGGCGCGACACGACGATCGCGCCGCACGCGTTCGCGATGCGCGTCGACTCGGCCCAGTCGCGGCCGCGCAGCAGCCCCGACAGCAGGCCCGACAGGAACGCGTCGCCCGCGCCGAGCACGTTGAGCACCTCGACGCGTTCGCCGAGGAAGGTCGGCGCATCGTCGAGGCGGGGGGGAATGTCGCCTTCGATCACGCAGCAGCCGAGCGCGCCGCGCTTGACGACCAGCGTCGCGTTCGTGATCTTGCGCACCGCCTGCAACGAGCCGATCACGTCGTGCGGCACGCCGCCCGCGATCAGGAATTCCTCCTCGGTGCCGACCAGCAGGTCGAATTCGCCGAGCACCTGCTGCAGTTGCCGCGTCACCTGCGCGTCCGGCACGTAGCGGTTCTCACCGGCGCCGCGCGCGGTCAGGCCCCACAGCACGGGCCGGTAGTCGATGTCGAGGATCCGCACGACGCCGTGGCGGCGCGCATAACCGAGCGCCGTCAGCGACGCCTCGCGCGTGCCCGGCGTCGACAGGTGCGTGCCGGTGATCGCGAGCGCGCGGCAGCCGGCGATGAAGTCCTCGCGGATCTCGTCGGCGCGCACGGCCATGTCCGCGCAGTTCTCGCGCATGAAGAGCAGCGGGAACGTGTCGCGATCCTTCAGCCCGAGCAGCACCAGCGCGGTGAGTCGTTCGCGATCGGTCTGCAGCTGGCTCGTATCGCAGCCTTCGCGCTCGAGCGTCTCGCGCAGGAAGCGGCCCATCTGCTCGTCGCCGACGCGCGAGATCATCGCGGTCTTCAGCCCGAGCCGGGCCACGCCGAACGCGACGTTGCCGGACGAGCCGCCGAGATACATCTGGAAAGTGCGCGCGTCTTCCAGGCGGCTGCCGTACTGCTGCGCATAGAGATCCACGGCCACGCGGCCGAGGCAGGCGAGATCGATGGGGCGGTCACTCGGAAAGTTCAGCAGGCTCATATCACGTGTCACGCTCGCGGCCGGCGTTCGGCGATGCCGGCAGATTAGGGGACCGATCCGTTCGCGGTCGTCCGCACCGTGCGCTGCACGACGCGGGACTGCCTGCCGCAAGGAATCGGGCTACGGAACGGAGTCTAGACTTTTTGGAAATCCAGTTCCCTAGGTGAAATCACGTAGAAATAAATTTCCAAATTTTCGAGGAAGTGATCTACAGTTTCATCCGGATGCTTCAGTCCGTATCGGACTCGGCCC
Organism: Burkholderia sp. AU30198; assembly: GCF_020419825.1. NCBI lineage: Bacteria > Pseudomonadati > Pseudomonadota > Betaproteobacteria > Burkholderiales > Burkholderiaceae > Burkholderia > Burkholderia sp. AU30198. The sequence continues at coordinate 44,617 of NZ_JAIZSA010000006.1, read as the reverse complement.
GGCGGCGCGCAACGCGCCGTCTTCCGCCCCCCGGAGATGAGGAGACAGATTGATCATGAAGACCAAGCTGATGGCCGTCGCGGCCGCCGCGATCCTGGCTGTGCCGCTCGCGCATGCCGAGAAGATCGGCGTGACGATGGCGTCGTTCGACGACACGTTCCTGACCATCCTGCGCAACAGCATCGCCGATTCGGCGAAGAAGGACGGCGCGACGGTACAGATCGAGGACGGCGGCAACGACGTCGGCAAGCAGTTGAGCCAGGTCCAGAACATGATCGCGCAGAAGGTCGACGCGATCATCGTGAACGCGGTCGATACCGACGCGACGCCGAAGATCACCAAGATGGTGACGGCCGCGAAAATCCCGCTCGTGTACGTGAACCGCAAGCCGGTCGATTTCGACAAGCTGCCGGCCGGCGTCGCGGTGGTCGCGTCCGACGAGAAACAGTCGGGCACGCTGCAGGCGCGCCAGGTGTGCAAGCTGCTCGGCGGCAAGGGCGACCTGCTCGTGCTGATGGGCGAGCTGTCCAACGAATCGGCGCGCGCCCGCACCAAGGACATCGAGGACGTGATCGCGACGAAGGATTGCGCGGGCATGAAGATCGTCGACAAGCGCGAAGGCAAGTGGAGTCGCACGCAGGGCCAGGACATCACGATGAACTGGCTGAGCTCCGGGACGAAGTTCGACGCGATCGTGTCGAACAACGACGAGATGGCGATCGGCGCGATCAACGCGCTGAAGGCCGCGCGCAAGCTGACGCCGAAAACGATCGTCGCCGGCATCGACGCGACGCCGGACGGCCTTGCGTCGATGAAGAGCGGCGAGCTGAAGGTGTCGGTCTACCAGAATGCGGCCGGGCAGGGGCAGCAGGCCGTCGCGGCCGCGCTCAAGCTCGCGAAGAAGCAGCCCGTCGACCGTTTCGTGAACGTGCCGTTCGAGCTCGTGACGCCCGAGAACATGAACCAGTACGCGAAGCACTGACCGGTGATCCGTTGAACTGCGCGAGCCCGGCATGGCCGGGTTCGCGCGCGACTCGTCGAGGAACGTCCATGTTTACAGCCAGGATCGCGCGCCCGATGGCCGGCGGCGATGCGCCGGCCGCTTCGTCCGGCTCCACCGGCTCGTCGGCCCCGCCGGCTTCTTCCGCGGCCGACTGCGTGCTCGAGGTACGCGGCGTCGGCAAGACCTTTCCGGGCGTCGTCGCGCTCGACGGCGTGCAGTTCCGCGTGCGCCGCGGCACCGTCCATGCGCTGATGGGCGAGAACGGCGCGGGCAAGTCGACGCTGATGAAGATCATCGCGGGCGTCTACACGCCCGACCAGGGCGAGATCCTGATCAACGGCGAGCCCGTCGTGCTGAACGGCCCGCTCGATGCACTCAACCGCGGCATCGCGATGATCCACCAGGAACTCAACCTGATGCCGTACATGACGGTCGCGGAGAACATCTGGATCCGCCGCGAACCGAAGAACCGCTTCGGCCTGATCGATCACACGGCGCTGCGCCGCCAGACGGCCGAACTGTTCGAGCGGCTGTCGATCGACATCGATCCGGAAACCGACGTGCGCACGCTGACCGTCGCGAGCCGCCAGATGGTCGAGATCGCGAAGGCCGTGTCGTTCGATTCCGACGTGCTGATCATGGACGAGCCGACCTCCGCTCTGACCGACAAGGAAGTCACGCACCTGTTCCGGATCATTCGCCAGCTGCGCGAGCAGGGCAAGGGCATCGTCTACATCACGCACAAGATGAACGAGCTGTTCGAGATCGCCGACGAGTTCTCGGTGTTCCGCGACGGCAAGTACATCGGCACGCATGCGTCGAGCGACGTCACGCGCGACGACATCATCCGCATGATGGTCGGGCGCGAGATCACGCAGATGTTCCCGAAGGAGGAGGTGCCGATCGGCGAGGTCGTGCTGTCGGTGCAGAACCTCGGCGTCGACGGCGTGTTCCGCGACGTGAGCTTCGAGCTGCGCGCGGGCGAGATCCTCGGCGTGGCCGGCCTCGTCGGCTCGGGGCGCTCGAACGTTGCCGAGGCGCTGTTCGGCGTCGTGCCGGCCACGACGGGCGAGATCCGGATCGACGGCAAGCCGGTGCGCATCGCGACGCCCGCGCAGGCGATGAAGCACGGGATGGCCTTCCTCACCGAAGACCGCAAGGACACCGGCTGCTTCCTGAATCTCGACCTGCTCGCGAACATGGAAGCCGCGGTGCTCAGTAACCGCTACGTGAAGTTCAATTTCGTGCAGCAGGCGCAACTGAAGCGCGACTGCGAGGAAATGAGCCGGATGCTGCGCGTGAAGTCGCCCGGGCTGCACGAGGAGATCCAGAACCTGTCGGGCGGCAACCAGCAGAAGGTGCTGATCGGCCGGTGGCTGCTCACGCAGCCGCGCATCCTGATCCTCGACGAGCCGACGCGCGGCATCGACGTCGGTGCGAAGGCCGAGATTCACCGGCTCGTCAGCGCGCTCGCCGGCAAGGGCGTCGCGGTGCTGATGATCTCGTCGGAAATGCCGGAAGTGCTGGGAATGAGCGATCGCGTGATGGTGATGCACGAAGGGCGCATGACCGGCATCGTCGATCGCAAGGACGCCGACCAGGTCCGCATCATGGATCTCGCGTCGCGTTGAGCCGAAACAAGATTGGAGACAAAGCAATGGGCAACCTGAACCCGGTCGCGGATGCGCAGACCATGACCATCAAGGCGCGGCACACGAAGTGGCCGCCCGAACTGAGCATCTTCCTCGTGCTCGTCGGCATCAGCCTGTTCTTCGAGATCGTCGGCTGGATCGTCGTCGGCCAGAGCTTCCTGTTCAATGCCGAACGGCTCGAGATCATCGTGCTGCAGATGGCCGTGATCGGCATCATCGCGGTCGGCGTGAACCTCGTGATCATCACCAGCGGGATCGACCTGTCGTCGGGCTCGGTCGTGGCTGCGGCGGCGGTCGTATCCGCGAGTCTCGCGCAGGTATCCGATTTTCCACGCGCGGTGTTTCCGCACCTGACCGACCTGCCGATCATCTGGCCGGTGCTGGCCGGCGTATGCGTCGGGCTGCTGGTCGGCCTGCTGAACGGCTCGCTGATCGCGATGACGGGCATCCCGCCGTTCATCGCGACGCTCGGCACGATGGTGGCTGCGCGCGGGTTCGCGAAGTGGTTCACCAACGGGATGCCGGTGTCGATGCTGACCGACCAGTTCGCGGCCATCGGCGCAGGCGCCAACCCGGTGATCATCTTTCTCGTGATCGCCGCGATCTTCCACGTCGTGCTGCGCTACACGCGCTTCGGCAAGTACACGTATGCGATCGGCGCGAACCGTCACGCGGCCGTCGTGTCGGGCATCAACGTCACGCGGCACCTGATCTTCGTCTACGCGATCGCGGGACTGCTGAGCGGGATTGCCGGCACCGTGACGGCCGCGCGGGCGATCTCGGGCCAGTCGGGCATGGGCGTGATGTACGAGCTCGATGCGATCGCGGCGGTCGTGATCGGCGGCACGTCGCTGTCGGGTGGCCTCGGCCGCGTGACGGGCACCGTGATCGGCGTGCTGATCCTCGGCGTGATGACGTCGGGCTTCACGTTCATCCGCATCGACGCGTATTACCAGGAGATGGTCAAGGGCGCGATCATCGTCGCGGCCGTGATCGCCGACCAGTACCGCAACAAGAAGAAGCGCCGCTGACCCTTCGTGCATCGCCGGGCGGGGGCGGCACGTGCCGCCGCCTTCGTCCGGAACCCGCCACCGTCGAGGACATTCGATGAAGATCGCGCTGGACCCCTACATGATTCGCCACCTGTCGCTCGACCGCCTGCCGCACGCGGTGGCCGAGCTTGGCTACGACCAGATCGAGTTGTCGCCGCGCAGCGACTTTCTCGACTGGTGGGTGATGCCGCGCGCCACGCGCGAGCGGATGGCCGCGTTCCGGCAGGCGATGCGCGCGAGCGGCGTCGGCCTCGCGTCGCTGCAGCCGATGTACCGCTGGGCGAGCCCGTTCGAGGACGAGCGGCAATGGGCGGTGCGCTGCTGGAAGAAGGCGATCGAGGTGGCGGTCGAGATGGAGTGCGCGCTGATGGTGTCGGAGTTCGGGCGCGGCGCGTCGCCCGAGCGCTCGGTCGGCGAGCGGCCCGGCGCGAACCCGAAGGAGCTGTGCGAAGCCGCGTGGTTCCGTTCGATGGACGAGCTGCTGCCGATCCTCGAGCGCGAACGCATCGTGCTGTCGGTCGAGCCGCATCCGGAGGACTGGATCGAGCAGCTGCAGCCCGCGATCGACATCGTCACGAATATCGGCTCGCCGTCGTTGAAGCTGTCGTACATCGCGCCGCACACCTTCTACTACGGCGACGACATGGCCGCGATGATCGCGCAGGCCGCGCCGATTCTCGCGCACGTGCGCGTGGCCGACACCTTCGACCACCGCAAGAGCAGCCAGCTGCGCTACATCGTGAACCCGCCCGGTTCGAACCAGGTCCGCGTGCACCAGCATCTCGACATCGGGCAGGGCGAGATCGACTGGGACGTGTTTTTCCGCGCACTCGGCGTGGCAGGCTTCGACGGCGTGATGTCGTCGTGCGTGTTCGCGTGGGAGGACCGCGCGGAAGCATCGTCGCGTTACATGCGCGACACGATCCAGCGCTACGTCGATCGTCATTTCGATCGCACGACGCGCTGACGGATGACTGACCGGTGCGGCGCGTGCCGCACCGCCAATGAACGACTGGAGACTTTGAGATGACCTTGCAAATCGGCGTGATCGGCTGCGGTGCGATCGGCCAGGACCATATTCGCAGACTGACCCGCACGCTGTCCGGCGCGCGGGTCGTGGCCGTCAACGACATCGATCCGCAGCAGGCGCGTGACGCGGTGACGAAGTACGGGCTCGATGCCGAGATCTATGGCGATGGCCACGAGGTGGTCGCGGCCGCCGACGTGCAGGCCGTGCTCGTCACGTCGTGGGGGCCGACGCACGAAGCGTTCGTGCTCGATGCAATCGCGCACGGCAAGCCCGTTTTCTGCGAGAAGCCGCTCGCCGTCACGGCCGACGGTTGCATGCGGATCGTCGAGGCTGAAGTCGCGCACGGCAAGCGGCTCGTGCAGGTCGGCTTCATGCGTCCGTACGACGAAGGCTATCGCGCGCTGAAGCGCGTGATCGACAGCGGCGAGATCGGCGCGCCGCTGATGCTGCATTGCGCGCACCGCAACCAGTCGGTCGGCGAGCGCTACACGACCGACATGGCGATCACCGACACGCTGATCCACGAACTCGACGTGCTGCGCTGGCTGCTCGGCGAGGACTACGTGAGCACCCAGGTCGTCTATCCGAAGAAGACGCGCCATGCGTCCGCGCATCTCGCCGATCCGCAGATCGTGCTGCTGGAAACCGCGAGTGGCGTGCGTATCGACGTCGAGATCTTCGTGAACTGCCAGTACGGCTACGACATCCAGTGCGAGGTGGTGGGCGAGCAGGGCATCGCGAAGCTGCCCGATCCGCCTGCGGTGGGGCTCAAGCATGCGGCGCGAAAGTCGGTCGAGATCATGACCGACTGGAAGGAGCGCTTCATCGCGTCGTACGACGTCGAACTGCAGGCGTTCATCGACGGCGTGCGGGCGCACGCGCTGACCGGGCCGTCGGCCTGGGACGGCTACGCTGCGGCGGTCGCGGCCGACGCGTGCGTGCGTGCGCAAAAGAGCGGGGCGGTCGAGCCGATCGCGATGGCCGAACGTCCCGCGTTCTATTGCGGCTGAACCCTGCGCATTCCTGCCGGATCGACCGACATGACGATGAAGATTGGCTGTGCGCCCTGCTGCTGGGGTGTCGACGATGTAAAGAATCCACATCTGCCGCCGTGGCGGCACGTGCTCGCCGAGGCGGCGCAGGCCGGCTACTCGGGTATCGAGCTTGGGCCATACGGCTACATCCCGCTGGAACTCGACGTGGTGAGCGCGGAGCTGGAGCGGCAGCGCCTGAGCATCACCGCCGGCACGATCTTCGATGATCTCGTGTCGCCGGCGAACCTGCCGAACCTGCTGCGCCAGACGCGCGAGATCTGCGCGCTGATCACGCGGCTGCCGAAGCTGCCGACGCAGGACGGCCAGCGCCATGCGGCGCCGTACCTGGTCGTGATGGACTGGGGCCATGAGGAACGCGACTACGCGGCGGGCCATGGCGATCGCGCGCCGCGGCTGTCGGACGAAAGCTGGTCGACGATGGTCGAGCACATCCGGCAGATCGCGACGCTCGCGCGCGACGCATTCGGCGTGCGCACGGTGATCCATCCGCATGCGGGCGGTTACATCGAGTTCGCGGACGAGATCGACCGGATCATCGCCGACATCCCGGCCGACACGGCCGGCCTGTGTCTCGACACGGGCCACCTGTACTACTCGGGCATGGATCCGGAAACCTGGCTGCGCCGCCACGCGGCGCGCCTCGACTACGTGCATTTCAAGGACATCGACGCGGCCGTGTACGACGCGGTGATGGGCGAGCACATCGCGTTCTTCGCGGCTTGCGCGCGCGGCGTGATGTGCCCGATCGGCAAGGGCGTGCTCGACTACCGGTCGATCAAGCAGGCGCTCGACGAGATCGGCTACGCCGGCTACATCACGATCGAACAGGAGCGCGACCCGCGCAATGCCGGCACGAGCCTGCGCGACGTGGCCGCGAGCCGCGCGTTTCTCGCGTCGGCCGGTTTCGCTTGATGATCTGACTACGGACAAGGAACGACACAATCATGATCGACGGACAGATTCTGCTTGGACATTCGATTCGCTGGGGCATGGTCGGCGGCGGGCTCGGCAGCCAGATCGGCTACAGCCACCGGTCGGCCGCGTTGCGCGACGGCAGCTTCCAGCTGGTCGCCGGCGCATTCGACATCGATCCCGAACGCGGCCGCCAGTTCGGCGTGAAGCTCGGCGTCGCGGCCGAGCGCTGCTATCCCGACTACGCGACGATGTTCGACGCCGAGGCGCGCCGTCCGGACGGCATTCGCGCGGTGTCGATCGCGACGCCGAACAACACGCACTTCGAGATCTGCCGCGCCGCGCTGAACGCGGGGCTGCACGTGGTCTGCGAGAAGCCGCTGTGCTTCACGACCGAGGAGGCCGAGGCGCTGGAGCGGCTGTCGGTCGAGAAGAACCGGATCGTCGGCGTCGCGTATGGCTATTCCGGACACCAGATGATCGAACAGGCGCGCGAGATGATCGCGCGCGGCGATCTCGGCGAGATCCGCATCGTGCAGATGCAGTTCGCGCACGGGTTCCACAGCGAGGGCGTCGAGGCCGCGAGCGCGGCCGCGCGCTGGCGCGTCGATCCGAAGATCGCGGGCCCGAGCTACGTGCTCGGCGACATCGGCACGCATCCGCTGTACATCTCCGAAGTGATGGCGCCCGAGCTGAAGATCCGGCGGCTGATGTGTTCGCGGCAGAGCTTCGTGAAAAGCCGCGCGCCGCTGGAAGACAACGCGTTCACGATCATGGAATACGACACGGGCGCGGTCGGCTACGTGTGGTCGAGCGCGGTGAATGCAGGCTCGATGCACAGCCAGAAGGTGCGCGTGATCGGCTCGAAGGCGAGTGTCGAGTGGTGGGACGAGCATCCGAACCAGTTGCGCTACGAAGTGCAGGGGCAGCCCGCGCAGGTGCTCGATCGCGGGATGGGTTATCTGCATCCGCACGCATTGCGCGAGGATCGCATCGGCGCCGGGCATCCGGAAGGGCTGTTCGAGGCGTGGTCGAATCTCTATGCGCGCTTCGCGCTCGCGATGGATGCGGCCGATCGCGGCGACGCCGCGGCGTTGAAGAGCATCCGCTATCCGGACGTCCATGCGGGCGTGGAAGGTGTGCGCTGGGTCGAGAACTGCGTGCGCTCCGCCGATGCGGGCGGCGTGTGGGTCGACTATCGCTGAACCGCGCGCGACGGGCCGGCTGCGGTGCGCGGCGCGCCCGTCGTGCAAGGCTTCGCACCGGCGGCCGGCCTTGGTAGACACCCTAATCTTTACGACGCCGCGAGAGCGTTGGACAATCGCTTCCAGTATTGCCGTGGAGCGTAGGCAAGTGATGATCGAGCGCGTGGGAGCGAGCACGCGGCGCGGGCCGCGCCGCAAACGTGATTAAATTCGCCCTTCATGCATGTATCCAGGTGAGCCCCGGGCCGCGTTCGTCAACCTCGCGCGCACGTCGGGGCCGTCAACTTCGCGCTATCCGATGAGCTCATCCGAGAAACCTCCCGCCACTGTCGAGCAGTTCCTGCAGCATCTGACGCAGGAGTACGACGGCCTCAGCAATCGCCTGAAGGTGATTGCGCGCCACGTGGAAACGCATCGGGACCAGCTTGGCCTGGAAGGCATCCAGTCGCTCGCGGAAGCGTGCGGCGTCCAGCCGTCGGCCGTCGTGCGCTTCGCGAAGCATTTCGGGTTTTCCGGCTTCTCCGAGATGCAGAAGCTGTTCCGCGAAGGCCTCGCCCAGCAGATCGCGCCAGGGCGTGCGTACAACCTGCGGCTGCGCGACGTGATCGAATCGGGCTCGTCGAGCCTGCAGCCCGAGCAGATCGCCGACGAATTCATCAAGGGCAGTATTGCCGGGATGCAGCAGCTGCGGCAGACGCTCGATTCGCAGGCGCTCGCGCAGGCCGTCGACCTGCTCGCCGACACGCAGGCGATCTGGATCGCGGGCTCGCGGCGCGCGTTTCCGATCGCCGTGTACCTCGACTATGCATTGCAGCACACCGACAAGCGCATCGGCCTGTTCAGTGCGCTCGGCAGCATGCATCTCGGCCAGATCCGGTCGGTGCGCGAGGGCGACGTGATGATCGTCATCTCGTTCATGCCGTATGCGGAGGAAACCGTGCAGGTTGCGCAGCAGGCCGTGCAGCGCGGCGCGCGGCTGATCGCGATCACCGACAGCCGGATGAGCCCGCTGGCGCGGGAGGCCGAGGTGACGCTGATGGTGCAGGACAGCGCGACGTTCGGCTTCCGCGCGCTGACGGCCACGATGGGCCTCGCGCAGAGCCTGTTCGTCGCGCTCGCGTACCGGCTCGAACTGTCATACCTGCCGACCGCCGACGGCGCGCACGGCACGCAGGCCGGCTGACGCAGCCTGCCGGCGTACCGCCCGCGCGACCGATCGGCGGGCGGCGTGCCGTCAGGCGGTTACTTCGCGGTCGGCATCGCGAATTCGGCACCCTTGCCGATGCTCGACGACCAGCGCTGCATCACCGACTTCTGGCGCGTGTAGAAGCGCACGCCTTCCTCGCCGTACGCGTGCATGTCACCGAACAGGCTCTTCTTCCAGCCGCCGAAGCCGTGCCACGCCATCGGCACCGGAATCGGCACGTTGATGCCGACCATGCCGACCTGGATGCGCCGCGAGAACTCGCGCGCGATGCCGCCGTCGCTCGTGAAGCACGACACGCCGTTGCCGAACTCGTGCGCGTTGATCAGGTCGACCGCCTCGCCGAAATCCTTCACGCGCACGCAGCCGAGCACGGGCCCGAAGATTTCTTCCTTGTAGATGCGCATGTCGGGCGTCACGTGGTCGAACAGGGTGCCGCCGGTGAAGAAGCCGGCCTCGCGGCCCGGTACGCGCAGCCCGCGGCCGTCGACCACCAGTTGCGCGCCTTCGTTCACGCCTTGCTCGATATAGCCTTCGATACGCTTCAACGCATCGCCGGTGACGATCGGGCCCATCTCGACTTCCGGCGACATCCCGTCGCCGATCACCAGCTTGCGCGCGCGCTCGGCCACCAGCGGCACGATCTGGTCCGCAATGTCGCCAACCAGCACCGCGACGCTGATCGCCATGCAGCGTTCGCCGGCCGAGCCGTACGCGGCGCCGATCAGCGCATCGACGGCCTGCTCGAGGTTCGCGTCGGGCATCACGACGAGGTGATTCTTCGCGCCGCCGAGTGCCTGCACACGCTTGCCGGATTGCACGGCACGCTGCTGCACGTAGGCCGCGATCGGCGTCGAGCCGACGAAGCTGACGGCCTGCACGTCGGGGTGATCGAGCAGCGCGTCGACCGCGCCCTTGTCGCCTTGCACGACGTTGAACACGCCGGCCGGCAGCCCGGCCTGCGTGAGCAGGTCGGCGATGAACAAGGCTGCCGACGGGTCGCGCTCGCTCGGCTTCAGCACGAACGTATTGCCCGTCGCGATCGCGACCGGGAACATCCAGCACGGCACCATGCACGGGAAGTTGAACGGCGTGATGCCCGCGACGACGCCGAGCGGCTGACGCATCGTCCAGTTGTCGATGCCGGTGCTGACCTGGTCGGTGAAGTCGCCCTTCAGCAGTTGCGGCACGCCGCAGGCGAATTCGATGATGTCGATGCCGCGGGCGACTTCGCCCTGCGCGTCGGAGAACACCTTGCCGTGCTCGGCGGTAATGATCGCCGCAAGTGCGTCGCGGTGCTCGTTCATCAGTTGCAGGAAGCGGTGCATCACGCGCGCGCGGCGGATCGGCGGCGTCGCGGCCCAGGCCGGGAACGCGGCGTGGGCCGACGCGACGGCCTGCTGCACTTCGCTGTCGTCGGCGAGCGCGACGCGGCGCACCGCGCGGCCGAGCGCCGGGTTGAGGACGTCCTGGAAGCGGCCGCTGCGGCCGGCGACGGGCGCGCCGTCGACATAGTGGCCGACGTCGGCGTCGGAGGTGTACGCGGGAACCGGATTCATCGTGTCTCCTGGGGATCGGGTGGGGGTGGACAGCACCAAGTCTAGGCAAACGGGCAGGGCGGGAGAAGGCCGCGCAGCTTGATTCACTGTTCAGAATTCTGAATAATCACCGGATGAATCAGCAAAATGTCCAGGCGCTCTGGCCACATATCCATTCGCTGACGGTGCTGGCCGCGGCCGGCAGTTTCACGGCTGCCGCACAGCGGCTCGGCATCAGCAAGGCCGCGATGAGCCAGCGCATCGCCGATCTCGAAAAGGCCGCCGGCGTGCCGCTCGTGCGACGTACGACGCGCAGCGTGCGGCTCACCGACGCGGGCCAGACGCTCGTCGACAGCACGCGCGACGCGTTCGAGTCGATCGGGCAGCACTTCGCGCGCGTGAAGGATCTGGCCGGCGAGCCGCGCGGCTTGCTGCGCGTGACGGTGCCGGTCGCGCTCGGGCGCCAGCAGGTCGTGCCGCACCTGCCCGATTTCCTGCGCCAGCATCCGGGCGTGCAGATCGAACTCGACCTGTCGGACCGGCTGCATTCGCTGACGCAGGAGGGCTTCGACCTCGCGATCCGCCATACGACCACCGCGCCGCAGACCCACGTCGCGTGGAAGTTGTGCGACACGCGCTCGCTGCTGGTCGCGAGCCGCGACTATCTCGACGCGCGCGGCGAGCCGCGGCACCCGAGCGAACTGGTCGACCACAGCTGCCTATGCTACCTGCGCGACAACGAACCGGCCGCGTGGAGCTTCGAGCCGGACGGCCGGCGCCGCGAGCGCGTAAGCGTGCCCGTGCGCGGCAGTTTCGCGGCAAACAACAGCGAGGCGATGCGCGAGGCTGCGCTCGGCGGGCTCGGCATCGCGCTGCTGCCGGATTTCAGCGCGCAGCGCGATCTCGACGCCGGCCGGCTCGTCGCGCTGCTCGACGGCTGGCGGCCGTCGGGCGCGTTCGGCGACCACATCTTCGCGATCCGCCCGTACAGCCCGGTGGTGCCGAGCGCGGTGCGCGCGCTCGTGCGGCACCTGCGCGAGCGGCTCGCGGGCGGCTTCTCGGGCACCTGAGCCCGGTGTCCGCGGGCGTCGCGCCGCTGACGGCCCGGGCAGGCACGGCGGCGCTGCGGTAAAATCACCGCTTCTTTCCGCGCCTTGAATGGCGCGTCATTCGAAGGTCGACAGCCGATGCAGATTCACAAGGAAGTGGACGCGCGCGGGCTCAATTGCCCGTTGCCGATCCTGCGTGCCAAGAAAGCGCTCGCCGATATGGAAAGCGGGCAAATCCTCAAGGTGCTCGCGACCGATCCGGGCTCGCAGCGCGATTTCGCCGCGTTCGCGAAGCAGACGGGCAACGAGATCGTCGAATCGACGACACAGGACAAGACCTTCGTGTTCCTGATGCGCCGCCGCTGACGGCTCGCATCACGGCGCCGGCAGCGCCTGGCGCCGGCCACACTTTTCTGACAATTCTTAAACCTCGCTTCGTGATCGGCTGCGTATACTGACCCGGCCGGTCGTCCGCTCCCAGCGGATGCGCCGGCCACGGTACGTCATACGGCGGGCACGGGGGCCATGCCTGACGCTACCGTCGTACAACGGGGAGAGGACATGTCCTTCAGACCAGGGACCATTCGAAGTCCGTCCGGAGCGGAACGCAGCGTATCGGGACTGAGCCGTATCGAGCTCGACCCGCAACGGGATCGCCACGCGCGTGCCGCGCTGGAGGCCTACGCGGATTCGGCCGCGGCCGAGATGCCGTGGCTGGCCGAGTGGCTCGACGAACGGCTGCGCGATGCCGCGCAGGACGACGGCTCGGGCCTGACCTACTGCGGTGCGACGATCGAACGTGTGTTCGATCTGGCGCAGGCGTGGGCGGCGAGCCAACCGGACTATGCGGCCACCGCGTGGGAGCGTGTGCGCGGCCAGCTGCAGCGGATGCTTGTGCAACCGGCGCGTTCGGAACCGCTGTCGCCGCGTGTGCCGGCCGACGATGTCGCCGAGTCGGTGGCCGGTATCGCGGGCGTCGACTAGGCGCTCGATTGCGCGGTAGAAAGGATTATTCGAAGAAAAGACGGTAGTCCGCGCAATTTATTGGCGAATTTCATACTACTATGATGAAATCGCCGGTTCGTCCGTACCCCGTTTTTGAGATATTTAGCCGGGGGCGCCGGTTTGCGCAGGTGGCGCGAGCGGCGAACGACGGCTCGCCGGCCGGTATTCTGCAGCCGCGCGCGTGCTGCGCGGCGGGATGGGGGCGGGGAGCTGAACTGGACGAATCGATTTCGATTTGCGGGGTGCTATGAGAATTGCTGTACTGGATGACGATCCGGCCCAGACGGATTTCGTCAGTCAAACGCTGACGGCCGTTGGCCATACGTGCTATGCGTTCAAGGAAGGCAAGGCCCTGAAGAAGCGTCTGCAGCGCGAGACGTTCGATCTGCTGGTGCTCGACTGGAACGTGCCCGACATGTCCGGCGAGGAAGTGCTGAAGTGGGTGCGTGCCAATCAGACCGAGCACAGCCTGCCGATCATCTTCATGACGAGCCGTGACGACGAGGCGGGGATCACGCAGATCCTCAATGCCGGCGCCGACGATTACGTGGTCAAGCCCGTGTCGGGCCCGATCTTGCGCGCGCGCATCGGCTCGCTGCTGCGCCGTGCGTATCCGGTCAACGCCGAGGCGACCGTTCGCGAATTCGATCAATTCCGTTTCGACGTGAACCTGAAGCAGGCCTACGTCGGCGACAAGGCCGTGAGCCTCACGCAGAAGGAATTCGAACTCGCACTGCTGCTGTTCCAGCACCTCGACCGGCCGCTGTCGCGCGCGCACATTCTCGATCTCGTGTGGAAGCAGGCGACCGACATCCCGTCGCGCACGATGGATACGCACATCTCGATGCTGCGCACCAAGCTCGGCCTGCGGCCCGAAAACGGCTATCGCCTTGCGCCGATCTACGGCTACGGCTACCGGCTCGAGCGGGTCGGCCAGGGAGAACCGGAGTGACCACGGGAATCACGCAGCGCACGGCGCCCCGGCGCACGATCGCGCTGCACGCGGCCTGCGCGGTCGCGTTCGCGTTTGCTGCGCAGCATGCGGCTGCGCAGCCGCCCGCCGCGGCAGGCAAGATGGTCGTCTATCGTACGCAGGCGGGCGACACGCTGTACGACGTCGCCGCGCGCTATCTGCAGGGCGCGGACGACTGGCAGCTGCTTCAGCAGATCAACGGCGTGCCCGCACCGAAGCACCTGCAGCCCGGCATCGCGCTGAAGCTGCCGGTCGCGCGTCTGCGCAAGGAAAAGCTGACCGCGCGCGTCGTCGCGGTGCAGGGCACGGCCGAACGTGCGTCCGGCGACGCTTTTACGCCGCTCGCGAACGATGCGACCCTCGCCGAAGGCGACCGCGTGCGCACGGGCCCGAACGGCTTCGTGACGCTCGAGCTGGCCGACGGCACGCACATGAGCCTGCCGCCCGACAGCCAGCTCGACCTGAAGGCGCTGCGCCGCACGGTGCTGACCGGCACGCTCGATCGTGAGTTCGAACTCACGCGCGGCTCGGTCGACAGCGAGGTCACCCATCTGAAGAAACGCGAAGACCGCTTCCAGATCCGTTCGCCGTCGGTCGTGGCCGGCGTGCGCGGCACGCACTTTCGCGTGAATTACGACGCGGCCGGCAATGCGTCGACGCGCGTCGAAGTGCTCGATGGCACCGTCGGTGTCGCGGGCGACCGGCAGCCGGCCGGCCCGACGCTCGTGCATGCGAATTTCGGCAGCGTCGCGACGTCGTCCGGTGCCGTCGGCGCGCCCGTCGAGCTGCTGTCCGCGCCGGCGCTCGCGAATCCCGACAAGGTGCAGGACGAGCCCGACGTCACGTTCGACGTCGCACCGCTCGCCCAGGCGCATGCGTACCGCGTGCAGCTCGCGCACGACGCGGGGCTGCTCGACCTGTTCAGCGAAACGCGCACCGATTCGCCGCGCGCAGTCTTCCACGGCGTACCGAACGGGAACTACTTCGTGCGGGTCGCCGCGATCGATGCGAACGGCCTCGAGGGCCGGCCGCGCACGTACGCGTTCGAACGCCGCGTAATGGGGCTCGACGCGAGCGCGTCGCCGGGTGCCGGCGGCTATGAGTTCCGCTGGTCGCCGAACGGTTCGGGCAAGGATGCGCGCTACCGGTTCGTGCTGTCGCGCTCGAAGGACCTGAGCGCGCCGGTCGTCGACCAGGTCGGCCTGCATGCGCGCCAGATCACCGTCGCGCATCTGCCGCCGGGCGACTATTTCTGGGCCGTGACCGTCGAGGAGTTCGAGGGCGGCAAGTTCTACGAGAAGACCAGTCCGGTCAGCGCGTTCACGCTGTCGCGCTGATTCGCGGCGCATGAAACCCGACTCCGTTTCCCCGCGGCGGGGCCTCGGCCGCCGCTTCCTGATCGAATGGATCGCGATCGGCTGCCTCGGGATCGCGGTGATCCTCGTATGCGCGCTCGGCCGCCTGTCGGGAAGCGTCGACGGCCTGATCTACGACCGGCTGCTGATGTTGCGCAGCCTGCCGCTGTCGCCCGACGTGGTCGTCGTCGACATCGACAACCGGAGCGTGTCCGCGCTCGGCCGCTGGCCATGGCCGCGTGACGTGCATGCGCGGCTGCTCGATACGCTGGCGCGCGCGCAGCCGGCTGCCGTCGTCTACGACGTGCTGTTTACCGAACCGTCGCCGGAGGATCGCGCGTTCGCGGATGCGATGAGCCACGTACCGACCTTCCTGCCCGTGCTGCTGAGCCCCGAGCAGGCGGACGGCACGCGCGCGGTCGATCCGCCGGTGGCCGCGCTCGCGGCGCGCGCGGTCGGGCTCGGCCACATCAATCTCGAAGTCGACCGCGACGGCATCGTACGCAGCGTTGCGCTGTTCGAAAGCGACGGCCGCGTGCGCTGGCCGCAACTGATGGTGCCGGTGTACCAGGCGATCCAGGGCGGCCGGCTGCATCCGGTCGGCGGTGCACCCGGCGCGCACGCGCACGACCTGTCGCGCGACGCGGCCGGCGAGGGCCGCTACCTGATCCCGTTCAGCCGCAACACGCCCGCTTATCCGACGCTGTCGTTCAACGACGTGCTCGAAGGGCGCGTGAAGCCCGACGCGCTGCGCGGCAAGATCGTCGTCGTCGGCGTGACGGCGTCGGGGCTGTACGACCGCTTCGCGACGCCCGTGTCCGGCGAGTTCGGGCCGCTCGCCGGCGTGTATATCCATGCCAACGTGCTCGACATGCTGGCGACCGGCAGTGCGATCTCGCCCGCGTCGCGCGCCGGGCTGTTCGCCGCGTCGCTGCTGCCGCTTGCCGCGCTGCTGGGCGGCTTCCTGATGCTGTCGCCGTGGCGCGCGCTGCTGCTGACGCTGAGCCTCGCCGCGCTCGCCGTCGTCGCGAGCATGGCGCTGCTGTTCGCGGCACGCATCTGGCTGTCGCCGGCGCCCGCGATCTTCGGGCTGGTCGCCGTCTACCCGATCTGGAACTGGCGGCGCCTCGAAATGACGATGTCGTACTTGCGCCGCGAGCTGCAGCGGCTCGCCGACGAGCCGCACCTGCTGCCCGAGGCGCCGCGCACGCGCAGCGTCGGCGGCGACGTGCTCGAGCGGCAGATGGCGCTGATGGCACAAGCCGCGCAGCGCGTGCAGGACATGAAGCGCTTCGTGTGGGACAGCCTCGACAGCATGCCCGAGCCGATCTTCGTGACCGACCTGGCCGGCACCGTGCTGATCGCGAACCATGCGGCCAAGCGCTACGGGTCGCGCCTCGCGCTGCCGTTGCCGGAAGGGCGGCCGCTGCGCACCGCGCTCGGCGAGCTGACGTTCATGAAGACCGTCGACGGCAACGTCGAACACGACGTGGCGATCCGCGAGCACTGGCCGGCCGTGCTCGACCCGACGCTCGAGGCCGAACACGACGCGATGGCCCGCGGCATCGAGGTGCGCGATCGCGACGGGCTCGACCATCTGCTACGCTACGCGGCTTGCACGAACGCGCAGGGCCGCGTGACGGGCTGGATCGCCGGTCTCGTCGACGTGACCGAACTGCACGCGGCCGAGCGGCAGCGCGAGGAAGCGTTGCACCTGCTGTCGCACGACATGCGCTCGCCGCAGGCGTCGATTCTCGCGCTCGTCGAGATCGAACGCGACCGCGCCGAGACCGACGCGATGCGCGGGCTCCTCGCGCGGATCGAACGCTATGCGCATCGCGCGCTGTCGCTGGCCGACGAGTTCGTGCAGCTGGCGCGCGCGGAGTCGCAGGTGTACCAGCTCGACGTGACGAGCCTCGTCGACGTGCTGATCGATGCGAGCGACGAGGTGTGGCCGCAGGCACAGGCGAAGCACATCCGCGTCGACACCGATGTCGGCACCGACATGTGCTGGGTGCGCGCGGATCGCTCGCTGATCACGCGCGCGTTCGTGAACCTGCTGAACAATGCAGTCAAATACAGTCCGTCCGGTACCGTGATCACGTGTACGCTGGCGGTCGAGCACGCGTCGAAACGGATGTTCTGTACGATTCGCGATCGGGGATACGGCATTGCGCCGGAAGATCAGCGGCATCTGTTCGAGCGTTTCAAGCGGTTCCATGCCGGCGAGCGGCCCGAGATCTCGGGTTCCGGGCTCGGCATGGCATTCGTGAAGACGGTCGTCACGCGCCATGGGGGCAGCGTGTCGGTCGACAGCGAGGTGGGTGTCGGCACCGCGGTGACGGTGTCGCTGCCTGCGATCGACGAGCCGTCCGCCTGACAGGGCCGGGTGCGACGGCAGGCATTTGGGGAAAGCCATGAGAAAGGAATGGGCAGCGACCGCGCTGGCGGCGTCGCTGTTGACGGGTTGCGCCGGTGTGACGAGCGGCGTGAGTGCGGTCGGGCAGCCGAACGCGTTCGCCGCCGATGCGCACGGTTACGATTTCGTGCGGACGGCCGCGCAGGCCGACGATGCCGAATACCGGCAGATCGAGACGCTCGTGCGCGACGAACTCGCGCACCGCGGCTTCGATGCGAAGCCGCTCGCGGCCGCGCACTACCGGCTGTCGATCGCGTATGCGACGCAGCCGGCCTCGGTCGCGGCGAGCGCCGACGGGTGTGGCGCCGCGAGCAGTGCATGCGTGACGGTCGACGGGCCGGCGCCGTTCGCGCTGCCGTTCATGGGCCGCGTATATCGCCATGTGCTGACGCTGCGTTTCGTCGACGCGAAATCGGGCGCCGACGTCTACCGCGTATCGGCGGCGCTGCGCGATCGCGATCCCGGCACGCAGCAGGCCGCGCCGGCGCTCGTGAAGAGCGCGCTCGCGAAGGTGCCCTTCGGCGACGGCGGCGGCTGGCTCGTCAAGACGAAAAAAGACGACGCGGGCGGGATGCCGGGCGTCGTCTCGGTGAAGCCGGCCAACGCGCGCTGAGCGGCGGCCGGTGAGGTGAGGGCGGGCTCACCGGAGTGAGCCCTGGTGCCCTGGCCGCGTTCAGTCGGCCGGGTGCGCGCCGCCGCGCGTGCGCAGGTACGCGTCGAAGTCCGCACCGACTTCCGAGTGGCGCAGCGCGAATTCGACCGTCGCCTTCAGGTAGCCGAGCTTGCTGCCGCAGTCGTAGCGCGTGCCCTGGTACTTGTAGGCCAGCACTTGCTCATCGGCGAGCAGCGACTGGATCGCGTCGGTGAGCTGCAACTCGCCGCCCGCGCCGGGCTTCAGCGCGCGCAGGTGCTGGAAGATCCGCGGCTTCAGGATGTAGCGGCCGACCACGCCGAGGTTCGACGGCGCGACTTCCGGCGCCGGCTTTTCGACGATCGCCGACATCTTGACGATCGACTCCTCCCACTCCTTGCCGTCGACGATCCCGTACGACTTCGTTTCCGACGGCGGGATCTCTTCGACGCCGATCACCGAGCTGTGATAGTGGTCGAACACGTCGACCATCTGCTTCATCACGGGCGGGTTGCCGTCGAGCAGGTCGTCGGCAAGGATGACCGCGAACGGGTTGTCGGCCACGAGCTTTTCCGCGCACAGCACCGCATGGCCGAGGCCGAGCGCTTCCGGCTGGCGTACGTAGAAGCAGTCGACATGGCTGGGCTTGATGCTGCGCACGAGCTCGAGCAGCTTTTCCTTGCCGCGCGCCTCGAGCTCGGCCTCGATTTCATACGACTTGTCGAAGTGATCCTCGATCGCGCGCTTGCTGCGCCCGGTGACGAAGATCATCTCGGTAATGCCGGCGGCGATCGCTTCCTCGACTGCGTACTGGATCAGCGGCTTGTCGACGACCGGCAGCATTTCCTTCGGGCTTGCCTTCGTTGCCGGGAGGAAGCGTGTGCCGAGACCGGCAACAGGGAATACCGCCTTGGTGACTTTCAACATGATCGAACCTTTATTCCTGTAATCGATTTGTCAGACGGTTTATGTTCACGCCCGCATTATAGTGAACGCAAACGACCTTGCGGTTTGTTACGCAGGCAACCGATCCAGCTGCGCGCGCAGTTTCTCAAGGGTGCTCTGGAATTCCGCGACGCGCTTCTGCTCCTGTTCGACCACGGCCGGCGGCGCTTTCGCGACGAATGCCTCGTTGCCGAGCTTTGCATTGCACTTCACGATCTCGCCCGTCAGGCGCGCGATTTCCTTCGACAGACGTTCGCGTTCGGCTGCAACGTCGATCTCGACCTTCAGCACCAGCTTGTTCGGCCCGACGATCGCGATCGGCGCGCCGTGCGCTTCCTTGTCGAGCGCTGCTTCGTCCGCGAGGATCTGCACTTCCGACAGGCGTGCAAGCGCCTGGACGTACGGTGCGAACGAGCGCAGGCGCTCGGCATCGCCGGCTGCAAGCAGCGGCACCTTGGTGGCCGGCGACAGGCTCATCTCGCCGCGCAGGTTGCGGCACGCGTCGACGATCGCCTTCAGGTCGGCCGCCCACTGCTCGGACGCCTCGTCGATCTTCTGCAGGTTCGCGACCGGGTACGCCTGCGTCATCAGCGACGCTTCGCCCTCGGCCTTGCCCTGCGGATAGCGGCCCGCCAGCGGCGCGACCTTCTGCCAGAGTGCTTCGGTGATGAACGGGATGATCGGGTGCGCGAGGCGCAGCACCGTTTCCAGCACGCGCAGCAGCGTGCGGCGCGTCGCGCGCTGCTGTTCCGGCGTGCCGTTCTGGATCTGCACCTTCGCGAGTTCGAGATACCAGTCGCAGTATTCGTCCCACACGAACTTGTAGATGCTGCTGGCGATATTGTCGAAGCGGTAATCAGCGAAGCCCTTCGCAATGTCGGCCTCGGTGCGCTGCAGCAGCGACACGATCCAGCGGTCGGCCGCCGAGAAGTCGAGGTAGCCGCCCGGGCCGCAATCGCCCGCGCCGCAGACTTCCGGCTTGTCGCTGCCGCAGTCGTGGCCTTCGCAGTTCATCAGCACGAAGCGCGTGGCGTTCCACAGCTTGTTGCAGAAGTTGCGGTAGCCTTCGCAGCGCGCGAGGTCGAAGTTCACGTTGCGGCCGAGCGTTGCCATCGATGCCATCGTGAAGCGCAGCGCGTCGGTGCCGAACGCGGCGATGCCGTCCGGGAATTCCTTGCGCGTCTTCTTCTCGATCGTCGCGGCCTGCTTCGGGTTCATCAGGCCCGTCGTGCGTTTCGCGACCAGCGTGTCGAGGTCGATGCCGTCGACGATGTCGATCGGGTCGAGCGTGTTGCCCTTGCTCTTCGACATCTTCTGGCCTTCCGCGTCACGCACGAGGCCATGCACGTACACGGTGTGGAACGGCACCTGGCCCGTGAAGTGCGTGGTCATCATCACCATCCGGGCGACCCAGAAGAAGATGATGTCGAAGCCCGTGACGAGCACGGACGACGGTAGGAAGTGCTTCAGTTCAGGCGTTTCGTTCGGCCAGCCGAGCGACGAGAACGGCACCAGCGCCGACGAGAACCACGTGTCGAGCACGTCTTCGTCGCGCTTCAGCGCGCCCGCATAACCCTTCGCGGCAGCCTTCGCGCGCGCTTCTTCCTCGTTGCGGGCGACGAACACCTCGCCGTTCTCGCCGTACCACGCGGGAATCTGGTGGCCCCACCACAGCTGGCGCGAGATGCACCAGTCCTGGATGTTCTCGAGCCACTGGTAGTAGGTGGTCGTCCAGTTTTCCGGGACGAACTTGATCTGGCCGTTGCGCACGACGTCGAGCGACGTTTCCGTGATCGACTTGCCGGGGTTGAACGTGCCTTCCGGCGCCGGCTTCGTCATCGCGACGAACCACTGGTCGGTCAGCATCGGCTCGATCACGACGCCCGTACGGTCGCCGCGCGGCACCATCAGCTTGTGCGGCTTCACCGAGTCGAGGAAACCCTCGGCGTCGAGGTCGGCGACGATCGCCTTGCGCGCGTCGAAGCGGTCGAGGCCGCGATACTGCTCGGGGCCGTTGTCATTGATCTTCGCGTCGAGCGTCAGGATCTCGATCGGCGCGATCTTGTGACGCTGGCCGACCTGGTAGTCGTTGAAGTCGTGCGCGGGCGTGACCTTCACGACGCCCGTGCCGAACTCGCGGTCGACGTAGTCGTCGGCGATCACCGGGATCTCGCGGCCCGTCAGCGGCAGCGTGACGAGCTTGCCGATCAGGTGCGCATAGCGCTCGTCTTCCGGGTGGACCATCAGCGCGACGTCGCCGAGCATCGTTTCCGGGCGGGTCGTGGCAACGGTCAGCGAGCCCGAGCCGTCGACGAGCGGGTAGCGGATGTGCCACAGGTGGCCGTTTTCCTCTTCGCTCACCACTTCGAGGTCCGACACGGCGGTCAGCAGCACCGGATCCCAGTTGACGAGGCGTTTGCCGCGATAGATCAGGCCCTGTTCATAGAGCGTGACGAACACGTCGCGCACGGCGGCCGACATCTTGTCGTCCATCGTGAAGTATTCGCGCGACCAGTCGGGCGACGCGCCGAGGCGACGCACCTGGCCGGTGATCGTCGAACCCGACTTTTCCTTCCATTCCCACACGCGCTCGACGAACTTCTCGCGGCCGAGGTCGTGGCGCGACACGCCCTGCGCGTCGAGTTGACGCTCGACGACGATCTGGGTTGCGATCCCCGCGTGGTCGGTGCCGGGCAACCACAGCGTGTTCTCGCCGAGCATCCGGTGGTACCGGGTGAGGCCGTCCATGATCGTCTGGTTGAACGCGTGGCCCATGTGCAGCGTGCCCGTCACGTTCGGCGGCGGCAACTGGATCGAGAAATCGGGGCGGGCCGGGTCGAATGCCGGGGCCGCGTAGCCGCGCTTTTCCCACTCAGGCCCCCATTGGGACTCGATGGTGTGGGGCTCGAAACTCTTCGCAAGCGTGTTGTCGCTCATAGTGGAAATCTGCCGAAAAATGCGTGTGAACTAGATGCCGAATCTGACAATTATAGATGCATCGATATTGATGGTCAGTCACCGTTATCGATGCATCGATATTGATGGCGAGTCGGCGGGCATCCACGCATTGATATTTGCCGGCTATTGCGGACCTCACATCGGCGCATTCTGCGACCGTTGCAGCAGGTTTGCTCGATCACGGACGGCAAGCGTCGCGGCCGACTTATAATGTCGGGTCCGCATTTTTATCGCCCGTCCGCTGCCGCTCCATGCCCGATCTGCTCGCCAATCTGAACCCCGAACAACTCGCCGCCGTCACGTTGCCGAACGAACCGGCGCTGATCCTCGCAGGGGCGGGTAGCGGCAAGACCCGCGTACTGATTACCCGCATCGCGTGGCTGATCCAGCAGGGCTACGCGTCGCCGCCCACCGTGCTCGCCGTCACCTTCACGAACAAGGCCGCGCGCGAGATGATGGCGCGCCTGTCGGCGATGATGCCGATCGACACGCGCGGGATGTGGATCGGCACGTTCCACGGCCTGTGCAACCGGATGCTGCGCACGCACTGGCGCGACGCCGGCCTGCCGCAGACCTTCCAGATCCTGGATACCGCCGACCAGCTGTCCGCGATCAAGCGGCTGATGAAGGCGGCGAACGTCGATGACGAGAAGTATCCGCCGAAGAACGTGCAGTACTTCATCAACAACGCGAAGGAGCAGGGGCTGCGCCCCGACAAGGTCGACGCGTCCGACAACTTCAACCGCAAGTTCGTCGAGCTGTACCAGGCGTACGACCAGCAATGCCAGCGCGAGGGCGTGGTCGATTTCCCCGAGCTGCTGCTGCGCTGCTACGAATTGCTCGCGTACAACGCGCCGCTGCGCGCGCACTACCAGGCGCGGTTCAAGCACATCCTCGTCGACGAGTTCCAGGATACCAACAAGCTGCAGTACGCGTGGCTCAAGATGCTCGCGGGCGGCGAGAACGCGATTTTCGCGGTCGGCGACGACGACCAGTCGATCTACGCGTTCCGCGGCGCGAACGTCGGCAACATGCGCGACTTCGAAGACGAATTCCGCGTGCGCAACCTGATCAAGCTCGAGCAGAACTACCGGTCGCACGGCAACATCCTCGACGCGGCGAACCAGCTGATCTCGAACAACGCGCACCGTCTCGGCAAGAACCTGCGCACCGACGCGGGCCACGGCGAACCCGTGCGCGTGTACGAGGCGAGCACCGATTCGCAAGAAGCCGGCTGGATCGTCGAGGAGATCCGCTCGCTGATCAACACCGGAATGGCGCGCAGTGAAGTGGCCGTCCTGTACCGCAGCAACGCGCAGTCGCGCTCGATCGAGCACACGCTGATGTCGTCGGGCATTCCGTACCGCGTGTACGGCGGCCTGCGCTTCTTCGAACGCCAGGAAGTGAAGCACGCGCTCGCGTACCTGCGCCTGATCGACAATCCGAACGACGACACCGCATTCGTGCGCGTCGTGAACTTCCCGACCCGCGGCATCGGCGCGCGCTCGATCGAGCAGCTCGCCGACGCCGCGCGCCTGTACGGCTGCTCGATGGCCGCCGCGATTCCTTACGTGACGGGCAAGGCCGGCACGAGCCTCGGCGGGTTCGCGAACCTGGTCGCGAAGATGCGCGCCGATACGCAGCAGATGAACCTGCCCGACACCGTCGAACACATCGTGCGCGCCAGCGGTCTTGCCGATTTCTACCAGGGCGAGCGCGAAGGCCAGGACCGTCTCGAGAACTTGCAGGAACTCGTGAACGCGGCCACCGCGTTCATCGCCGAGGAAGGCTACGGGCTCGACACGCCGGCCCGTTCGATCCCGCTGCGCGCGGGCGCGATCGCGGCGCCCGAGCTCGGCACCGCGACGGACGATCCGTCGGTCGACGTGCTCGATCCGGTATCGCCCGCCGACCCGGCACAGAACCCCGACACGATGACGCCGCTCGCCGGCTTCCTGTCGCATGCGTCGCTGGAGGCCGGCGACAACCAGGCGCAGGCTGGGCAGGACGCCGTGCAGCTGATGACGGTGCACGCGGCGAAGGGGCTCGAATTCTCGGCCGTGTTCATCACGGGCCTCGAGGAAGGGCTGTTCCCGCACGAGAACAGCGTGCTCGAATCGGACGGCCTCGAGGAAGAGCGCCGGCTGATGTATGTCGCGATCACGCGCGCGAAGGAGCGGCTCTACCTGTCGTTCGCGCAGAGCCGGATGCTGCATGGCCAGACGCGCTACAACGTGCGCTCGCGCTTCTTCGACGAGCTGCCCGAACATGTGCTCAAGTGGCTGACGCCGAAGGTCGAGGCCGGTTCGCGCTGGGGCGGGCGGTCGGACAACGCCGGGTACGGGCGCGACTGGTTCGCACGGCCGGGCGGCGGCAGCCGCGAGCAGATCGTCGACCCGGCCGTGTCCGCGCCGCTGCCCGCGTTCGCGAACAAGCAGCGCGCGGCCGATACCGGCTTCCGGGTCGGCCAGCAGGTGTTCCACACCAAGTTCGGCGAAGGCACGGTCACCGCGCTCGAAGGCAACGGCACCGATGCGAAGGCGCAGGTGAAATTCAAGCGGCACGGCGAGAAGTGGCTTGCACTCGCGGTCGCGAAACTGCAGGCGGTGGAATGATGGGCATCGACAACGTTGTGACGCCTGCGGCTCGTCCGCTCGGCATTCTCGCTGCGCTGCCCGAGGAACTCGGCGACCTGATCGCCGCGATGCGTGCCGAAGGCGCGATGCAGACGGTCACGCTCGGCCGCCGCGATTATCACGTCGGCACCGTGCATGGCGCGGCCTGCGTCGTGACGCTCGCACGGGTCGGCAAGGTCGCGGCCGCCGCGACGGTCAGTGCGCTGATCCACGTGTTCGGCGTGGCGGGTGTCGTGTTCACCGGCGTCGCGGGTGGCGTGTCGCGCACGGTGCGCGTCGGCGATGTCGTCGTGGCCGATACGCTGCTGCAGCACGATCTCGACGCTTCGCCGCTCTTTCCGCGCTACGAGGTGCCGCTGCTCGGCATCACGCGTTTCGCGACCGACGCGGCGCTGACGGCATGCTTGCGGGCCGCGTGCACGCAATTCGTCGCGGAAGAGGGCGCGCAGTTCGCCGCGCGCTTCGGCCTGGCCGGTGCGACGCTGCACGCGGGGCTCATCATCAGCGGCGACCGCTTCGTGTCGAGCGAGCGCGAGGTCGTCACGCTGCGTGACGCGCTGCCGGATGCGCTCGCGGTCGAAATGGAAGGGGCCGCGATCGCGCAGGTGTGCGCGGAGCACGACGTGCCGTTCGCACTCGTGCGCACGATCTCCGATACGGCCGACGACCACGCGACGCAGTCGTTCTCGCACTTTCTGTCGGCGATCGCGAGCAGCTATTCGTCCGGCATCCTCAAGCGTTTCCTGACGCTGCATGCAACGACGGCGGCCTGAAGCCGCCGCCGTTCTCTTCATTCCTTCATTCGAGCCGTTCGACCGGCCGCCGCATGTACGCGGTGGCCGGTCGTTCGTCACGCCTTCTTGCGCCGGCTGCTTTCGAGGTTCGGCAGGAAGATCGTCAGCACGCCGATCAGCGGCAGGAACGAGCACACCTTGTAGACGAACGTGATGCTCGTTGCGTCGGCGAGCTGGCCGAGCACGGCCGCGCCGACACCGCCGAGGCCGAACGCGAAGCCGAAGAACAGTCCCGCGACCATCCCGACCTTGCCCGGCATCAGTTCCGTCGCGTAGACGAGGATTGCGGCGAACGCCGACGCCAGCACGACGCCGATGATCACGGTCAGCACGGTCGTCCAGAACAGGTTCGCGTACGGCAGCAGCAACGTGAACGGCGCGACGCCGAGGATCGATACCCAGATCACGTACTTGCGGCCGATCCGGTCGCCCACCGGCCCGCCGATCAGCGTGCCGGCCGCCACGGCCGCGAGGAACACGAACAGGTGGATCTGCGCGGCCTGCACCGACAGGTGGAACTTGTCGATCAGGTAGAACGTGAAATAGCTGTTGATGCTCGCGAGGTAGAAGTACTTCGAGAACACCAGCAGCACCAGCACGCCGATCGCGCCGAGCACGCGGCCGCGCGACAGCGTCGGGTGGCCGGCTGCCGCGGCCTTCTTCTTCATCGACGGATGCTTCTTGTACCAGTGGCCGATCTGCGTGAGCACGATCATCGCGACGAGCGCGGCCGCCGAGAACCACGCGATGCTGTGCTGGCCGTGCGGAATGATCACGAGCGCGGCGAGCAGCGGCCCGAGCGCGGAGCCCGCATTGCCACCGACCTGGAACACCGACTGCGCGAGCCCGTGCTGGCCGCCCGACGCCATCCGCGCAACGCGCGACGATTCCGGATGGAACACCGACGAGCCGCAGCCGACGAGCGCCGCGGCCACCAGCAGCATCGGGAAATTGGGTGCGACCGACATCAGCAGCAGCCCCGCGAGCGTGAAGCCCATGCCGACCGGCAGCGAATACGGCTTCGGACGCTTGTCGGTATAGAGGCCGATGAGCGGCTGCAGCAGCGATGCGGTGATCTGGTAGGTGAGCGTGATCAGGCCGATCTGCGCGAACGACAGCGCGAACTGGCTCTTGAGCATCGGATAGATCGCCAGGATCAACGACTGGATCATGTCATTGAGCATGTGCGAGAAGCTGATCGCGCCGAGCACCGGGTAGACGGTGCGGGCGACGGGTGGCGCGGAGGGCTGGGTGGCGGCTGCGCCGGCGGAGCCGGTGTCGAGGCTGGTTTCCATGTGAGAGCTGAACGAGTTGAGGTGGCGGGCGCGCTCTGCTGGGGATCGGCGCGTCTTGAATCGTTGCTGCGTCAAAGAAGTGTAATGTGGCGTATTGAGAATGTCAGGACAAGTTTTGTCGTGAATCGGACATTCATCCGACGGATCGGCCGATGCCTGTTTTTTTGACCGGGTATAACGCTGGCGGCGCGCCCGCCCGTCTGCAGGGGCGAGCGCCCTGGGCCGGTGCGTGGTTTACCGGACTCAAGAAACGGCGGTGGCGGCCGTAGAACGACCCAATGACAACAGGCGCGCCGCGCCCGGCACCGGCTATCCGCCGTGCGGGCGCAGGACGCGCGGCATGGCCAGCCATCGCGGGAACGCCGGGACCGACCTTTCCGGCCGCGTGATCCATACGGGGATAGTTCGATGAAAGCAGCATCTTTGCATCCACAGCCCGGTGCGGCCGCCGCCGCACCCGACGTTGCCACCGGTCGCGCCGCCCGGCGCCCGCGCGCGGCGCGTCGCGAGCGCCGGCCGTGGACCGTCAAGGCGACATTGCGCGCCGCATTCGCGATCCTGCTCGCCGGTACGCTGGCGATCGGCGTGTTTTCGCTGTGGCAGATCAGCCGGCTGAACGCGTCGATCGCGTCGGTCTACGAGCAGGGCCACGTCGCGAGCCGCGCGGCCGAGGAGGTTCGGGCCGAAGTGCTGCGCGCGAGCCGTGCCCAGAAGATGCTGCTGACGGCGACCACCGCGAAGGAGCGCGACGAACTGGGCGCCGAAGTCGGCGCGGGGCTCGCGTCGATCGGCCAGGCGCTTGGCACGCTGCAGCGCTACGCGGATCCGGGCGACGTCGACGATTCGGCGCGGCTGCGTGCATTCTCGACGGCGGTCGGCACGTGGAGCACGCATCTGCGCGATTTCGTCGCGCTCGTGCGCGCGCAGCCGCTCGACCTGTCGCAGATGAACTGGCAGGTCGGCACGCAGGACGTGTCATTGCTGGTCGAGACCGGCAAGCTCGAGAAACTCGTTGCCGAACTCGTGAAGACGCGCGGCGCGAAGTCGAAGGCCACGCTCGATGCGTCCGCCACCATTTTCTCGTCGTCGTTCGCGATGATCGCGGCGATGACGGCTGCGCTGATCGTGCTCGCGATCGTGATCGCCGAGCGCGTGGTGCGCCGTCTCGCGTCGCAGCTCGGCGGCGAGCCCGCGCACGCGAAGGCGATCGCCGCGGACATCGCGCGCGGCGACCTGACGCGACCGATCGAGCTGGGCCGGCACGACCGCGACAGCATGGTGCGTGCGCTGGCCGAGATGCAGACGGGGCTCGCGGCGACCGTCGGCGAGATCGCCGTCAGCGCCGAGGCGATCGCGGCCGCATCGGGCGAGATCTCCACCGGCAACCTCGATCTGTCGAAGCGCACCGAGCAGCAGGCCGTCGCGCTCGAACGCACCGCGGCCAGCATGGAGCAGCTCACGTCGACCGTACGGCAGAACGCCGAGAATGCGCGGCAGGCGAGCGCGCTCGCGGCCAATGCGTCGGCCGTTGCGGAGACGGGTGGGGAAGTCGTCGGGCGTGTGGTGGCGACGATGAGCGAGATCGACGACAGCGCGAAGAACATCCGCGACATCATCGGCACGATCGAGGGGATCGCGTTCCAGACCAACATTCTCGCGTTGAACGCGGCAGTCGAGGCGGCGCGTGCCGGCGAGCAGGGGCGCGGCTTCTCGGTGGTGGCGGGCGAGGTCCGCCTGCTCGCGCAGCGTGCGGCGACCGCGGCGAAGGAGATCCGTGCGCTGATCGGCGCGTCGGTCGAGCGCGTCGCGAACGGTGCGGCGCTCGCGCACGATGCGGGCCGCACGATGGGTGACGTCGTGCGCGCGGTCAAGCGGGTGACCGACATCATCGGCGAGATTTCCGCCGCATCGGACGAGCAGAGCGCCGGGATCGACGAGATCGGCCGCGCGGTCACGCAGATGGACGCCGGCACCCAGCAGAACGCGGCACTCGTCGAGCAGGCGGCCGCCGCGGCGAACGCGCTCGACGAGCAGGCGCAGGCGTTGAAGTCGCTGGTCGGGCGCTTTCGTATCGCGGCCTGAGCGCGCCCGGCCGTTCGGGTATTACGACTTCTTCTGCTTGTCGGGATCGATGATGACCGTGCAGGTCGTGCCCGCCGACAGCACCACGTCGGCCGGCACTTCGTCGATCCTGATGCGCACCGGCACGCGCTGCGCGAGGCGCACCCAGTTGAAGGTCGGGTTCACGTCGGCGACGAGATCGCGGCTTTGCGGGTTGTCGCGATCGTAGATGCCGCGCGAGATGCTCTCGACGTGGCCCTTCATCACGCCGCCGCTCATCAGCCGCATTTCGGCCGGCGCGCCGATCTTCACGCGCGGCAGCTTGGTTTCCTCGAAGTAGCCGTAGACCCAGAACGAGTGGCTGTCGACGATCGCGAGCTTGGCCTGGCCGGCGACCGCATAGTTACCCTTGAAGGTCTGCAGGTTCGTGACGTAGCCGTCGACCGGCGCAACGACGCGCGTGCGTTCGAGGTTGAGCTTCGCGGCGTCGAGCGCGGCGATTGCCTGCTGGTACTGCGCGTCGGCGCTCGATGCGCTGTGCGCGGCGTTCTCGCGGTTTTCCTTCGACACGACGAGCGCGTCGAGGTCTGCGCGGCGGGCCGCGTCGTCACGGCGCATCTGCAGTTCCGCGCGGCGGGCGGCGACGGCCGCCTGCGCCTGCTCGACCGCGATCTGGTAGTGCGACGGGTCGATCTGCATGATCAGGTCGCCTTTCTTGACGAGCTGGTTGTCATGCACGGGCAGCTCGACGATCGCGCCCGACACGTCCGGCGCGACGTTGACGATCTCGGCGCGCACGCGCCCGTCGCGCGTCCACGGATCGTCCATGTAGTGCACCCACAGCGAGCGCCCGATCAGGATCGCGACGATGAGAATGACGGCGGTCGCGACGAAGCCGAAGAGTTTTCTGAGCATCATGATGGTTCTGGATCAACGATAAACGGCAAGACTCAGTCCGCCGCAAATACAGACGAGAAGGCAGGCCCGGAACAGCGACGGGTGCCAGACGAGACGGTAGAGGCCCGTGTAGGCGAGCAGGCGATCGACGGCCCACGTGGCCAGCGCGCCGATGACGAACATCAGCACCACCGTGGGCATGTAGGCATCGAGAATGGCGATTTCACGCGGCATCATGACGAGGCTCCGGGTTGGGTGCGCGCGGTCGTGGCGCGGTTTCGGTTGAGCGCATCGAGCGGCGATTCGGGATCGAGCAGCGCCGTGCGCACGAAATGCAGGTGGCTCAGGATGCGCTGCAGCCGGTGGCGTTCTTCACGCGTCGGCGTGAACGCGTCGAGCGTCTGCCGGGTCGCGTCGATCGCGTCGTTCACCGCGGCGAGCGTCGCGTCGAAGCGTGCGGCGTCCGGCTTCGTGAACAGCGACGACAGCGCGGCGCGCATCGTCTCGATCGCGCGTCGCCACGGCGTCGCCGGCGCATAGCGCGGGTCGGACGGCAGCGCCGCCAGCTCGTGGCGCAGGTCGATCGTCGCGTTGCCGGTCTCGAGCACCGCGAACATCCAGCGCAGCGCGTCACGCTGCACGTCGGGCTGGTCGGCCGACAGCGTGTGCGCCTGGTGCATCAGGTCGCGCGCACCGCTCTCGAAGCGTGTGCGCAGGCCGGCGAGCCGTGCGTGGCAGGCCGCGACGGCCTGATGGCGCAGGTCCGCGAACAGGCGCTTCTTCAGCCATGGCGCGGTCGGCGGGAACAGCACCGCGAACGCGATCGCCGACACGAGCATTGCCAGCACGAGTGCGAGCGCGTCGTTCATGAAGCTTGACGGATCGTAATGCGTGATGTTGTCCGGGCCCGCGAGGAAGCAGAAGAAGATCAGGTAGCCCATTCCGTAGCCTGCGAGCTTCGGCTTCAGCGTCATGTAGATGCCGATCGCGAGTAGCGGCGCGAGCGCCACGCACAGCAGCACGAAGCCGTCGATCCGCGGATAGATCCCGAACATCAGCACGAAGCCGGTGCAGACGGCCAGCGCCGTGCCCATCCCCATCTGGGCGGACATCGCGGTCGGGCGCGGCGTCGACGACGCGAGCGCGCAGGTCGCCGCGGCCGTCAGCACCAGCGTGACGCCGTTCGGCCAGGCCGTTTCGATCCAGAACCAGCCGAGCGTGAGGATCACCACCGCGGTGCGGATGCCCGCGATCAGCGCGGCCGTCATGTTGGTGCGCGGCTCGTAGCGTTCGATCCAGCGTTCACGCTCGTGCGTCGCGCTCGACAGCGACGCGTAGGTCGCCGCGTATTCCTGCAGGTCGGTGATGAAGCGATATAGCAATTCGGCCGCCGTGTCGAAGTCGAGCAGCGGGAAGTCCGGGCGCGTTTCGAGTTCGGCGCGCGTCGCGCGGATGCGGCGCGGCAGCGCGTCGCGCCACGCGAGCAGCTGCTCGGCCGCGTGCGCGGCGTCGACCGACGTGCGCACCGGTTCGCCGTTGCGCGTGAGCAGCGGCGCGATTTCACGGAAATACGGTTCGATCGCGTCGATTGCGGCTTGCGCGCCGGCCGCGTGCAGCCGGTTCATCAACTGGTGCAGCGCGTGGAAGCGGCTCGACGCGCTCATGAACTCGCTGTTCAGCCGCGCGAGGCGGCCGCTGCGCATGCGCGTGCCGGGATCCTCGAACACCGCCATGCTGCGCGCGGCCTCGAAGCCGACCACGTCGGCGACGAAGCGCGTATGAATGGTCTCGATGTGCGCGCGGTCGAGCTGGCCCGACAGCGCCGACGCGACATAGTCGACGAAGCTGCCGAAGCGCTTGCGGACCGTCGTGCGCATCTGCTCGCCCGTGTACTGCGGAAACACGAGCGCGCTGACGACGCCGGCCGACACGATCCCGATGATGACCTCGGACACGCGCGTCATCGCGCTCATGAAGGCGCCGTCCGGGTGCTGCGACGCGGGCAGGCCGATCAGCGCGGTCGTATAGCCGGCGAGCAGGAAGCCGTAGCTGCGGAAGTTGCGGTTGCGTGCGGCACCGGCCGTGCACAGCGCGATCCACAGTGCGATTGCCAGCAGGAACAGCTGCGGCTGCTGCGGGAACAGCCCGACGAACGTGAGCGTCGCGATCAACCCGAAGATCGTGCCGGCGACGCGGTAGAAGCTCTTCGCGAGCACCGCGCCGCTTTGCGGCTGCATCACGATGAACACCGTGGTCATCGCCGTCTTCGGTGCGGGCAGGTCGAGCCGCATCGACACGCCGGTCGCGATGAACGCGGCGAGCAGCGCCTTGAACAGGTAGAGCCACGCGGCACCGTCAGTGCGGGCCCAGTCGCCGAACGCGGCGGTCCAGGCCGCGAACGGGCTACCGGCGTGCGTGGAAGCGGGGGAGGAGGCTGACATGGCGTCGCTCCGCGTTACCGTGCAGCCGGCACGCCGGACGCACCGGCGGCCGCGACCTGCGCGGGCCGGGCGACTGCTGCCACCGGCTTCGTACCCGACGCGGCGGCAGGCGCAGCTGCGCCGGCGGCGGATTCGTCATGAGGAACGTCGGTACCCGTCTCGACGCCACCGCCGAGCGCGGCCATCAACTGCGCGTGCGCGGCGAGGCGTTCCGCATCGATGCGGGCGGCCGTCTCCTGCGCGCGCAGCAACTGCTGCTGCGCGACCAGCACGTTCACGTAGTCGGTCAGCCCGCGCCGGAAGCCTTCGCGCGACAGCTGGTAGCTGCGGTCGTTGGCGGCCACCGAGCGTGCGGCGTCCTTCTTCTGCGTATCGAGCGAACGGATCCGCACGACCTGGTCGGCGATGTCCTTGAGCGCGCCGACGATCGTCTGGTTGTAGCGCTCGACCGCCTGGTCGTAGCCGGCATTCGCCGCGCCGAGCTGCGCACGCAGCCGGCCGCCTTCGAAGATCGGCAGCGACAGCGCGGGGCCCGCCGTCCAGCCGCCGTTCATCGCGCGCAGGAAGTCGGTGAACGGCGCGGTCACGCCGAAGCCGCCGACCGTCGCGAGCAGGTCGATGTTCGGGTAGAACGATGCTTTCGCGACATCGATGCCGCGCGCCTGCGCGTCGACGGTCCAGCGCGCCGCGACGACGTCGGGGCGACGGCCGAGCAGGTCGGCCGGCATTGCCGACGGCAGGCCGGCATGCGCGTCGAGCGACAGCTGCGGCCGCTTGATCGTGTCGCCCGCGCCCGGGCCCTTGCCGGCCAGCGCGGCGAGCTGGTGCCGTGCGAGCTGGATCGCTTCCTCATAGCTGTCGATCTGGCGCTCATAGTCGGGCAGCGTCGATTCCGCCTGGCTCACTTCGAGCTGCGTGCCGAGGCCGGCCTGCAGCCGTTTGCGCGCGAGATCGGCGAGCGAGCGCTGGCGTTCGAACGTTTCGTGCGCGAGGTCGAGCAGCGCGTAGTTCATCGACATGCCGACATACGCGCGCACGACGTTGACTTCGAGTTCGAGCTTCGCTGCACGCGCGTCGGCGGCGGTCGCATGCGCGGTGTCGAGCGCGCGCTCGGTCGCGTTCTTGTCCTTGCCCCACAGATCGAGGTGGTACGACAGGCCGAGCGTGCCGGTGTTGTTCCAGGTATCCGCGTTCGCGAGCGGGCCGGGGCCGTAATACACGTTGTCCGGCCAGTGCTCGCGCATCAGCGAGAGGTTGCCGTTGATCTGCGGCAATTCGGCCGAGCGGGCCACGCGCGCCATTGCCTGCGCTTCGCGCACCCGTGCCTCGGCGGCCGCGAGCGTCGGGTTGCCGGCCTGGGCATTGGCGATCCAGGCGTCGAGTTGCGGATCGCGGTAGGCGCGCCACCAGTCGGCCGCGGGCCAGCCCGCGTCACGGTCGGCCGCGCGGATCGCGGCGCCGGCGTCGAGCGCGTTCGCCTCGATGCGGGCTGACTGCGGCTTGTTGTCGCCCATGCTCGCGCATCCGGCCATTATTAATGAGACTGCAAGAACCGCCAGTGCGAGCGTCCCTTTTTTTGCCGGAGACTGCACGATTTTCTCCCTTTCGGATATAGATGAGTCGGATGCGATTATATTTTTCAGCGATTCCTGAATAAATGGACAAGGGTGCAAGTCATTTTTACGAATCCTGAGACAATACTCGTTCGCCTCTGTGCAACAATCCGTCCGGATTCAAACGGGTAATGGGATGGATACGTTACAAAACATGCGGGTGTTCGTCCGCGTGGTCGACGCGGGAAGCTTTACCGCAGCGGCCCAGCAGATGAATTCGACCACCGCCTACGCGTCGCGCGCGGTCTCGGATCTCGAGGCGCACCTGCGCACGCGCCTCCTGAACCGCACGACGCGCCGGATCGCGCTGACCGAAGCCGGCGAGCGCTACCTGCAGCGCTGCGAGCAGATCCTCGCGTACGTCGACCAGGCCGAAGCCGAGGCGGGCGACGCGCATGCGCGCCCGTCGGGCAAGCTGAAGGTCCATTGCTTCACGAGCCTCGGCCAGCACTACCTGGTACCGGCCATCGCGCGCTATCGCGAGCGCTACCCGGACGTGCACGTCGAGCTGACGCTCGCGCAGCGGATGCCCGACCTGCTCGACGAGGGGTATGACGTCGCGATCGTCGTCGGCCGCGACCTGCCGGATTCGGGGCTCGTGTCGCAGCGGCTCGGCGAGAGCTACAGCGTGGTGTGCGCATCGCGCAACTACGTCGAGGCGCACGGCGTGCCGCAGCGGCCGGCGGATCTCGCGCAGCACGTATGCCTCGGGATGGTCACGCCGGGCTTTCAGTTCGACGAATGGGCGCTGGCGGGGCCGAACGGCGACGAGGTCGTCCCGATCACGGCGCCGCCGTTTCGCGTGAACGTCGCCGAGGCGCTCGCGGTGGCCGTGCGGGAAGGGATGGGGATCGGCGGGTTGCCGCTTTACTCGGCGATCGGCTGGTTGCGCAGCGGGCACATCGTGCGCGTGATGCCCGAATACCGGTCGCACGTGATGAACATCTACGCGCTGTATCCGTCGCGCCAGTACCTCGACGCGAAAATTCGCACCTGGGTCGATTTCCTGCGCGACGAACTGCCGGCCACGCTCGCAGCCGACGAAGCCGCGCTCGAGCAGTACACGCGTGCGACATGACAGCGCGGTTGACCGCAATCTGACGAGATTTGTCCTTCACGCAACATTTTTTTACGAACGCGTGTCAGACAGTTTGATACTGTGGGAATTAACGAGATACGCAACCCCGGAGTAGCAATGGATACGCACCTGATGATCGGCCTTGGCGTCCTGCTGGGCGCAGCCGCGGCCGCCGCCGCGACCCGCGACCTGCTGCGCGCGATGAAGGCGAAGGCGCAGATGAAGCCGGTCCCGGTGCGCGTGCGCGAGCCGCGCCGCCCCGGCCGCTGATCCCGCGGTCACGCTTCGGGTCGAAAAAAGGCCGCGCAACGCGGCCGGGCGGGCCGGCGTTCAGCCGAGCTCGACGACCTTGTCCCACGCGAACGCGGTATTTTCCAGTTCACCGGTGCGCCGGTGGATGTAGCCGCGCGGATTGCACACCACGCGTGTGCCGCCGTCCGCCACATAATCGAATGACGTATGCGTGTGGCCGTGGAGCCACAGATCCACCGGCGGCCGCACGAGTTCCGCCATATCCGTGACGAATCCCGCCGACGCAAGGTCTTCCGCATAGCGCTCCGCCAGCGAGCGGCGGTGCGGCGCATGGTGGGTGACGACGATCGTCCGGCCCGCGAACGGCGTCGCGAGCTGCATTTCCAGCCACGCGCGGCTGCGTCGATGCAGTGCGATTGCGTCAGCCGGCGAGAAATCCCGTTCCGGCGTGCCCGGCGCCGCATGCAGCGCCGCGTCATGCGGCCAGGTCACCTGGATCAATCCCTTGAAATCGAGCATCACGCGCAGCCCGGCCTCGATCGAGCTGGCAAGGCTGGCTTCGTCGGCGCCGAACAGCGAAAAATCGGCCCAGAGCGTCGTGCCGAGCACGCGGAAACGCTGCGCGGGATCGACGTAGACGCCGTTGTTCAGGTAATGCACGTTGTCGAGCGCCTGCGCCGCATCGCGCATCGCCGTCTCCAGCGCGCCGAATTCCCCGTCGTAATACTCGTGGTTGCCCGGCACGTAGATCACCGGCACCGCGGGGTCGAACGTTTCGGCGGCCCAGCGCAGGCCTTCCGCGTGATTGTGGATGTCGCCGGCCAGCACGACGAGATCCGCATCGGCATGCGGGATCGCGTCGGGCAGGTTGCTTTCGAGATGCAGGTCGGACAGGACGCGGATTTTCACGGGCTAGGCTCCGGAGTGGGCGGCTTCAGCGCAGGACCTTGCCGGGGTTCATCAGGCCGCGCGGGTCGAGCGCGGTCTTCAGCGTGCGCATCAGCGTCGTTTCGACCGGCGACTTGTAACGCTGTGCGTCGTCGATCTTCAGCTGGCCGATGCCGTGCTCCGCGCTGATCGTGCCGTGGTGGCGGTGCACGTTGTCGTAGACGATCCGGTTGATCGGCGCCTGGAACGCGGCCAGGAACGCTTTCGGGTCGCCGCCTTCGGGCATCTGCACGTTGTAGTGGAGGTTGCCGTCGCCGAGGTGGCCGAACGTGACCATCCGCGCGCCCGGCGCGGCCTGCTGGATCGCCGCGTCGGTCTCGTCGATGAAGCGTGCGATCGACGAAATCGGCACCGCGATGTCGTGCTTGATGTTGAGCCCCTCGTCTGCCTGCGCGAGCGGGATGTGCTCGCGCAGGTCCCAGAACGCGCGCGACTGCGCAAGATTTTCCGCGACCACCGCGTCGACCACGAGCCCGGCCTCGAACGCTTCTTCCATCAGTTTCTCGAACAGCGTGCGCGCATGCGCTTCGCTTTCGTTGTCGGACAGTTCGAGCAGCACTGTCTGTGCATGCGTCTGCGCGAACGGGTAGCGCAGTTGCGGGTAGTGCTTGCCGACGAGCTGCATGCAGAAGTCCGACATCAGCTCGAAGCCGGTCAGCAGCGGCCCGGCGGCGCGCTGCGCGAGCGCGAGGAAGTCGAGCGCCGCGTGCGGCGATTCGAGCGCGGCGAGTGCGGTGACCTGCGCGGCCGGCAGCGGGTGCAGCTTCATCACGGCCGCGGTGATGATGCCGAGTGTGCCTTCCGCGCCGATGAACAGGTCGCGCAGGTCGTAGCCCGTGTTGTCCTTGCGCAGTCCGCGCAGGCCGTCCCAGATCTCGCCTTGCGGCGTCACGACCTCGAGCCCGAGACACAGCTCGCGCGCGTTGCCGTAGCGCAGCACCGCGGTGCCGCCCGCATTGGTCGACAGGTTGCCGCCGATCGTGCAGCTGCCTTCCGCCGCGAGGCTCAGCGCGAACAGCCGGCCGCCGTCGCGGGCACGGGCCTGCACGTCGGCGAGGATCACGCCGGCTTCGACGGTGATCGTGTTGTTGTGCGGGTCGAGCGCGCGCACGCGGTTCAGGCGCGCGACGCTCAGCACGGCCTGGCTGCCGCTCGCATCGGGCGTGGCGCCGCCGGCCAGGCCCGTGTTGCCGCCCTGCGGCACGAGCGCGATGCCGTGCGCGTTGGCCAGCTTGACGAGCGCGGCGACTTCGGCCGTGTTCGCGGGCTTCAGCACCGCGCACGCGGTACCTTTGTAGCGGCGGCGCCAGTCGGTCAGGAACGGTTCGGTATCGTGCGGATCGGTCAGCACGTGATCGGCGCCGATCGCATCGCGGCACGCGGAAACGAAAGCTTCGGAGGACATCATCACCTTGTCGCGTAAGGGTCAGGACGCGGCGCGCGATTTTTTCGCCGCGCGCTTGAACGGCGCGACGTACGCCAGCGCCGCCACGAAGAAGGCGACGGCGAGCGCGGTTTCGCACCAGCCGAGCGTCGCGGACAGCCCGCGATCGGACATGCCACGCACGACGCCTTCGGCGAAATAGACGAGTATCAGCATGCTCGCCCACTGCATCGTATAGATGTTACGCCGCCAGACGCCGGGCAGCGCGAGCGCAAGCGGGATGGCCTTGAGCATCAGCGCGGAGCCGCCCGGGCGCAGCGGCGCGAGCCACAGCTCCCACGCGAGCGACAGCGCGATCAGTGCGACGAGGCACGCGGTGGCGATCAGCGCGTAGCGTGGCCGGGCCGCGACGGCGGGGCGGGCGGGGGCGTTCATGCGGCCTCGGCGGCCTGGGCGCTGGAGAGGGCCGCCGCCGCGCGCGCGAGCCGCACGCCGAGCGCGGCCGCGAGCGCCTTTTCGTCGGCCGACAGCCCGGCGGCTGCCGAGCGGTCGTGTTGCGCGACGTGCGACGCGCCGTACGGCGTGCCGCCGGTGCGCGTCGTGGTGAGCGCGGATTCCGTGTACGGGATCCCGACGATCATCATCCCGTGATGGAGCAGCGGCAGCATCATCGACAGTAACGTCGATTCCTGGCCGCCATGCAGGCTGCCCGTCGACGTGAACACGCTGGCCGGCTTGCCGGTCAGCGCGCCCGACAACCATTGCGGTGTGGTGCCGTCGAGGAAATACTTGAGCGAGGCGGCCATGTTGCCGAAGCGGGTCGGCGAGCCGAGCGCGAGGCCCGCGCATTCCTCGAGATCCCGCAGTTCCGCGTACGGCGGGCCGTCGGCGGGGATGTCGGGAGCGGTGGCTTCGCAAACGGCCGACACGGGCGGCACGGTGCGGATGCGGGCCTGCATGCCCGGCACGCTGTCGATGCCGTTCGCGATCGCGAGCGCGAGATCGCGCGTGGCGCCGTGACGGCTGTAATAGAGGACGAGGATGTCTTTCATGGGCGACGGAGCCGCGTGCGGCCGCGCGCGTGCCCGGTGCAGTCGGCCCCTGCTGGAATCGAGCGGCTATTATAGGGGCTGAAGCCGTCGCGCAGCGCGACGGCGGCGCGCCGTCGGGCGCGCGGCATCAAGAAGGAGAAGCCGTTTGCCGAAGTTGAGCGTCGATCTCGACACCCTCAAGCGCCTCGCGCAGTTCGCGGCCCGGCGCAGCGCCGAGGATCGCATCCCGCAAGTGGCGGGCAGCCTGACGTTCACGACGATGCTGGCGCTCGTGCCGCTCGTGACGGTCGCGTTCGCGCTGTTCACCGCGTTCCCGATGTTCGCGTCGTTCCAGATCTCGCTGCAGGGGTTCCTCGCGGATCACCTGATGCCCGCGCAGTTCAATGTCCAGATCTTCAAGTACCTGAACCAGTTCGCGTCGAAGGCGAAAGGTCTGACGACGGCCGGCCTGATCGTGCTCGTCGTCACGTCGGTGATGACGATGATGACGATCGAGTCGGCCTTCAACCTGATCTGGCGGGTGCGCAAGCCGCGACCGTTCGCGCAGCGCGTGCTCGCGTACTGGGCGCTGATCACGCTCGGCCCGCTGCTGTTCGGCGTGAGCCTGTCGATCTCGTCGTACCTGTTCACGCAGTCGCTGGCCTTTACCGGCGCCGCGCCGTCGACGTCGATCGTCGAGTGGCTGCTCGCGCTCGTGTCACTGCCGCTGACGGTGCTCGCGTTCACGCTGCTGTACGTGTACCTGCCGAACTGCACGGTCGCATGGCGCGACGCGGTGATCGGCGGGCTGTTCGCGGCCATCGCGTTCGAGCTTGCGAAGCGCGGCTTCGGCTACTACGTGCGGCGCATTCCGACTTATACGGCGGTCTACGGCGCGTTCGCCGCGTTGCCCGTCTTCCTGCTGTGGGTGTACCTGAGCTGGTTCATCGCGCTGCTCGGCGCGATGGTGGCCTCCGCGCTGCCGGCGATCCGCGTGGGCCAGTTCCACCGCATCCACTATCCGGGCAGCGACCTGCTCGACGCGCTGGAAATGCTCGCGCGGCTGGCCGAGGCGCGCGCGGCCGGCAAGCGCGGCTACACGGCGATACGGATTGCGACCATGCTGCGCTGCGACATGGAAACCGCGCAGCGCTTGCTGACGACGATGGAGGAGCAGGAATGGATTGCGCGGCTCGACGGCGGTGGCGAGACCACGCTGCGCTATATCCTGCTCGCGAATCCGGAGCAGCTGACGCTCGCGCAGCTGTTCGACGTGCTGGTGATCGACCGCACGGAACTCACTTACCAGCTGCAGCGGCGCCGCAGCCATGTCGATGGCGCGGCGCTGCTCGCGGTGCTGTCGAGCGACCGGTTCGACGTGTCGCTCGCGTCGCTGATCGCCGCGCACCGGCTTGCCGGCGCACCGCCGACGGGCGTTCCGGGGCAGGCGCCGAGCAGCGTGTCCGACCCGCATGCGCGGCCGCCGCGGCCCGCGTGAGCAGGGCGCCCGGCCACTACAACGGGATCTTGCCGGTGCAAATGTCCTTGAACATCACCCAGTCGCCCATCAGGCTGTAGATCGGGTGCCGGAACGTGGCCGGTCGGTTCTTCTCGAAGAAGAAGTGTCCGACCCACGCGAACCCGTAGCCGCAGACGACCGCTGCCGGCAGCCACAGCCAGTCGCCGGTCGCGATCGCCATTGCGACGCAGCCGATCACGCCGAGCGAGCCGATAAAGTGCAGCCGCCGCGAGGTCAGGTTCTGGTGTTCGTTCAGGTAATACGGGTAGAAATCAGCGAAGCTGGCGAATTGCTCCGAATGCGTATGGGCCATGGCCGTCTCCTCGGGCCGCTGTTCATGGGGCCATTGTGCTGCCGGCGGCCCGCTTCGGCAAGCGGGGGGCAGGCCCGCCGCGCGGTCCCGCGCTTTCCTTTTGACAGGCTTTCCGATAGGATCGAAAGAGATTTTGCATTCAAGCAAGAGGGGACTACGATGCGCGTCAGCGATATTCTGAAAGTGAAGGGCAACACGCTGTTTACGGTGACGCCCGATATGCCGCTGCGCGAAGCGGTCGATACGATGGCCGAGCACGACATCGGTTCGCTCGTCGTGATGGAGTACGGCGATCTCGTCGGGATGCTGACGTTCCGCGAGATCATCCTGCGCCTGCACGTGAACGGCGGCGCGATCGGCGACGTGCAGGTACGCAAGGTGATGGACGAACCGCTCACGTGCACGCCGGAAACGGACGTCAACGAAGTGCGCCGGATGATGCTCGAGCGCCACGCGCGCTACATGCCGGTGCTCGACAAGAAGGTGCTGATGGGCGTCATTTCGTTCTACGACGTCGCGAAGACGGTCGTCGAGGCGCAGAGCTTCGAGAACCGGATGCTGAAGGCGTACATCCGCGACTGGCCGGAATCGGAAGCCGAAGCGCACAAATCGTGAGCCACGCCGCGCCCGTCGCCGTCATGCGCGGGCGCCGCCACCCGGCACGCGGCGGCGCAGGCTTGTCCTGCGCCGCCGTTTTTTCAATGACCACACAAGGCCCGCGCAGCGTCGCCCAGACGACGCACGCGTATTCCGCATGAGCGATCAAACGCAAGCCACTTCCAGGCGGCGTGGCGAACAGCACGCGCACGCGTCGCAGTTCGACCTGCTGCGCGAGCGCCGTTTCGCGCCGTTCTTCACGACCCAGTTCCTCGGCGCGCTGAACGACAACGTCTTCAAGATTGGCTTCACGTCGCTCGTCACCTATCACACCGCGCGATTCTCCGGCGTCGATGCGAAGACGGCGGCCTTCCTGATTTCCGCGATCTTCATCCTGCCGTTCGTGCTGTTCTCGGCGACGTCCGGCCAGATCGCCGACAAGTACGACAAGGCGACCCTCACGCGCTTCGTGAAGACCTTCGAGATCGTGCTGATGCTGGTCGGCGCGGCCGGCTTCGTCACGCACAGCGCGCCGCTGCTGTATCTGTGCACGTTCATGATGGGGATGCACTCGACGCTGTTCGGGCCCGTCAAGTATTCGTACCTGCCGCAGCATCTCGGTGAACATGAGCTGGTTGGCGGCAACGGCCTCGTCGAGATGGGCACGTTCATCGCGATCCTGATCGGCACGATCATCGGCGGCGCGGCGGCGGGCATCGAGGGCAGCGGCGAGCGCGTGCTCGCGGTGAGTGTCGTCGTCATCGCGATCGCGGGGCGGTTCGTCGCGCAGCGCGTGCCATCCACGCCGGCACCGCAACCCGATCTCGTGATCAACTGGAATCCGGTCAGCGAGACCTGGCGCAACCTCGGGCTCGCACGCCAGAACCGCACCGTGTTCCTGAGCCTGCTCGGCATCTCGTGGCTGTGGTTCGTCGGCGCGACGTTCCTCACCTCGTTCTTCAATTTCGCGAAGGACGTGCTGTCCGCGAGCCCCGACGTCGTCACGATCCTGCTCGCGACGTTCTCGGTCGGCATCGGCCTCGGCTCGCTGCTGTGCGAACGGCTGTCGCAGCGGCGCGTCGAGATCGGCCTCGTGCCGCTCGGCTCGATCGGCATCAGCGTGTTCGCGATCGAGCTGTATTTCGCGAGCCACGCGCTGCCGTCGCCCGGCCATCTGCTGTC
The DNA here is from genome assembly GCF_020419825.1 of Burkholderia sp. AU30198. Taxonomy (NCBI): domain Bacteria; kingdom Pseudomonadati; phylum Pseudomonadota; class Betaproteobacteria; order Burkholderiales; family Burkholderiaceae; genus Burkholderia; species Burkholderia sp. AU30198. The sequence continues at coordinate 2,590 of NZ_JAIZSA010000006.1, read as the reverse complement.
GGTCGGCGAGTTCCTGGCCGGCGCGCGCCACTGGCGTATCCTCGCCGACCTGTTCCTGCTCGCGATGTTCGGCGGCTTCTACAGCGTGCCGCTGTACGCGCTGATCCAGAGCCGCAGCGCACCCACGCACCGTGCGCGGATCATCGCCGCGAACAACATCCTGAACGCGCTGTTCATGATTCTGTCGGCCGTGATGGCGATGGGGCTGACCAAGGCCGGCGTCGACATCCCGGGGCTGTTCCTCGTCACCGCGCTGCTGAACGTCATCGTCGCCGCGTATATCTATCTGCTCGTGCCCGAGTTCCTGCTGCGCTTCGTTGCGTGGGTGCTCGTGCACACCTTCTACCGGATTCGCCTCGTGCACGCGGAGCGGATTCCGGCGGAAGGGGCGGCCGTGCTCGTGTGCAACCACGTCAGCTATGTCGATGCGCTCGTGCTGGCCGCCGCGAGCCCGCGCCCGATCCGTTTCGTGATGGATCACCGGATCTTCAAGACGCGCTTCGCGAGCTGGGTGTTCCGGCACGCGAAGGCGATCCCGATCGCGCCGCGTCACGAAGATCCCGCGATGCTCGCGCGCGCGTACGATGCCTGCGAGGCTGCGCTGAAGGAAGGCGAACTCGTGTGCATCTTCCCCGAAGGCAAGCTCACGAAGACGGGCGACATCAATACGTTCCACCACGGCATCATGGAGATCCTGGGCCGCACGCCGGCGCCCGTGATTCCGATGGCGCTGCGCGGGCTGTGGGGCAGCTATTTTTCGCGGCATACCGATGCGCGGATGCCGCGGCCGATCAAGCGCGGCGTGATGAGCCGGCTGACGCTGGCGGTCGGCGAGCCGATCCCGGCGTCGGTCGCGACGCCCGAGTCGCTGCAGGCCGCGGTCACCGAACTGCGCGGCGCGCGGAAGTAGGCGGGTGGGGCGGGCCCGGCGGGATTACGCCGGGTCGCGCTGCCGGTCGCGAACGGCCCGTTTGAACGGAGCGGCGCGGATCGCCGACCGTCGCGCACGAGCCGTGCCGTGGCCGGCCGGTGTGGTCTGAACGGTTCACGCGACCCGCGGGCCCGGGACGGCTGGCATAATAGCGGTTTACCTCTTTTCTCGACCGGCGAACGATCGGCCTGCCTGCGGCCCTGGCAGCGCATCGGTTTGCGCATTTCTCATTGGGCGGTTCCATCATGTCCGGCAATACCCTCGGCACGCTTTTCACTGTCACGACCTTCGGCGAATCGCACGGTCCCGCGATCGGCTGCGTGATCGACGGCTGCCCGCCGGGAATGGGGCTGACCGAAGCCGACATCCAGGTCGAGCTCGATCGCCGCAAGCCCGGCACGTCGCGTCACGTGACGCAGCGACAGGAGGCCGACGAGGTCGAGATCCTGTCTGGCGTGTTCGAAGGCGTGACGACCGGCACGCCGATCGCGCTGCTGATCCGCAACACCGACCAGCGCAGCAAGGACTACGGCAACATCGTCGAGACGTTCCGTCCCGGCCATGCTGACTACACCTACTGGCAGAAATACGGCATCCGCGACTACCGCGGCGGCGGCCGCTCGTCTGCGCGCCTGACCGCGCCGATCGTCGGCGCGGGCGCAGTCGCGAAGAAGTGGCTGCGCGAGCGCTTCGGTGTCGAGGTGCGCGGCTACATGAGCGGCCTCGGCGAGATCGACGTGCCGTTCGTCGACTGGTCGCACGTGCACGAGAATCCGTTCTTCTCGCCGAATGCGGCGGTCGTGCCGGAGCTCGAGGCGTACATGGATGCGCTGCGCAAGGACGGCGATTCGATCGGCGCGCGCATCGACGTCGTCGCGTCGGGCGTGCCGGTCGGCTGGGGCGAGCCGGTGTTCGACCGTCTCGATGCCGATATCGCGAAGGCGATGATGAGCATCAACGCGGTGAAGGGCGTCGAGATCGGCGCTGGCTTTGAGAGCGTCGCGCAGCGTGGCTCGGTGCATGGCGACGAGCTGACGCCGGGCGGTTTCGTCGGCAACCATGCGGGTGGCGTGCTCGGCGGGATTTCGACGGGGCAGGACATCACCGTGTCGATCGCGATCAAGCCGACGTCGAGCATCCGCACGCCGCGCCGCTCGATCACGAAGGCGGGCGACGAGGCGACGGTGGAAACGTTCGGCCGCCACGACCCGTGCGTCGGCATTCGTGCGACGCCGATCGCCGAGTCGATGCTCGCGCTGGTGCTGATCGATCATGCGCTGCGTCATCGCGCGCAGTGCGGGGACGTCGCGACGCCGACGCCGAAGATCGCGGGCAGCGCGACCTGACACAAGCGGGCGCGGTGCAGCGCGTCTCGCCCGGCAGGGATGCGGAGCATGCAAAACGGGGCGCTGCTTGAAGCAGCGCCCCGTTTCGTTTGCGGCAGCCAAAAAAACGCACCGCTCGTGGCGGCGCGCTTCGGCCATTACATGTTCGGGTAGTTCGGTCCGCCGCCACCTTCCGGCGTGACCCACACGATGTTCTGCGTCGGGTCCTTGATGTCGCAGGTCTTGCAGTGCACGCAGTTCTGCGCGTTGATCACCAGGCGATCGCTGCCGTCGTCGTTCTTCACGAACTCGTACACGGCCGCCGGGCAGAAGC
>NZ_JAIZSA010000063.1:0-503 GCF_020419825.1 Burkholderia sp. AU30198 | reverse complement strand
GAGTCTGTCTCGTTACAGGTTGAGTTCTCGCATTTGTGCCGTATTCCAATTGAGTCAAACATAGAGTTCGAATCATCTTGAGATACATCGATACAATCACAACCCGGATAGTTTTCACGTCCATCTCATAGACGCTTCCGCTATCCAAATTACTTACTTCTTCCAGATTGTTAAAGAACGACAGCCGATATGGTTTTACTCATATCACTCTGACTGGCTCAATCGCCAATGAGAAAAACTCGAACCAAACTTCATTCGAATGTTTGTCATTGATGATTATCGAAAGCGGCCGGCATTATAACCGATTAAACCGCTAACAGACAGTCTTTCTGTCTTTATCAACAGCCGATAAGCGTGAGCGCTCAATTTTGCGAGAAGCTCTGGAAAGGAGGTGATCCAGCCGCACCTTCCGATACGGCTACCTTGTTACGACTTCACCCCAGTCATGAATCCTACCGTGGTGACCGTCCTCCTTGCGGTTAGACTAGCCACTTCTGGTAAAA
>NZ_JAIZSA010000062.1:0-515 GCF_020419825.1 Burkholderia sp. AU30198 | reverse complement strand
GAGTCTGTCTCGTTACAGGTTGAGTTCTCGCATTTGTGCCGTATTCCAATTGAGTCAAACATAGAGTTCGAATCATCTTGAGATACATCGATACAATCACAACCCGGATAGTTTTCACGTCCATCTCGAGACGCTTCCGCTATCCAAATTACTTACTTCTTCCAGATTGTTAAAGAACGACAGCCGATATGGTTTTACTCATATCAATCTGACTGGCTCAATCGCCAATGACAAAGATTCGACTCAAGTCGAACGCTTGTCATTGAAGATTGGTGGAGGCAGACGGGATCGAACCGACGACCCCCTGCTTGCAAAGCAGGTGCTCTCCCAGCTGAGCTATGCCCCCATGTACAGATATTCCTCAGGTGTGTACCGCCACACAAGACGGTGGTGGGTCTGGTTGGATTCGAACCAACGACCCCCGCCTTATCAAGACGGTGCTCTAACCGACTGAGCTACAGACCCCTGAGTCTGTCTTTAATTTACAGCCGATAAGCGTGAGCGCTCAACTTTGC
>NZ_JAIZSA010000061.1:0-527 GCF_020419825.1 Burkholderia sp. AU30198 | reverse complement strand
GGCGGAATTGGTAGACGCACTAGGTTCAGGTCCTAGCGGTGGCAACATCGTGGAGGTTCGAGTCCTCTCCTGGGCACCATCTGTTTTTTAAAAAGGTCGGCTTCTAGCCGGCCTTTTTTCATTTCCAGCGCAGGAAACAAAGCGCCTGCCCACTTTGCGCGAGATCTCGAAAGGCTGCGCTTGCAGGCGTGATCGCCCCCCCCCCTGCTGGCCACCATCTGCTTTCCATCTTTTCATTTCCCGCATCCGGAAATGATGCGCTCACGCTCCCAATCGGCATCCCAAGTTCGACGACACACGTCGAACGCAGCGTTCTTTGCGCACCCTGCCCGATGCCCCAAACAGGTCCGCCAAATTATTTTCGTTCGCGACCTCAAATTGTGTTGACAGCTCCTTCGGGCACGCTATAATTGCGTTCTTTCGCGATGCAGCAACAAGCGAAACGTGCCCAGGTGGCGGAATTGGTAGACGCACTAGGTTCAGGTCCTAGCGGTGGCAACATCGTGGAGGTTCGAGTCCTCTCCTGG
>NZ_JAIZSA010000060.1:0-538 GCF_020419825.1 Burkholderia sp. AU30198 | reverse complement strand
GCCCAGTGCTGCCGACAGCTTGTCTGCCAGCGGCTCCAGCACCAACGCGAAGTTCTCGCCGCTGCCCAGACCGCGGCCGCCCGACACGATGATCTTCGCGCTCGTCAGTTCCGGACGGTCCAGCTTCGTCACTTCACGGCTCACGAATTGCGACTTGCCGGCGTCGGCTGCCGCTTCGATCTTCTCGACCGATGCGCTGCCGCCTTCGGCCGCCACCGGATCGAAACCGGTCGCGCGCACCGTAATGACCTTGATCGGATCGCTCGACTGCACCGTCGCGATCGCGTTACCCGCGTAGATCGGGCGCTCGAACGTGTCGGCCGACACCACCGCCGTGATCTCGGAGATCTGTGCGACATCCAGCTTCGCGGCGATACGCGGCGCGATGTTCTTGCCGTAGGCCGTGGCCGGCACAACGATGTGCGAGTAGCCGATCGCGACGCTCATCACCGTCGCTTCAACGTTCTCGGCCAGACCGTCTGCCAGCTGCGGCGCATCGGCCAGCAGCACCTTCGACACACCGGCGATCTTCGCCGCT
>NZ_JAIZSA010000005.1:0-402748 GCF_020419825.1 Burkholderia sp. AU30198 | reverse complement strand
GCCGCCCCCCCCCCCCCCCCGGCCCGATGGTGCGGGCGAGGACCTCGATGCGCCGCAGCGCGTCGCGATGCGAGGTGCTCGCGGTCTGCACCTGGACGATGAGTTCGGTCGCATCCGTCAAGGCGGAATCGGCGTCCAGTGCGGCCGCGATGTCCTCCGGCGTGCCGCGCAGCACGCCGAAACGGTCGAGCAGGCCGGCGACGTCGGCCGGCCCAGCCGGCGGCGTGCCGGCGGCATGCGCGAGGCGCGCGGCGTAGCGCAGGATGTCGGGCGCGAGCACCGACTCGACGCTGGCGGCGTCGGCGCCGGGCACGATCGCGCGCACGAGCGCGACACGGGGCGCGGACGGATGCCGCCACGCAGCGCGATAACGCGCGATCAGCGCGGCTTCGCCGCCCGGGTCGGGACGCAAGCGCGCGACGATCAGCCCGTGCCCGTTGCGGGCGACCGCGTCGGCGTCGCCGGTCGCCTGCCAGAGCCGCGCCGCGAGGGTCGGCGCCGGCGGCTGCAGCGTCAGGTCCGCGTTGCCGAGCGGTGCGCCGTCGAGTGCGCGGCGCAGCGTGGCGAGCGCGTCGGCCTGCAGTGTCGCGCGCGCGTCGAAATCGCGGCCGAATGCGCGGAACACCTCCGGTTCGAAACCGGCGCCGACACCGAGCTGCACGCGGCCGCCCGACAGCGCGTCGAGCACGGCCGCATCCTCGGCGACGCGCAGCGGCGATTCGAGCGGCAGCACGAGCACGCCGGTGCCGAGCGCGATGCGCTGTGTGCGGCGCGCGGCGGCCGCGAGCAGCACGAGCGGCGACGGCAGGCGGCCCGTTTCGCTGCCGAAGTGATGTTGGGCCACCCACGCACTGTCGAACCCGAGCGCTTCCGCGGCCTCGATCAGCTCGAGCGTGTCGTGGAGCACGTGCGTTGACGCTTCGGGCGCATAGACGCGTGTCAGCACGCCAAGACGGATGCGCCGGGTCATGCTGCCGCTCCCGCGACCGGGGTCGCCGTGTCGCCACGCACCGACGATGGCGGCCGCACGAACGGCGGGCGCGGCAGGCCGAGCTGGTCGCGCAGCGTCGGCCCTTCGTATTCGGTGCGGAACAGCCCGCGCCGCTGCAGCTCGGGGACGACCAGGTCGACGAAATCGTCGAGCCCGCCGGGCGCCCACGCGAACGCGACGTTGAATCCGTCCGCGCCGAACGACCGGAACCAGGCCTCGAAGTGGTCCGCGATGGCTTTCGGCGTGCCGGTGACGATGCCCGCGCTCGCGAACCGTTCATAGAGCTGGCGGATCGTCAGGTGCTCGCGGCGCGCGAGATCGACGATCAACTGCTGGCGGCTCTTGCTGCGATTGCTGGCCGGCAGGTCAGGCAGCGGCCCGTCGAGCGGATAGCCCGACAGGTCGAAGTCGCCGGCGTTGTCGGCGAGCAGGCGCAGCCCGAGCACGGGATCGATCAGGTCCTGCAGCGCGCGCAGCTTGTCGCGCGCGTCGGCCTCGGTCGCGCCGACGATCGGCATGACGCCCGGCAGGATCTTCAGGTGGTCCGGCTGGCGGCCGTAGCGCGCGAGGCGGCCCTTGACGTCCGCGTAGAACGCCTGCGCGTCGTCGAGCCGATGCTGCGCGGTAAAGATCACTTCCGCACAGCGCGCGGCCAGCTCGCGTCCGGCCTCCGACGAACCGGCCTGCACGAGCACCGGATGCCCCTGCGGCGCGCGCGCGACGTTCAGGGGGCCGCGCACGCTGAAATGGGCGCCGCGATGATGGAGCACGTGCAGCTTGCAGTGATCGAAATGCAGGCCGGTGGCCTTGTCTTCGACGAACGCGTCGTCTTCCCAGCTGTCCCACAGTCCCGCGACGACGCGCTGGAACTCGTCGGCGCGGACGTAGCGGTCGGCGTGCGCGAGATGCGGCGCCGCGCCGAAGTTCGCCGCTTCGTCGGGCACCACCGAGGTCACGAGATTCCAGCCCGCGCGGCCGCCGCTCAGGTGATCGAGCGACGCGAACTTGCGGGCGATGTGGTACGGCGCGTTGTAGGTCGTCGTCGCGGTCGCGATCAGGCCGATGCGGTGCGTCACGGCCGCGAGCGCGGCGAGCAGCGTGAGCGGTTCGAAGGTCTCCGCGCGCGCGCTGCGGCGCAGCGAGTCGACATGGCTGCCCTGCGTCGCGACGACGTCCGCGACGAACAGCGCGTCGAGCTTGCCGCGCTCGGCCGTCTGCGCCATGCGCCGGAAGTGCGCGAAATCGCGATTGCCGTTCGGTTGCGCGAGCGGATGGCGCCAGCCGACCACGTGGCTGCCGGTGCCGTTCAGCATCGCGTTGAGTTTCATCTGGTCGGTACGGCGCGTCATCCGATCCTCCTCAATACGTGTAGGTCACGCGCACCCCGACGGTGCGTGGCTGGCCGGCGGCGGCGACGTTCGTGCCGGGCAGGAAGAAGTTTTTCGTCAGGTCGTACTGGCGGTTGAACAGGTTGCGCGCCCACAGCGCGACGTCCCAGTGCCGGTCGGGCGACGTGACGGTCAGGCTCGCGTTGAACAGCCAGTACGCGTCGACGGTGTAGTTCGGGCCGAGCAGCAGCAACTGCGAATACGCGTCGCGATAGCTGTAGTTGGTTTCCGCGCGCAGCCGGTAGCCGCCGGCGAGCCAGCTGTACGCGACCTGCCCGCCATAGCTGAGGCGCGGAAAGCTGAGCGCGGTGCCGTTGTAGTCGGTGAACACGTTGTGGCCGCTGGCAGCCGATGCCTGCGTGTTGTACGTGACGAACGGCGACGTGTACTTGCCGCCCTTGTAGCCCACGTATTGCGAGATCTCGAGCCCGCGCACCGGTTGCCATTTCAGGTCGGTCTCGAAACCGTCGATGCGGGATTTCGGCGCGTTGACGAACGTGCCGATCAGCGATTGCGAGTTCGGGTCGAACGTCGCGGACAGCACTTGCTGGTCACGGTAGTCGTAGTGGAACGCGGAAACGTTCCAGCGCAGCGAGCGCGTGAGGTCGCTCTTGAAGCCGACCTCGTATGCGGTGAGCGATTCCGGCTTGAACGGCGCGAGCGCATTCGAATTGCTGGTGTTGTGTGCCGTGAAGCCGCCGGACTTGTAGCCGCGGCTGACGGTTGCGTACAGCATCGTCGCCGGCGCGAGATCGAATTCGAGGCCGATCTTGCCGGATGTGCCGTTCGATGTCAGCGACTGGTTCGCGTCGCCGCCCTGGAAGCCCGCGAACGGCACGAACGACGGCGTCAGCATCCCCGACGCGAAGCCGCGCAGCTCGCGCTTCTCGTGTTCCTGGCGCAGCCCGACGATGCCGCGCAACCGCTTCGTGATGTCGTAGGTCGCCTGGCCATACACGCCGAGCGTATCGACCGACTGGCGGTAGCGCGTCAGCGCGATGAAGCCGAGCCGGTCGCTGAAGTCGGAATAGAACTTCTCGTCGAGGTCGTCGTGCGAGTAGAACAGGCCGGTGACCCAGCGCAGCCGCGTGTCGCCGCGCGAGGCCGCGCGCAGTTCCTGCGTGACTTCGTTGACGGTGTCGTCGAAATACTCGTCGGAATCGTGATAGCGGGTGGCATCCCAGTCCGAATACTCGCGGCGGTGCAGGTAGTTGTACGCGGTGATGCTCTTCAGTTCGACCGGGCCGAGATTCCACGTCGCGGTCAGGTCGACGCCGCCGTTCACGTTGTTGCGCCCGGGCTTCGCGTCGGTCGACAGGCCCGTCGCGCGCGAAAACGCGGGGCTCACGCCCCAGCCGGTCTTCGTGTGGTCGGCATCGGCCGGGATGACCTCGCCGGTCTTGGCCGACGTGTACGGCGTGAACAGGTACAGCCCCTCGTTGTCGGATTTGTCGAAGCCGCCGTGCGCGCCGAAATGCAGCTTGAAGTCGCGCGTGACGTCCCAGTCGAGCTGGCCGCGCGCCGCGGCGCTGTCGTGATTGCCGAGCGTCTGGTTGGTCGCGCGATCGTTCTGCCACGCGCCGAAGTCCTGCGTCGTGAACGCGAAGCGGCCGCGCACGCGGTCGCTCAGCGGGCCGGACACGTAGCCTTCGGTCGTCAGCAGGTTGTGCGTGCCGTATTCGGCGCTCACGCCCGCCTCGAAATCGCGGGTGGGCTGGTTCGTGATGAAGTTGACGGTGCCGCCCGTCGTGTTGCGGCCGTACAGCGTGCCTTGCGGGCCGCGCAGCACCTCGACGCGCGCGATGTCGAACAGCTGCCCCTGGGTCTGGATCGGCAGTGCGTACGCCACGTCGTCGACGTTGATGCCGACCGTCGACGCGTTGTTGGACGTGTAGTCGTTGAAGCCGACGCCGCGGATCCGGAACTGCGGCTGGCCGCCGCCGAATGCCGGTTCGACTTCGACGTTGGACGTCGCATGCTGCAGGTCATTCACCGTGTCGACGTTCAGCGTCTTCAATTCGTTGCCGGAGATGACCGACACCGACGCACCGACGCGTTGCGCCGATTGCCGGCGCCGCTCGGCGGTGACGACGACGTCCTTGAGTTGCGCCTCCGCGACCGGTGCGTTCGGGGTTGCGCGCGGCACGGCCGACGCCGCGACGGCAGGCGCGGCCTGCTGCCCGGGCACGGCCGGCTGTTCCTGCGCATGGAGCCCCTGCGCGGCGGCCAGCAGCGCCGACGCGCCGATGGAGGCCTTCAACATCGTGTATTTCATCCGTAGTTCCCCAAATCGATGCGCTTGTTATGCCTATGCCCCGGTGCGCGGCGTGGCGCTTCCGGTTGATTGCGTCGCGGATCGGCGGCGCGTGGACAGGCCACTTGCAACAGCCGTGCCAATGCGCGGGCAGGCGTGTCGCGCAACGAATTCGTGCAAAAAGGACGGGGCGGGCCGGCTGGATGAACGCGCGTGTTCCGGCCGCTTTGCTGGAAATCCAGCACGCGCGTCGCGCGCCGGGCGGTGTGCTGCATTTGCGGCATCTCGCTGGAAATCCAGCGCGTCGCGCACCGCGCGGCGCCCGCCCGGGCCGACAGGACGGTAATGGCACGGTGCTTGCTCTCGACTCAGGCCATGCATCTGTCCACGAGGATCTTCATGAACGCTTTCACGTCCGCCGACACACCGGCCCAGGTGTCGTCCCCGCTTGCTTCCCGTCCGCCCGCAAGCCGCATCGCCGATGACGCGCATGCGCTCGAAACCGCGCGCCGGCTCGCCGATGAACTGGCGCGCGACGCGGCGCTGCGCGACCGCGAGCGGCGCTTGCCGTTCGCGGAACTCGACCTGTTCTCGGGCAGCGGCCTGTGGGGGATCACCGTGCCGCGCGCGTTCGGCGGCGCGGACGTAGCGCTGGCGACACTCGGCGAGGTCGTGCGGACCATCGCGCAGGCGGACCCGTCGATCGGCCAGTTGCCGAAGAATCATTTCCACGCGCTCGACGTGATCCGGCTGACCGGCGACGACGCGCAGCGTCGCAAGTTCTTCGGCCTCGCGCTCGACGGCGCGCGCATCGGTCACGCGGCATCGGAGCGCGGCACCAGGAACGCGCTCGAGATCGCCACGCGGCTGACCCGGCGCAACGGACGCCTGGTGCTCGACGGCCAGAAGTTCTACTCGACGGGCGCGCTGTTCGCCGACTGGATCGCGGTGCTCGCGCTCGACGATGACGGCCGTTACGTGCAGGCGCTCGTCGAACGCGATCGGCCGGGCCTCGAGATCGTCGACGACTGGAGCGGCTTCGGGCAACGCACGACGGCGAGCGGCACGCTCACGCTCGCCGGCGTCGAGGTCGACGCGGGCGACGTCGTCTCGATCCAGGCCGCGTTCGAGCGGCCGACGCTCGCGGGCCCGGTATCGCAGTATCTGCACGCGAACATCGACGTCGGCATCGCGCGCGCGGCGCTCGCCGACACGATCGACTTCGTGCGCACGCGCAGCCGCCCGTGGGGCGACAGCGGTATCGCGCGCGCGTCCGACGACCCTTATGTGATTCGCGACGTCGCGGACGTGCAGATCCGTCTGCTCGCGACCGAAGCGCTGCTCGACCGCGCGGCCGCGCAGCTCGACGCACTGCCCGCCGAGCTTGACGATGCGCAGGTGGCGCAGGCGTCGGTGCAGGTTGCGGCAGCGAAGGTGCTCAGTACCGAACTCGCGATCCAGGCGACCAACAAGCTGTTCGAGCTGTCGGGCACGCGCTCGGTGCTGAGCGAGTACAACCTCGACCGTCACTGGCGCAACGCGCGCACTCACACGCTGCACGATCCGGTCCGCTGGAAATACCACGCGATCGGCAACTACGTGCTCAACCACGTCAATCCGCCGCGCCACGGGTACCTGTGATGGACGACACGCTTTCGACGCCGTCGCCGCTTGCGTTGCCGGACCCCGCGCGACGCCGTTACCTGATCGCCTCCGCGTGGGCTGCAGCGGCACTCGGCGGCGCTCCGCACGCATTCGCGGCGAGCGCCGCCGCGACGCCGGTGCGCGGCGGCACGCTGTCGCTGTTCGCGCAGCCGGAGCCGCCCTCGCTCGTCAACGCGCTGACGCCGCACGTCGCGTCGCAGTATGTCGGCGGCAAGATCTTCCAGGGCCTGCTCGTGTTCGATCCGCAGCTGAAGGCGGTGCCCGTGCTCGCGCGCAGCTGGAACGGTTCCGCGGACGGGCTGCGCTACACGTTCGACCTGCAGCCCGGCGTGCGCTGGCACGACGGGCAGCCGTTCGGCGCGCAGGACGTGGTCGTCACGCTGAAGGAGATCGCACCGCAGGCGCTGCCGCGCACGAAGGTGACGTTCGACAAGTACATCGCGTCGATCGACGCGAGCGGCCCGCTGCAGGTGACGATCCGCCTGAAGACACCGTACGCGGGGCTGATCAACCTGCTCGGCAGCGGCTTGCTGCCGATCCTGCCGGCGCACCTGTACCAGGGCAAGGACCCGCGCGGCAATCCGGCGAACCAGCATCCGGTCGGCACCGGGCCGTTCGTGTTTCGCGAATGGAAGCGCGGTGCGTACATCCGGCTGGCGCGCAATCCGGACTACTGGAAGAAAGGGCTGCCGTATCTCGACGGGATCGTATTCAATATCGTGCCCGACTCGGCTGCGCGCTCGATCGCGTTCGAGCGCGGGCAGGTGCATGCGCTGCGCGCGGGCGACGTCGACTATGCGGACCTCGCACGGCTGTCGAAACTGCCGGGCGTCGAGCTGACGACGCAGGGATGGGAGCTGTTCACCGGCATGGCGTTTCTCGAACTGAACCAGCGCAAGCCGCCGTTCGACAACGTGCTCGTGCGACAGGCGGTGCTGCAGGCACTCGATCGCCAGTTCATCGTCGACCGGATCTTTTTCGGCTACGGGAAAGTGGCGAACGGGCCGTTCGTATCGTCGTCGCCGTTCTACGATCCGGACGTGCCGCGCTTCCCGCACGACCCGGAGCGGGCGCGCGCGCTGATCCGGCAGTCCGGCGTGGACGTCGGCAAGTATCCGCTCGTGTTGCTCAACGGTGAGAAGGGCGGCGCATGGGAGCGCGTGGCCGAATATACGCAGCAGGCGCTCGGCCAGGCCGGGTTTCGCGTGCGCGTGCAGACGACCGACGCGGCCGGCTGGTATGCGCGCGTCGCGAACTGGGATTTCGACCTGAGCTACAACTTCCTGTTCCAGAACGCGGACCCCGATTTCGGCGTCGCGCCGCTGTACCGGATCGATGGCATTTCGAAGGGCTCGCCGTTCGGCAACGTCGAGGGCTATCGCAACCCGAAGGCCGACGCGCTGTGGGATGACGCCGCGCAAGCGATCGACCCGGCCGCGCGTCGCAGGCTCTATGCGCAGATCCAGGCCACGCTCGCGAACGACGCGGCGATCGCGAACATCTTCGAGATGGTCAACCCGACGGTGTACCGGCGCAATGTCCACAACCTGCTGCGCACGGCCACCAGCGTGAACGACAGCCTCGAGGACACCTGGATCGGGTGATGCGATGAAAACGGTGCTGCGTGTGTCGTCGACGATGCTCAGGGGTGTGGCGGTCGTGCTGGGCGTCCTGATCGTCAACTTCTTCCTGGTCCGGCTCGCGCCCGGCGATCCCGCGCTGGTGCTCGCCGGCGATGCGGGCTCCGGCGACGCCGCGTATGTCGAGCGGCTGCGCATGCAGCTCGGGTTGAGCCGGCCGCTCGTCGAGCAGTTCGCGCTGTATCTGCGCGGGCTCGCGCACGTCGACTTCGGCTTCTCGTACCGGAACCAGTTGCCCGTGCTGCAGCTCGTCGTCGAGCGGCTGCCCGCGACGCTGCTGCTGATGGCGGCCGCGTTCGCGGTGTCGGTCGCGGTCGGCGTGACGGCGGGCGCCGTCGCCGCCTGGTGCGAGTCGCGCGACGGCGCATGGGCGCGCCGCGTGTCGCGCGCGATCGGCGCGCTGTCGGTGATCGTCTACGCGACGCCGCTGTTCTGGTTGTCGCTGATGAGCGTGATCGCGTTCTCGGTCGTACTCGGCTGGCTGCCGTCGTTCGGCATGGAAAGCGTCGGCGCAGGCTACACCGGATGGCGCCACGTGCTCGACGTGGCCGCGCATCTCGCGCTGCCGGCGGGCACGCTCGGGCTCGTCTACGCGGCGATCTACGTGCAGCTGACGCGGGCGGCGATGCTCGAGGTGATCGAGCGCGACTTCGTCCGGACCGCGCGCGCGAAGGGCGCGTCCGAGCCGCGCGTGATGATTCGCCACATCCTGCGCAACGCGCTGCTGCCCGTCGTCACGCTTGGCGGCCTGCAGCTCGGGCAGCTCGCCGGCGGCGCGCTCGTCACCGAGATCGTGTTCGCATGGCCGGGGCTCGGCGGGCTGATGTACGACGCGCTGCTGCAGCGCGACTATCCGGTGCTGCTCGGGTTGCTGGCCGTCGTCGCGGCGCTGGTCGTCGTGTTCAATGCGCTGACGGACCTGCTGTACGGGCTCGTCGATCCGCGCCTCCAGTTGCCGGAGGCGCGATGACGAGCCGCTTCCTGCGCAGGTTCGCGCGCACGCCGGGGGCGCCTGCCGGCATGCTGTTGCTCGCGGTGGCCGCGCTCGCCGCGCTGACCGCGCCGCTGTGGCTGCCTTCGCCGTGGAGCATGGGTGCCGAGCCGTTGATGCGGCCGCTGCTGCGCGCGAGCCATCCGCTCGGCACCGACATGCTCGGGCGCGACGTGCTGGTCGGGATCCTGTGGAGCACGCGCGTGTCGCTGTTCGTCGGCCTGGCGGCGACGGTCGCGACGTTCGCGCTCGGCGTATCGATCGGCGCGCTTGCCGGCTGGCGCGGCGGGTGGGTCGACCGCGTGCTGATGGGCATCACGACGCTGTTCCAGACCGTGCCGCAATTCGCGGTGGCCGTCACGATCGCGGCCGTGCTCGGCGCGTCGCTCGAGTCGACCATCGTCGCGATCGCCGCCGTGTCGTGGCCCGCGATCGCGCGGCTCGTGCGCGGCGAGTTCCTCGGGCTGGTGCACCGGGAGTTCGTCCTGGCGGCCCGGCTTGCCGGCGAGTCGCCGGGGGTGCTGGTGTGGCGCCAGATCCTGCCGCACGTGTGGCCGCCGCTCGCGGTGCTGGCCGCGCTGATGGTCGCGACGGCGATCCTGACCGAGTCGGCACTGTCGTTCCTCGGGCTCGGCGATCCGTCGCAGATGAGCTGGGGATTCATGATCGGCGCGGCCCGCAACGTGATTCGCGACGCATGGTGGCTGAGCATCTGGCCCGGCCTCGCGATCGTCGCGACCGCGCTGGCGGTCAATCGCGTCGGCGAGGGGGTGCGTCATGCGTCGGCCGTCACGGAGCGCGCGCGATGAACGGCGCGCCGCTGCTGTCGGTCGAGCGGCTGACGCTCGCGTTGCCGCCCGGCGCGGAGCGTCGCGACGCGGTGAGCGACGTGTCGCTGACGGTCGCTTCGGGAGAAGTGCTGTGCGTGGTCGGCGCGTCCGGATCGGGCAAATCGCTGCTCGCGGCGTCGCTCGCGGGCCTGTTGCCGCGCGGCGTCCGGCATGCCGGCGGACGGATCGTGCTGCGCGGCCGGGACCTGTCTCGATGCACCGACGCGGCGTGGCGCGCGGTGCGCGGACGCGAGGTGTCGACGATCTTCCAGGACCCGCAGGCCGCGCTGAATCCGCTGATGACGGTCGGCGCGCAGATCGACGAGGTGCTGCGCGTGCATCGCGTGCTGACCGGCCGTGGCGAGGCCGCGGCCCGCGCCGCGCGCGTGACCGCTTTGTTGCAGGACGTCGGGTTGCCGGACCCGGAGCGGTTGCGGCACAGCTATCCCGATGCGCTGTCCGGCGGGCAGCGGCAGCGCGTGATGATCGCGATGGCGTTGGCGCTCGAACCGGCGCTGCTGATCGCGGACGAACCGACGACCGCGCTCGACGTGACGACACAGGCGCGCGTGCTCGCGCTGATCGCACGGGCGGCCCGCGCGACCCGCGCCGGCGTGCTGCTGATCACGCACGACTTCGGCGTGGTCGCGCAAATCGCGGATCGCGTCGCGGTGCTGCGCGACGGGGAACTGGTCGAGAGCGGCCGGGCGGCCGACGTGCTGCGCGCGCCGCGTCACCCCTATACGCAGGCGCTGCTCGCGGCCGTGCCGCAAGGCCGGGTCACACCGCGCGTCGTCATCCGCAGCGGCGTGCCGTTGCTCGACGTGCACGGCCTCCACAAGCGCTATGCGGCGCGCCGTGCGCTGCCGTTCGTGCCCGCACGCGGCCGGCGCGGCGTCGATGCGCTGGTCGATGTCGGCTTCACGCTGCATGCGGGCGAAACGCTCGGCATCGTCGGCGAATCGGGCTCCGGCAAGTCGACGCTCGCGCGCGCGCTGCTGCGGCTCGCGCGTGTGGATTCGGGCCGCATCGTGCTGCGCGGGGAACACGATCTCGCGCGCCTGACGGAAAGGGCGCTGCGCCCGCTGCGGCGCGAGATCCAGATGGTGTTCCAGGACCCGTACGCATCGCTGAACACGCGCCAGACGATCGCGCGGATCGTCGCAACGGGCCCGCTCGCGCATGGTGTCGAACCGGCTGCCGCCTATCGGCACGCGGCTGAGCTGATGACGCTGGTCGGCCTGCCGCCGGAAGCGCTCGACCGCTATCCGCACCAGTTTTCCGGCGGCCAGCGGCAGCGCATCAGCCTTGCGCGCGCGCTGGCGCTCGATCCGTCGATTCTCGTTGCCGACGAGATGGTGTCGGGCCTCGACGTGTCCGTGCAGGCGCAGGTGCTCGAGCTGCTCGCGGCGGTACAGCGCCGGCGCGCGATGGCGATCGTGTTCGTCACGCATGACCTGCGCGTGGCCGCGCAGATCTGCGACCGGATCGCGGTGATGCGGGCGGGGCAGGTGGTGGAGCTCGGCGACACCGCCCAGATTTTCGGCCGGCCACGCCATCCTTACACGCGCGAGCTGATCGATGCGATGCCGGTATTGCCGCCGCGTGCGGCCGCAGCGGAACGCGCACGGCACGCGCAACCCATCGACGAGGAGCAGCCATGAGTTCCGTATCGACCCACGCGGCCGGTTCGGCCGTCGTGACCGGCACGCCGGTCGAGGTGCGTGCCACGCGCACGCTGAGCGTCGCGCATCGCGCGGCCCCGCCGGGCTCGCCGCATGCGGGCACCGTCGTGTTCTTCGCGCACGGCGGGGGCGGCAACAAGAACCAGTGGCGTCGCCAGTGGCGGACGTTCGGCGACGCCGGCTACGGGCTCGTCGCCTGGGATTTCCTCGGCCACGGCGACAGCCCGCGGCCGCATGCGGGTGGCGGCGCGTACCACGGCGAAGAAACGTTACGCGACTATCTCGCGCTGTTCCACCGCTACAAGGGCACGCACAACGTGCTGGTCGCCCATTCGCTGGGCACCGGCAGCACGCTCGCGCTGCTCGAACGGCTGGCCGGCCTAGGGCGACTGCACGAGGTGAGTGGCGCCCTGTTGCTTGGCACGCAGCTCGCGCGCCCCGTGTCGCGGCAGTCGCCGTTACCGGGCTGGTTGCTCGAATGGATCAAGCCGGTGTTTGCACGGCGGTTCCGGCGGCTTGCGTGGCATCCGGATGCGGATCCGGCGCTCGTCGCGTACGAGTCGCGTATCGCACGCGGCAACCGGATGACGACGTTCCAGGCCGTTTTGCGCGATGCGCCGTGGCCCGATGCCGCGCGGCTGGCCGCGCTCGACTTGCCGGTGACGGTGCTGGCCGGCGATGCCGACGGCCTGACGCCGCCGGCGGGCGGGCATGCGCTGGCCGATGCGTTGCCGGACGCGACGTTCGACGTTCTCCACGCGTGCGGCCATCAGCTGATGCTGGAGCAGCCCGACGCGGTGAATGTCGCGTTGCTTGCATTGCTCGAACGCGTCGCGCACCCGGCCGCGTCGGCATGAGCGACGGCGAGCGGGAGGATGCGCGGGGTAAGCAGGATTCGGCTGGCATGCCGGAATCCCGCCGTTGCCTGCATGGTTCATGCGTATCGGCTGGCGGCGCGGCCATCAGCCGATTTTCACCATTTTCGCTCCCGACGGCGGGGCAGGTCGCGCGGGATGTTACGCCGATCTGCGGCGCCTGCGGGACATGACCCCGCCGGTTCCGGGACGGGGCGACGGTTCGTGAGGAGGCAGTCGATGTCTGAAGTCGCAACTTCGTTGGATCAGCGTGATCGTTTTGTCTACGTGTCTGCAAAGGATCCGCTTGCCCGGCCGCTGTTTGACGAGCTGGCGTACGAATACAGCAGCCGTTACGCCGCTTATATTCCGGAAGAAGAGCTTGGCAGGGAGCTGGTGCGCTATCCGGCCGAGGCGTTTGCACCGCCACAGGGTGCGTTCCTGCTGCTGTTGAGGCACGGGCAGGCGATCGCGGGCGGTGCCTTCATGCGCCATCACTCGCCGGGTACCGCGGAGTTCAAGCGCATCTGGGTCAGCCGGATTCACCGTCGCCAGGGATTGGCGCGGCAGGTCCTCGCCGAACTCGAGGCGCAGGCCGCCCGACAGGGCTACACGCGCATCCATCTGGGGACCGGGCCACGACAACCCGAAGCGGTCGGGCTGTATCGGTCCTCCGGCTATACGCTGCTGTCGTCGCACGATTTCGGCGAGGACGCGCCTCCTGGCGTGCTGTTCGAAAAACATCTGCTTCCGGTGCAAGCCGTGCATCCGGGCAATCGTGAATGACTCGACGCTTCGGGAAGCGATGCACGTGCCGGTGCGCGATGATCGTGCGGCGCCCGTGACTCGGAAGCGATCATCCGGCCGGACCGGGCGACGTGGTCGAGCTTGTCGTGTGCATCGTTCGTCGGACACAGAAGTGGGCGCCGGCGCGAACAGCGCGCCGGGCGTTTGCGTGGCGATGGGCTTCGCCGCGCGCCCCGATCCGATGATGGTCACACCTGCGGTGCCGGCGTATCGATGCCGATACGACTGCCGGCTGGCGGCGCATTTTCAGCAGCAGGTGCCGACTGGATACGAACGCGAGCGCGGCCATTCCCTGTTTCATCTTTTCGGGACGTTATCTATCGCATGCCAATCAGTTTCAAGTGAGAGACAGTTACCTCGGCGTTACTTGGTATTTTTGTTGTTTACGATATGTAATCCTGATTATATTTTTTGTGTGAATAACGATTTCGAAAATGCTTGGTTTTCGCGTGAATGATTGTCGCGCACCATGACATGAATCGATACACCGATGTACACGTGTCGAACGAAACATTCATATGGGAAAAATTGAGGCAGATGAATCAATGCATCTGACGTATCAGTGACTGATGAAGTAATCGACACCTCCCCGCTCGACCCGATTGCCAAGCCGTTGTTTGATGAATTGTCGATCGAGTATTCCACGCGCTACCAGGATTTTCACGCCATGTCGCCGCAAGTCGTGCGGGATGAACTCCTGACGCACCCGGTGGAATTGTTTGCACCGCCCGAAGGCGCTTTTATCCTGATTCGACGGGAGCATGAAGTCGTCGGCGGTGGCGCCTATCAGCGCTACGACGAAACGACGGCCGAGCTCAAGCGCATCTGGGTGCATTCCAGTGTGCGTCGTCAAGGTCTGGCACGCCGTATCGTCGCAGAACTCGAGTCGCGCGCGTTGCGGCACGGGTATCGCAGGGTCTACCTCACGACCGGATTTCGTCAACCGGAAGCCGCGAGCCTCTATCTCGGCGCAGGCTACGAGCCGCTTTACGATCGGGCGATCGCGACGGAGGTGCATTGGCGGTTGCCTTTTGCGAAGGATCTGCTCGCACCGGGGCGTACCGATTCGCTGCGGGATCTGAAACCGGATGGCCCGTTGGGCAGGCCGTTCTGAACCAAACGAATGAACACTTCAATGGGGTATCGAAAGATGAATCGTCGTCGCGGGATCTTCTCGGCCTTGTCTTGCGCGTTTGCCGCGATGGTATTGGGGTGGGGCGGCATGGCGCAGTCGGCGACGTCGTTCAACCTGAGCCCGGATCAGCATGACCGCCCTCGGGCCACGCCGGCCGCGGAAGCGATCAAGCTGATTCCGGGGAACTTCCGGTTCGTCGAAAAGGGCGTGCTGACGGTCGGGATCGCGGTGGCGGCACCGCCGATCAGCGCGTTCGCGACGGATGCGAAGACCATCGTCGGGGCCGACCCGGATCTTGCGCAACTGGTCGCGGACGAACTCGGCCTGAAGCTCAGGCTCGTGCCGCTCGCGTGGGCGGACTGGCCGCTCGCCGTGGCGTCCGGAAAGGTGGACGCCGTGCTGTCGAACGTGACCGTGACCGAGGCGCGCAAGCAGAAATTCGACTTCTCGACCTATCGTCGCGACGTGCTGGGCTTCTACGTCGAGCAGGGCAGTTCGATCAGGCAGATTCGCGAACCGAAGGATATCGCCGGACTGCGCATCATCGGCGACTCGGGGACCAACCAGGAGAAGATCCTGCTGGCCTGGGACAAGGAGAACGTCGCGCATGGCTTGAAGCCGATTCACGTGCTGTATTACGACGATCCGTCGGTGCGGATGCTGGCACTCGTATCAGGGCGCGTCGATGCGATTTTCAGCGTCAATGCCGGCCTGGCCTACCAGGAGAGCCAGGGCGCGAAGATACGACTGGTCGGCACGGTCAGCGGCGGATGGCCGCGCACGGCCGAAGTGGCGGTCACCACCCGCAAGGGAAGTGGTCTCGCGGATCCGGTGACTTACGCGATCAATGACCTGATTCGGAACGGCAAGTATCGACAGGTGCTGGAGCGCTGGAATCTGGGCAGCGAGGCGATCGAAAGAGCCGCGACGAATCCCCCGGGGCTGCCGGATCTCTGAAGCGGCGTGACGGGCTGAAGGTCGTCCATCACATGCCATCGTTTCCTGACAATGATACGTATTCCTGATGATGTGGCTGTCGCACGGGCAGCATCTCATCGACAATGAGCGGAGAAATCATGCAGCACATTCGGGGCGAAGGGGTTTCGCTGAAGACGCGCAGAACGGTGATGTCGGTTGCGGTTGCGGCAGGCGTATTTCATGGTGCGGCCTGGGCGCAGGAAGGCGTGAAGGACGACGGGGCCGCAGCGGTCGCGGTGCCTGCAAGCAGTGCGACCGCGCCGGTGCCGGCGGCTGCGCCGGTTTCGGAGAGCCCGGTGAAGGTGCAGGACCGGGTGGTGATCACGGGTTCGCGTACCGAGACCCGTGCCAGCAAAAGCCTGACGCCGATCGACGTGATCGGGGGCGATCAGTTGCGCGCGACCGGGCAGGCCAACCTGCGCGATGCGCTGGTGAAACTGTCGCCGTCGATCACGAAAACCACGTACTCGGGCGATACCGGCGTACTGACCGACACGCTGTCGCTGCATGGCCTCTCTCCCGACCACGTGCTCGTGCTGGTGAACGGCAAGCGCCGCCATACGACCGCGAACATCACGCTCGATCCGGGCCTGAACCAGGGTTCGACCGGCGTGGACATCGATACCATTCCGGTCGGCTTGATCGACCATATCGAAGTGCTGCGGGACGGTGCATCCGCGCAGTATG
The DNA here is from genome assembly GCF_020419825.1 of Burkholderia sp. AU30198. Taxonomy (NCBI): domain Bacteria; kingdom Pseudomonadati; phylum Pseudomonadota; class Betaproteobacteria; order Burkholderiales; family Burkholderiaceae; genus Burkholderia; species Burkholderia sp. AU30198. The sequence goes on along the minus strand of NZ_JAIZSA010000005.1, from coordinate 386,843 downwards.
GTTCCGATGCCATTGCCGGTGTGATCAACATCATTCTGAAGCGCAACGCGCGCGGCGGCGAACTTGACTCGACCAACGGGCAGACTTATTCGGGTGACGGTTTCAAGACGAGTGAGTCCGCCACCATCGGCCTGAATCTCGGCGACAAGGGCTTCCTGGACCTGAGTGCCGGATTCGACCGGCAGAATCATACGATCCGCACCGGTCCTGACGATTACTTCGGGCGGTTTCCTCAAGGGCAGGGCTACTACAACCCGATCCTGGGCGACCCGGCGAGCTCGCGCGAAACGGTCGGCTTCAATGCAGGCTACTACCTCGGCGACGATGTCGAGCTGTACGGCTTCGGTACCTATGCGCACCGCAACGGCGATGCGTACCAGAACTACCGCCCGCCTTCGGTTCTGCCGCAGGTCTACCCGAACGGGTTCGTACCGGTCGAAACGATCAACGAGAACGATTATTCGATCACGGCCGGGGTCAAGGGAAAGAACCTGTTCGGCTGGGCGTGGGACCTGAGCACGACCTACGGTGGCGATTACAACGTGTTCGGGATGCGCAATTCCGCCAACACGGGGTTGTACGCCGCACAGGGATCCACGCCGACCACCTTCCATCTGTCGTCCGTCGGCAATACCCAGCTGACGAACAACCTCGATTTGTCGCGGGCGTTCAACGTGCCGCTGCTGCCTGCGCCGCTGAACGTCGCGGTGGGCGTCGAGCAGCGTCGCGAAACCTACACGATCCGCGGCGGAGACCAGGCGTCGTGGCTCTACGGCGGTTCGGCCGCGTTGCCGGGCCTGGCTCCGGTGAGCGCGAGCGACATCTCGCGGAACGTGATCGGCACGTATGTCGATCTGTCGACTTACCTGACGCCGAAATGGCAGGTGGCGCTCGCCGGTCGCTACGAGCACTACAACGACGTCGGCGATACGACCAACGGCAAGGTTTCCACGCGCTACCAGTTCTCGCCGGCGGTGGCGGTGCGCGGCAGCGTGAGTTCCGGTTTTCGTGCGCCGTCGCTGGCGCAGGAATCCTATACCAGCGTGACGACGTCGCCCGCGTCCGTCGGCGGCATCCTGGCGACGACATCGCCAGGCGCACGCCTGATCGGCGCCCAGGCACTGAAGCCTGAAGAGTCGACCAGCTACAACTTCGGGCTGGTGCTCAATCCGGTGCGCGATCTGCAACTGACGATCGATGCCTACCAGATCAATATCCGGAACCGGATCGTGCTCGGCGGCACGGCATCGGGCGCTTCCGCCATTGCCGCGCTCGAAGGCGCGGGCCTGACGGTGCCGGGATCGGTGCCGGCGTCGGCGGTCAGTGCGAGCTACTTCACCAACGGCGCCAACACGCGGACGCGGGGGATCGACCTGGCGGGTACGTATCACACGAGTTTCGGACGGTATGGCCAGGTCGACTGGGATTTCGGGGTGAACCTGAACACGACCTCCGTTACCCATATCGCCAATGGGTCGAACGGCAAGCCCTCGCTGAACGGGCAGCAGATCGCCTCGCTTTCCACGACGACGCCGAAAAACAAGATCATCGTCGGGGGCACCTGGCATCTCGACAAGTGGGCAATCACGCTGCACGAGACGCGCTATGGCAAGACTTCCGGCGAAGCGACGTACATCGTCGGGCCGAACGCGTTCTCGACCTCGCAATTCGTTCATTTCGAGGACGCCGCGCGGTACATCACGGATGTCGAGGTGCGCTATGACGTGACCAAGTCATTCCAGATCGCGGCCGGTGCACAGAACCTGTTCGACGTGCGTCCGACCAAGCTGCCGTATGAAGCGCAGCTGGAAGGCGCGCAGTACAGCGGCGGCAGCACGATCGGTGTCAATGGCGGTTTCTATTATCTTCGGGCCCGCTATCTGTTCTGATCCACGGTCGATATGCATAGCAGAAATGACCGTAACGAGCGGATGACGCGTTCTCCATAATGGAAATCTGCTCGGCATTCTCAGCTGCAATGCTCACCGCTTGAAGACCTCATGAAGCGGGTGAGATTGCGTTCTAGCAAGGTTGAGTTCCATGTCCTATTCCCTGTCGATTCTCGATAAGAGCCCGATTGCAGAAGGATCGAGCGCGCATGACGCGTTGAATTTCACGATCGCGCTTGCCAGGCGCGCCGATGCGCTCGGCTACAAGCGCTACTGGATCGCGGAGCACCATGGCGCCGCGGGTCTCGCCAGTTCGGCGCCCGAGATTGTCGTGTCGCATTTGCTCGCGCATACCACGCGGATTCGAGTGGGTTCGGGCGGCGTGATGCTCCAGCACTACAGTCCGTACAAAGTGGCCGAATCGTTCCGGGTGCTGGCTTCGCTCGCGCCGGGGCGGATCGACCTGGGGGTCGGCAAGGCGCCCGGTGGCCTGCCGCTTTCGACGCGCGCGCTGCAATGGTTTCACGACACGGCGAGGAAGCCGGATTTCGCCGCGCAACTCGGCGAACTGGATGCGTTCCTCGGCGCGGGCGTGCCTGCGGATCATCCGCTGGCCGGTGCGGTTGCCGGGCCGAACCCGCCGGAGCCGCCGCAGCGCATCCTGCTGGGCGGTAACCCGGAGAGCGCCGAGCTGGCCGCGCGCCACGGCTGGCAGTTTTGCCATGCAGGCCACTTCAACGGTGACGTCGCCAATCTCGAGCGGTCGATCGATGTCTATCGCAAGGCGACCGGCCACGCGCCGCTGCTTGCACTGTTCGCGGTGGCCGCGCACTCGTCCGAGGAGGCGAAGCGCCAGGTCGGGACGCTGAAAATCTTCAAGCTGCGATTCGGGAACGGGCAGGGCGTCAATCTGCCAAGCCGCGAAGCGGCGACCGATTTCGCGCGGCAGATCGGCGTCACCGATTTCCGGGTCGACGAACTGCATCCCCGGGTCATTGCCGGGACGCCGGGAGAGGTGCGTCGGGAGCTGGATGCGCTGCACGAGCGCTTCGGGATCGACGAATTCGTCATCGACAACCCGGTGGCGGACTACGCGAAGCGCCTGGCATCGATCGAGGCGCTGGCCGGCGTCGAGCAGCAGGTCGCGGCCTGACGGCTGCCGATCGTCCTTTCATGATGACGACTTGCCGCGCCGCGCAAGCCGCCATGCAACCGCAGAGACTGCGTGACGGATCGACCAGAAATGCGTAAAGGCAGCGTGATGAACGATATTTCCAGGATGGCCGGCAGCGCGCATTTCGTTCCGGACAATACGTCGCTGGCAGCGCCGGACTACGCGCACGACCGGATCGTGCCGGCCCGGTATCCGGCGCGAACGGCAGGCACGATTGCCACGATCGCGCTGATCGTGTTCGTCCTGCATTCGGTGCTGGGCAACCCGCACTGGGGCTGGCCCGTGTTTGCCCGGTGGTTCTTCTCGGAGGCCGTTCTGGCGGGGCTGGGGCAGACGCTGCTGCTGACGGCGCTCGGTGCGGTGCTGGGCTTCGCGCTGGCCATTCCGCTCGCGCTGGCGCGACTCTCGCGTTCGCCGCTGCTGTCGTCTTGCTCGTGGGCATACATCTGGCTGTTCCGCTCGATCCCGACGATCGTGCTGCTGCTGTTGCTGAACAATCTCGGCTATCTGTACGACACGGTCAGGCTGGGCATCCCGTTCACCCACGTCGTATTCCTGCAGGGCCCGACCACGGACCTGATCACGCCGTTCATGGCGGCCGTGCTGGGGTTGACGCTGGCCCAGGCCGCGTTCGCCGCGGAGGCGATTCGCGGCGGCATTCTGGCGGTCGATCCCGGGCAACGCGAGGCCGCGGCCGCGCTCGGCATGCCGCGCTCGCGGCAGACCTGGCGCATCGTGCTGCCGCAGGCGATGCGGGCGATCCTGCCCGCCGCGTTCAACGATGTGATCGGTCTCGCGAAGGGGACGGCGGTTGTCTATATCCTCGCAATGCCGGACCTGTTCTATACGGTTCAGATCATTTACCACCGCAATCTGGAAGTGATTCCGATGCTGATGGTCGCCACCGTCTGGTATTTGGTGATCCTCACCGTCCTGTCGGCGATCCAGGTTCATATCGAACGCTACTACGCTCGCGGTGCAACCCGAGACCGTGGCGCCGCGCCGTTTCTGTCCGGTTTCCTGCGTCAAGGCCGTCTTGTCGGCAACGCGCCGGTTCGACGGTCGTCGGGGGCGATCGATCGACGGAGCCACGACGGCGCATCGAATGCGGAGGAAACCGGGTGGGCGCAGCAGCGCGTCGGCGCGGCCGTCGGGATTCATCGCGTGTCGAAGCGTTTCGGGACGCTCAAGGTGCTCGACAACGTGTCGCTATCCATTCCGTCGGGCAGCGTCACCGTCATTCTCGGGCAGTCGGGTTCGGGCAAGTCGACCCTGTTGCGCACCATCAACCATCTCGAGCGGGTGGACGACGGCTTCATCGATATCGACGGCGAACTGGTCGGCTATCGGCGCGACGGGCGCACGCTTTACGAACTCAAGGAAAAGGACATCCTGCGCCGGCGTGCCGAGGTGGGGATGGTGTTCCAGAGCTTCAACCTGTTCCCGCATTTGACCGTTCTCGAGAACGTCGTCGAGGCGCCGGTGGCCGCCGGTTTGCCGCGCGCCCAGGCCGAAGACGAGGCACGTGCGCTGCTGGCCCGCGTCGGCCTCGCGGACAAGGTCGACGCATGGCCGCGTCAGCTGTCCGGCGGGCAGCAGCAGCGCGTGGCGATTGCCCGTGCGCTGGCCCTCAAGCCCAAGGTGTTGCTGTTCGACGAACCGACTTCCGCGCTCGACCCGGAGCTCGTCAACGAAGTGCTCGACGTGATTCGTCAGCTTGCCCGCTCCGGAACCACGCTGATCGTCGTGACGCACGAGATCGGTTTCGCGCGGGAGGTGGCCGATACGGTCGTGTTCATGGATGGCGGGCGCATCGTGGAGTCGGGGCCGCCGTCGGCGGTGCTCGCGGCGCCGTCGCATCCGCGGACGCGCGAGTTCCTGTCCAAAGTGCTGTCGTAGTCGTGCACTAGGGCCAATGACGAAGGATACGAAAGTGAGCAACGTACGCATTGATCATATTGCCTTCCTGACACCGGGAAATTACCCCGACGAAGACGCGGCAGCGGGATTCGAGCGGACGCTCGACCTGTTCCACACCGGCGAGGCGCTCGGTTACGACAGCGCGTGGGTACGGCAACGCCATCTCGAGCGCGCCGTATCGTCGGCCGCCACGTTTCTCGCGGCGGCGAGCCAGCGCACGACCCGAATCGGATTGGGCGCGGCGGTCATCCAGATGGGATACGAGAATCCATTCCGGCTGGCCGAGGACCTCGCAACCGTCGATGTGCTCTCGCACGGGCGGCTCCACGTCGGGCTCAGCGCAGGCGCGCCGAATCACGGGGCGCTGCTGGGCGAACGCCTGTTCGACACCGATCCCGAACTGGTCGATTTCTCGCACGCGCGGGTGACCCGGCTGCGCCGCAATCTTGCCGGCGACTGGCTCGGCGACGAGGAGACGTTCGTGGAATCGGCCGCGGGCCGGGTCCGGCCGCGCGTGGGCCCCTTTGCGCCCGGCTTGACGGGGCGGCTCTGGTACGGGGGCGGGTCCAGGCGGTCGATCGAATGGGCCGCGAGGAACGGATTCAACCTGCTGATCGGCAATGTGACCACGGGCGAGGGCACCGACAGCTATCTCGACGCCCAGTTGCAGCAACTGGCGCTGTATCGCGGCCATTGGCAGGAAGCCCAGGCGCCGCGTATCGCGCTGGGGCGCGTCATCGTACCGACCGACGGAGCAAGCGCGAAGGAGCGCGAACGCTATGTCGCGTTTGCGGCCGCGCGTCATGCCCGCACGCTAGCGCCACAGGGCGAGCGGCGCACGCTGTTCGCGCCGGATCTCGTCGGCACCTCGGACGAGATCGTCGCGCGGCTGCTGGCCGATCCGGTGCTCGGACAGGTGCGGGAACTGCGCATCGAATTGCCTTACGACCTGCCGTTCGAGAATTATCGGCAGATTCTCGATGATTTCGTGACGCGTATCGCACCGGCACTCGGCTGGCGTCCTGCCGACCGGCGCGAACAGGTTGCGGCTTGACCGGCGGCGCGTATGCGGTCCGGCGAATGCGAACACCGCGCCGGACGCCTGACCCAATTGGTCCTGGATTGAACATGACAACCGCTTCTCCATCCCGGCTCGCGGCAATCGGCCGTCCGCGCGAGTTCGGCAAAAAAAAGACCCACCCGGTGCGTCGCTTCAGCGGCATCGCGATCGCGATCGCGTTGCACCTCGTCCTGATATGGGCGCTCGTGAACGGCCTGGCGACCCGGGTCGTCCAGATCGTCCAGCAACCGATCGAGGCGCGCATCATCGTGCCGGTGAAACCGCCGCCTCCTCCGCCGCCGCCGAAACCGGTCGAAAAGGTCGTGTCGAAGCCACGGGTGACGGCGCCGCCGCCGCCGTTCGTGCCGCCGCCCGAGGTGCACGTGCAGGCGCCGCCGCCGGCCACCATCACGCATCAGGACACGCCGGTCCCGACCGCACCGGTGCACGAAGCCCCACCCGCGCCCGTGCCGGTACCGGTTGCCAAGCCGGTGAACCACGAGATTGGCGTGGTCTGCCCGAATTCGGACGAGGTTCGCGCGTCGATCGTCTATCCGCAGGAGGCGCAGGACAACAACATCACGGGTGACGTTACCGTCGAATTCACCGTCGACCCGGATGGCCGCGTCACGAACCTGCGGGTCGCGCAGCCGGCGGATCCGGTGCTCAATCGTGCGGCGCTCAACGCGGTCAAGCGCTTCAACTGCATTGCCCAGGGGCAATCCGTGCGCGTGCGGGTACCGTTTTCCTTCAACCTGAACTGAGGCGGGCCCGGCGAGGCGGCGGGCGCCACCCACATCCCGAATCGATCCAACATGCATATGGAGTCCTTATGAAAAAGCATTTTCGTGCCGCACTGGCGGCAAGCCTGATGATCGCCGCTGGCGCGGGAGGCGTGCTGGTTTCCCCGCACACTGTGCTTGCACAGGAGAAGGCCGCGACACAGGTACAGACAGCATCCGGTGCATCGCCGACCGTGACGGCACCCGCTGCTGCAAATGGATCGGAACGCCCGCTGCCGCCGCCCGAACCCGCGACGTCGGCCACCGTCGAGAACCCGTACGGCCTGGGCGCCCTGTGGTCGAACGGCGACTTCGTCGCCCGCTTCGTCCTGGCTCTGCTCGTGGTCATGTCGCTCGGCAGCTGGTATGTCATGGTGACCAAGTTCATCGAGCAGGCGCGTGCGAACAGCCGCGCGAAGTCGGCCGACGAGCAGGTCTGGAACGCGCCGACGCTGGCCGAGGGCACGGCCCAGCTCGACGATGCATCGCCGTTTCGCTTCATCGCCGAAAACGCGATCGAGGCGGGGGAGCACCACGACACGGCGCTGCTCGATTCGGTCGACCGCAATACCTGGATCGAGTTGAACATCGAGCGTTCGATTACCAACGTCTCGAACCGCCTGCAGGACGGCCTGGCGTTTCTGGGTACGGTGGGTTCCACCGCGCCGTTTGTCGGGCTGTTCGGTACGGTGTGGGGGATCTATCACGCGTTGACGGCCATCGGCATCGCGGGCCAGGCGTCGATCGACAAGGTCGCGGGGCCGGTGGGCGAGGCGCTGATCATGACCGCGATCGGTCTGGCCGTGGCCGTGCCGGCGGTGCTCGGCTACAACTTCCTCGTGCGCCGCAACAAGTCCGTGATGGAACGTGTGCGCAACTTCGGCGCGCAACTGCACACGGTATTGCTCGCGGGCGGCAGACGGACCGCGGGCCGTATTGCGCCGCAAGCGGCCCAGGCGCCGCAGGCGCTTGCCGTGCAACCCTGAGCGGAGTCGGCCATGGCAATCAGCGTTGGCGGTGACGACAACGACGAGGTGATCTCGGCGATCAACACGACGCCGCTCGTGGACGTGATGCTGGTGTTGCTGATCATCTTCCTCATCACGATCCCGGTGGTGACGCACACGATTCAGGTTCAGCTGCCGGCGGAGCGGGTCCAGCCGCTGCAGACGCAGCCGAAGAGCATCGAGATCGCGGTGAACCGGCAGGGCGACCTCTTCTGGGGCACCGAGCATGTGGACCTTCATACGCTGGTGTCGCGCCTGAAAGAGATTTCGTCGCAGACGCCGCAACCGGACGTGCATGTGCGCGGCGACCAGGCGACGCCGTACCAGTACATCGGCCAGGTCGTCACGGCATGCGAGCGGGCCGGTGTCGTCAAGGTCGCCTTCATCACGGAGCCGCCCGCACGCGGGGGTTAAGGAGTTCGAACGATGGGTATGAACGCAGGCTCCGCAGGGAGCAAGGACGAGCCGGACGTGATGGTGGACATCAACACCACGCCGTTGATCGACGTCATGCTGGTGCTGCTGATCATGTTGATCATCACGATCCCGATCCAGATGCATTCGGTGAAGATGAACCTGCCGGTGGGGAACCCGCCGCCGCCGCCACATCCGCCCCAGGTGGTACAGATCGACATCGGCGCGGACGGATCGGTCAACTGGAACGGCGCACCCGTGAACGGGCCGGCAGGGCTCGCGGCGAGGTTCCGTGAAGTCGTGGCCGAAGCCGACCAGGACGAGATCCGGTTGCGTCCGGACAAGGCGGCGCCTTACCGCGCGGTAGCCGAGGTGCTGGCGTCGGCCCAGCGCGAAGGCGCGACGAAGATCGGTCTGATCGGCAACGAGCAGTTCACGCAGTGAGCCGTCGAGAGACCGTCCCCCAACCGAGTCACTACTTTCCATTCGACATGAGCGACGCAAGCACATTGACGCACAACGGGCGTTCCAGGCAAATTCACCTCGGCGCGACGATCCACGGGCCGGGCGGTCACTACGCCGGGTGGCGCCATCCCGACGCGGTGATCGACGCGAGCATCAACCCGGACTTCGCCAAGGACGTGGCCCGCCAGGCCGAGGCCGGCAAGTTCGATTTCGTGTTCGTGGCCGACGGCCTGCACATCAACGCGAAGTCGATTCCGCACTTCCTGAACCGGTTCGAGCCGCTCACGCTGCTGGCGGCGCTGTCGGCCGTGACCGAACGGGTGGGGTTGGTCGGGACCTTGTCGACGTCCTACAGCGAGCCGTTTACCGTGGCCCGGCAGTTTGCGAGCCTCGACCACCTGAGCCGCGGGCGCGCGGCGTGGAATGTGGTGACGTCGCCGCTCGAAGGGTCTGCCCGAAATTTCTCGCGCACGGAACATCCGGAGCACGATGAACGCTACCGGATCGCCGACGAGTATCTCGACGTCACGAAAGGCCTCTGGGATTCGTGGGAGGAAGACGCATTCGTGCGCGATCGCGCGAGTGGGGTCTTCTTCGATCCGGAAAAGCTCCATACGCTCGATCACAAGGGAAAGTATTTCTCGGTCGAGGGGCCGTTGAACGTCGGACGTACGCCGCAGGCTCGTCCGATCCTGTTTCAGGCCGGTGCGTCCGACGCGGGCAAGCAGCTCGCGGCGAAGCATGCGGATGCCGTGTTTACGCACCATTACACGCTGGCACAAGCGCAGGCGTTCTATGCGGATCTCAAGGGTCAGGTAACCGGGCAGGGCCGCGATCCCGACGACCTGAAGATATTCCAGGGAATCGGCGTGATCGTGGGCACGTCGGCCGACGATGCGGAACGGCAGTATCAGGACAGCCTGAAGCTGATCACGATCGACAGTGCGCTCAACCATCTCGGCCGGTTCTTCGAGCATCACGATTTCGGCCAGTACCCGCTCGACGATCCCTTTCCGGAGCTCGGCGACCTCGGCAGCAACAGCTTCCGCAGCGGGACGGACGAAATCAAGCGCCACGCGCGCGAGCGTGGCCTGACCTTGCGCCAGGTCGCACTCGAATCGGCTGCGCCGCGCCCGCGATTCATCGGCACGCCTGCGCACATCGCGGATGGCTTGCAGGAATGGTTCGAGGCGCGCGCGACGGACGGTTTCATTGTCGGCGGCGGCACGCCCACGGCATTTGCCGAATTCGTCGAACAGGTCGTGCCGATCCTCCGGCAACGCGGCCTGTTCCGCGCGGACTACCACGGCACGACCTTGCGCGACCATCTCGGGGTGTCGTATCCGCTCAACCGATACGCCGTGTCATGACCCGGCTGCCGACATCGAAGCGATCCGTGCACCGATCCGGTGAATGACGACATCCGGACGATCGCGAGCCCGGCGCGAAATCGTCGATGTCCGGCGCCCGGGAGCCGGCGACGGCCGCGTAGATGCCGGCGGCGCAGCGATGCCGGCCGAAGCCGGCCGCAGCGCGATTGCTCGAGGGTTCTCCACAGGGTTATGCACGGAAATTGTGGATAACTCGCGGGGGCGTGAAGGGCCGCCGTCGATCCCTGAAGCGAACGCGCACGTCGCAATGCGACATCACGCGCCGAGAATTGCTTTGCTGAAAAGATCGTTTCGTGGCTGTCGCGGAACGGAATAGCATCAAGACCCCTCTCCCTTGGCCACCGCATGCGAGGCCAATCATTGCGACCGTACCGGCCCGATCATGACGACACTGAACGACTATCTCGAACAGAAGCGCGACGCCTGGCTCGCGAAAAAGGACGCCGCCCGCGGCAATCCGGATTTCAAGGCGACCCCGCTGAAAGCGAACGTGCGCGCACTTGGCCGCAGCGGCGTGCGGGAGATCCGCATTCGCGATTTCCAGGTGATCAGCGACAGTCCGCCTGATTTCGCGGGCTACAACCTCGGGCCGGCATCGCCGGAGTTGCAGCTCGGCGTGCTGGGCAGTTGCCTGACGCACATCACGCTGATTCAGGCCGCGGAGCGCGGCCTGAAGATCGACTCCGTCGAAGTCGAGGTGACCGGCGACCAGCATCCGCTCGCGCAGCAACCGGGTTTCGAGCATGTGCCGGTGTTTCCGCACAATCTGCGCTATACGCTCGATATCGTGTCGCCCGAACCGCCGGAGTCGATTCGTGCACTCCATGAGGCGGTCGAGGCCGTGTGCCCGATCTTCAACCTGCTGAGACTGCCGCAGACCATCGACGGCGAGTTGCGACATACGCATGGTTGAAGTGCGCCGGTGCGCCGGTGCACCGGTGCGTTGCGGCACTTAACGTCGCTGCGGCGTGAGCGGGCACGCGCGATACCCGCGCACCCTGTTGGGGCGTCGATGTGACGGAGATGCTTGTCGCACTGGCACGACATGGCGGAGGCGTCGTCCCGGCGCCGAACGCGTACCGGATCGGGGTCGAGAGACGCCGGTGACGAATCAGCCGGCGCGGATTCCGGCTTCGGAGGTTGGATAACCACGCGGGCGGCGCTTCGCGTCGTCGGCACGATCCTGAAAATGCTGGAACGCATCGAGCAGCCGCGCGCGCAGCACGGCCAGCGTCGGGTCGCGCCGATCGCGCGGCCGGGCGACCTCGACGTGGATCGCGTCGTCGATGCGGCCCGGGTTGGGCGCGAGCATCAGCACGCGATCGCCCAGATACAGCGCTTCGTCCAGATCGTGCGTGACGACGATCGCGGCCATCCGGTGCCGCTCGACGACATCGAGCAGCAGCGTCTGCAACCGCATCCGGGTCATCGCATCGACCGCGCTGAACGGTTCGTCGAGCAGCAGCAGGTCCGGCTCGCCGAACAGCCCGCGCGCGATCGCCGCGCGCTGGGCCATCCCGCCCGACAGCGTGGCCGGCAGTTGCCGGGCGACGCCGGCCAGGCCGACTTCGTCGAGCAGCCGGGCGACTGCGGGCTCGCGCCCGCCGCGCGGGCCGGCCGCAAAGCCGACGTTGTCCGCGATCGACAGCCACGGCAGCAGTCGCGGCTCCTGAAAGATCACGCCGACGCGCGGGGACGGGCCGTCGAGCGCGATGCCGCCCACTGTCACGCTGCCGCGGAAATCCGTGTCGAGGCCGGCGACGATCCGCAGCAGCGTGCTCTTCCCGCAACCGCTCGGGCCGACCACGCAGACGATCTCGCCGCGCGCGACCTGCAGCGGAACGTCGGCAAGGATCGTGCGATTGCCGTATAGCTTGCGGGCGATGCGCAGGTCGAGCAGCGGGGTAGCAGCGCCCGCCGCCGCGTGTGCGGAAGGAGGCGTGCTCATGTCGACACCTTGCGTGAGGGGTCGAACGCGTCGCGCCAGCCGAGCCAGTGCGACTCGATGCGCGCCATCGCGCCGTCGGTCAGCTTGCCGAGCAGCGCCAGCAGCAGGATGGCACCGAACACGAGATCGGGGCGCCCGGTTTCCCGGCCGTCGCTCAGCAGGAAACCGAGGCCACGCGTGGCCGCGATCAACTCCGCGGCGACCATGAACATCCACGCGAGACTGAGGCCGGTGCGCAAGCCGGTGACGATCTGCGGCAGCGCGGCCGGCAGCAGGATGCGCCGGAACAGCGCGAGCGGGCCGAGCCGGTACACCGCGCCAAGCTCGACGAGCTTGCGGTCGACGTCGCGAATGCCGGCGACCACCGCGAGGTGGACCGGGAAGAACGCGCCGATGGCGATCAACGTGATCTTCGGCGCTTCATCGATGCCGAGCCACAGCAACAGCACCGGTACCCACGCGAGCGACGGAATCGCGCGCAGCGCCTGGAACGTCGGCTCGAGGAGCGCGTCGATCCGGCGGCTCAGGCCCATCGCCGCGCCGACCACGAGCGCGAGTGTGGCGCCGGCCGCAAAGCCTGCCGCGACCCGCAGCGTACTCGCGCCGACATGGCGTGCCACGCGCGTGATGCCCATATGGACGAGCGTGTCGAAAATCTCGCTCGGCGCCGGGACGAGATGGTCCGGCAGCCAGCCCTGCCGCACGACGACCTCCAGCACCGCGAGCACCGCGAACGGCAGCGCGAGGCCCGCGATCCGCCATCGGCGAAGCGGATCGCGCCGGCCGGCGCGTGGCGAAGCGGGGCGGCGACGCGCGAGCGCGGTGTCTCGGGCAGCGGTGTCGGTCATGGTCGGCCGTCTCAGCGCGAAGCGTCGACGAGCGGGCGCGCGAACGACGGATCGATCAGCGCATCGACGATCTTCGCGGGATCGACGCCGGGCTTGGTCAGCTGTTCGGCCGTCAGGATTGGCGCCGCGGCCTTCAGCGCCTCGCGTTGGGTATCGCCGGGAACGGGATGGCTGAAGTCGTTGCGTTGCAGCTGCAGTTTCGCCACCGGCAGCGAAACCTTCGATTCGTCGGCGACGATCTGCGCGGTATCGGCCGGATGCGCGACGATCCATTGGCGTGCGCGATCGTAGACCTTCAGGACACGCGTGACTGCCTGCGGGTACTGGCTGGCGAATGCGTCGCGGACATTCAGAAAACCATAGGTGTTGAACGCAACGTTGCGATGGAGCAGGCGCGCGCCGTCGTCGAGCTGCGCCGCGGCCATGTGCGGATCGAGGCCGGCCCACGCATCGACCTGGCCGTTCGCGAGCGCGGTGCGCCCGTCGGGATGCTGCAGGTTGACGATCTCGACGTCGTCGCGAGTCAGGCCGACCGTATGCAGCGCGCGTAGCGTGAACAGGAACGGATCGGTGCCGCGCGTCGCGGCGATTTTCTTGCCCTTCAGGTCCGCGAGCGAGCGGATCGGCGAATCCTTGCGGACCACGAGTGCGGTCCACTCGGGGCGGGAGAACACGTAGACCGTATGGATCGGGTTGCCGTTCGCACGCGCGAGCACCGACGCGAGGCCCGCGGCGGAACCGAAATCGACCGCACCGCTGTTCAGGTATTCGAGTGCGCGATTGCTGCCCAGGCTCAGCACCCAGCGGATCGACGTGCGGTCGGCCTTGAATTCGTCTTCGAGCCAGCCGAAGTGGCGGATCACCAGGCTCTCCGGCGAGTAGTACGCGTAGTCGACGCGGATCTCAGCGGGCGTCGCCGCGCGTGCGTGCACCGACACGAGGCTGGCGAACGCGGCAACGACGACGGTCGCGGCTTGCCATGCGCGGGACCAGGACAGCTTCATCGGGATTCTCCGGAAGGGCGGCAAGGTGCCGCGAACAGGCAGGGTGACCGGCTAATGTAACGAAGCAGCGGCGATCCGCGAACGAAGAAATCCGCGATTGAACATGTGCGTTGCTGCTAAGCGCGCGGCGAGCAACTTTATGACGCGGGCCGATTAATTTATCGATTTAAATCGCTTGGGATAACCGGATCGGGAGAACAGAATGCCTGCTGCCGGAACGTGACGGCATCGCATGTCGGGAGGATCGCCGTCGCAGCGGATTCTCGCGGGTCACGCATGAGCACGTCCGGTTTGCGGCTTCATGTGGACATTGCTGGCTACTTGGCAGAAAACTAAGGAATGCGATGAGTTCGATCGATCTGAACGCCGTGCCCCCGGTGTCGTCGCCCATCCGCTCGGCAAGCGACGTCGCGCGCCTGATCAACACGGTGGACAGCTCGGTCAGCCATGCCCGGATGATCGTGCTGCTGGCGCTCGGCGGCGTGTTTCTCGATGCGTACGATCTGACGACGCTGTCCTACGGGATCGACGACGTGGCGCGCGAGTTCGGGCTGACGCCCGCGCTGACCGGCCTGGTCGGGTCGGCGATCATGATCGGCACGATCTTCGGCAGCCTGATCGGCGGATGGCTGACCGACAGGATCGGCCGCTATCAGGTGTTCATGGCCGACATGCTGTTTTTCGTGGTCGCGGCGATCGCGGCCGGGCTCGCGCCGAACGTCTGGGTGCTGATCGGTGCGCGCTTCGTGATGGGGCTCGGTGTCGGCATCGACCTGCCCGTCGCGATGGCGTTTCTCGCGGAATTCTCGAAGTTCAACGGTCGCGGCAACAAGGCGTCGCGGCTCGCGGCGTGGTGCCCGATGTGGTACGTGGCGTCCTCGGTCTGCTTCCTGCTGATCTTCGGACTGTATTTCCTGCTGCCTGCCGAGCATGCGGGATGGCTTTGGCGCGCGTCGCTGATCTTCGGCGCGGTGCCCGCCCTCGTCATCATCCTGTTCAGGAACCGCTTCATGAACGAATCGCCGCTGTGGGCCGCAAACCAGGGGGATTTGACCAATGCCGCGAGGATTCTGCGCGAGTCGTACGGGATTCACGCACATGAAGCGAAGGACGCTCCGCGCGCGCCGAGCCAGCCGCCCGTGCGCATTCGCGTGCTGTTCCAGCGCCCGTACCTGGGGCGCACGATCGTCGCCAGCGTGATGAATCTGTGCATCCCGTTCGAATACACGGCGATCGCATTCTTCCTGCCGTCGATCCTGTCGCAGTTTCTCGGCGCGGGCGTATTCGAAACGATCGCGGCGTCGCTGGCGCTGAACGTGCTGTTTGCGTTCACCGGCGGCTTGCTGGGCATGCGCCTGGCCCATCGCCATGCGTCGCGTCATGTCGCGATCGCCGGTTTCGCGCTCCAGTTCGTCGCGCTCGTGGCGCTCGCGCTGGCGGGGCATCCGCATGGCGCACTCGCGATCGGCTTCGTGCTGTTGATGCTCGGCACGTGGCTGTTCGCCGAAGGGTTCGGGCCCGGCGCGCAGATGATGATCTATCCGACGCTGTCGTATCCGGCAACGATCCGTGGTACCGGCGTGGGCTTCGGGCGGTCGCTGTGCGGCATCGGTCAGGCGCTGGCGCTGTTCGTGCTGCCGATCCTGCAGGCTCGGCTCGGCACGGACATGTTCTGGGTCGTCGCGATCAGTGCCGCTACGCCGATCGTATTCCTGTTGATCGTGCGCTACGAGCCGACGGCGCGGGAAATCGACGACGACGAGGGCATTGCCTGAACGCAACCGGAAGCGTAACCACCGGTTTCCCGCGTTCCGGCATCGGAAAAGTGGATCGCGGCTTCACGCAACCTGTTCATGCCACCGGCAACGCGCGAAGGATCTGATCGATGCATTGCTCGACGGACGTGAACGCTGTATCGATCTCGAGGTGCGGGCGATCCCACGCGTCGTAATCGCGATCAACGACTTCCTGCCATGTGGGCAACACGAGCCCCGCAGTGGTGGACTGCCGTGTTTCGACACGTTGTCGATGCTGCTGCCGATCGGAACAGACGATCTCGATCTCGAGCACGGGAACACCTATGCGCGCCGCGATGTTCCTGTATGCGTCTCGCGTCACCTTGAGCGGATTGACGGAATCGGCGACGACGGTGGTTCCGATCGCCAGATTGTCAGCGGCCACGCGGTAGCAGACCGCATAGCCGGCGCCGCCCATTTCAGCGCCCTCGGCTAGAACGCCCGACGTCCGGATCGCTTGCTCGATGGAGTCGATCCGAAGATAAACCGCCTCCAGGCGAACGGCCAGCCGGCTTGCGATCGTACTTTTCCCGGTGCCGGGTAAGCCGCTGAAAGTGATCAACATGAGCGTGCCCTTTCTTGTCGACGTTCGTTGGTCCATGCCCAATGCCGGGCCAACGCCGTCATTTTGCATGCGGCTTCAAATGCAAACAGCCGCTGGTCTGCGTCAATTTCGGCAGACGGCGGCATGCAACCATGCAAGGCGGTCGCTGGGCAAGCGGCGCACGGGTTGGCGAACGAGACTTTGGCCTGCATCGCCCGGACCGGACTGGATTCACCATCCCGGCGTGCCCGTGCGGGAGCAGAACGGGCTTGGTTGGTGCACCGGGCCTTGGCTGGACGGAGGGGGACGCTTGCTCGCGCGGCGTGTCGAACGAGCGGCCTGGCGCACCGGGCCGCCGGGCGTCATGAAGCCGGCCCGCACGCGGGCCGGCCAGCCGTCACATTACCGTCACGCGTAGGCCGCCACGTGCTCGGCATCGCGCTTCACCTGCTCGATATCGCGGAACTGCGCGGCCGGATGTTCGTCCGGCAGCCGTGCCGATCCGCCGAACAGCTTTTCGCGCAGCGTGCCCGGCGCATAGCCGGTCGGATACACGCCGCGCCGCTGCAGTTCGGGAACGAGATAACGCACGACATCCTCGAAGGTTTCGTGCGCAACCGCATACGCGAGGTTGAAGCCGTCCACGTCGGTGGCGGCGACCCATTCCTGCAGGATGTCCGCGACGGTTGCCGCCGAGCCGACGAAGACCGGGCCCAGGCCGCCGATGCCGCCCCAGGCCGCCAGTTCCTCGATCGTCCATGCGGTGTCGCCGCCCGCCAGGTGCTCGACCGCCGACACGATCGCATTCGTTTCGACGCGCCGGACGGGATCGTTCGGCGCGTACTGGCCGAAGTCGATACCGGTCCAGCCGGACATGAACACCAGCGAGCCGTCATACGACACGTACTTGCGATATTCATCGAACTTGGCCTGCGCCTTCTCGTCGGTTTCGTCGACGATCACGGTGACGAGGTTGTAGATCAATACCTTGCTCGCGTCGCGCCCCGCGGCGGCGGCCTGTGCGCGCACGTCGGCCACATAGCGCGCGAGCTGCGGGCGGGTCGGCGCGGCGACGAACACGCATTCCGCGTGTTGCGCGGCGAACGTCTTGCCGGGGCCGGACGCGCCGGCCTGGAACAGCACCGGCGTGCGCTGCGGTGACGGTTCGCACAGGTGGTAGCCGGGCACGTCGAAGAAGCGGCCCTTGTGGCCGATCTCGTGCACCTTCTCCGGATGCGTGAACACGCGGCCGTCGCGATCGCGCACCACCGCGCCGTCTTCCCAGCTGCCCTCGAACAGCTTGTACAGCACCTCGACGTATTCGGCCGCGACCGCATAGCGGTCGTCGTGCGTGCGCAAACCGTGATCGCCGACGTTCTTCGCGCCGCTTTCGAGGTAGGACGTGACGATGTTCCAAGCGAGCCGGCCCTTCGTGTGATGGTCGGCGGTCGACAGCCGGCGCGCGAACGTGTACGGATGTTCGAACGTCGTCGATGCGGTGATGCCGATGCCGAGATGCTCGGTCGCCATCGCGATCGGCGCGGCGAGCTGCAGCGGATCATTCACCGGGATCTGCGCGGCCTGGTGCAGCGCGTGGTAGTTGCTGCCTTTGTAGACGTCGTAGTAGCCGATCACGTCCGCGATGAAGATCGCGTCGAAGATGCCGCGTTCGAGCACGCGGGCGAGGTCGGTCCAGTAGTCGAGGTCCTTGTACTGCCATGACCGGTCGCGCGGATGGGCCCACAGCCCGGGCGACTGGTGGCCGACGCAGTTCATCTCGAACGCATTGAAGCGGATGGTCTTGCTCATTGCGCGGCTCCTGTCTCTGCATGCGTGCTCGTGCTCGCACCCGGGCCGTTGCCGATCTGCCAGACGAACGGCGGCGTGCGCCCGTTGATGACCCAGTCGCCGACGATCCGCGCCTTGTAGACGAGCGGATTGTGCGACGACACGGTGCGCGCGTTGCGCCAATGGCGGTCGAGCGCCGTCGTGCTGCGGGTCGCGGACGCGCCGAGCGCGTCGAACAGGCGCGTCGCCGCGCGCAGCACGAGTTCCGACACGACGAGCTGGCTCTGCGCGGATTCGATCTCGGCCGCGACGTTCGCATCGTGCTCGGCGGCTGCGTCGCCGCCGAAGTGCGCTTCGTAGGCCCGTTGCAGCGGCTGCGCGGCGCGCAGCGCGAGCGCGTCGGCCGCATAGGCCCACGACGCGATCTCGCCGATCACTTGCTGCAACTGGGCGTCGTCGGCCGCGCGCGGCGCGTTGCCGTGGCTGTACACGCGGGTGCGGCGGCGCACCAGGTCGCCCGCATCGCGCACGATCGCGTGGCCGATGCCGGCCAGCGTCGCGACGTGGAAGAGCTGGTAGAACGCGGTCTGGTACTTGAAGCGTCGCGCGAAGTCGATCACGTCCCGTGCGTCGACCGTCGCGTCCTCGAAGCGCGTGGTGCCGCTGCCGGTCGTGGTCTGGCCGAAGCCGTCCCAGTCGTCTTCGCGGATCACGCCGGGCTGCGCGGTCGCGACGGCGACGATCACGTCGCTGCCGTCGTCCGCGCGTTGCGCGAACACGTCGATCCAGTCGGCGAACAGGCTGCCGGTGCTGTAGAACTTCCGGCCGTTCAGTACGAGCCGGCCATGCTTCTCCGACACCTTCGTGAGGGTCTGGCCGAGCGCCACGTCGCCGGTTTCGGTCCACGCATTGCCCACGAGCTGGCCGCTCGCGAAGCGGTCGAACCACGTCTGGCGATCGGCGTCGGGCGGCGCGTTCAGCCAGTCCTCGACGAACGCGAAGTGCCCGCGCAATGCCTGCGGCAGATTGGAATCGGCGGCAGCGAGCTCGGTCAGCAGCTGGAACAGCTGCGGCAGCGACGCGCCGGCGCCGCCGTCGCGCACCGGCAGCCGCACGGCGCCGAAGCCGGCGGCCTTCAGCCAGCCGATCGCCTCGTGCGGCAGTTCGCGGCGGCTTTCGCGTTCCGCGGTGCCGGCCGCGATGCGTTCGAAGATCGGCCTGAAGCGGCCGGCAAGCGCGTCATAGTCGGTGCCGGTGGAGAGTTCGATTGCTGCGGGAGACGAAGTCATGCAGGGTCCTTGAGAGGCGGGGCCGTCGATGCCGGCAGGCCAGTATAGGAAGCACCGCGTGGACGATCCAATAACGGATTCGCACATCGTTATCGCCACCGGGCATTACGCGGGCGCGGCGGCGTGGCATCGATGCCGGGGCGTCGATATCGTCGCTGACGCGCGGTTTGTGGCGGGCCACGTGCCGCATCGTTTGTCATGCGAAGGAATATCGTTGTGCGAATCGCTCGGTTTGCCGGCACGCGGCGCGCTGCTAGATTGAATGTTTCCGTCAATCAGCAGGAGAGCCCGATGTCAGAGACGAGCGCCACGATTCACGAACGGCCGGCCGATACGCCACCGCAGGTGGCCCGCGTGATCGCCGACGACGCGCAGGCCATCGCGGCCGCGCATGCGTTGGCGCAGCGGCTTGCGCAAGGGGCTGCCGAGCGCGACCGGGAGCGCCGGCTGCCCCGTGACGAGATCGAATGGTTCTCGCAGTCGGGGCTGTGGGCCATCACCGTGCCGAAGGCCTATGGCGGCGCGGGCGTATCGCATGTGACGCTGACGGAGGTGGTGAAGATCGTCGCGGCGGCCGATCCGTCGCTCGGGCAGTTGCCGCAGAATCACTTCGGGTTGGTCGACGTGATCGCGCTGACCGGCACCGACGCGCAGAAGCGCCACCTCTTCTCGGAAGTGCTGAGCGGCAAGCGGTTCGGCAACGGTTTTTCGGAGAAGGGCACGAAGCACGTGCTCGACCTGAAGACGCGTGTGCGCCGTGACGGCGACGATTACGTCGTCGACGGCACCAAGTTCTATTCGACCGGCGCGCTGTTCGCGCATTATGTGCCGGTGCTCGGCCTCGACGACGAGCGCCGCGCGTGGCTCGCGTACATTCGCCAGCCGGCGCCGGGGTTGACCGTGATCGACGACTGGTCGGGGTTCGGGCAGCGGACCACCGCGAGCGGCACCGTCGTGCTCGACAACGTGCGGGTGCCCGCGTCGCACGTGCTGCCGGCCCAGCGCGTGTCGGATCTGCCGACGCTGAACGGCCCGCTGTCGCAGATCATCCAGGCGGCGATCGACGCGGGCATCGCGAAGGCCGCGCTCGACGATACGCTGGCGTTCGTGCGCACGCGCACGCGGCCATGGGTCGACAGCGGCGTCGAGCGGGCGGCCGACGATCCGTTGACGATCCGCGAGATCGGCCATCTGCACATTCAGCTGCATGCGGCGGAGGCGCTGCTGGAGCGCGCCGCGCGGACGCTCGACGAGATCGCGGCGCGTGGCAACGTGACCGAGGACGATGTCGCACGCGCATCGGTGGCGGTGGGCGAGGCGAAGGTGCTGACGACGGAGGTCGCGCTGCTCGCGGGCGAGAAGCTGTTCGAGCTGGCCGGCACGCAGTCGACGCTGGCCGAGCACAACCTCGACCGGCACTGGCGCAACGCGCGCACGCATACGCTGCACGACCCGGTGCGCTGGAAATATCACCTCGTCGGCAACTACTACCTGAACGGCGTGCGGCCGGCGCGCCATGCGTGGAATTGAACCCGTTGCGATCGTGGCGTGACGGGGCGGCGAGGGTTGAGCGCGTCGCCGCGGTCGAACGCATCCGCACGATCATGCGCGAACCCGGCAATGCCTCCGTCGAAGTGCAATCGCCGGGTATCGCGCAGGTGAATGCTGCGTTGGGGGACGGGAGCGCGGCATTCACCTGCGCCGCGGCACGCCGAAGCAGCCGTATCCCCGCCAGTCGGCCTACTGAGGCGAGTCCGGCAGCGTGTAGTCGAAGCGGTACGAATGCCGGCCATTGTCGATGGTGATGATCATCGCGCCGGAAAGCCCCTGCAATGCTCCCGTTCCGGAATCGGGCACGACGGTGATCGACTGCTGCGGCTGGCCGCGGGTCATGGTGGAACTGTGCTGCAGGACAAAACTGCCGTGGCGGCCGCCCAGCACGCCTCGCACGGTTTCCATGGCCACATAGCCCGCCGAGCCCGGGATGCTGCTTCGAAACGCGAGCATCTCGCCGTGACTGACGGCCTCCAGGTCGCCGTGATACTGCTTGTCCAGCGACATGCGGCCGAGCCCGGTCTGTTCCGCGACGGTACTCAGGGATTCCGGATTCAGCTTCACTTCAAACGGACCGTTGGCCAGCAGTGTCATTGCAGCGCTCCTCGTCGAATTGGTATGCCGCACTATAAGCCATCCGGGGTCGGGCGGATGCAACGGTTTTCTCGCGAGACGTCCGAATCAACGCGGATCGGCCGGTGGATGGCGTGCTGCCCGGCGCTTGCGGCGATAATCGGCATCCCGACCTCGACCGCCTTCCCCGATGACCATCCCCGCGTTCTCCCCCTTTCAGGATCTGGCCAACGCCTTGCTGGCGCATTGGAGCGACGTCGATGGCGACGGCGCTCACGACACGTCGCATCTGCAACGCGTGTGGAAGAACGCGGCCGCGATCCACGCGCAGGAGGGCGGAGACGCCGAGGTGCTGTTGGCGGCGACACTGCTGCACGACTGCGTCGCGGTGGAGAAGAGTTCCCCGCTGCGCGCGCAGGCATCGCGGTTGTCGGCGGAAAAGGCCCGGCAGGTGCTGAAGTCGCTGGATTGGCCGGGCGCGAAGATCGACGCGGTCGCGCATGCGGTCGAGGCGCACAGTTTTTCCGCCTGTGTCGCGCCGATGACGCTGGAAGCAAAAGTGCTGCAGGATGCCGACCGGCTCGATGCGATCGGCATGGTGGGCGTCGCGCGCTGTTTCTATGTCGCGGGCCGGATGGGCAGCGCACTGTATGACCCGGCCGATCCGCACGCATCGGAGCGGGAACTCGACGACACGCGATTCGCGATCGATCACTTCCGCACGAAGCTGCTGAGGCTTTCAACCGGATTCCAGACCGTCACCGGTACCCGTCTGGCGATCATTCGCCGCGATCGATTGCAGCGCTTTCTCGACGAGTTCTCCGACGAGATCTGAATGTGCTGACGGGGCCCCCGGATACCGTTGCTGGCTGACACACATTGCTCGATACGGATGACGGTTGCGTGACGCGAGACATTGAACGGAGCGGCTTCAAACTTGACGAAGACGCAAGGGTTCCATTGTTTCGAATCACCGGAGCCTCATCGGCGCAACAGGCAACGCTTCAATCGTCGCCTGCCTGATAAAGCGCTTTCACCTGCGACAACGCTTCGATGAATTGATCCCTGAGCGCTTGCGGCCCGAGGATTTTCACGTGTGCGCCGTACCCCAGCAGCGTCCGCGCGCCGTGCTCGATAGATTCGATGGGCATCAGGAACGCTTTCCATCCCGGCGGCACTTCCGCGCTGCCGGCATCCTGCGCAGCAGGCATGGTCTTGATCCGCGCGTTGGCCAGCCAGGTTTCACCGCGCGGCGACACGGCGATATGGGCGGTCAGCCGATTGAGCTCGGTCTCGTACCGGGTCATCGCGTCGCGCCAGTGCGTTGCCAGGTCGAATCGCGCGGGGCGCTTGAAGCGGCGGCGTGATGTGTCGAGTTCGAGGATATTCGCGAGCCGGAACGTGAGTGCGCCGGGCTTGCCGACCACCCGGGCGATCAGGTACCAGGCACCCCCCTTGAGCACCAGGCCGAGCGGCTCGAGTGCGCGGCGGGACACGCCGCGCCAGCTCCGATACTTCACGTCGATCCGGTACGCCCCCCACACCGCGTCGGCGACTTCACGCAGGAAGGCCGGCGTTTCCTGGGCCCGGTACCAATCCACGGTGTCGACATGCAGCCGGCTGGCGACGCGGTCGGCATGTTCGCGCGAGCCGGGCGGCAGGCTCGCGATCATTTTCAGCCGCGCGGAGGTCGCCATGCCGTCGAGGCCCAGTTCGCTCGCGGGCCCGGGCAAGCCCGCCAGAATCAGCGCGTGCGCTTCATGCTCGGTGAGCCCCGTGAGATCGGTACGCCAGCCGTCGCTCAACTGAAAGCCGCCGTTGCGGCCGCGATCGCCCCAGATCGGCACGCCGGCCGTGGAGAGCTGGTCGATATCGCGCAGGATCGTGCGCTCGGACACCTCCAGCGCGTCGGCCAGCGCCGGTGCGGTCATCCGGCCGCGCGCTTGCAGCATCATCATGATCGACAACAGGCGGCTCGCTTTCATCGGCGACACGTTCCCCGGAATACCTGACATGGGATGTCATGTTATCGGACTTATGCTGTGCCGCATGACCGATCCGTTTCATCGACACGACATCACGGAGGAACGAACCATGAAGATCATTTCCGGGCCGCTGAGCATGTTCGGAGCGAAGGTCGAGATTGCGGCGCACGAGAAGGGCATCGACTTCGCGCTGGTAATGGCGCCGTTCAGCCAGTCGCGCGGCTACGATCCCAGGCATCCGGATGTGCTGCGCATCAACCCGAAGCGGCAGGTGCCGGTGCTGATGGACGGCGATCTGGAACTCTTCGATTCCACGCAGATCTTCGAGTATCTCGAGGATCTGAGGCCGGACCCCGCGCTATGGCCCGCGCATCCGGCGGCGCGCGCGATCGCGCGTCAGCTCGAACACTGCAGCGACGAAATCTATTTTCCGCACGTCGTCCGGCTGATGGGGCTGGAAGCGACGCCGGACGATCCGGCGGCACAGGCCGCGCGCGCCGAAGCGGCGCACTACTATCGGCGCATGGAGCACGTGCTTGCGGATCGCGCGTTTCTGGCCGACACGTATTCCTACACCGACATCGCGTTCTACATGGCGCAGTTGTTCGGCGCGCGCAAGGGCGCACCGATGACGGACGAAACGCCCCGCCTGCTCGCGTGGCGTGAGCGGATGACGGCGCGTCCCGCGGTGCGCAAGGTCGCCGGCGCGATGGCCGGCTATCTTGCGTCGATCGGAGAGGCGGTCCCCGATTTTCTTCGCGAGCTCGACTAGCTGCGTTCGGGAGCGCGTGCCGGCCAGCCTTGCCGACACAATCCGACGTACCCCTCTACTCGTGGCCTTGACCTTGAAGTTGACTTAAATCTTAGAGTGCTTGCTGACGACGGTGAGTCAGCAGGCTTCGGGTGTTGCCTGCCACGGTCGATCATCGACGAGAGGCAACGAACATGGACAGGCGGTTTACACAGGTCGAATTCGGGCCGCACAAGGTCGACGTGCCCGAAGGCGGGTATTACGACCGGTTCCGGATGAATCCTGACCTCGACGAGGTGGCACGCGATCCCGCGGCGGGGAACATCGATTTTTTCCGTCGGATTCCGAAGCGTCAGGTCGCGTCACGGGTCGGCCCGACCTGGGCGCCGAATTTCTACTACCGTTCCAGCAGCATTCAGCTGCTGTTCCTGGCGCCGCTCGAACGCCTGCGGGCCACGCTGCCGGTGCCGCTCGAGCCGCTGCGCGCATTCCCCGGATACGGGCTGGTCGCGCTGACCTTCTTCTCGTATTCGGTGTGCGACAACGATCCGTATGACGAGGTGTCCGTCGCGGTGGTCATCCGCCGGCCCGGTGCGACAGGGTCGCACGCGCTCGAGCTGATCGATTCGATGCGCCGCCGGAGCTTCTTCGCACACGTGCTGGCGCTGCCGGTCACCACGGAAATCGCGCGGGTGCGCGGCGTGCTTGGCTATCAGCTGCCCAAGTGGCTCGCCGAGATCGACGTGAGCCTCGGCGCCACCGCCGGCGCCCGCATTGCCGGCCCGGGCGGCCGGCCGGACCTGAGCCTGAGCGTGCCAATGCCCGAACTGACCCGGGTCGCGTCGCAGTCGCACATGAGCACGTCGACGATGATCAATCGCATCGACGGCGAATGGCATCGGACATCGGTGCAGACGAATGCGCTATCGTTCGCCCAGCGCCTGTTGCCGCGCAATGTCGAGCTCGTGCGGCATGGCGGCCCGCTGAGCGAGCTGCTCGACGGGCTTGGCGCATCCACCATCCTGCGGCTCGACGTGGTGAAGGATGCGCAAATGGTCCTGAACCTGCCGACCGCCTTGAAGGCCTTCGATGAACCCGGAAAGCAACGCTGACGCCACGCAACCCCGCGGCACGCCCGCGCCGAAGGAATCGCCCATGACCCAGCCGGCCCACGATCTCGTCGTATTTGGCGCCACCAGTTTCGTCGGGCAGATCCTGGCCCGCTACCTGTCCGAGTACCTGCCGGGCTCCGGCGAGACGCTGCGCTGGGCCATGGCCGGCCGGTCCGAAGCGAAGCTCAGGCAGGTCCGGGATTCACTGGGCGCGGCCGGGCAGTCGGTACCGATCATCGTTGCGGATGCGGCCGACGAAGCGCAGCTGCGTGCGCTCTGCGCGCAGACGCGGGTGGTCGTGTCCACCGTCGGCCCCTACGCGCTTTACGGAGAGCCGCTGGTCAGGATCTGCGCGGAAACCGGCACCGACTACTGCGACCTCACGGGCGAGACGCAGTGGATCAAACGGATGATCGACAAGTACGAGCCGGCGGCCCGGCAATCCGGCGCGCGCATCGTCCATTGCTGCGGCTTCGATTCGGTGCCGTCGGACATGGGCGTGTTCTTCCTGCAGCAACAGGCGCGACAACAGTGGGGCGTACCGGCCACGCAGGTGAAGATGCGCGTCAGGACGCTGAAGGGCGGCGCGTCGGGCGGCACGGTGGCGAGCGTGATCAACGTCGTCCGGGAAGCCGCGGCCGATCCCGCGTTGCGCAGGGAACTGCTCGATCCTTATTCGCTGTGCCCGAAGGGGCATGGTTTCACGATGCGCCAGCATGCGGTGCGATCCGCCGCATTCGATCGCGACTTCGACGCGTGGATCGCGCCATTCGTGATGGCGGCGATCAACGAGCGTGTCGTGCATCGCTCCAATGCGCTGGCCGGCAACGCGTACGGCAACCGCTTCACGTATGACGAAGCGGTGATGACGGGCACGGGACTCAAGGGCCGCCTGACCGCGGTGACGATGGTGGCCGGCCTTGGCGCGTTCATGGTGGGCGTCCTCATCAAGCCGGTGCGCAGCCTGATGGAGCGCTTCCTGCTGCCGAAGCCCGGCGAGGGGCCGAGCGCCGCGGCCCAACTGGCTGGCCGCTACGACTTGCGTTTCTTTGGCCGTACCGACGACGGGAAGACCTTGCGCGTGAAAGTCACCGGCGACCGCGATCCGGGCTACGGCTCCACCGGCAAGATGCTCGGCCAGGCCGCGATCAGTCTCGCACTGGATTGCGCCGGCGACGGCGTCAAGACCGGACGCGGCGGTGGCTTCTGGACGCCCGCGACGATGTTCGACGAGCGCTATATCGAGCGTCTGGTGCGCCATGCGGGGTTGCGTTTCGACGTGACTTGAGCGCGCGTGCCGTCCGCTGGCCATGCGACACGAAGCCGATAAAGATCGGATTGCGAATCAACGTCAGAAGACAACCGACAGTCACGACGGAGTAGGTGGCCGGATGCGATCCGGCCGGGGAGTACCGGATGCTGTCGCGAATCCTGCCTTGGAATTCGGCGGATCGCGGCGAGGCGGCCACTGCCGCCGCCGATCGCGACGAAGCGGTGGTGCGCCGTCGGTCGCCCCGGCCTAGCGGCGCGCCGGCGCATCCCATCACAGCAGCGCGACGACCTGTTCGGCGGTCGCCTTCGCCGATTGCGGATTCTGGCCGGTCACCAGGCGGCCGTCGACGACGACGTTCGACGTGAACGGCAGCAGCGCCTTCTCGTAGCGCGCGCCACGCTGCTGCATCTGCTGCTCGACGTTGTAGGGCACCTTCTTCGCGACGCCGGCCAGGATTTCCTCCACCCACGAGTAGCCGGTGATCCGGCGTCCGGCCACCAGCAGCGAGCCGTCCGACAGCGTCGTGTTCAGCAGCCCGCAGTAGCCGTGACAGACTGACGACACGATGCCGCCGTGCTCGTAGATCTCGCGCGTGAGCCGCTGCAGCCCCGCATCGTCCGGGTAGTCCCACATCACCGCATGGCCGCCGGTGAAGTAGATCGCATCGAAATCGGCGGGATCGATCTCGTCGGGGCGTGCGGTGGTGGCCAGCAGCGCCGCGTTGGCCTTGTCGGCGCGCCACGCTTTCGCGGCGGCGTCGGCATGCGGCCATTTGAGCGAGCGCGGCTCCAGCGGGGACACGCCGCCCTTGGGGCTCACGAGCTGCTGCTCATAGCCTCGCGCCGCGAAGATGTGATGGGCATGGGTCAGTTCGGACAGCCACAGGCCGGTCGGTTGCGACGGATCGGCGTAGTGCGCGACGTTGCTCACGACGTGAAGGATGCGCTTGCTCATGATGCGGTTTCCCTTTCATCGGCCACGGGCGGACGTCGTCGGCGCGCCGCCGGATTGTCGGATGGCATTGCGCATACCCATGACCTCGATACGCTGCCGAGGCAAACCATAACCTTTAAGCAAAGTCGAAGGTCAAGGCCTTTTTGTCCTGGCCGGCCGTGCAGGGTTGGCGGGCAGCACGAGTCCGTCCAGCAAGGTGGTCAGCGCATCTTCGATCGCGTGATCGCCGACCTTCTCGCGCACCAGCCGCCCGTCGATCGCCAGCATCGTCAGGCCATGCAGATGCGCCCAGCAGGCGGTCGCCTGGCCGAGCGCCGGACGCGGGCGGATCGTGCCGGCGCGCTG
This sequence comes from Burkholderia sp. AU30198, assembly GCF_020419825.1. Classification (NCBI taxonomy): domain Bacteria; kingdom Pseudomonadati; phylum Pseudomonadota; class Betaproteobacteria; order Burkholderiales; family Burkholderiaceae; genus Burkholderia; species Burkholderia sp. AU30198. Next base: position 358,977 of record NZ_JAIZSA010000005.1, on the reverse strand, counting down.
GCCGTGTTCCAGGATGTCGACCACCAGCAGGAAGGGCGCCTGCACGCGCGGATCGAGATGGATGTCCGACGGTTCCCCGGCATCCGCGGCAAACATCAGTCGATAGAGATCCGGGTTGCGCTGCCCGAACGCGAGATGGGCATACGCGAGTGCGAGCAGCACGTCCGGTGCATCCGCCGCGGGATCGACGGACGCGGCGAGATCGTCGCGCAAGCGATCGAAGCCGATCAGCGCGAGCTCGTGCAGCAACGCGGCCTTGTCCGGGAAATGCCGGTACGGCGCGGAGTGGCTGACGTTCGCGCGCCGCGCGATTTCACGCAGCGTGAACTGCCAGCCCTGCTGCTCCTGCAGCGTGTCGAGCGCGGTTTCGATGATCGCGCGACGCAGATCCCCGTGGTGATAAGCCTTTTGCCCGGCATCCGCATCCCCAACCGACGACATCGTGTTGCTCCTATGTTGACAGGGAACACATTGTGGTCCTATGATCCGTCGCATGCAAGTTGACAGTGTCAACATCGACGCAACCTCGTGAGGTGCACCATGGCCGTTTCCGCAGAATCCAGTTCGAGCTTCGACCCGGCGGTGTTGCTGGCCCGCCAGCGCAACGCGTTTGTCAGCGAAGGGCCGCCGAGCATGCAGCAGCGCAAGGCCCGGCTCGCGCGGCTGCGCGCCGTGGTGCTCGCGTATCGGCGCGAAGTGGAGGAGGCGGTCAGCGTCGATTTCGGGCATCGCTCGCGACACGAGACCGCGATCATGGAACTGGTCGGCGTGATCCAGGCGATCGACTACCTGACGCGCAACCTGCGGCGCTTCATGAAGCCGCAGCGTCGGCACGTCGGCATCTTCTATCGCGCCGGGCAGGCGCACGTGGAATACCAGCCGTTGGGTGTCATCGGCGTGATGGCGCCGTGGAATTACCCGTTCTCGCTCACGTTCATCCCGCTGGCCACCGCGCTGGCCGCAGGCAATCGCGCGATGCTCAAGCCGTCGGAACTGACGCCGCGCACCAGCGAGGTGATGCGCCGGATGCTCGCGGAGACTTTCCCGATCGAAGAAGTCGCGGTCGTGCTCGGCGGCCCGGAAGTCGGCGCCGCGTTCAGCGGCTTGCCGTTCGATCATCTGCTGTTTACCGGCAGCACGCAGGTGGGCCGCAAGGTCATGAAGGCGGCCAGCGACAATCTGGTGCCGGTGACGCTCGAACTCGGCGGCAAGAGCCCGGCGATCGTCGCGAGGGGGCACGTCGATGACCGGACGATGTCCAGCATCGTGTTCGGCAAGCTGTCGAACGGCGGGCAGACCTGCGTGGCGCCCGACTATGCGCTGGTGCATGAAGACGACCTCGATGCGTTCGTCACGCAATACGATGCGGCCGTCGCGCGCTTCTATCCGGGCGGGCCGACCAGCCCGGACTACACGTCGATCGTCAGCGACCGGCATTACGATCGCCTGAAAAGTCTCGTCGACGAAGCGCGCAGCAAAGGCGCGCGCGTGATCGAGGCCGGCGTGAATCCGCAGCAGGCGGCCACCCGCAAGCGGACGCTCGCGCCCACGCTGATCGTCGGGGCCGGCGACGATACGACCGTCATGCAGGAAGAGATCTTCGGGCCGATCCTGCCGGTGCGCACGTATCGCACGATCGACGAAGTCGTCAACTACGTGAATGCGCGTCCGCGGCCGCTTGCGCTGTATTACTTCGGCGCGCGGGACAGCGACTGCGCGTCGTTGCTCGCACGCACCACGTCGGGCAATGTCGGTATCAACAACACGCTCCTGCACGTCGCGCAGGAAGACTTGCCGTTCGGCGGGGTTGGCCCGAGCGGGATGGGCGCGTATCACGGCATCGAGGGATTCCGCGCGATGAGCCATGCGAAGGGCGTGTTCGTGCTCGGGCGCTGGAACCTGCCGAGCCTGCTGCGCGCGCCGTTCGGCAAGCTCGCGGATCTGTCGCTCGCGGCGCTGCTCGGGCGCAGCCGGGAGCCCGAGGGCGTGCGTGCGGGATTGAGCGCGAAGCGCTGAGCCGGGCGGTGGCGCGGGTCAGCGCGTAAGGCGGTTTCAGTGGCACGCGGCGCGGCGGCCCGAATCAGCGCCCGCCGCGCGCGATGGCCAGCGCGATGCCGAAGCCCACGAGCAGGCATCCGAACGTGCGGTCGATCCAGTGCCGCAGCGCCAGCAGGCGATCGCGGACAGCCGTCGCGGAAAAGCACAGGGCCACCAGGCTGAACCAGCCGGCATGCGCGACGGCGATGAACGCGCCGTAGCCGATCTGCACGAGCAACGGCGTGTCGGGCCGCACGGCCTGCATGAACAGGCTGACGATGAACACCGTGGTCTTGGGGTTCAGCGCATTGGTCAGGAAGCCGGTGCGCAGCGCGGCCAGGTCGGACAACGGTGCGACACGCGGGTCGGGTTGCCCGTTGCCGGCCTTCGTCATGAGCATCTTCACACCCAGGTAGATCAGGTAGATCGCGCCGATCAGCTTGACAGCATTGAAGAGCCACAGGGACTGGCGGATCAGCAGGCCGACGCCCAGCAGCGTGTAGCTCACGTGAACCGTCACGCCCAGCCCGATCCCCAGCGCGGTGAGCACGCCCGAGCGGCGCGACAGCATCAGGCTGTTGCGCGTGACCATCGCGAAGTCCGGGCCCGGGCTGATCACGGCCAGCAGCGTGATGGTGACTACAACTATCAGTTCGGTCATCGTCTTGTCCTTGCGATTGGTGGCTGGATGACGCAATCTTATGGGTCATGTTTCATCGGGAAAAGCGATGATTTCTGACCAGAATGGTGAGATTGACTCACAATCCGTTCGCGCCAACCTGCCGTCGCTGATGGCCTTGCGTTGCTTCGAGGCGGCGGCGCGTCACGAGAATTTCAGCCGTGCCGCCGACGAGCTGTGCCTGACTCATGGCGCGGTCAGCCGCGCGGTGCGACTGCTCGAGGACGACCTGGGTGTCGCGTTGTTCCAGCGGCGCAGCCGTCGTGTGTTCCTGACCGATGCGGGCCGCAAGCTGGCGCAGGCCGTCCATGACGGGCTGGGCCTGATGCGTCACGCCGCGCACGAATTGCGCACCGAGGCCGCCCGGGCGCGGCGCTGGGTCCTGTCGTGCGAGCCGACGCTGCTGATGCGCTGGCTGATTCCGCGCTGGCCGGATTTTCAGGCGCGACATACGGGCGTCGACATCCATCTGGCTGCCGCGGGCGGCCCGTTTTCATTCGACAGCGGCATCGACATGGCGATTCGACGCAATGACTTTGCGTGGCCGGCGGGGTATCGCGCGGAGCGTCTGTTCGCAGAGCGGGTGGGGCCGGTGTGCCGGCCGGATAAAGTCGATGCGTGGTTTTCCGCGCGACGCGGCAATCGGACGTTGAAGGCGGACGTGCCGCAATTGCATACGCGGACACGGCCGGACGCATGGCAGGAATGGTCGGTCGCGGCGAATCGGCCCGTCGCAGGCGGGCGCGGGCAGACGTTCGACCATTTCTACTTCAGCCTGCAGGCGGCTGTCGCGGGGCTCGGTGTCGCCATCGGCCCGTGGCACCTCGTTCGCGACGACCTCGAAAGCGGTGTGCTGGTCGCGCCGCTGGGGTTCGTCGAGGATGGTTCGCATTACTGCTTGTTGACGCCGGAACCGGTGGCGGCCGGGAGTGCGCAGGCGGATTTGCTGGGATGGTTGAGGACGATGGTTTGAAGGAGCGGGGCGGCCGAACGACGATCTTCCGACAACCGATCCTTACTGGTACTTCAACCTGTGTTACTTCAGGTACGAGCCGTCGCTGCGCGCCTGATCGGGCAATCGGGCGCCCGCGCCCGGTATCGCGGGCGGCCGTGACGGCCGTCGCTACTGCGCGGAAGCCGGTGCGAAGGTCCTGCCCGTCACGTCTCCGATGAAGTCGATTGCCGCTCGAATCGACGGCGAATGACGGAGATCGGCATGCACGACCAGCCAGATTTCGCGGCAGTACGGTTCCCCGTCGAACGGCAGGCGCCGCAACCCGGGATCGCGGTCGCCCATGAACACGGGAAGCCCTGCCACGCCGATTCCCGTGCGGGCCGCGACCTGCTGCGTCGTGATATCGCTGACTTCGCAGGCGATGCGGCGGCCTCGAGCGATCGACGCGAGCCACTTCTGATGCGGCATGTCCGCGAATTGCGCGTCGTAGCAGATAAAGCGCCAATCGTCGGGCGTCGACGCGTGCGCATAGTCGCGACTCGCATAGAGCCCGAAAGCCATCTCGCCCAGCTTGCGCGTCACGTTTTGCGGTTCCTCGGGGCGGAACAGGCGCACGGCGATATCCGCTTCACGACGGGCGAGCGATACGCTTTGCGCCTGGCTGGCCATCGACAGTCGAATGCCCGGATGCAATTGCGCGAATTCATGGAGATGATTCGCGAAGAAATTGTTGGCGAGTACGGGCGGCACGCTGATCGTCACGGTGCCGTGCATCGGCAGGTGCTCCGTGAGCGCGAGGCGCTCGATCGCAAATGCGTGCTCCTCCATTTTCTCGGCGAATTCGAGCATCTGCCGGCCCGCGGCGGTCGGCCGGCACGCACGTGGCAACCGGTCGATCACGCGCACCTTCAATTCGGTTTCGAGTGCGCCCAAGCGACGGCTGACCGTCGCATGGTCGACATTCAACCGCCTGGCCGCCGCCGAAAGACTCCCGGCCTGTGCGACGGCAACAAAGTAACGCAGGTTTTCCCAGTCGAACATCGGTGCATTTTCTCCAGGTTGCTGTGCTGTTTTGCGGAATATTCGCACAGAAGGCAATCCTCTACGCTTCAATCCTCCGAATGCGAAGGATTGCCGATGCAGACCTCTTCCACCCCTCACCCGCGGCTGGTTCAAACGGCGGCGTGCCTCGGTTTTGCTGTCGTCCTGATCGACGTCAGCGTCGTCAATGTCGCGCTCGATGCATTGCGAACGGCCTTTGGTGCAGCGGTCACCGACCTGCAATGGGTCGTCAACGCGTATGCGCTCGTGTTCGCGGCGACCCTGCTGATGGCAGGTGCCCTCGGCGACCGGCTGGGGGCAAAGCGCGTATTCATGGCCGGTTACACGATCTTCACGCTGTCGTCGATCGGCTGCGGCATGGCGCATTCGATGGGCGCGTTGATCGCGTGGCGTCTCGTACAGGGGATCGGCGCGTCGCTGCTGGTGCCGAACTCGCTGGCCGTGCTGCGCCTGGCATTCGACGACGCGGCGGCGCGCAGCCGCGCGATCGGCTGGTGGGGCGCCGGCGGCGGTATCGCGCTGGCGGCGGGGCCCCTGGCCGGCGGGTTGCTCATCGCGGCAGTCGGCTGGCGCAGCATTTTCCTGGTCAACGTGCCGATCGGCATGGCCGGTATCTGGATGACCTGGCGGTTTGCGCCCGACACGCCAGCGCAGCGCGGCCGGCACCTGGATCTTCCCGGGCAACTGACCGGTGCGTTTGCGCTGGCGGCGCTTACGTTCGCGTCGACCGAGGTCAGTGCGCTGGGGTGGCGCAGTCCGATCATCGTGTGTGTGTTCGCGTTGTGCGTCGGGTTGGGCATTGCGTTCGTCCGGCTGGAAGCGCGCAATCCGGACGCGATGTTGCCGGCCACGTTGTGGCAGGACCGGATCGTCCGCAGTTCGATCGTGATCGGTGCGATCGCGAATCTGGTGTTCTACGGCATCGTTTTTACGTTGAGCCTGCTGTTTCAGTCGGTCTGGCATATGACGCCCGTGCGCACGGGCGTGGCGTTTCTGCCGATGATGGGCGTGCTGATGGCCATGAGCATCGTTGCCGGGCGGCTGACCGGGAGGTTGGGTGCGCGCACGCTTGCGACGGCCGGATTGTCGATTTCCGCGGTCGGCTATCTGGCGATGTGGCCGGCCATCGCCGCGCACTCCAACGCGCTGCTCGCGATACCGATGCTGCTGGCCGGCAGCGGCATCGCGCTGACGATACCGACCATCACGGATGCGGCGCTCGCGGCGGTGAGCGGTGCGCAGTCAGGTGTGGCGTCGGGGTTGCTGAACACGGCCCGGCAGGTGGGCGGCGTGATGGGCGTCGCGTTGTTTGGCTTCTTCGTTCGCGAGGCAGGGGGTGTGGCGTTCGTTCACGGGATGGCGCGGGCGCTGATCGTGTCGGTTCTGCTGCTGGTGGTCGGTGCGGTGATGGCCTGGCGGAATCTGGGGGCGGGAGGGGCGGGGCGGACTCGAGCGCGAGCGGCGAGTACGGTCACGCGCTTGTCCGAAGTGGAGCGTTGAGGGGGGTGAGGCAGTGGGGAGCAGGGGCGGGTTCGGGCCGGTTGATATCCGATGTGCCGACCCTCGACCATCACGCGGCTCAGGGCCGCTTCGATGCCGGCGACCGGGCCAGGACGGGGATCTGCACGGGCATGTTTGCCGTCGGATGCTGGGCGGAAGCGATCGTCAGGTCGAAGCCGGCCAAGGCCCGCCGGTGGTGGCTCGACAGTTGTCCGGCCTGCGTGACGTCGGTTCACCGTTTTGCGTCCTGCGCGAGGACGGTAGACGACCCGATTCGCCATTCAATGCTGCGAGACCTCTGCGGTCGGCTTCGGCGTTACGTGTCCATTGCTGAACCTTCGGCGGTCAATTCCCGCGCGATCAAACCGGAGGGCGTGTCGCCGCGCGCTCGCATGAACCGGATGCTCGGGCCTTGGTGAGTGCCCGATGCTCAGGCATTCCGCTCGCGAAGCATCCAACGCGTCAGTTCTCGAATCTGATCGGTCGTGACGCGCTCGTGCAGGATCAGGGTGCGTAGATAAACGGCGCCGATCAGGCAATGCAGCAGGGGCATCGGATCTGCCCCCTGCGGCCACTCGCCCGCTTGCGCGGCGCGATCGAACACCTGTTGAACCGCCGCAAAGCGGTTCGTCCAAAGCCGGTGCAGTTCACTCGTCACGGCCGCATCGTTGTAAGTGGCCAGCACAAACTGAATCGCGGACCTGCCGACGCCCGTTTGCAAGTAGCGCACGGTTGCCGACAGCAACGCGACGAGATCCGCCTGCAGCGAGCCCCGATCGGGTATCGCGATGTGCTCGGCGAAAAGCTCGAAGACGGCCTCCATCATCAGCCCTTCCTTACTCTTCCAGCGGCGATAGATCGAACTCTCATGCACGCCCGCGAGCGCGGCGATGGCGCCGATGTTGAGCCCCTCGAAACCCGATGCCTGCAATTGGGCAATCGTGGCGGCGACCACGGCTTCGCGCACGCGTGCGCTGCGACCGCCAAGGCGGCGACGTGGCGACGGCGATTCTTGTTCGGCTGACTTTGGCATGAGCGGATTTTACACATCGTTCGGCGACGGCCCGCTTTGCCATGGCCGTCCGCTCTCGACGACGGGCGACGGTCGGCAGGCATGCGGTAAACACTAACGCAAGTTTACTTGCGTTAGTGGGGCGAGTCGGGAAACATAGCAACTCGTTCACCCACGCTATGGAGGTTCAAGTGAAAGCAGTGACGTTTTTCGAGTCCGGTACGGAGGTGGCCAGCGAGCACATCCTCAGAATGGAGGTAAAAAGGGCTCGCCACATGATGGCCTTGTTGATGGAGAAACTCGGGGCAGACGGCATGGTCAGCCTGTTCGCGAAGGAGATCGCGGAGCACGAATCGAACGAGAAGGATTGGTCGCTGCGTGCACAAGGTCGCTTCAGTTCGTCAGTTGCCGAAGCGCACGTCTCGGTGGGAACCAGCGCGGAGTTCATCAGTTGGTTCTGGGAGGGCTATGGCGGATCGAACAGCCCTGCCATGCTCCGTGCTCACCCCGAGCATCTCGGTGCGCTACCGCTCCCGGACGGGCGAGTGGGCATTCTCGAAGTACCCGGCCATACAAAGTTGCCGGCCCTCTTGAAGCTCCGTCATTTGGATGACTGGAGCGGGATCCCGATCGAGCTGGCACCCGATATGCCGCATCGCATGATGGGCCGAGTCGAGACGTCCGATGGCGTGACCGTGGGTTACTTGCTGCACCAGTTCAGGGATACGCTTCCTGGCTTCGATGCGCGGCTGGAGATCTTTTGGCCCTCGACCGCGCCGGAAGCGCTCGTTCATGGCCACTCGGACCACTTGATGGTCGAGTGGTGCAACTGGTTTGAGCTATACGTTCTCTCGCGGACGCAAGCCAACGACTTGATGCCGTTGGCGCTTTCGGTGAATACCTGACCACCCCATCCGTTCGCGCACGCCGAGGGGGCAAGTGCGGCGCGAGCCGCGCGTGTGGCGCATCGGAAAGCAGCGGAAACTGGCTCCCGCCTCGCCGCGACATGGATGCCGTGAACCGATCGCGGCCGATGCGCGACCCATTGGCGATTCGATTCCCTGGCAGCGTCGCGACGGACATCTGTTCCAGATCCGCCGCGGGTCGAGAAAAACCGACGGTCGGCGTGCATGCCTGGCAGCACGCGGGGGACGCCAGCCGAAGCGGTTGTCAGTCCGACCTCATTTGATCGCAATACATCGAGCGTCGCGTGGGAGCCAATGGTTAGTCAATTATTTTGTAGTCCTGCATGAATGGAGGAGACATTAAAACATGAGCAAGATGCAAGCATTCCGTCCAATGCTGCTGATCCCTCTCTCGATCGCAGTAGTGGGCCTGCCGTCAGAAGTGCATGCGCAAAGCAACGTCACACTGTATGGTGTCGTGGACTCCGGCGTCATGTACGTGAGCCGTACCTTCGACGCTGGAAGGGGGACGAGCGGCCCGCATCAGGTATCGGCAACGGATGGCGGGATCTCGGGTTCTCTCTTCGGCATCACCGGTACCGAGGATCTGGGGGGCGGTACAAAGGCGATCTTCACGCTGGAAAGCGGTTTCACCACGAACAATGGGGCGCTGGGCAACTCGAACGGGAATCTCTTCGGACGGCAAGCGTTCGTGGGGCTCTCCGGAAACTTCGGCACCGTCAAGGCCGGCCAGCAGTACTCGCCGTTCGGACTCGCGATCGTCGACACGGACGCGCGGCATGCGTCGTTCTTCGGGAGTCAGGCAGGCATTTACATGGGCAATTTTTTTGCGACCGGCATTTTCGTCGCCAATGCCGTGTCCTATACGAGCCCGACAATCGCCGGCATACAGGCGAGTGCCTTGCTTGCGCTGGGCGGCGACCCGAAGGGATTTCAGAAAGGGCGCCAATATGCGGCTCGCGTGCGATACGAATGGAAAGACCTGGTCGTGAACGCGGCCCTCTTCAGTGGAAACCCCGGCGGGTCAGCCAGCGTGTCGACGCCATTTCCATCGACGATCGAATTCAGCGGTCGAACGCTCGGCGCGAGCTATCGCTGGGGTGGCGCAACACTCAAGGGATCGTACACAAGCTACAAGATCGCTGGCTCCTTCAACGAGAAAGTGTACTCGGCGGGGGGCGAATATCTGATCACGCCGGCACTGTCCGCCGATGTGGGCGTTTGGTACATGCGGGACAGCAACGACGCTGCGAACCATTCTTTGCTGGCGTCTGCCGGACTGGACTACTTTCTGTCGAAACGCACGACCTTGTATGGCGCCGCGGCCTGTGTGAACAACCACGGGCTGATGCATACCGGATTCACGGTGAATGGCGCGCTGTATGAGCCAACCGGCAGCAGTGTGGGCATCGTCGCGGGTGTTCGTCACCTCTTCTAGCGTGTCCGGAAAACACATGCCGTGACATCGCCGCCAGTCGATCACGCTGGCGGCGATGTCACGAATGCGTCCTGGCATCGCGTGGCGTTCAGGCAAGGTGCGCGGACACCGCGAGTCCACTGACGGTGCGCTTCAACGTGCGAGAACCACGCACGTGATCGTCGCATTGTCTCGCTGGCCGGTTGCGGAAAGCGCGGCTTTCACCGTTGCCGATGTCCACGGGTGGCGCAACGCCTGCAGCGCGTTCGATCAACACATCGGCTTCACCCGCTGACGGGCCAGAGACGGTGTCGCTTCCCGGCAGATCACCACGCTGGAAGTTGTGGCCCCCCCACAATGTCTGCTTACCCATCGGTTGAGACGCAGCGCGAAGCGCCACGAGCCGTCTACGTCAGTGACCCACCCGATAGACGCGACCGCTATGCACCCCCTCCACGCTGCGTCGATAGGCCATTGCTACGCGTGCCGCCGGCACGCTCTCACAGCCGGGGAAAAACGGACCGAACCGGTCGATGGATTCCGTCAGCATGGCCGGGCTCACGGCATTGATCCGGATGCCGCGTGGAAAATCGCATGCGGCAGCGCGTACGAAGCCTTCAATCCCGGCATTCGACGTTGCGGCATTGGCACCTTGCGCAATCGGATCATCGACCGCGATGCCCGAGGTCAGCGTGATCGACCCGCCATCGGACAGGGCGTGCTGGCCAACCAGCGCGACGCGCACCTGACTCAGCAGCTTGTCCTGCAATCCCTTGTGGAATTCGGCCGCCGTCATCTTTTCGATCGGAGCCAGGATGACATTGCCCGCGGCCACGATGATCGCGTCGACTTGCCCGATCTTTCCGAACAGCGCGCTCACGCTCTCGTCACGGGCGATGTCGACCTGATGGTCACCCGACGTGCGACCCACGCGAATGATGTGGTGTTTTCCGTCACGCGCGAGCTCATCCGCCACGGCACGGCCTACGTCGCCACCGGCGCCGATTACAACGATCTTCATGGAGCCACTCCTTCTCGATTTCAGGTTGGAGCAGCCATTGTTCATCGAACCAATATTGCGATAAATGTGCTCTAATTTCCGACACTACTAATCGCCAGTTCGGAATATGGACAAGCTGCGTTCAATGGAAACCTTCGTTGCCGTCGTGGAAGGCGGCAACTTCACCGAGGCGGCGCAGCGGCTTGGCATATCGGCGGTCATGGTCGGCAAGTATGTGCGCGAACTCGAGGAGCGCCTCGGTGCGCGCATGCTGGAGCGCACCACGCGACGGCAAAGCCTGACGGATGCGGGGCGCGTGTTCTACGAAGATGCCCGGCGTGCGCTTGAACATGTGCGCATCGCCGAGACGTCGGTCGAACGGTTGCGCGCATCGCCGTCCGGCACGTTGCGGATCAGTGCGCCGATTACCTTCGGGTCCTGTGTCATCGCGCCTTTGGCGGCGACTTTCCAGCAGATGTACCCGCTCGTGCGCATCGAGCTGGCGTTGAGCAATCGCGTCGTCGATCTGGTTGACGAGGGGTTCGATCTGGCGATTCGTATTGGCGAGCTGGGCGATGTCGATCTGATCGCGAAGCCGCTGGCCATGTATCGGATGGTGATCTGTGCGTCGCCCGGTTACCTCGCGCGGCATGGGCGTCCGGAGACGCCGCAGGACCTGGGCGCGCATCACTGCCTGTCTCACTCGGTGTGGAATGGCCGTAACGGGTGGAAGCTCAAAGGCTGGGATGGGCCGCAGGTTTCGAAGGATCCGGTTTTTACGTGCGACGATGGTCATGGCCTGCGCATGGCGGCTATCGCGGGTGCGGGGTTGTTGTTGCAGCCTGAAGTGCTGGTGGCACACGATCTGGCGAGTGGCGCGCTGGTGCCGGTGTTGCAAGCCTACTTGCCCGAGCCCCATCCGATTCATATCGTGTATCGGCATGATCGGCGGCCATTGCCGAAGCTGACGCGCTTTGTCGCGCATTTGCTAGAGCATGTGGCGGCGCGGGACGCGTCCTAGCGGGTGGGGGCGTAGTCGACGGTGGATTCAACCGGACGATGCAACAGCTTGATGGCACCGTTCAGCCGGTGTATCGAGGTTGAGTGTCTTGCGTGGACGTTCGTTGCGCCGTCTGGCAATGGCGTTGAGCGTGGCTTGCGAGCAGGCAGAGAGATCGGTTCCTTTCGGGAGGGGCTGTCCCGGAAGCCCGTTCGTGTTTTCGTTCGTGCCGCGTGCCCGGATGCGGGCGTAGACGTAAAACAGAAATTCCGGTTCGATGTGGTGCCGGTACGGCTGGGCGAGAACGGCATTGGCAAACACATCTTTCAGGGTGCTCGCGAGGCGGACGGGGGTATCGATTACCTGCGTGCATTTATCGAACAAGCGAAAAGGCCTGGCGGGATCCATGAACGTCGTTCATGGGAACATGAAATATCTCCATTTTTATTTCCCTTGGCCGGCGACCATAATTCTAGGTTCCGCAGTCCGGCGAACGCGGGCGTATTTCATCGAGACTTCTCATGGCATCCACAATCGAACGCACGCCATTGGCGTTACCAGGCGGGCACAAGAAAGTGCTGCTTCATTCCTGCTGCGCGCCTTGCTCGGGCGAAGTCATGGAAGCCATGCAGGCGTCCGGCATCGACTTCACGATCTTCTTCTACAACCCGAATATCCATCCGCTGAAGGAATACGAACTGCGCAAGCAGGAAAATATCCGGTTTGCAGAGAAATTCGGTATTCCATTTATCGATGCCGACTACGACCGTGACAACTGGTTCGAGCGCTCCAAGGGAATGGAAAACGAACCGGAGCGCGGCATCCGCTGCACCATGTGCTTCGATATGCGTTTCGAGCGCACGGCATTGCATGCCCATGAGCACGGTTTCCCTGTCATCACCAGTTCATTGGGCATCTCGCGGTGGAAGAACATGCAACAGATCAACGATTGCGGTGTGCGCGCGGCCTCGCACTATCCCGACATGCTGTACTGGGAATACAACTGGCGCAAAGGCGGCGGCTCGGCGCGCATGATCGAGATCAGCAAGCGAGAAAACTTCTACCAGCAAGAATATTGCGGCTGCGTCTACTCGCTACGCGACACCAATCGGCATCGCCTGGAAAGCGGCCGGGAACGCATTCAGCTGGGCGTGAAGTTCTACGGCGACGACGACTCCGCAATCGAATCCTGAGCTCGCCATCCGTTCCCGGATCAACAAGCAGAACGGCTTGAAGATCCCATTCTCGCGCACAACCCTGGTCACGCCGCGTGCCGTCCGACGCAAGTCACAGATCGCCATGGCGCAGGCACTTGGCATTCCGCCGGCGCATCGGAAGCGACTCGAAAACGACCTGCGCCCCTTATCTGCTGCGATTCAGCACACGGTCGAACCGGTTTTCGGCCATGCCATTCGTCGTTCCTTGGCCCCGCAGTGAGGGACGCCGCTTTCACGCGCGCGTCATTTCGCGGTTCGCCGTTCGCTTCGATCCGAAGCAAGCGAACCCTCCTTGTCTCGCAGGGCGTTCGGCAAGCTCGCTCCATGACTGCGCCATCAGGTTTTCTGCCTGGCTGAGCGCCGGGCGGTCAAACCCCGCAAGCAAGGAAGGCCCCTGACGCAGATGCACCTGGACTCGAGAGCGTTGGGGCATGAAGCGTCGTATGACCGCGTACCGGCCTTCATCGGGCGGCGAAGGTGCGAAACGAGCGAGTTGGCGAGCGGGCCACCCTGCACACCGGACCATGAACATGATTAATGGTTTGATGAAATATATTCACTTTTATTCATGGATGGCTCGACATAAAATTTGTCTTGAATGCCGATATCTCAAAGATTTCTGAGCAAGAGCCAGGAAATAAAATCGGAAAGCATTGAAAAACCAGGGGATGAATTCAGGCTTCATCTCGGAAATCAGGGTGTCAGATCAACATGAGTCAAGATTTTACATTTGCCATCAAGCGCATTTGCTTCGATGAAGACTATCGGCCGTCAGACAGTACGCGTATCACGACCAATTTTGCCAACCTGGCCAGAGGGACGAGTCGTCAAGAGAACCTGCGCAACACCTTCAGGATGATTGACAATCGTTTCAATGCGCTGGCGCATTGGGATAATCCTGAGGGCGATCGCTATGCCGTCAAGCTTGAAATCATTTCCGTTGAAATGAGCATGGATGGTGAAAGCAGTGGCGCCGCCCTTCCGTTGATTGAAATATTGAAAACGAATATTGTCGATAAAAAAACCGGCGAGCACATCGAGGGCATCGTCGGGAATAATTTCTCGTCTTACGTGCGAGATTACGATTTCAGCGTTCTATTGCTGGAGCACACCAGGAATCGGGCCGAATTCAGCACCCCGGAGAATTTTGGGGATCTGCACGGGAAGCTGTTCAAATGCTTCGTGAACTCGAGCGCCTACAAGGCCAACTTCAAAAAGCAACCTGTTATCTGCCTGAGTGTCTCTAGCAGCAAGACTTATCATCGGACCGCAAATCAGCATCCGGTGTTGGGCATTGAATACCTGCAGGACGAATACTCTCTGACTGACGAATACTTCAGGAAAATGGGGTTGAAGGTTCGTTATTTCATGCCGCCGAATAGTGTCGCGCCTTTGGCATTCTATTTTTCCGGCGATTTGCTTGGCGATTACAGTGATCTCGAGCTTATCGGTACCATCAGCACGATGGATACGTTCCAGAAAATTTACCGGCCCGAGATTTACAACGCGAATTCTGCGGCAGGAAAATCCTATCAGCCAAGTTTGAAGAACGAGGATTTTTCGCTAACCCGAATTGTTTACGATCGGGAAGAACGCAGCCGGCTGGCGATCGAGCAGGGAAAGTTTGTCGAAGAGCACTTCATCAAACCGCACCACGCTGTTCTCGAGCAGTGGTCCGCTAACTACGCGCTTTGATTAATCGAAAACACAAGGTCATCTATTGTGAAGAAATTGTTGCCTACTTCAACTGCTGGCAGTCTGCCTAAACCCTCTTGGCTTGCACAACCCGAGACACTTTGGTCGCCCTGGAAATTGCAGGATGAGGGGCTGATCGAGGGCAAGCAAGATGCTTTGCGTCTGTCGTTGCAAGAGCAGCAACATGCAGGCATCGATATCGTCAGTGACGGCGAGCAAACGCGCCAGCATTTCGTGACTACGTTTATCGAGCACCTCAGCGGCGTTGATTTTGAGCATCGCAAGACCGTTAGAATTCGCGATCGCTATGATGCAAGCGTGCCGACGGTCGTGGGTGCTGTGGCTCGACAAAAGCCGGTTTTTGTTGAAGATGCCAGGTTTCTGCGCCAGCAAACCACACAACCCATAAAATGGGCGCTGCCGGGCCCCATGACCATGATCGATACGCTTTATGACGATCATTATAAAAGTCGCGAAAAGCTGGCTTGGGAGTTCGCCAAGATCCTGAACCAGGAAGCGAAGGAGCTGGAGGCCGCCGGCGTCGATATCATTCAATTTGACGAGCCCGCATTCAATGTCTTCTTTGATGAGGTGAATGATTGGGGCGTTGCGACCCTGGAACGGGCAATCGAAGGTCTCAAGTGTGAGACTGCCGTGCATATTTGCTATGGCTATGGCATCAAAGCCAATACGGACTGGAAAAAGACGCTGGGGTCGGAGTGGCGGCAATACGAAGAAGCCTTTCCCAAGCTGCAAAAATCCAGTATCGACATGGTTTCGCTGGAGTGTCACAACTCCCGCGTTCCAATGGATCTGATCGAACTCATTCGCGGTAAGAAGGTGATGGTGGGGGCGATCGATGTGGCAACGGATACCGTTGAGACGCCCGAGGAAGTTGCCAGCACCTTGCGAAAGGCACTTCAGTTTGTCGATGCTGACAAGCTCTATCCGTGTACCAACTGCGGCATGGCTCCCTTGTCTCGTGCAGTAGCACGAGGCAAGCTGAGTGCTTTGAGTGCGGGCGCGGAAATCGTCCGAAGAGAAATCTCGAACTAGTCCGAGCCATAGTCGGAAGGGGGCTCGGGGAATTGACGTTGGTTTGAATTTCAGGGAGAGCCTCAGGCGGGCTCCCTGGATCGGGTGGAATACGCCGCCCGGATTTCCCGAGTAAAGATGAAGCAAAGGCCTGTTTCGATTCCGGTCAAGCCAACGAGCACCAGCAAGCCCGCATGCAGTTGTTGACGATCGAAGTCGATCAGGTAGCGCCGGGGGAGGGTTGCCTGCACGTACTGCTTCAGTACGACGGCACACATCGGCACGAATGCCGAGTGAGTTCATGGACAAGCGGCACGCCGATATGTGCCGGTCGGTACCGAAGCGGTGCGCCAGTTATGCGCAAAATTGTCGCCGAGTGCTGCTCGCGACGGCCAGACGCGGAGAAGCGAGTGGGCGATTGGGTTGATTGTGATCGATGGGCCGCTTGCAAAATGGACAACCGATGCAGTCAGCCAAAATGATCTGGCTACTTCAGGCCTTCCTTGGCATTTTCGAGCCGCACCCAGTATTCAGTCTCTATCATGTCTCTTTCCAGCACTGCCATCGAGCCATTGAGCTTTCGCGAAGCGCTCGGGCATTACGCATCCGGTATCACGGTCATTGCATCACACGTTGATGGCGAGCCGATTGGCTTCACTTGCCAGTCGTTCTATAGCGTATCGATGAGCCCGCCGCTGGTGTCGTTCAGCGTCATGTCCCGTTCCGCCAGCTATCCTGGAATTCGCCAGGCAGGTCGATTCGTGGTCAATATCCTGTCAGACGAGCAAGTCGGGATCTCCAACCAGTTCGCTCGACGAGGCACGGACAAGTGGCACGGAGTCGAATGGCGAGCGTCGCCGCTGGGTAACCCGATCATTGTCGGCAGCCTTCACTGGCTTGATTGCGAAATCTACGCCGAACACGCCGCGGGTGATCACCTGATCGTGATTGGTGAAGTGAAAGCGTTAGACGTGCAAGACGCTGCTGCTACGCAGCCATTGCTGTATTTCAAAGGGCAATATCGCAACATCGCCGCGCATGACGCGGTTTGAGCGCTGACTTCCGTGGCCCTCTTTTACGTGTCAATCAATTGAGCGCCTGACCATCTCGGTGAATACGCTCGGCACCAGAGCCGGAGTGGCACGGCATCAATCCATCGAAGGGTGGGCCGAGGTGGCGATCACGCGTGCAATTCCGGCGCGTTGATTGTCAGTCCGGGCGACTCGGCGGGGGCCATCGGTGCTTGGCCAGTCATCATGTCCCGGGGTTCGATTCAGCGTTCCGGCGTCGAATCTTCCGGCTCGAACCATTCAGGCCAGGAGCTGCGGTGCCGGTTGCCGGCCTCGATGCAAGGAATCAACGTCTGCGCCAGTACCGCTAACTGATTGGCCGATTTGGCAATCCGGTATTTGACGCTGTGCACGCACTCCCGGTCGCCAAATTCGCAACGATTGAGCCGGGTTCCGCCACAGGGGCCGTTCGCCAGGCCTTTGGGGCATGTCTCGGGGCATACGTAGAGGGTTTCCTGCAACCGGCAACGGCCGCAGGTATCGCAGCCGACCAGCGGCCGTTTGACCGTCCGTTCGACAGCATGTAGCGCATCCGCGGCCACGCCGCCCTTCCACATCGGCCGCGTCACGCTCCAGCCAAACGCTCTGCTGAGCCATCCCGTGCCACCGAAGAGCTGGCTATGTGCGGTAGAGAGCAGCGTGTGTCGCAGGCGCTCCCGGCGGGTGGCGGTGACATCGGATTGCCCCATTTCCCACGCATCGATTTCGGGAGCGAAGCATACCTGGGGCACCCCAGGCATCTGCCAGCTTGCGCGCCATCGTTCGTCCCACTCGGTCAGTGAGGTCACGCTGTCCCGCTGCTCGGTGATCGCCTGCTCCAGCGAAAGCAGTTCATCCAGCGTATGCAACCCGGACACATGAGCACCGGCATAGCCCATCAGCTGCAGGCCCACTATCTGCAGGGCCAGACGCTCGAGGCTTCGTGCGCTGGCATAGGCCTGCGATACCTGCTGCTCCCTGCCCAACAACGCGCGCATGGATTCGGTGATGACGACGCCGGGTACGGCCTGCAGAGCGGCCGCGCGCTTGTCGGTCAGCCTCATCACACAGGCCAGCATGGGTTTCATGCGTACCTGAGCGCGCATCCAGGTCTGGGCTTCAACATGCTTGGCGGCATCGAAACCCAGTTGCAGGGTAAAGAAATCGGCACCGGCCAGAAGCTTTTTCTGCGCCTTCAGATACTGTGCGCCGCCTTCTTCTTCGCGGTATTTGAACGGGTTCAACGCAGCGCCCAACAGCCAGTCCGGGCATTGCTCGCGAGCAATCTGCAGCGCGGGCACCGACTCCAGATAGCGCACGGGTGCCTGCCCGGGATGGTGGCCTGGCAAGCGATCACCGCTGAGCAGCAACAACTGCTCCAGACCACGGGCCTTCATCGACTCCATTTGGAGCAACAAGTCTGCACGCTCCCGATCCTTGCCTGAAAAGTGCAGCAAGGACGACGCTGGATTTCCCAATGCCGCAGCGCCTTCCAGCGGGCTCATGTCCGAGTGCAGGCCGACACGATCGGCGAAGGAGGGCAGTAACGGCCAGCCTGCCAAGTGCCCGCGTTGCACGATTTGCTCAAACGCGGTCAAGCGCGAAGGGGACTGTTGAGGAACGACCTCTAGCACGCAGACGAAGCGTCCTTCGTTCAGCGCCTGTTTCAACGAACTCAAGACAGCTCGATACCTTGTAGATCAGCGGGGCGTCGTTGCCGCGGCCTCGTGGCGATAGCAGAGCAACGACTGCGACGTTAGCCGACAGCAGGCTGGCGGCATGAAAGAAGAACAATTGCGCGGGGCGCCCGATTTGCGTTCAGCAGCCAATCGGCAACGGTTGGCGACAGCATCGCGCCTTCATGCGCGTACCAGGCAGAAACCCGGCTCGACGGGTTCGAGCTGCGACAGGATAGCGTCGAGATGCCAACGTGTACAGGCCAGCCATCGCCATATTGAGCAGCACACCGATGGCAAAGCCGACGGCCAGTGCCTGCGCAGCGGGGAGCCCGCACCATCAGCAACAGGAGACCGGTCAGCAGGTGCGATCCATTGAACCGACTGGCCCCCGATGGAGGGCCTGCATCCACCTCAGTGTGTGGGCACTCTGTTAGCGCTTTCCCAAAAGCCCGGCAACAAAAAACAGTCACGATCCGCCAAAACCGAGGCGCGGATCTCGCCAATACTTTGCCTCGGTGCCAGTTCCTATAAGGGAAATCCCGGTGCAGTGCCAGGTTATCAAACGAGATTAACTTATATCAAACTAATTTTGACGACGATTTATGTTCCTGATATGGTTTTTGCACTTGCAAAGCGCGACCCGGCTGCGTTGGTGCTCAGTGGAAAGGTTCACCCAGGTTACCAGCGGCTGAACGGGATGCTCAATCAGCCTGTAATGGTGACCGTTATATCCAGATCGATTTGGGGAGCAGGTGAAGTGTGTTCCGGCTTCGTCATCACCGCCCTCGCTTGCGGGTAGTGCGCGAGCGTTGAGCGTAACGACGCAGCACTGCTTCGACATGCGATCGGAGGAACTTCGGCCAAGCGCGGTGATCCGCTCGGTTTTTTGGCTTCGCGGATTGGGTACATCTGTTCGCCCGGATCACGAGTACGGCGGGTGGAGATCAGTTCGAGTGGATCCTCGTGAGCCTGCCCGCAGGCAAGGCACACTCGAAAGTCACCACGCGGGGGCGAGTGCCTTTGCGCGATCGACGACGAAGCGGCCTGGAACTGGAAGGCAAGGTGCTTGTGCTGCATGCAGGAGATTCGGCACACGATCAATTCACGGTGCCGTATAGCTGGAGCGACAACGGAGGCAACGGAGCGGGTTTCGTCCAGGTAGGGGGCGCCGCGACGGTTCTAATCGGGGGAGTGCCGGATGGGTGGACACGTGTGGCACCTCTCCGTAGAAAATTTTGAGGATAACGAAATGATTGGATTGAATATGCCGATTTGTCGAATATGACACCGGCCGTTGCACCTTGAGACGACGCGCAGGCCGTGCGCCGTCATCTGCATTCGAATACAACAAAACCCGTTTCAAACAATCCCGAAACCACTCCTGACAGTGAAATACAGATGAAAAACAAGAAATTCAACGTCAGCGTTATCGCTGTTGCTGCCTTCGCCGCATCGTCGGCGGCAATGGCACAGTCGTCGATCACCCTGTATGGCATGCTCGATGCAGGCATCGGCTACACCTCGAACATCAATGGCCACAAGCGGTTCGGCCTCGATGGCGGTGCCGCAGGTTCGAACAAGTGGGGCCTCAGGGGGACGGAAGACCTCGGCGGCGGACTCAAGGCGATCTTCAAGATCGAAAACGGTTTCAACATTGGTACAGGTGGCATAGGCGGCCAGGGGCCTATTGGTTCCTCGCGTTCGTTGTTCAACCGGCAGGCTTACGTCTCCCTCGCTTCCGATCAGTACGGTACCGTGCGCCTGGGGCGCCAGCTCGACGCCGTGACGGAAATGGTGCAAGTCCTGACGGGCGACGCCATTTCGGCGTCGACATTCTCGACCCCGGGCGACGTGGACAACAACGACAACACGACGAACCAGAACAGCGCCGTGAAGTACATTTCGCCGGTCATCCACGGCTTCCAGGCGGAAGGCGCGTATTCGTTCGGCGGCGTTGCCGGTGCGATGGGTTCGGGTCAATCGTGGTCGGTGGCTGCGAACTACGCGCAAGGTGGCCTGACGGTCGCCGGCGGCTACTTCCATGCGGCAAACCAGGGTGAGAACGGATGGATGAACGCAACGGCGCAACCGAGTTTCGGTGGTGCGCTGGGCTATCCGAGCTCGGGTTACAACGGCGGCAATGCGTTCAAGAGCGCGGGCATCGCGCAAGTCGCGACTCAATACCAGATTGGTCCGTACACGGCTGGCTTGCGCTACTCGAACGCTCAGTACCAAGGTAATGCTGGCCAGCCGTCGATCCACTTCAACGTGCTGGGTGCCCTCCTGCAGTACCAGGTAACCCCGGCGCTGGCGCTGGCGACCGGGTATACGTACGTCTACGGTTCCGCGGCCACGCCGAAGCTGGCTGCCGAAGGTCGCACGATGGCGTCGATCAACCAGGTGTCGCTGGGTGCAACGTACTCGCTGTCGAAGAGCACCGCGCTGTACGCCATGGGTGGCTACGTTCACGCTCAGGGCGCTCAGGCTTCGGTTGCCGACTTTGGCAACACCGCATCGGGCGGTAACCAGGTTCAGGTCAACATCGGCATGTACCACGGCTTCTGATCGCCGGCTCGAAAATCCGGAGTAGTGGGCGCACTACTCCGGCAACGAAGCATTCCGCTATGAGGCGGCAGGCATAAATGAATCTTGCGATGCGGACGAATCCGTCCTGCATGCGTAGTCAATCGCGCGCTGGTTCGAATCGGCGAGCGTCAAGGCGTTCCAATCCAGAGCAAGGTGGTCTCGGCTTGTGCCATGTTCTCGACGCTGTGCTGGGCCGTCGTTTTGTACTGCACGAAATCGCCTTCCCGTAGCGGAAATTCGTTGCCATCCAGGGTCAGTTTGATCTCGCCTTTCAGAACGTATATCAGTTGTTCTGCTGACGTTGGCGATTCGATACATCGCGCTCCCGGCGGTGTTCGAATCAATACCGCTTCCATCTCACCGGGGCCACGATAGCCAGTTAGACGGGAAAAGCAGTTGGGTGATTCCGACGTGCTGAAAAACGTTCTTGATTCGGCATGCGAAATTGATAGATCGTTGCCCAGCGGGTTAAAAAAATAATCGACCGCAACGCCGAGAGCCGTAGCGATGCGGGTGAGAGAGGACAACGATGGGGAGGCATAGCCTCGCTCGACTTGGGACATGTATCCCTTCGAGAGTCCGGACGCAGTGGCTACGTCTTCAAGCGTCTTGTCTAGCCGCTTGCGGAGGCTTCGAATCTTGCTCCCGAGGCGAACGTTGTCAGGTGTTAAAGGTCTTTGCTTGGGCATGACTGGAAAGAGGATTCATCCGGCCTGGACAGGCTGCGCTCAATCGCTCGTATCACCGTTCGCCCCGAACGCGTGCGAGGGCTCATGCCGGGTTCGACATCAAGCAGATTTGCCAGCTTCCGACAGAAGCATCCTGGCGACATCTCGCGCCTCTATTGCCGCGCTCTTGTTGCCGTAGACTTGAGCGGCGACGATGGCGCCATCGATCAAAATCATCAGCTTGCTCGCGTAGACCGGAGCCCGATTTTCGCCTGTCAGCGGCTTCAATAACTGTTCGAAGAAAGTGCGCAGATGCACTTTCTGCATGGCTGAGGCTCTGGCAATCTCAGAGTCAGCTTCAGGATGTTCAGTTGCCGCGTTGATAAACATGCAGCCGTAGAACAGAGGGCCATTAATCCACAGATCATGCCAATCGAAGATGGCATCGATTCGCGCCGTGGGGTCGCTGCGTGCGTTCGCATAGGCGACAAGGTCGTCGAAGGTAACCCGTTGGCGTTGACGAAGTACCTCGACGATCAAATCGTCTTTCGACGGGAAGTACTTGTACATCGTCATTTTGGACACTGACGACTCTGCAATGATCCTGTCGACACCCACTGCCTGATACCCGAATTCCGAAAATAGTCGGGTGGCCGTGTCGACAACAGCCTGTCTCTTTGCGCTCATCACGCTGCTCCGTTTCACACGCCAGGCGCGCACTTTAGCAGGAGTATACAGATCTGTCTGTATACGGTGCCGTGGCAAGTCAATCCTCCCGGAATCAACGCTCAAGATCCGTGAAAAGTGACTATATGCAACGTATTCGGGCTTACTTGCGACAGTTTAAAATTTTCAAGCTGGCGGACGACACGCGCGGAGACTGCTACATGGCACGAGTCGCCAGTTGGTTTCATCTCCAGTGCCGTCGACAGGAGATAGAGCGTTCTTCAAGCGCCTTGGGCGGTGTTGTCAGCGAGCGAGCACTGGGTGATGCGCACCGTCGGTCGCTTGCTCTTCCTCGTCGCACGCAGTGAGCGAGGCGGGCCCGGTGCACAGTCCCTGACAGAAAGAGCGTGATTTCGCATCATGCTCTCGTTTCGATCTCCGTGATAAAACATTCGCCGTGGTACGCGATCGAATGACTCTTGAGCGCCGAAAGGGATCGTCGAATGTCTCGGACTGCGCTGGATCGATTGATCACAACCGGCCGATTTCGTCCTGCCAAATCGGCTCGAGGTTCGCTTTCTCCAGGCGTGCGAAACTGACGATGATCTGCGGCAGTTTGTTTGCCGTCATGCCCATTGATATCGCAGCGAGGCATCGATGTATTGCGACGTTCGCTAACGATCCCGGTGAGCATTGTTCAGCGTAAATTACTTCAAAAGAATGTGTACTCAAATGACTATCCCTGACCAGGATGCGTGGAACGCCTGGCATCCGGCCGAGCTTGCTCGACGATTGAGCACGATCCATTTGCCCTGGTGTGTCGTCGGCGGATGGGCCCTCGATCTTTGGCATGGCGCCCAGACGCGTGAACACGACGATCTGGAATTCACCGTATTGCGGGAAGACTTTGGCACCTTCCGCCGAGCGTTCGGTGATCTGGCGTTCTACACCGCGCACGCCGGAGTGCTCGACAAGCTGCCGGAAAATCAGGATGCCCCGTCAGGGATCATGCAATTCTGGGGATTCGACTGTGCGGCTGAAAGCTGGCGGATTGATATGATGATCGAGCCGGGAACGAATGAATGGTGGGCCTACAAGCGAGATCCGTCGTTCAAACGACCGCGCGCCGAAATGGTGATGAAAACAGCCGACGGCATTCCCTATCTGAATCCATCGGCCGTACTGCTGTTCAAGGCCCGGGATCGGCGCCCGAAAGATCGACAGGATTTCGACAGAGCATTACCGAAACTGCCGGCTGTCGAACGCGCGTGGTTGAAAGAATGCCTCGACGTTCTCCATCCCGGCAATGAATGGGCGCAGGCGTTGTAATGGCGAGTCGTTGTCTTGGTTGACGGATCGTCGTCACGTTTGCAGCGGGGCTTGACGCGAGTTGGTCCTAGGCCGTCCTCGGTCGACTACGGACCTCGGTGTTCCGCCATGTCCTTCGCGGCGAAACAAGTCCGCCGAGTTGGCGGTCACTGGACGACAGTGAGCATTCCCCGTTACCTTCAAACTCGCCCCATCCTTTGAATGTCAACGACGAGGTCGCGCCATGCAACTGCAAACCGGTAACCTGTTCACCGCGGAAGGCCAGCACGGCGACGACGAGCGAATCGACCTCCTCGTCACGGGGCAGCGTCTAAACGTAGAGCGGATCGTTTCGATGGGCCACACGAGCCCCGATGGCTTCTGGTATGACGACTCACGCGCCGAGTGGGTCGTACTGCTGTCGGGCGCAGCCGTGCTTGAATTCGAAGAAGGCCCGGCGCGCCACGAAATGCATCCCGGCGATTACGTGCTGATCGAGCCGCATTGCCGCCATCGCGTCGCGTGGACGCACGAAGAAACGCAAACCGTCTGGCTTGCGATTTATTACGAACGTTGAACGGGGAATATCGGGCGGCAAGCGATCGGGCGCGCAGCATGCCGCCGCGCGCCGAATGAGACAAAGCCTCATCAACCCGGCGCGGTCTTTGAATACCGCCGGTATCGATGCCCAAATAGCAGGACGGCGCGCTAAACCGCGCGCCGGTGTGCGTCGAGAATCTTATTCCTGGATCAGGAATCGATTACGATTCTTCGCGTCCTTGATCCATGCAGGTGCGCGACCGCGGCCCGACCAGGTTGCCCCGGTCTTCGGGTCGCGATACTTTGCCTGCACGGGGGCGGCCGCTTGCTTGGCCGGACGACCGCGACGCGCACCGAAAATGTCCTTTTCGGTAATGCCGAATTCCGCCACTTTGGTGCGGATGTCGTCGACGATCGCCTGGAATTCCGCGGCACGTGCAGCTTCGGCTTTCTCGGCCAAAGCATCCATTTGGGCTTTCAGTTCCTTGTAAGTCGCCATGATCGCTCTTCAGGTTGAGTACACACATGATAGCGGTTTCAACGGGAAAATTCGTGGAAATTCTCACCGACTACGTGTTTTGTCTTCAATCGGTGATGCAGGACTGCTTCGAACACCTGAAAAGTGTGTCACATTGACGAGCACGTAGAGGATTACCCGGAAACTTTTATCGACAACGGCACGTCGTTTTGACCGTTCGCGGCAGGTTTCTTTCTCGAAAACAAGCAGCCGAGACTTAATGGGTCTTTACATTTTTATGAAGTATCGGGGAATTCACTAATGAACAGAGACGATAAGCTGATACAGGTCGCGGCCGAATTCGGATTCGATCCGGACGAGGAAATCAGGATCGGCGGAAAGTACACGCCTGTTCTCGTCGATGGGCGTACGGCCTACATTGCCGGCCAGATTCCGCGGATCGGCGAAGCGGTGCATTTCGTGGGTGTGGTGGGGGAATCCGTTTCGCTCGACGAAGGCCGTCGGGCCGCCGGCGTATCGACGCTGCGTGCGCTCTCGCTGATCAGAAAGCACTGCGGCACGCTCGACGCGATAGCGACGGTGCCACGCATCACCGTGTATGTGCGAAGCGCGCCCGGCTTCACGATGCAAAGCGAAATTGCCGACGGCGCATCGGACATTTTGTATGCGGTGCTTGGGGACGCCGGTATTCATACGCGTACGTCGGTCGGCGTGCTGCAATTGCCCAAGGGCGCATCGGTTGAAGCGGATTTCATTTTCGGGCTGAAGCACGGCGATACCGGTAATTGACTTCCGTGGGCGGCATGTCGCGGATGCGTAGTTCCGCGAAGCACTCGGGAAACCGATGCATTGGCATTGGCGGCGGAGCCCCGCGATGCCGAAAAAAAGAAATTGCCACCGAGGGAATTCGAAGCGCCGCTCGACGAAAAGCATCTCGCAAAGCTTCAGGTGCTATGCGATACCTGCAACATGAATGCGCGCGTCGGATTGGGCAGGTGGGCCGCGCTGACGTTCGACCCGTGTCCAGGCGATCTCGCGTGCTGGCTCATCGAGCAGAGCGCGTACGTTACCGTGACCGACGCATGCGGCGCACGGCGCTGCTTGTTCGCATCCGTAGTCGTTGCGCATAGGGCGGTGCACTGCGCCCGGGCACGCAGTCGATCCTCGCCTCCGGTCTGCCCGGCGGCGCTGTGTCAGCTGCGCGCCTTTCAAGTCGTCAGCCGATCGCGAATTTGTCACCGGCCGGCAACCGCATGTCTGCCGGACTATTCCCGACTCCCCGCAATTACCGGAAACCACCTCCCCACCAATATCAACCGGCATCCCCATTTTGGGAGATGCCATTGCCCGACGATAAGCCTACGATTGACCGCAGGGCATCGGGGCCGGATGTCATCAGAACAAATGGACGGGCCCGCCATTCCGTGTCGAACTCAACCCATGCCCGCGAGGTTGACTGACACAGCTTCTGCGTACGATGACGTTCGACGTGTGCGGTGAGTCGTTTGCATCGCAACACGATGGCGCGTTGATGACGGAAGGCCTGCTGTCGTATTTCGGGGAATTTCAATCAATATGCTGGCACGAGACTATGCAGAACGAGAGCTCTCTCACATTCAGAGAATGGTCGCTCTCCTGGACAGCGAGGCATACGCCGACGATGTGTCGATGTCGGGCGCGGGGCGTGTGCGGCATCCGAGCTACTGGCGCGGGCGAATCGAGGAGCTGCTGTCGGCGCCCGACGTGCCGCGCCACGTCAGAAAGCTCAGCGAAGCGGTGCTCGCGAAGATCGACGCAATGGAAATGCGGTTCGCGACGATGAAGTAAGTACATCGTCGGATACGGCGCCGGCACGCGCGCCATCGAGCCATCGCGTCGTCGACCGGATGGCCGGTCGCTTATCCAGGTGATGCGGGCGCCATCACGTCGAGCAGCGCCGCACGGAACGCGGCCATCTCTGCGGCGGTGCCGATGGACACGCGAAGATACGCTGGCGGGCCCGACTCGCGAATCAGGACGCCGTGGCGCAGGAGTCCGCTCCAGATCCGGTGCCGGTCCGCAAACTCGCCGAACATCACGAAGTTGGCATCGGAATCGGCCACCGTGAGGCCCAGGGCACGCAGCCAGCCGACGGTCGAATCGCGCTCGGCCTTGATCGTCTCGACCTGCGACAGCATCTCGTCACGCGCGACCAGCGCCGCGCAGGCCGCCGCCTGGGTGAAGGCGGACAGGTGATAGGGCAATCGAACCAGCTTCAGCGCGTCGACGATCGCAGGCGCGCACGCGCAATACCCGACGCGGCCGCCCGCGAACTTGAACGCCTTGCTCAACGTGCGGGTGACCACGAGCCGCGGATGGTTCGGCAGCAGCGTCGCCGCGCTGGGGACGCCGTGACGCCGGAACTCCGCATAAGCTTCGTCGACGATGACCACGCCCGGCGCGACGTCGAGTATCGCGCGGATATCGTCGATCGGCAGCGCGGTTCCGGTCGGGTTGTTCGGCGACGTCAGTAGCACCACGCTCGGCTGGTGCGCGCGGATACGGTCGAGCGCCTGATCCAGATCCAGCGCGAAATCCTCGGTGCGCGGCAACGTATGCAGGCGCGTGAACGTCGTGCGGCAGTATTCGTCATACATCGGATACGCGGGCGTAAAGACCAGCGCCGAGCGCCCCGGGCCGCCGAATGCCTGCAGAATCTGCTGGATCACTTCATTCGAGCCGTTGGCCGCCCAGACGCGCGATGCGTCGATCGTCACGCCGGTGTCGTGCGTCAGGTACGCAGCCAGATGCGATCGCAGTTCGGCAAAGTCGCGATCGGGATAGCGGTTCGCCGCGCGCGCGGCGTCGGCCACCGCGGTCGCGATGCGCTCGACGAGCGCGGGCGACGGCGGATACGGATTCTCGTTGACGTTCAGGCACACCGGCACATCGAGTTGCGGTGCCCCGTACGCGTGCTGCAACTTGAGATCCTCGCGAAGCGGTAAATCCGACAGGGCAACGGCTTTCCAGGGTGGTTGCATTGAAAACACTCCGTACGGTATCGATTGATCGGCGCAGCAGGTTTTTAAGGCGGCAGAAAACAAAAAAGGCGCCGGAGGCGCCTTGGTTGTCGTCTTGATCGGGCATTTACCCGATGCAATTGCTAGATGCGAAACGAGCCACGGCGCAACAAAGGGCGTCCGTGGTGATGGTGCAGCGAGGTCGTGGTGTTTCGAATCGTCATGCGCCGCATCATGGCATACCCTGATCCGGATGAAAAGCTGGCGGCACCGCGCGCGCCCGATGCAATGGCGTGGGGAAAGCCGGAAAAACGGCGATTAAGTCTGACGATAAACGGTAACAAACGTGGTATTTCGATCAAACGCGAACGAGTGATTCAAACGTTGGCGCCGATTGACTAAGATGCGCAGAAGAAAGACGTTCGACAAAAACGCACGGCGCGGGGTGGCCAGATGCCAATGAACGGATTGATTCCATCGGCATGGATCGATGACGTCTACGCTGCGGCACTGGGCGATCAACGATGGGAAACGGTGCTGGACGGGCTGCGCTCGTGGGTCGGCGTGCGCATGGTCACGCTGCTGTCTTTCGACGACGCGGCGAGGGTGCCGGCGATCGAGCAGGCGGCGGGCGACGACGCGTCATGGGTCGCCGCGTGTTACCACACCTATAACACCGAGTTCTATCGGTACGACCCGGTCGTGCCGGTCGCCGGCAACTGGCCGGCGGGCCGCTGGTTCGAGGACGTCAAGCACCTGCCTGCGCAGCAGCGCGCGCACAGCGCGTTCTATCAGGAATTCCTTCACCCTTACGGGCTCGGCAGCATCTCGGGCCTGTACATCCATCGCAACGAGGGTTCCGGCGCATTCCTCAGCGTCCAGAGCGGCCCCGAATCGCAAGGCCTTTCCGACGATCAGCGCCGTGCGATCGAAAGCATGGGAACGCATATCAGCCGCGCGCTGCAGATCCAGGCGCGGATCGGCGAGCTCGAGGCGCGTGTGGCTGCCGCCGAATCGGCGCTCGATGCGATTCCGGTGCCGGTGTTCCTGCTCGGCGCGCAGCGCGAACTGCGCTATACAAATCACGCGGCCGATCAACTGATCGCGGCGGAGCCGGCGCTGCGGATCGTGAACGGGCGATTCGCGCCGGAAGGCTGCATCGACGATGCGCACTGGCGGCACGCTCACGCGCGCGGCGGGCTGTTGTTGCGGCGCGTGAATGGCGAGCCGCTGCCGCTGGCGCTGATGCCGGTGCCCGAGCAATCGCGGCTGATGCGCGAGCGGCCGGGCGTCGCGACGCTGATGACGGCCGCGGACCTGCGTTTGCCGTCGGCCCGCGCGCAGCGATTGCGCGTGTTCTACGGGTTGTCGTCGGCCGAGGCCGATCTCGCCGTGCTGCTGTGCTGCGACGGGCTGTCGCCGCAGGAATGCGCCGGGTTGCGCGGCGTGTCGATCGGCACGATCCGCTCGCAGATCAAGTCGATCTACGCGAAGACGGCCGTGGCGCGCGCGGCGCAACTGACGTCGCTGGTCATGCAGACGTGACGGCGCGGGGCGGGCGCGGGCGTAGGGCGCCAGAGTATCGGCAGCGGTGTGTGCGGAAAAGCAGCGGCTTACGTCCAGTTGCGCCACTGGTGCTGGGGCGGTGCGTTGGAGGTCGGGCGATTGGTTTACTGCGGCGCCAGCGTAGTGGCATTTCGTTGTGCCCGGGTGACCGCAGCCGACCCGAAAGGGTCTTAGCTGCAACCAGTGAATCTATGTCTGTTTTCGATGGAGAATCGGACGCCGTCGTGCGCTCTTCCGCCGTCGTTGGCACGATGGCACACTAGGCACTAATTTCGAAGCTCATTTGAAGCGGGGTCCCATGTCTGGAAACAAAAACATCGAAAGCGAGCGGAAATTCATCGGAGCTATCCCTCAAAAGGACGGCGGCACGCTTAGCATACCACTAGGAAAGGGCGAGACTCTTTATGTCTTGGGACGGAATGGGTCGGGGAAATCAAGTCTTCTTTATCATTGGGCGAGGAATTCTGGGTCTACAGTATTTATCGCCGGAAACCGCGAGGTTGTTTTTGCTTCTTCCGCCGTTTCTCTTTCTGCCCAGGACGCTCTGCTACGCTCAAACTGGGCAAAAAATGTTATTTCAAATGAATTAAGCAGAGTCGAGAAGGCTTACCACAACAATGCAGATCGCCTTAATGCGCTTTTATTCAAGCTTAAATCTGCAAGCGATGATACGAATCGCGTTTATCGCCAAGCGCATCGAGATGGCCGAGTAGGCGAATTGGCGAGAATTGAGGCGAATGAACCGACCGTACTACTTAATGATGCACTACGGCGCACGTCGATATCGCTTAAAGTTGATTGGAACAAAGATTCGACACTCATAGTCAGAAAGGATGGCTATGAAGGCGAGTTTGGCGTTAGAGATATGTCAGACGGCGAGCGCGCCGCACTTATACTCGCTGCAGAGGTTATCCTAGGCGACAATAATGCAGTCGTCATTGTCGACGAACCGGAGCGACATTTACATCGTTCAATTTCTTCTCCGCTTATGCAATACCTGCGGGAGATCCGACCCGATTTGAGCTGGGTAATCGCAACACACGATTTATCCTTGCCACGCGACGATGTTGGCGCAAGTGTTGTGATTTTGTACCAATACTTCGGCCAACACGTATGGCAAGCCGAATTGATTGCTGATCCTGGCGCGTTACCCGCGCCTCTATCCGACGCAGTATACGGAGCGCGGGAGAAAGTACTGTTTGTAGAAGGGACGGAGGCAAGCCGCGACCGGCCACTTTACCAGCAGATTTTTAAAGGTATAACGATCGTGCCCGTTGGTACGTGTCGCGATGTTTGCGACGCCATTGCCGGACTGAACGTTGTCCCCCAGCTTCACCGCATGGAAAGTCGTGGACTTGTTGATGGTGATAACCGAGATGACTCAGCCTCTCTTCGGGAAAAAGGGGTTTCGGTGCTCGATGTCTACGCCGTTGAATCTGTTTATTACCACCCGAAGATAATTGCTAGCATGCTGAGAGAATCGGCAGAAGAAATTTCGGAAAACGAGGTTGAGAAAGCGGCGGTTGAAGCCATAAAAGACACTCTGCATCTGGCCAAGATGACTGCATATCGAAGTTATCGAGAAAGGCATTTGCGCTCTCTGCTGGATGAAACGACGTTTTCAAGCGTGGCGACCGAAGCTGTTATGGTAAACGGTCCTGGTTTAGTTTCGGCAGCTCACGCAGAGCTTGAGAAGCTAAAGGCAGAAGGAAATTGGCTTGAGATTGCTCGACGGTACAAAATAAAAGCAACGGGTGCACCGCAGGTTATTGCCCGAAAACTAGGATTTTCTGGATACGAACAATATGAGCGCGCCGTGATTAAAGCATTGGCTAATTCTGACGAGCTTCGCACAGTGATGGAATCGATAGTGCCTAGCCCGTTCGCGTAGAAAGCTAGAGATAATCGATTCGACCGGCGCGAATGCCGCACTGCGTGAGGCGGGACGAGACACTGGTGCGGCGGAGCAATTGAGACGAGTGGGGATCTGAAATTTGATGTGGAGCGGACATCGGAAGGTCAGCTCCGGAGTCGCCTCCACCGACCGGTTGTGGCCGGCAGCCGCCGTCGGAGTTGCGAGCCAAGCCGGTTACATCGACTTGGTCGAAAGTCGGAAAAGCATGGTGCCAGCCGTGCGCCGTACGTCGTACGCGAACATGCGACCTATGCCGTATGAATCCGGACGGCGACATCACGGGGTGTTGTCGACATTGTGTAGGGCAGTTGCAGTAACTTAGTCGCGCAGAGTCGCAAAGCCGTGGCGCCAGTCGCACGTACTCCGGCGCCCTACGGCGGGCAGGCGTGGACGCCTGCCGCTACCCGGATTCCCTTTCGTTCCTTCCAGGTCGTGCCGCAAGCGGCGCGCGGCGCCGGCGTGTACTCATTACACTGCGCCGACATGCCGGCATCGTGATCAGTCATCCTACGACAATTGAAAACGAAGCGAAAGTTTGATTTCCGGTTCCGACGGAAGCGGCCGACTGGCCGCCCGGCTTGAGCGCGGACGCGCTTCTGGAAAACGTTTCGCATAAATTCACCTAAACAGAGAACACGATTCCCCGAAATTTGCCTAAAACCCGTCATGGCAGTGGCTCTACGGGTATGCACCAAGTGAGTTAAACGATTAACCGACGTACATTCGCGTCAACACGTCATACGACGTATGACTCTGCGGTCAGCGAGCACGGCGCCAAAGAATGCGCATGCTGGCGGATCGCCACGCAACAGCGAGCACAACCATCAAGGAGACTGACGATGAAGCACCGATTCAACCGCTCCCGTATTGCCCTGGCCGTCGCGCTGATGGCCGGTTTCGCGATGTCCGCCCAGGCGCGCGTGTTCCGCTCGGCGGACGTGCATGGCGACAACTTCCCGACCAACATGGCCGTGAAGTTCATGGGCGACGAGCTGTCGAAGCAGACCGGCGGCAAGGATTCGATCAAGGTGTTCGGCAACAGCGCGCTCGGCTCCGAGAAGGACACGGTCGACCAGGTGCGGATCGGCGCGATCGACATGGCGCGCGTGAACGGCGCATCGTTCAACGAGATCGTGCCGGAATCGCTGATCCCGTCGTTCCCGTTCCTGTTCCGCGACGTCGACCATTTCCGCAAGGCGATGTACGGCCCGGCCGGCCAGAAGATCCTCGACGCATTCACCGCGAAGGGGATGATCGCGCTGACGTTCTACGAGAGCGGCGCACGCTCGATCTACGCGAAGCGCCCGGTGCGCTCGCCGGCCGACATGAAAGGGCTGAAGGTGCGCGTGCAACCGTCGGACCTGATGGTCGACGAGATCAAGGCGATGGGCGGCACGCCGACGCCGATGCCGTTCGCCGAGGTGTACACGGGCCTGAAGACGGGCCTCGTCGATGCTGCGGAAAACAACATGCCGTCGTACGAGGAAACGAAGCACTACGAAGTGGCGCCCGATTACTCGGAGACGCAGCACGCGATGACGCCGGAAGTGCTGGTGTTCTCGAAGAAGGTCTGGGACACGCTGTCGCCGCAGGAGCAGGCCGCGATCAGGAAGGCGGCGGCCGATTCGGTGCCGTACTACCAGAAGCTGTGGACCGCGCGTGAAGCGTCCGCGCAGCAGACGGTGGCGAAGGGCGGCGCGAAGATCCTGCCGGCCGCGCAGATCGACCGCGCGGCGTTCGTGAAGGCGATGCAGCCGCTGTGGACGAAGTACGAGAAGACGCCGCAGATGAAGCAGATCGTCGACGAGATCGAGGCCACCAAGTGACACGTCCCACTTCCCTGAACGGCGCGTCGGCTGCGGGAGCGCCCGGCGGCGGCGCCCCGGAAGGCACGGCGCCGGCGCGGCCGCATGCCGCGCCGCTGCTGCGCTGCGTGAACGACGTGCTGTTCCGCGTGCTGGCCGTGATCGCGTCGGCGTGCCTCGCGGTGCTGACGGTGCTGGTGTTCTACGCGGTCGTGATGCGCTACGTGTTCGAGAACGCACCGGATTTCGTCGAGCCGATCGCGCTGCTGCTCGTGATCGTGATCGCGATGTTCGGGGCGGCGATGAAGGTGCGCGACGGCGGCCATATCGGCCTCGATTCGCTCGTGCGCCGGCTGCCGCCGAAATCGCGCACGGTGGTGATCGCGATCCAGCACCTGAGCCTGATCGCGTTCGCGATCATGATCATGGTCGGCTGCGGCAGCATGGCCGCCGAAACGATGGGCGACCGCATTCCGATCATCGGGCTGCCCGAAGGCGTGCGCTACCTGATTGCGATGCCGGCGGCGATCGCCATCATCCTCTTCTCGCTCGAGCACCTGCTCGCGCTTCGTCGTTCTTCGCCGGGACAATAACGCCATGGAACTCGCGATCCTGTCCGTCAGTTTTCTGATTTTCCTCGTGCTCGGCGTGCCCGTGTCGTTCGCGCTCGGGATAGCCTGCGTGTTGACCTATATGGTCGAAGGCCTGCCGATCGCGACCGCGATGCAGGCCATGATTTCGGGGATGAATGCGTTCTCGTTCCTCGCGGTGCCGTTCTTCATCTTCTCCGGCGAACTGATGCTGCACGGCGGCATCGCGGACCGGATCCTGCGCTTCGCGCAGGCGACCGTCGGCCACTTCCGCGGCGGCCTCGGGATGGCGAACGTCGTCGCCTGTACGTTGTTCGGCGGCGTGTCGGGCTCGCCGACCGCCGATACGTCGGCGATGGGCGGCGTGGTGATTCCGCTGATGAAGCGCGAAGGCTACAGCGCCGCGTATGCAGTGAACGTGACGACGCATGCATCGCTCGCCGGTGCGCTGATGCCGACGTCGACCAACATGATCATCTATGCGTTCGCCGCGCAGGGCATCACCGGCATGCTGCACGGCCAGCCGGTGAGCGGCGTGTCGATCGGCGACCTGCTGTTCTCGGGGCTGCTGCCGGTGTTGTGGGTGATGGGCTTCGTGCTCGCCGCCGCGTACTGGCAGGCCGTGCGTCACGGCTATCCGCGCCGGGAAGACGGTTCGTCGGCGCTGCCCGCGTTTCCCGGCTGGTATGCGGTGCTGCGCAGCTTCGTCGGTGCGGTGCCCGGGCTGATGGTGATCGCGATCATCCTCGTGTGCGTCGCGAAGGGGATTGCGACCGCGACCGAAGCCGCCGCGATCGCCGTCGTGTACTCGCTCGTGCTGACCGCGGTGGTCTACCGCACGCTGACGGCCGAGAAGCTGCGCCGCGCGCTGTCGCATGCGGCGCGCACGACGGGCGTCGTGCTGCTGCTGATCGCGGTGTCCAACATGCTGCGCTTCCAGATGTCGTACCTGGAGATTCCGGATGCGATCGAAGGGCTGCTGAAGCAGTCGACCGCCGCGCCGTGGCTGATGCTGCTGTACATCAACATCATCCAGGTATTCCTCGGCACGTTCGTCGACATGGCCGCGCACATCCTGATCACGACGCCGCTGTTCCTGCCGATCGCGATGGCGTGCGGCGTCGGGCCGGTTCAGTTCGGGATCATGCTGCTGCTGAACTGCTCGCTTGGCCTCGTACACCCGCCGATCGGCTCGGTGCAGTTCGTCGGTTGCGCGATCGGCAACGTGTCGATCGGCGAGACCACGAAGATGGCGTGGCCGTACTATCTCGCGATCTTCAGTGCGATCAACATCGTCACGTACCTGCCGTTCTTCTCGACCTGGCTGCCGAGCCTGATCAGCGGGCACGCGGTGTTCTGATTCTCCGATCGCGTGTTTCGCCCGTCGCGGCGCCGGACGACCGAGGTTGTCCGGCGCCGCGGTCGTTTCCGCGGTGCCCTTTACCTCGTACCGACGCTCGACCGTGTTGCACGACGCGTACTGACGAGCAGCCGTACGTCGCGCTACGCGCGTTCGCCGAGTGCGGCGAGCTTGCGATCGCGGCCGCGTGCGTCGCCCGATTCCCCGCGGATCAGGCTCAGCGCCTCTGCGCGGCTGGCCACGCACGGCGAGGAGCCGGGCAGCGGCTGGCGTGCCGTCTCGCGCAGCGCGAGCACCGACACGATGCCGATGAACGATGCGCCCATCAGGTAGTACGCGGGCATCATCAGGTCGCCGGTGCGGTCGACCAGCCACGCGGTGACGAGCGGCGTCGTGCCGCCGAACAGCGACACCGATACGTTGAAGCCGATCGCAAGCGCGCCGTAGCGGATGCGCGTGGGGAACAGCGCGGGCAGTGCCGACGGCATCACACCGGTGAACGTCGACAGCAGCACGCCGTAGATCAGCATTCCGCCGAACACGGGCAGCATGCCGCCGGTGCGGATCAGCATCAGCGCCGGCACCGCCAGCACGAGCAGGCCCACGCAGCCGGCCATCATGACCGGCTTGCGGCCGACCTTGTCCGACAGGTGGCCGGTATAGAGCGTCATCGGCATCATCAGCACCATCACGAGCAGCACCATGAACAGGCCGTGCGACTCGCGGAAATGCAGCGTCGCCGACAGGTAGCTCGGCAGGTACGACAGTGCCATGTAGTCGGTCACGTTGAAGATCAGCACGAGGCCGACGCATTGCAGCAGCGGCTTCCATTGCTCGACGAGCAGCGTCGCGAAGCGTTGCTTCGGCCGCGCGCGTTCGTCCGCTTCGCGTGCTTCGGCTTCCTTCTTGAAGGCCGGCGTTTCCTCGAGTTTCAGCCGGATATAGAGGCCCACCAGGCCGAGCGGGCCGGCGATGAAGAACGGCACGCGCCAGCCCCACGACAGCAGCGCTTCCTGCGACAGCGTCGCCGTGAGCAGTGCGACGGTGGCCGCGCCGAGCGTATAGCCGATCAGCGTGCCGAACTCGAGAAAGCTGCCCATGAAGCCGCGGCGCCTGTCGGTCGAGAATTCGGCGATGAAGGTGGCCGCGCCGCCGTATTCGCCGCCGGTCGAGAAGCCCTGCACGAGACGCGCGACGAGCAGCAGCACGGGCGCCATGATGCCGATCGACGCGTAGCTGGGGATCAGGCCGATCGCAAAGGTGCCGACGGCCATCATGATCATCGTGGCGGCGAGCACGCGCTGGCGGCCGATGCGGTCGCCGAGCGGGCCGAACACCATGCCGCCGAGCGGGCGCACGAGGAATGCGGCCGCGAACGTGCCGAAGGTCGCGAGCAGCTGCGCGGACGGGCTGCTGGACGGGAAGAACACCTTGCCGAGCGTGACGGCGATGTAGCTGTAGACGCCGAAGTCGAACCATTCCATCGCGTTGCCGAACGCCATTGCGCCGACCGCGCGCTTGAGGACGGCAGGGTCGACGATCGTGATGTCATCCAGCTTGACGGACTTGCGCGAAGACCGGGCTTTCGCGGGGTGCGCTTGCGACGGGCTCAATGAACTCTCCTGGAATTGCCTTGGCAGCCGGCCGGGCGGGTGTGCAGTGGAGTCGTGCGGGCCGATGGACAGCGAAGGCGGATGTCTCGGGGCGCCTCGATGTCGGTGAAGTGACGCGCGCTGCGGGCGACACCGGGCAGGTTTGTTGTGGGAACCAGTTTAGAGAAACGGGCGCGCCCGACTATCGGTCATGCGCCCGGAACCGGGTTGTAAACGACACGGGTTCGAGTGGGGCAGGTGGCGTTGAAGCGGGGCGGCGCATGGGGCGTGAAACGCCGTGTCGCGACGGATTCTGCTTGCGCGCGTCAGGCATGGCGGGGCGCGGGGTGCTTGCGGATGCCGCGAAGCAACGGTCCGTGGCCCGCTTTCATTGCGGCTTGCTGCGCTCCTGCTGATCCTGCTCCTGCGATTCGAACAGCGCCTTGAAATTGCCTTCGCCGAACCCGTCCTCGCCGCGCCGCTCGATGATCTCGAAGAACACGGGGCCGATCTGGCGCCGCGTGAAGCGCTGGAGCAGGATGTGCCCCGGTCCTTTCCCGTCGACGAGAATGCCGCGCGTGGCCAGCCGTTCCACGTCGAGGCCGTGTCCGGGCAGCCGCGCATCGATGCCGGCGTAGTAGTGCGGCGAAGGCGCGGCCATGAACGCGATGCCGGCCGCGGCGAGACTGTCGAGCGTCGCGTCGATATCGGCGCTCAGCAGCGCGATATGCTGGATGCCTTCTCCGCCGTAGTCGCGAATGAACTCGTCGTTCTGGTTCAGCACGCCGGGCTGGTCGTGCGCGGCGGCCGCGACCGGAATCGACACGCGTCCGCACGGGCTGACCATCGAGCGCGCACGCATGCCGGTCGCGCGACCCTTCACTTCCAGGTATTGCCGTTCGTCGAAACCGAAGGTGTCGCGGTAAAAATCCGCCCAGCGGTCGAGGTTCTCCGGTTGAACGATGTTCGACGTGTGATCGATGGCGACGATGCGCGCGTCGCCTGCCGGTGCGCGATGCGGATCGACCGGCAGGCTGAACACGTCGCGGATATCGGTGTCGACGAAATACACGAGGCTGTCGCCGATACCCAGAATGGTCGGCGTATCGACGACGAATGCCCCTTCGGATTCAGGCCGCGCGACGCGGGCGCCGCCTGCCAGCGCTTGCTCCTGTGCGCGGCGCGCGTCGTCGACGCGAATCGCGATCGCCCGCACGGACGCGCCATGTCGATCCCGGAACGCATTCGGGTTGCCGTTCACGACGAACGTGGCAGCGCCTTGCGTCATCAGGACCATGTCGTGTCGCGATCGTCCGGAGACACGAAAGCCGAAGCGTTCGAGCAGGTCGACCAGTTCGGTGGGCGCGGATGAAACGAACTCGACGAACGCGAATCCGTCAGTCTTGACCGGGTGATTCATATCGAACTCCTGATTGTCATGTACGCGCAATGGGCGTCACGCGTTGCGGGTCGCTGCGACGATCTTGATCTCGACAATGAATTCAGGTCGTGCCAGCGCGGCGACGCCGAGGATCGTCCAGGCGGGAAAGTCGGCGCGCATGTATTGCGCCTTCACCGTGCGAAAGTCGGCAAGGTGCGTGCCGATATCGACGTGATAGGACACCAGTTCGACGACATCCGAGAAATCCAGGCCGAGATGCGCGAGGATCTCTTCGACGCGCCGGAACGCCGCGTCGATCTGCTCGACGGGCGACGCCGGGATCGAACCGTCGGCGCACAGGCCGACCTGCCCGGCGATGAACACGAGGCCGTTGGCGGTGACGGCCGGCGAATACTGAAACAGGTCGAAGATGCGATTGCCGCCGAACGTCGGATCGTCTTCCGGGAGGCGCAGCCGTTCGATGCCGTTCATGACTTCTCCTTCACGAGGTGGGGCGTCCTCCAGCGGACAGCCGATGCGCGGACTTTACCGGCGCCCCGAAGGGAAGTCTGTATAGGCGTTTACAAATCAGCCGAGCAGCCGGGACGCATCCGTCACCCAGATGCGCCGCTGCCGGATCTCGATCGCTCCGAGGTCGACGAGCCGTTTCAGCGCGCGTGTGACGGTCACGCGCGTGGCGCCCGTCATCGCGGCGATCTGCTCGTGCGTGAGCGGGATCGTGATCAGCGTGCGGCCGTCGTGCGGTTCGCCATAGAGATCCGACAGCCTGCCGAGCAGTTCGCCGATGCGCATGTCCGGTTTGGGGAGGGCCAGGTACTGGATGCGCGAGGCCAGGATGCGCTGCTTGAGCGCGATCACGCGCAGCAGCGCCATCGCGAGCTCGGGCGACGACGGTATCGCGTCCTCGATCGCGCGGATGTCGAATTCGAGCAGCTCGGCATCCTCGACCGTGATCGCCGTGGCGATCCGCGGGTGGCCGTCGACCGCCGGGCTCTCGCCGAACATCGACCAGCGCCCCATGACTTCGAGAATGAATTCGGCACCGTCGCGCTGGAAGATCGAAACCTGTACGCGGCCCGACAGCAGGAAGTAGAACGTGGTGCCCGGCTCGCCCTGCCGGTAGATCGTGGCGCCCTTGTCATACTTTTTGCGGCGACCGAGGTGGGCCGCGCCGATCCAGGTGGCGGCCGTGGCGTCGTCCATGCGCCATGTTTCGGTCGTGAGCGGGTGATGTGATTTCATGCAGGTGTCCGGGTGGTGCAGGCGGTGGCGCCTGCGCCGCTCATCGTACGCCGGGGCGCGTTTCCGGAGAAGCAGGCACGGTGCGAATCGCGGCTCGACGTTTGCAAGTCCGGCGCCGCTGCCCGACGCGACGCGGCGCACCGCAGTGTCCGATTGCCGACATCCCGTTTGCCGCGACAAGGCAACGTCATCGGTCGGCAGGGCGCTTCGACTGCCCGGGCATCGCTTCGCCCAGTTTCTCCAGCAGGAAATCGGCAAACACCGTGACAGCGGGCGGCAACGGCGGGCGGCTCGTATAGACGAGTTGCAGCCCCAGGTCGCTGCTCGAACGTCGATAGGCAGGCAGCACGCGCACGAGCTTGCCCTGCTCGATGGCAGGTTCGGCGAGCAACTGCGGCAGCAGCGCGACCCCGAGACCGGCGATGCAGGCCTGTACCACCACGCGCATGTCGTTGACCGAGAAGCGGCTGTCGATCGAGATTTCCTGGGTGCCGCGCGGCCCCTGCAGGCGCCACATGCTGCGGCCCTGGCGGCCGGACACCGTCAGGCAGTCGTGGTCGGCCAGTTCGCGCGGCGTGCGCGGCGCACCGCGTCGTTCGAGGTACGCAGGGCTGGCGGCGAGGATCATCGTGCCCGGTGCAATCCGTCGCACGCGGAAGCTGCCGCCGGTCTCGATCCCCATGCGCAAGGCCAGGTCGATGCGCTCGCCGATCAGGTCGGACGGCGTGTCGTCGAGCAGGAAGTCGATGCTGATCTGCGGGTAGCGCACATAGAACTCGGCCAGCCATTCCAGCCGGAAAATTTCGAACAGGCCGGCCATCGCCGTCACGCGCACGGTGCCGGACGGTTCCTGCCCATCCGCATGCAGCCGCTCGATCTCGAAGATCCGGTCGAGCGCCGGCGCATAGCGCTCGAACAGTGCTTGCCCTTCGGTGCTTGGCGCGAGCTTGCGGGTCGAGCGATGCAGCAGGCGCGTGCCGAGCTGCCCTTCGAGCTGGTCGATGCGCCGGCTCAGCGTATTGGCCGGCATGCGCAGGCGGCGCGCGGCCTCCGAGAAACTGCCGGCGCGCACGACCTGGACGAACAGCGCGAGATCATTCAGATCGAGCATCGGATTCCTCCAAAAATGGATTAATCAAATCCTATTTATCCGTCTAGTGTAAAGCAGCGTCCATCTCCATACTGCTCTCACGCTACAGACGACGATTCATGTTCCAAGGAGAAAACGTTGAGGAAGCATCTGATGATCGCTGCGGGCGCGCTGGCAGCGTTGCTGTCGTACTCGGCCTTTGCCGAAAGCGTGACCTACCAGTTCGACCCGAGCCACACGTATCCGAGCTTCGAGGCCGACCACATGGGCGGCCTGTCGGTCTGGCGCGGCAAGTTCGACAAGTCGAGCGGCACTGTGACGCTCGACCGCGCGGCGAAGACGGGTACGGTCGACGTGACGACCGACATCGCGTCGATCCACACCGGCAGCGCGAAGCTCGACGAGCATCTGCAGACGGCCGAGTTTTTCGACGTGTCCAAGTTCC
Source organism: Burkholderia sp. AU30198 (assembly GCF_020419825.1). Lineage (NCBI taxonomy): Bacteria > Pseudomonadati > Pseudomonadota > Betaproteobacteria > Burkholderiales > Burkholderiaceae > Burkholderia > Burkholderia sp. AU30198. The sequence goes on along the minus strand of NZ_JAIZSA010000005.1, from coordinate 318,462 downwards.
CGCAGGCGAACTACAAGGGCACGATCAAGTTCGACGGCGACAAGCCGGTGTCGGTGGTCGGCAACCTGACGATGCATGGCGTCACGAAGCCGGTGACGCTGAAGATCGATTCGTTCAAGTGCATGCCGCACCCGATGCTCAAGCGTGAAGTGTGCGGCGTCGACGCGGTCGGCGAATTCAGCCGCGACGATTTCGGCCTCGACTATGGCAAGCAGTACGGCTTCAGGATGAAGACGAAGCTGCTGATCACGGCCGAAGCGCTCAAACAGTAATCCCGTTCGGAGAACACACGCATGAAACTGCTCCATATCGATTCCAGCATCCTCGGCCAAGGCTCCGTCAGCCGTGAACTGTCGGCCGAGGCCGTCGCGACCTTCCGCGCCCGCGATCCGGGCCTCACGGTGACGCGTCTCGATCTCGCCGCCACCCCGATCGGTCATCTGACGGCGGAACACCTGGCCGCCGCGCAAGGCGCTCCGATCGGCGACGCGTTGAAGGCGGACGTCGAGATCGGCCAGCGCGCGCTCGACGACTTTCTCGCTGCGGACATCGTGGTGATCGGCGCGCCGATGTACAACTTCGGCATCGCGTCGCAACTGAAGGCGTGGATCGACCGTATCTCGGTCGCCGGCACGACGTTTCGTTACGGCGAGAACGGGGCGGTCGGGTTGTGCGGCGGCAAGAAGCTGGTCGTTGCGTCGTCGCGCGGCGGCGTGTACAGCGAAGGGTCGCCTGCCGCGGCGTTCGATCATCAGGAAACCTATCTGAAAGCGGCGTTCGGTTTCCTGGGCATCACGGACATCACGTTCATCCGTGCGGAAGGCGTCGCGATGGGGCAGGACACGCGCAGCGGCGCGATTGCATCGGCGAAGGAAGCGGCGGCTGCACTCGCGGCCTGACGCCACGTAACCGAGCCGACCACCGGAGAACCAGCATGTCACACGCCACGCAGTCAGCCGATGTCGCCGTCGCCGGCCGTCACGTCATCTTCCGCACGCGCGGCCGCGCGCACGGGCCCATCGTGCGGATGGTGAGCCCGTCCGACGTCGGCGAGATGATCAAGCCGTTCGTTTTTCTCGATCTGGTCGATACGCAAGCGTCGCTCGGGTCGGGCTTCGGCTGGCATCCGCACTCGGGGATCGCCACGCTCACGCTCGTGATCGACGGCCAGGGCACCTTTGCCGAATCCACCGGCCACGAAGGCGCGATCGTGGCCGGCGACATCGAATGGATGAGCGCCGGGCGCGGGGTCTGGCATACCGGCACCGTCGTGCCGCCGGTCAAGGTGTTCCAGCTGTGGGTCGCGTTGCCGCCGGAGCGCGAACTGGCGCCGGCGTTCAGCCAGCATTTGTCGATCGCCGACATTCCGTCGGACGGCCCGGCGCGCGTGCTGCTCGGCCGCAGCGGCGACGCGGTCAGCCCGATCGATGCGCCGCCGGGCATCCACTACGTCGTCGTGGAGCTTCAGGCCGGCGAGCGCTGGACCTGCCGGCCGCAGCCGGGCTGCAGCGTCGGCTGGACCGCCGTGATGGACGGCAGCCTGCGCGTACCGGATCCGGTCGCCCAGGGCGAGCTGGTGGTGTTCGACTCGTCCGACGCCGCAATCGAATTCGAGGCGGTGACCGATGTGCGCTTCGTGGTCGGCACGGCCGTCCCGCATCCGCACGATCTGCATCTCGGTAATTATTCGGTGCACACGAGTGCCGCCGCGCTGGTGGAGGGCGAGCGTGAGATCGTGCGCATCGGCCGCGAACTGCGCGCGAAGGGCGCGTTGCGTTGATTCGTCGGGTCGGCATCCGACCGATATCGATCGGATGGACCGACGGTGTCAGGCCGGCCCGGCTGCGTCCCTCTCGGCGTCGAACGACGTATCGGCGATGCGCGCGCGTTGCAGCGAGCCGGCCCGTTTCCCGATCGCGGTCAGATCCAGTGTATCGAGGCGCTCGCGCACGTCCTGCACGAAGGCTGCGTAGTCCGGTTCGTCCGCATACTGGCTGAGCCAATCCTCGATATCGGTGAGCTGCCCGTTGTCGGCCAGCCGGATCAGTTCGGCGAGCGCGTCGTCGGGCGGGCCCTGCATCGAGGGCGCGGCACGGTTCGGCTCGGCATCGCGGTCCGGATGAAACCGCCGGACGAGCTCCGACGCCGGTACGAGCGCGTGCCCGACAACCGGCGCGACGATCGCGAACGAGAACGCCGTGCCGGCGCCCGGCTGGCTGGCGACGGCCAGCTCGCCACCCATCGCACCGACGATGCGCTGCGCGATGAACAGGCCGAGCCCGGTGCCGCCGTTCACGGCCTGCACCTGCTGGTACGCGCGGAAGATGTCGCGGGTCCCGCTGATGTCGATCCCGATACCCGTATCGGCAACGTCGAACAACAGGCGCCATGCGTCGCCTTCGCGAGATGCATGAATCGACAGCGTGACCGTGCCGTCGCGCGTGAATTTCGACGCATTCGACAACAGATTGAGCAGCACCTGCTGCAGCCGCATGCCGTCGATCGACACCGTGCGTGGCAGCGGCGTGGCGGGCCGGTAGACGAACCGGTTGTCCTGCTGCGTGCACAGCGCGAGCGCATAGTGCCCGATGTCGTCGAGCAGGCCGGGCAGGTCGGTCGCGTCCGGCGACACGCCGAGCGGCTGCAGCTCGGCCTTCGTGAACGCGAGCAGTTCGTCGATCAGCGCGAGCTGGTAGCGGATGCTGCGATCGATCGACCGGATCAGCTGCGCCTGGCGGCGCGTCGCACCTTGCAGCAGCAGCTTCGCGTAGCCGTTGATCGTGGACAGTGGCGCGCGCAGGTCGTGGCTGACGTAACCGAGCGTCTCGATCTTCTGCTGCATGTGGGTCGTCACCTGTTGCAGCGCGTCGTTGAGCGCGACCGTGCGTCGTGCGACTTCGTCGCGCAGGCGATCCTGTTCGGTGATCTGCAAGTGCTCGAGCCGCGTCCTCGCTTCGGTGCGCTGGCGGCCCACGTGATGGATCCACGCGGCCAGCACCAGCAGGTGCGTGGCGAGACCGATGACCGCGATGACGGGGTTCGGGTAGATGTCGGATTTCAGCCAGGCGAGCGCCGGCGGCAGCGTGTTCATGCCGTCGAGCACGCGGATCAGCATGTTGAAGGTGGCGAATCCGATGGCGATCAGCATCACGCGGCCGGTCGGCGTCCGGCGGATCGCGAGCATCAGCGCGAGGCTGATGTTGACGATCCCGAGCACCGCGTTCAGCCGCAGGCAGAACCACGTGAACGTCAGCAGGTCGCCGCTGGCGGCGCCGGCCATGCCGATACATTCGAGCGCGAGGAAGGCCATGTAGATCGCGCGCATCGGCAGCCGTGCCTGCTCGCGCCGGGCGACCATCAGGATGAAGACGATGAAGCAGGCGACCGCCAGGTACGCGAAGATCACTTCGCCACGCGCCGACCATTCATGCAGCGCCGGCGGCAACGCCATCGCCGGATAGCCCCGGTAAGCCGCTTCGAACAGCGTCGTGGCCAGCGCTATCGCAGCCAGCACATGGAACACGCCGCTGCGCGAAAAGAACCCGATCAGCAGCGCGCACCACACGAGCGCGAGCAGCCCGCCGAAGAAGCCGAAGTCCCACATCGTCGCGCGACGTTCCTGTGCGTCCCACGCCGCATGCGTGAACGCGGCCGGCGCGAGCCGCATTTCCTTGCGCGACGTGACGCGGATCAGCACCGGGATGCTTTCGCCGGCGCGCAGCGTGACGTCGAGTACCGGGTAGCGCGATGGCTGCGGCGCGGCATCGCCGCCGGTGCCGGCGGCCGGGAAACGGCTGTCGAGTGTCCACTGGCCGTGCTGGCCGATATAGAAGTCCGCCTGGTCGACACGCGCGTCGCGAATCGCCAGCACCAGCGGGCGTGCGGCGCTGTCGCGGTTGGTCAGCGTTGCGCGGATCCACCATGCCGATCGCGAGAACTCGATGTTGAAAGACGACGTGCCGGCCAACGGCGTGCCAAGGCCGGGATCGGTGAGCCGGGCGGCGACCTGGTCGGCGGACATCGTCGTGCTCGTGTCCTCGAATACCGACACGGCATCCAGTTGCGCCGGGTTTGGCGCCGACGCGGCGCGCACCGTCGCGCAGGTGACGACCATCGTGAGCAGAAGCAGCAGCACCGCGCGACATCCGGCTGCCCATGCCGCATGGCGCCTACGCATCGTGACGGTGCTCCGCGGGCGTGGCGGGCGCATTGGCCGCATGGCGCTGGCGCCGCCAGTCGGACGGCGTGATGCCGAAGCGTTCGCGAAAGGCCGTCGCGAAATTGCCGGGTGTGGAAAAGCCGATTTCCTCGGCGATGTCGCCGATCCCCATCGACGTCTCCGCGAGGAAATGCATCGCGGCGCGCAGGCGGGTGTCGCGCAGATATTCGAACACGGTCTGGCCGAGATGGTCGCGGAACACGCGGGACAGGCGCTTTTCGTGCGTCCCGACCTGTCTGGCGAGCTCCTCGAGCGCCGGCGGATGGCGCAGGTCGCGCAGCAGGACCTCGGTCGCCGCGCGCACGAGCGCCGCATCCGGGTGGTCGGGCAACGCGGGCAGATGCGCAAACGGCTGGCTGCGCCGTGCCCGCTTCAGGTGATTGCGGATCCGGGCCAGCACTTCCGTTGGCTCGAACGGCTTGACGATGTAGTCGATTGCGCCCGTTTCGAGCCCCTCGATGCGATCCTCGAGATCGCCCGCGGCAGTCAGGATGATGATCGGGATCGATTGCGTCGAAGGCGTCGACGCCAGCAGCCGGCATGCGGCGAAGCCATCCATGCGCGGCATGCGGACATCCATCAGGATCAGGTCGGGCGCGATTGCCTGGGCACGGTGATAGGCCTGCAGCCCGTCGAACGCAACGCTGATCCGGCACCGCGCAGTGCGCAGGATCTCGGTCAGGAGCCGCACGTCGTTCGGACGATCGTCGACGACAAGAATATGTGCGTCGGCGAGATCCGGCGTGGTACGAGGCAACGCCGAACTGGGCGAGCGGGATGACATGGTTGCGGACGCGTTGGAAGAGTGGCCGGTCAGGTTGGGAGCATCGCTGTCTGCGCGATTGCGGCGAAAAATTATATGTCGACGGCATTGCCGACTGTGAGGATTCCGTGTGGCCCGAGCGGGGCTTGCGCGACGAGGTGTGGCCTTTATGTCGTCGTCGCGTCTGGCCGGAAGAAACGGAGGCGGAAACACATGCCAAACTGAATGTTGATAACCGGTCCTTGTTTTCGGATGAGTTGCTCGAAATTCGGATTGTCCCGATCGATCAATCGGGTCGTCGTGTGCCTGAAAATCGATATCCTCAAGGTAACTCAGGTGACGAGGTCACGGCTGGCCTGATTGCGATTTTGCCGGTGGCTGGTCGGAATCCGGTTCGCCCGGAAATCAAGTTTCGCGCCGAACTGTATGAATGTAAACGTCGTCCGCTATGGAAAAGGTTTTTTCCGATCTGGAAAAGGTGCGTTTGTAACGATACCCGCATACTAGCTCCGGCGCGGCTGGAATCGATTCTTTCGATACTTCCGAGATCGCGTGGATCGCATGCCGACGTCCCATCGAGGTGCATGCGATACCAATGTGACATTGAATGATGCGATTCTGATCACATGAGATTGAGGCAGGGCACGAATAACTGGCACGAGGGTAATGCAAATTTCATGATTTGCCGCATGCGTTGCGATATAAGAAAAATCGGCGAATCTTGAAATGTGGTTGTGTGTGAGGCGTCGGTCGAGAAGAAATCGTCAACGAAATTCGATCGATTCATTCGGTGCAGGGGGCGTCCGGCACGTCGCCGATGCTGTTCCGGAAATCCGGAAAATGCGTTTGACGGCCGGACGGAAAGGGTGAGTGGCTGCGCGTTGGCCGTCCGAAGGTTCGATCCATCGGGCGGCGGCCGCGCGCGGTGCGCGCTCGAATCAGGCGGACCCGAAAACGATGGGTACGGCAGGTATGACAGGCCAATGCATCGGTTCTCACGAACCGGTGGCGCATGCTTCAGTCCCGGGGATCGCGCGACGTCATCCTCCTCCTGAATGAAACAGAGCGGGCCGCCCCGGGTGCGGCCCGGCTTCCGCCTGTCTGGCGTTTGAACGACGCTTACGCATGAGGTTCGAGGTCGTCGCGGGTTCGACCCGATGGCGTTCGAACGGCAGCGACCACGGTACAACGGTCAATCGTGGCTTTCTCGATGCACAAAGATCTTTCTCCCTTCAAAGCGCTCCTGCACACCTTGCTGGCAATTCGTCGGGCACTTTACTACGCCATCCGCGCTCTCGCCTGCCACGGTGACCGCTTTGTAGACAACGGATTCGATGAGTGTCCCGTCGGCAGCGACGACGATGTTCAGATCGGTCTCGACGCCGGCGGGCACGGATCCGCCGGTGGTATAGACGGTGCTCATGGTGCCGGTGCAATCGGAGTTCACCGTGTAGGTGCCGGTCTGGTGCGGATTGAACGTAGTTTGCCCACCTTTCGGCAGGCCGCCGATCACCCCGAAGTCGGTGCGTGAGTAATGGCTCGTACCGTCGAACGTCACCAGAGCGACATCATCGAGGATCGACGGGGCAGCGTATGGATGCACCTTGCCATCGGCACCTATCAATCCAAGAATTTGTCCGTGACCAATAAACTCGAATGCTCCCTTCAGCGTTGCGTTCGAGCAAAGGCCGTCGGCCTGCGCGGCACCGCTGAGAGATAGAAGGGCAACAGCTGTTGCAGACAGAACGCTTAGACGCTTGCTTTTCATGTTCATCTCCAAGTCATGAATCGGGCGCTTAACTTGATCAAGCGGGAGGTTTGCTTCCTTGACTGACCGAACTGCACGCATCCGCTAACAGGAGTCGAAAACTGGCACGGTTTCGCCTGGCTACTGTCGGGTTGCGAAATCCCTTGTGGCCAAACTTTACGATTGGGTTGGCGAGCTACGACCGGCTTCCCTCGGCGTGCGACGTAACGCCCATTGATTGCCAATGGACAAGCAAACGCGCAGGCGTGACGTCACCCGGCGCGCGGGATGGCCGTACAGGCGAGTGGATGCTTGAAGATGGAGACGTAGGGTGTCTAGACCGTGCGCGTGAAGCAAGTGTCCATCGTCGTCGCCTTCCTTTCCTTCGTTAACTACCGACTACCCCCGGACACAAAGCAGGCCCACGACAACCTGGTGAGCAAAGCTATTCGTTATTGAACGAACATAGACGTACGATTGCGGGATTACAAGGCGGCGTTAAGTTATTTTTTTGGAAATAAAAAAATCCAATGGAATGTGTTTAATTTCAGACGTGTCAATTGGGTTTCTATTTTTTGAATCAATCATCTTATTTTAAGAATAGAGGCGGACGCGCCTCCATCGGATTGCGCGAGAACGAAGATGATTCGCGTGCACGGAAATTCCGGACGAATCCGGCGGGCGGATTCCAGCGTCGACCCTGCTGCAAACAGTCGATCTTGCGACGCTTGTCACATGGGTCGAACGGCCGTTTGCCGGGAGCGAACGGTCGCCCTGATGCCCGACCCACGCTGCGGGTGAACCACGCTTTGTGGCCGCCGCTGGCCTGTCGAGCCCGCACGTTTGATCCGACGCAAGCGCGCAGCAATCGTGGCTCGCGTGTTCGCGATGGCGAGTACACTGAACATGCCATGTAACAGGAGAATGCGATGATCGACGCTGGCCCCAAAAGCACCTTCCGAGGGCTGCCGCTGACCGTGGAGCAGGACGCGGAAGTGAGGCACTACATCAAGGATCGGACTCGGCGTGGGCTGCCATGGGACACGTCGGAGTTGAGCGCAATGCTCAAGGACATGCTGCATCCCCCGGGCGACGGCGACGGCGACGGCGACAGTGATGCTGCTTCCCCGGCAGACGAAACCATAGCGGCCGCCGAGCGCGCAACGGCGTCGGTCGACGAAGCGATGGACCCGATCGAGGCGAATGAAGAGTGGCATGCGGCCATGGAGTCGGAGGGCATGAAAGGCCCGAGACGATAAACACGGAGCAACGACGCTCCGATTCCTGGCAGTGCCGCATACGGGAGTGCGCGCCGGATGTCACGCGTGTCAGGAAAGGCGCGTTCCGCGTCGCGCGTGTGCTGCGTCGCATTGCACGCGGCGGGACTGTCGACGCGCAGCGTGCCCCCATCGTGAGAATCCCGACACGCAATCGGTCTGCTCGCAGGTAATTTCGGCCGCAGCCGATCGCGCCACCCATGTTGCATGGCGCCAGCGGAACCGCGAGCCGCATTTCCTCGCCGAGCGCCCGGCAGCGGGCGCCGTGTCAGTGTCTGAGCACGCAGACGGCCACGATTTCGTATCCGGGGTCGGCATGCACGTGCGCCGCCTTTTCCGCTTCCTCGTACGAAAGAAACGACGTGGCATCTTCAACCGCCGGTGCCATGCCGATATCGCCATCCTCGGCGGTGCACAGGAATTGCTCGCCGGTCTTCACGACGTAGACGGACAACATGATTCCCTCCATCGTTTGCAGGGGGGAATTCCAGTCTAGCAGGCCAGAAACGGGGCGCAGGCGGTTTGCGGCGCCCTTTCCTGGATGTCGTCGAAGGAGGGATTGCCGCCTCGAATGTCCATGCGTCAATCGGGCCGACTCGTCGGTATCCGCCGGTGCTCGATCCGACGGGTAATCGGCTGCCGCCGGCCGGAGGTGATCGATTGCCGCCACCCCGGCGCTGCGTCACGATTCGGTCTCCCGCGAAGGGTCGGCATCCCGACCTTCAATCGCTCGGCACGCGACACGAGCGGAAAGCCGTGCACAATACCCGCATGCAAACCCCAGACCTTGAACACCTCGTCACCGTCACCATGCCCTTTGGAAAATACAAGGGCCGGCTCATTGCCGACCTGCCGGGGCCTTACCTCAATTGGCTGGCCCGCGAAGGGTTCCCGCGCGGAGAAATCGGCCGGCAGCTTGCGCTGATGCACGAGATCGATCACAACGGCCTGCGGGACTTGCTGGAGCCGTTGCGCAAACGCGGGTAGTGCCAATCGGGGGCGAATGCCCCCGCGTGCCACGCCGGCCCGCCTCGATCGATCGCGATCGACGACAACCACCCCTCTCCAGGCACATCCGCTACGCGTGCTGAATGCACGCATGCGACCCCATCGCTGGCCCGTGCGCACCTAGCGCGGCGCCGATGCTGACATAGAATATAAAACAGTCCCTTGAGGACGAGTTGATGGCAAGAGAAGGGGTGCCGACATGAGACGCCTTTATTTCCTCGTACCCGATACGCAGATGGCGAAAGCCATCGTCGACGATTTATTGCGCGCACGCATCATCTGGCGCCATATCCACGTTCTCGCCGACCACAGCGTCACACTCGATCAGTTACCCGAAGCATCGTTGCTGCAAAGCAGCGATGTCGTGCATGCGCTCGAGCGCGGCGTCGCGCTCGGCGGCGCGGCCGGTGCGCTGATCGGTCTCGTCGCGCTGGTATTTCCGCCGGCGGAGCTCGTGATCGCAGGCGGCGCCGTCGTCGGGTTGACGTTGGCCGGAGCGGGTTTCGGCGCGTGGACCGCCGCGATGATCGGCATCGCCGAGCCGAACGCGCGACTCCAGCGATTTCGCGAGGCCATCCAGGAAGGCCAGATCCTGATCATGGCCGACGTGCCGGCATTGCGAGAGCAGGAAATCGAAGAGATGGTCGCCCAGCATTTTCCGAAGGCGGACCTGGAAGGCGCCGAGCCTACGACACCGATCTTCCCCTGACGCGCGACAGCAAGCCGGCCTGCCCGACATCCGCGTTCATCGACGCGTTTCGTCGAGCGCACGGCCGCGACCGCGGGCCGCGCGCGGAGCGGGTCGTTCGCACGTTGCGCAGGCAACCCTGTCCGCCATTCCGAATCGCGCAAGAGACGCAGGCCCGATGCGCGTGGCGCCTTCGGAATCGAAGCGCCGACATCGAACCGTCGGCAAGGAGGTGGTATGGAACTGCACATTCAATCGCACCATTGGGAGCGTCGTAAGCCCGACTGGGTCGCCGCTGCCGTGGCCGGTCTCGCGGGCGGTGCGCTGGTGATCGCGCTGGAATTCGTCTGGTCGACCCTCGTGCTCGGCTCAAGCCCGTGGCAACCGACCCACAAGATCGCGGCGATGGTGATGGGCGCTAGCGCGCTCGGCCAGATGACGCAATTCAACCTTGAAATCGTGGCGATGGCGCTGCTGCTGCACTACGTGCTCGGCGCGATCATGGGGATGATGCTCGCCGCGATCATGGCGCCTTTCCGCTTCGATTCGAGCGTGGGCATGGAAGCCGCCATCGGGCTGGCGTTCGGGATCGTCGCGTATGGGTGGAACTTCTACGTCATGACGGCCGTGTTCCCGTGGTTCGTCTCCGAGCGGGGCTCCGGGCCGTTGCTGGCCAATCTGTTGTTCGGCGTGGTTGCGGCCATCACCTACGGCAGGCTGGAGCGATTGCGCAAGCGGAACGTGGACGACTGACACATCACGTTTCCCGCCGCGCGGCGCCTGACCACGCAGCGCTCGCGGGAGACACGGAACCCGGTGTCGGCGGCTCCGGCGAGTGACACTCAGCGAGGCGGCCTATGGCCCTTGCGATTGCCCTGGTCCTGATCATCCTGTTGGCGGTGGGGTTTCACTTTGCCAGTCCGTGGTGGATCACGCCGATTGCGTCGAACTGGGTGCGCATGGACGACATGCTGACGATCACGCTCGTCATCACCGGCGCATTCTTCATCGCCATCAACCTGTTCATCGTGGTCGCACTGGTGCGCTATCGCCACCGCAGCGGGCATCGCGCGGCCTACGAGCCGCACAACCGGAAGCTGGAATGGTGGCTGATCGGCCTGACCGCCGTCGGCGTGGCGGCATTGCTGGCGCCGGGGCTGTTCGTCTACGCGGACTACGTCCGGCCGCCGCGCAACGTGCTGCAGATGGAAGTGCTCGGCCAGCAATGGCAATGGCGCTTCCGCTTCGCCGGCCCCGGCGGCAAGCTGGGTACGACGGACGTGCGCTACATCAGCAACGACAATCCGTTCGGCCTGAACCCCGCCGACCCCAACGGCCGCGATAACTACCTGATCGAGAACCCCGAGGTACACCTGCCGCTCAACCGGCCGATCCAGGTCCTGACGCGGTCGCGGGACGTGCTGCACGACTTCTACGTTCCGCCGTTCCGGGCACGGATGAACATGGTGCCGGGCATGGTGACCACTTTCTGGTTCACGCCGACCAAGGCAGGGCGCTACGACATCCTGTGCGCGCAGCTCTGCGGGATCGGGCACTCCAGCATGCGCGGCGTGGTGGTGGTGGAAGACGAAGCCGCGTTTTCGCGCTGGCTGGCGCAGCAGACTACGTTCGCGCAGCAGCAGATGGCCCACGTGCAGGCCGCTCCCGCCGCGGCCGGCGGCAGCGCGCAGGCGCTGGCCAACCTGGGCAAGACGCTCGCGGCGGCCAAGGGCTGCGTCGCCTGTCATACCGTGGATGGCAGTCCGCTCGTCGGCCCGACCTGGAAGGGGCTGTACGGCAAGACCGAAACGATGGCCGACGGCAGCACCGCGAAGGTGGACGAAGCCTATCTGCGCGCGTTCATCCGCAATCCGACGGCCCGCGTCGTGAAGGGCTTCTCGCCGATCATGCCGCACTTCGACTTGAGCGAGCAGGAACTGACCGCGCTGGTGGCCTATATCGAGGCGCAGGGCGGGACGCCGCCCGCCAGTACCGCGGCCCAGCCGTAACGGAACAGACGGAGCAGACGCCATGACCTACGCGCATACCGACCACGCTCCGCACAGCTTCTGGACCCGCTATGTGTGGAGCCAGGACCACAAGGTCATCGCCGTCCAGTACGCGCTGACGGCCATCGCGATCGGCCTGGTCGGCCTCGTATTGTCGGACCTGATGCGGTTGCAGCTCGGCTTTCCGGGCAAGTTCGCGTTCATCGACGCGAACCACTATTACCAGTTCGTCACCATGCACGGGATGATCATGGTGATCTACCTGCTGACGGCGCTGTTCCTGGGTGGCTTCGGCAATTACCTGATCCCGCTGATGCTGGGCGCGCGCGACATGGTGTTCCCGTTTCTCAACATGCTGAGCTACTGGGTCTACCTGCTGGCCGTGCTGGTGCTGGTGGCGAGCTTCTTCGTGCCGGGCGGGCCGACCGGCGCGGGCTGGACGCTGTATCCGCCGCAGGCCATCCTGCCGGGCACGCCGGGCGTGGAATGGGGCATCGTGCTGATGCTCGTGTCGCTGGCGATCTTCATCGTCGCGGCCACGATGGGCGGCCTGAATTACGTGACCACCACGCTGCAGGCACGCACGCGCGGCATGACGCTGATGCGCATGCCGCTCACGGTGTGGGGCATCTTCATCGCGACGATCATGGCGTTGCTGGCGTTTCCGGCGCTGTTCGTGTCGGCGGTGATGATGCTGTTCGACCGGACGCTCGGCACCAGTTTCTTCATCCCGGCCGTGGTGTCGATGGGGCAGACGCTCAAGCATGCGGGCGGCAGCCCGCTGCTGTTCCAGCACCTGTTCTGGTTCTTCGGGCATCCGGAGGTCTACATCGTCGCGCTGCCGGCCTTCGGCATTGCGTCGGATCTCATCAGCACGCACGCGCGCAAGAGCATCTTCGGCTACCGGATGATGGTGTGGGCCATCGTCATCATCGGCGCGTTGAGCTTCGTGGTCTGGGCGCACCACATGTTCATCGCCGGCATGAATCCGTACTTCGGCTTCTTCTTCGCCACTACCACGCTGATCATCGCCGTCCCGACCGCCCTCAAGGTCTACAACTGGGTGCTGACGCTGTGGCGCGGCGATATCCACCTGACCGTGCCGATGCTGTTCGCCATCGGCTTCATCAGCACCTTCGTGCTGGGCGGGCTGACCGGGCTCTACCTCGGCAACGTGAGCGTGGACATCCCGCTGTCGAATACGTATTTCGTGGTCGCGCACTTCCATATGGTGATGGCCGTGTCGCCGATCCTGGTGGTGTTCGGCGGCCTCTACCACTGGTATCCGAAGGTGACGGGCCGCATGCTCGACGACACGCTCGGGCGTGCGCACTTCTGGATCACCTTCGTCGGCACCTATGCGATCTACTTCCCGATGCACTATCTCGGCATCCTCGGCATGCCGCGACGGTATTACGCGTATCAGGGCTACAGCTTCATTCCGCATTCGGCGCAGACGCTCAACACGTTCATCACCATCGTCGCGCTGATCGTCGCGGCCGCGCAGTTGCTGTTCCTGTTCAACCTGGCGTGGAGCCTCGTGCGCGGCCGGCGAGCCGACGGCAACCCGTGGCGGGCCACCACGCTCGAATGGCAGACGCCGCAAACGCCACCCGTGCACGGCAACTGGGGCCCGGCGCTACCCGTCGTCTATCGCTGGGCATACGAATACAGTCCGCCGGGGCAAGAGGAAGACTTCGTGCCGCAGAACCAGCCGCCCGCGACGGCGCCTGAACCGGAAGCGACCCATCCGACGCTTCACCCCGGCGAGGCACACGAATGACCACGCTGCCGCGCCCCTTCGTTCCCGACGCGCCGCCCGGCTTGCCGAATGCAGGCCGCACGGGGCTGGTCGTGTTCATGGCGGTTGCGACGACATTGTTTTCGCTGCTGCTGCTCGCCTATGCGATGCGCATGCGTGAATCCGACTGGCAGCCGATTCCGCATCCGGCGCTGCTGTGGTGGAACACCGGCGCGCTGGTGCTGGCCAGCGTCGCGATGCAGCGTGCCCGGCGGATAGGCCTGTACCGCACGGTGTGGCTGGTAACCGGCGGTGTACTGGCGGCCGTGTTCGTGATCGGGCAACTGACCGCCTGGCACATGTTGTCGGCGGCCGGGGAGACCGTCACCGTCAATCCGTCCAACAGCTTCCTCTACCTGCTCACCGGCCTGCATGGCTTGCATGTGCTGGGCGGGCTGGCGGCGTGGGGCGTGACGATCGCGCAGCTCCGGCGCGCGGACCCGTTCCGGGCCCAACGGGCCATCGCGCTGTGCGCGCTCTACTGGCATTTCCTGCTCGCCGTCTGGCTCGTGCTGCTGGCGGCGATGTGGTGGCTGACTCCCGGGATCGTCGCCGCGATCTGCGGGCCGCTGTATGGAGTCGCGCCATGACCGCGCCCACGGCCCACACCGAATCCGCGGCCGAAGCACCTGCGGCCGCGCCCGCCGATGCGCGGCCCGACGGCTGGCGCGGCATCGTCACGGACTGGTCGTCCGACCGCGAAGCCTTCAGGGTGCCGTGGGGCAAGGCGATGATGTGGATCTTCCTGCTGTCGGACACGTTCGTCTTCAGCAGCTTCCTGATCGGCTACATGACGGTGCGCATGTCGACCACGGCGCCGTGGCCCGATACCGCGAAGGTGTTCGGCCTCAGCGTGGGCGGCGTGGAAGTGCCGTTGCTGCTGATTGCGATCATGACGTTCACGCTGATCAGCAGCAGCGGCACGATGGCGATGGCCGTCAACTTCGGCTACCGGCGCAACGCACGGCCCGCCGCCGCGCTGTTGCTGGCCACCGCGCTGCTGGGCGCGACGTTCCTGTCGCTGCAGGCGTTCGAATGGAGCAACCTGATCTTCCGTGAAGGGATCCGCCCGTGGGGCAACCCGCTGGGCGCCGCGCAGTTCGGCGCGTGCTTCTTCACGATCACCGGGTTCCACGGCTTTCACGTGACCTGCGGCGTGATCTACCTGCTGCTGATCGCGCGCAAGATCCGGCAGCCGGGGTTCACCGAACACGGCAACTTCCAGATCGTCGAGATCGCCGGCCTGTACTGGCACTTCGTCGACCTGGTGTGGGTGTTCATCTTCGCGCTGTTCTATTTGTGGTGAGGGATGCCATGGAGCACACCGATCCCGCCGATCGACCCGACGCCGCGCACGGCCAGCAGCATCCGATCGGCCTCTACCTGAAGATCTGGGGCCTGCTGTTCGTGCTGAGCACGTTCTCGTACCTGGTCGACTACTTCAACGTGCAGGGCCTGATGCGCTGGGTGCTGATCGTCGTGCTGATGATCGCCAAGGCGGGGCTGATCGTGTCGATCTTCATGCACATGATGTGGGAGCGGCTGGCGCTGGTGTACGCGATCCTGATCCCGCCGCTGTGCCTGCTGGTGCTCATGGTGCTGATGGCGGCGGAAGCGCATCACACGTTCGGGATGCGGGAGCTGTTCTTTCGCTGATGCGTTCGCGGGCCGCGCTTCGGCCGACGAGCGCTGCGCATCGCGATGGGCACGGCGCCATCGACGGACGCCGTTTTGGAGCGGACGGCGTCCCGCCATCGGGGAACGACGCTTCCCGGACATCTGTTCACGCCAATCTGAAGGGAGGACCTCATGAAATTTTCGCGTCGACGTTTTATTGCAGCCACCACCGTTCTCGCCTCCGCGCTCGCCATTGGACGCCGCGCGGCGGCGGCGGATGCGGGCGCCGGTGTCGTGCAGGAAACCGATGCAAATGCCCAGGCGCTCGGCTACAAGGCGGATGCCAGCCGGGTCGACCATGCGAAGTACCCGAAATTCCAGACGGGCGAGGCCTGCGCGAATTGCCAGTTCTACCAGGGCAAGGCCGGCGCCACGACGGGGCCGTGCGCGATTTTCGGCGGCAAGCAGGTCAATGCGAAAGGGTGGTGCAACACTTATACGAAGAAGGCGTAGGTAAGGAGGGATGGCCTGGCGAGCCGCGGTCTTGCTCATTCAGCGCCTCGCCAGTGTCGGGATTCACGCTTTCCAGATCCTTCGGGCAGGTGGATCTCGCGAGTCCTTGTGCGCAACCCCGCCTTCGTACGCTGATGAACGGTGCAACCTCGAGTGCGAACCTCTACTCGTTGATCGAGACATGCCGCGCGAATCGTATCGATCCCGACCGCTACCTCACTTGGCTGTTCCAGCGTCCGCCGCGGGCGAAAACCGTTGACGACTACGACGCGCCATTACCCCGGAAGACGCCTGCCGATATACATGGACGTTTCATGAAGCACTGAAACGAAGTGGTCCAGATGATGTCGACAATGAGGGGTGAAAACACTCCTTCGACTATCATGGAAACTCGCAGCGTCAGCCTCCCGGTTCTATATTTCGGCACACCCGTCGCCCTCGTTTCCAGCCTGAATCCGGACGGCACCACAAATCTCAGCCCGATCTCATCCTACTGGGCGCTGTCCAATACGTTAGTGATTGGTTTGAGCGAAACCGGTCAATGCCGTCGCAATCTGGAACGATGCGAGGAGTTGGTACTCAACTTGCCAGACGCACCGCTTTGGGCGAACGTCGAGGCCATCGCAGCAACTTCCGGGTCTGAAGCCATGCCTGACATAAAGAAGCAGATGGGCTATCGATTCGAACGCGATAAATTCAAGCGTGCAGGGTTCACTACGAAAGCCAGTGAGTGCATCGCTCCAATGCGAGTTGCTGAATGCCCGATACAAATTGAAGCGAGCCTGGTCCGCATCCACCGGATAGGTAACGAGGCTGACGCCATGATTGCGGCCGAGCTTAGGGCACTACGGATACACGTGCATGCCGAACTGCTATCCCCCGAAGATCGAATCCATATCGAGCGATGGCATCCGCTGTACTACGTGTTTCGTCAATACTTTTCACTTGGAGAGCACCTGGGAAAGAATTTTAGAGCGTAGCAAGCGTCGCCGCCGATATGCCCTTCGATTCTGCGGGGCGTCGTAGATGGAGGGCATACCCATGATCCGCTCAGCGCGCGACGCGGCTTACCCGAAAGACGTTACCGACCTGATCGCGAGCCTGAGCGTGAAAATGACGCATGCTGTTGCCAACAACGCCAGCAGCCCACCGAGACATTGATACGCTATCGGATACCAATGGTCCCTGAGCATATCGATCTTCATCCCTTTCATTCCCTGTCTCCCGAGATCGCTTTCAAACAGGAACGCCGGCACTCGCCAACATCGATCGCCATCTGCACGCGCGAGTGACCTGGGTTCGCGCGTCGCTCCATCCGGGCCTCGTCACCGAAAAGGCGGGTACTTCCTCGCATTTCGGGTGTCGGTGCTGCGGCCGGCAGGCGACACGGCGCGTTCCTTCGACGAAGCCCGCAACGTCCATGCGAAAGCGAGGCCGAGTACGCCGGAGATGCAGTACCAGGGCAGTGCAGGGGCGGGCACGACGTCGGCGACGAAACCGAACATCGCGGGAACGGACGCAATCGCGATCTGGTTGATGGCCATCGCGGCACCGAGCACTTCACCGACTTGTCCGTCCTCCGCACTGTCCGACAGCCAGACCACCCACGGGCCGTACCAGCCGAAACAGCACACGCCGATCAGCGCCGAGAACATGACGACGACCCACGTCGCCGGGTGCGCGGGAAGCGATGCCGCGGCGATCAGCGCAACGGGCGTCACGCCGAGACACAGCGTGACGAGCCGGCGCTTGCCGTCGGCAACGCGATCGCTGATGACCGACAACACGATCCGGCCTGCCGAGCCGCTCAACTGCACGATGAACAACACCCACGCTGCATCGGTCGGCGAATAACCGAAGCGACGCTGCGCGAAGATCGCCCAGAAAATCGAGACCGCGGTTTGCGCGCCGACGAGCACAGCACCGACCACGGAGATTCGCCGGAATCCGGCGTCGCGGAGATGGTGCTTCAGGCCCTGCAGCGCCGACGCGGATGCACGCTGCGCATGCCGCGGCGAATTCCGGAAAACGGCGCCGTACACGATGGCGGATGCCGCGAGCACGGCGCTCGCGCCGAGCATCGCGCGCGTCCAGTCCGCGTGGATGAGCAGTGCAGGGAAGAACACCGCCGCCAGTGCGCCGCCAAGCGGCAGCGCCGCCTGCCGAACGCCCATCGCAAGGCCGCGCTCGCCGGGCGGAAACCAGTGATAGATTGCCCGGCTGCCGCCCGGCTGAACCGGGCTGTAGCCGACGCCGATCATCAGCATGCCGGCAACGAGCCCCGCGTAGCCGGAGGACAGCGCCACGAGCGTCATCGCGACGCTCAATATCGCCAGGCCGAGGACGACGGGCCAGCGCTCGCCGTATCGATCCAGCACGCGCCCGACGAGTGCGAGCCCGAGAATGGGGACGACGTTCGAGAACGTCGCGAGGCCGCCGATCTGGCCGAGCGAAAGTCCGAACGTCTTCTGTGCGAACGTGCCCCACACACCGATGCCCTGACTCGCGAGCGCCGCGGTCAGTTGCGTCAGTGTCGATACGCCGAGCACGTACCACCGATAGTCTGCTGACTTCAACGGGACAACTCCATTCCAAGGCTCATGCGAATTCCGGCTGACGCGGGCTCGCGAGGCGGTCGAGCCGCGAGCGTCAGCATTCAGAGCGTAAGGGGGAGCGTCGATGCGTTATGTCGACGACAGGTCAGGACTGTCGATTTCCTGCCACTCGGCCGCGCCACGGCGCCGCAGATGTCGCGGCGAGAGGCCGAAGGCCTTGCGCATCGAGTAGGCGAAGTGAGGGGCCGAAGCGAAGCCCACGGTGTTCTGGATGTCGACTATCGGCAAGGTGGTCGAGAAGAGCAGGCGCTTCGCTTCTGCGAGGCGTGTATCGAGTACGTACTGGCCGATCGAGCGACCCTGTTCGACCTGGAACCATCTCGACAGCGTCCGTTCGGATGTGCCGAACTGACGCGCGAGCGTCGCGCAGGACAGATCGCCGTCGAGGTGCTCGCTGATATGAATCTTGACCTCGCGCACGATGTCCGCCGGCTCGCGCGAGCGCGACGGCGGGACGGACGTCATGATGCGACCGGCCTCCTGCAGAATGAGCAGGTCGAGTTCGTACGGCCCGAGAAGCGGGCCGGATTTTCGCGCGAGATGCGCACGCAAGCGCAGCAGGTCGGCGAGGAGCAGCGATGTTCCCCATTTCTCCGACTGTTGTATGGGCGAGCGCAGGTCCGCATTGACCCGCGGCATCAGGCTGTCGATGTTCAGGTAGTAGCAGAGATGGCGCTGTCCGGGCGTTGCGGATACGTGATGGATGTGCCGCTCGGGAACGAACCAGAGACTCCCGCTCGCCAGGACATCGCCGCGGGCCTGGCGCGGCGACGACACCGAAAAGATGCCGTCGAGCGGGACAAACAGCATGTCGCAAGCGTGGGCATGCGGGCCATTTGAATAATGGCCCTGGTTGTCGCAGTCGACGTCAAAATCGATGTTCATTGCAACGCTACGGTTAGAAGGAACACGTGAAGTGTAGGACGAATGCGGGAAAGGAGCGTTGCAGCTGGATTTCCGAGGCTTCGGATACGGGTTGTAACGGGAAGTCCGCAGGATGGAAATCGGAAGACAGGGACAGGGGCAACCGGGAAACGGTATCCGGATGCGCTCGGGAGCGGCGAAGCACGGCATTCCGACGGGGTCGAGCGACCGTACAAAGCGAGTGTCGCGAAGGCGATGCAACGACGCATGGTGGACGCTTGCGCGCCTTCACATTCACGACCTGGTTGACAAGGCCTTTCCGCACGGGGGAATCATCGTCAGCGTTCCGCTACGTCCGCCATTGCCGAACATTACAGCGACCCGATGAAATCCACGATCTTGCCCGTGACCTCCCGAGGCCGCTCAAGGCTCGGCAAATGGGCGGTACCTGAGATTGAGTGGAAGATGCCGCCAGATACGGTATTCGCGAGGTAACGACTACGCTCCTGAATGCCGGGAAGGTCAAGCTCCCCGCACATCACCAAGGTCGGCACTGAAATTTCTTCCAGGCGCCCATATGCGATCGGTGCGTCGGTGTTCATGCCTGCCGGGGGCAAACCGAGAGCGACAGCGTTCATCTCGTCAAACAGCTTGCGGGCCTCGCCTTTCACGCGCCCTTCGTGCTGAAGTGGGCCGTCAAGCCAGAGACTCGCGCGTATTGCAATGGCTTCTTCAATGTGGTTGTTGGCTTCAGCGTCTGCTAAACGGGTAATTAAATCGTCAACCTGCGGCGCATGGATTAGTTTTGGCGCGCCGGTCACACTCGGCGCCACAAGAACAAGAGCGCGAACATGTGACGGATATCGAAGCGCTGCGTCGAGTGCTATGCCGCCGCCTTGCGAGCAGGCCACCAGTATTGCAGGAGCGCCGTCTGTCACCGACTGGATAACGGCGATCAGATCCTCGACGGAAGAATGAGCCTCTGCTTCAGCAGCTGTTTCTCCAAAGCCTCGCCGATCATAGGCAATGGCTTGGCGACGCGTGCCTATTTCACGCATCTGGTGGCCCCACATCCGGCGATCCGCAACGCGTGCGTGCAAAAACACGATCGGGTCTCCACTGCCGACGACTTCGGTCGCAAGAGCGGCGCGACCGGACGTCACCAGAACGCTGTTCTTCATGAGCTATCCGATATCTGAGAATGGACTTGACGCCCGATGTGCGGGGCGTGTCGTTTCCGGTGTCAAACGGGCCAAGCTTGGGTGAAGCTCGCCCTGTCCGGCTTACGGTCATGCAAAATTTTCAGGTTTCCCGTCAGGAATGCCGATTGAACTACGAGTGTGCCGTGTTCTCGGAGCAAGGTAGCATCAAAGATTATCGCGCGCAGTCGGTCGAGGTCGCGGCGGCGGCCTGGGCCGCAAGCAACCTGCAGCAGCAGGGAAACAATCAGATGTCGAACGTTCCGAAATAACTGCACTTCGCCGTCTGGCCTTTCCCGATTCTTCCCGGCTCGACCGCCACCTTGAATCGGGTCTCAATCGTACTGACAAGGCGGGGCATGCGCGATGTCCGAACCGGGTTCCAGCTTGAGCGAACAGCGTTCCGGGTAAAGTAAATCACGACAGTCAGCCGCCTCCCCATGACGCCCCCAGGGTCGTCGTGGAAAACTGTATGAATATACAGTATAGTGTCCGTCGAAATCGAGCCGCACAGGTGCAACCCATGCAATCCTTGCGGCACGTGCGCCGCGCCTGCGGGCATCCGCCGCAGCGTTCCGGCACCGAGCACTCTGGCTAACTCATTCAGACGGGCAGGCAAATTGTCATCCAGCAATCTGATCCGCATTCGCGGAGCACGTCAGCACAACCTCAAGAATCTCGATCTCGACCTGCGCACCGGCGAGATGACGGTCGTCACCGGCCCGTCGGGCTCCGGCAAGTCGAGTCTCGTGTTCGACACGCTGTACGCGGAAGGCCAGCGGCGCTACGTCGAGACGTTCAGTGCGTACGCGCGGCAGTTCCTCGACCGGATGGATCGCCCGCAGGTCGAGCGCGTCGACGGCGTGCCGCCCGCGATCGCGATCGACCAGACCAACCCGGTGCGCAGTTCGCGCTCGACCGTCGGCACGATGACCGAGCTGAACGATCACCTGAAGCTGCTGTACGCGCGCGCAGCCGAGCTGTTCGACCGCCAGACCGCGCGGCAGGTGCGGCACGACACGCCGGAGACGATCTACGCGGAACTCGTCGCGCGCGCGCAGGCGGACGATCCGCGCGTCGTCGTCACGTTCCCGGTCGAATTGCCTGAAACGGTGTCCGACGAAGAAATCGCGCAGTGGCTGTCCGCGAGCGGCTATACGCGCGTGCAGGCGCAGCGCGAGGTCGCGTCGCCCACCGGGCTGCGCAAGGTGCTCGACGTGGTGGCCGATCGCTTCCGTGTGCAGAACACCGACAAGGTGCGCGTCGTCGAGGCGATCGAGGCGTCGCTGAAACGCGGCGGCGGGCGCGTGAACGTGTACGTGCTCGCGGCAGAGCCGGAGCAGGCGGATGGCGCGGCGGCCGAGCCGCAGGTGTGGCGCTTCTCCACCGGGCTTCACGATCCCGACAGCGACCTGCGCTACGCGGAGCCGCAGGCGGCGCTGTTCTCGTTCAATTCGGCGTACGGCGCGTGCGAAACCTGCCGCGGCTTCGGCCGCGTGATCGGCGTCGATCTCGGCCTCGTGATTCCCGACGCGCGCAAGACGCTGCGCGGCGGCGCGATCAAGCCGATGCAGACACCGGCCTGGAAGGAGTGCCAGGACGACCTGATGCGCTACGCGGCGAAAGCCGGGATCCCGCGCGACACACCGTGGGCCGAGCTGTCGGACGCCGAGCGCGACTGGGTCGTCAACGGGTCGCCGGACTGGAACGGCAAGTGGCAGAGCCAGTGGTACGGCGTGAAGCGCTTCTTCGGCTATCTCGAGTCGAAGGCGTACAAGATGCATATCCGCGTGCTGCTGTCGAAATATCGCAGCTACACGCCATGCGACGTGTGCGGCGGCGCGCGCCTGAAGACGGAATCGCTGCAATGGCGGCTCGGCTCGAAAGAGAACGCCGACGGCGTGCTCGCGCCGGCCGGCCGCTTCATGCCGCGCGGCGTCGACTGGAGCCGTACGCAGCTCGAAGCGCTGCCGGGCCTGACCGTGCACGACCTGATGCTGCTGCCGATCGAGCGCATCCGTCGCTTCTTCGATGACATCACCTTGCCGAGCGCGCTGCTCGACGATGCGTTGAAGCTGCTGCTCGCCGAGGTGCGCACGCGGCTGAAATACCTGTGCGACGTGGGGCTCGGCTACCTGACGCTCGACCGGCAGAGCCGCACGCTGTCGGGCGGCGAGGTGCAGCGGATCAACCTGACGACGGCGCTCGGTACGTCGCTCACGAAAACCCTGTTCGTGCTCGACGAACCGAGCATCGGGCTGCATCCGCGCGATCTCACACGGATCGTCGAGGCGATGCAGCGGTTGCGCGATGCGGGCAATACGCTGGTCGTGGTCGAACACGATCCGTCGGTGATGCTCGCGGCCGACCGGCTGATCGACATGGGGCCCGGCCCGGGAGAGCGCGGCGGCACGATCGTCTACGACGGCACGCCGGGCGACATCCGGTCGGCGCATACGCTGACGGGCGAGTATCTCGGCGGCCGCAAGCATGTCGCGCATGCGTCGAACTGGGCGCGCCGGGTGGTCGACGCGAACACGCCGCGCATCGTGCTCGAAGGGGCAAGCGAACACAACCTGCGCGACGTCACGGTCGAGATTCCGTTGCAACGGCTCGTCTGCGTGACGGGCGTGTCGGGGTCCGGCAAGTCCACGCTGCTGCAGGACGTGCTCTATCCGGCGATGGCGCGGCACCACGGCAAGGCGACCGAGTCGCCGGGCGCGTTCCGCAGCCTCTCGGGTGCCGACCAGGTGGGCGACGTCGTGTTCGTCGACCAGTCGCCGATCGGCAAGACCACGCGGTCGAACCCGGCAAGCTACGTCGGCGCGTTCGACGAGATCCGCAAGCTGTTCGCGAAGGCGCCGCTCGCGCTGCAACGCGGCTACGGCGCCGGCACGTTCAGCTTCAACTCGGGCGACGGCCGTTGCCCGACCTGCGGCGGCTCTGGCTTCGAGCACATCGAGATGCAGTTCCTGAGCGACGTCTACCTGCGCTGCCCGGACTGCGACGGCAGCCGCTACCGCGCCGAGATTCTCGAAGTGCGCATCGAGCGCAACGGCCGTGCGCTGAGCATCGCCGACGTGCTGGATCTCACCGTCAGCGAAGCGGCCGCGTTCTTCGCGACCGACGCCGAGGTGCTGCGCGTGCTGCAGCCGATCGTCGACGTCGGCCTCGAATACGTGAAGCTCGGCCAGCCGGTGCCGACACTGTCGGGCGGCGAAGCGCAGCGCCTGAAACTGGCCGGCTTCCTCGCCGAATCGGCGGCGGCCGTCAACGGGCGCCGGGTCGTCACGGAAGAGGCGCGCATCGCGCGGGCGAAGCTGTTCATGTTCGACGAACCGACCACCGGGCTGCACTTCGATGACATCGCGAAGCTGATGCAGGCGTTCGGCAAGCTGCTCGCGGCCGGTCATTCGCTGATCGTGATCGAGCACAACCTCGACGTGATCCGCGCGGCCGACTGGCTGATCGATCTCGGCCCGGAGGGCGGCGACGGCGGCGGTCTCGTGCTGTGCGCGGGCACGCCCGACGACGTGAAAGCCTGCGCCGCATCGCATACCGGCGTGGCGCTGCTGCAGTACGACCGCGCGATGGATGCCGAGCTGGCGCTGGCCGACGAAGGCAAGCCGCTGCAGGCTGTGCTGAACGCGGCGCGCGAGCGGCGTGCGATTGAAGGCGAGGACGTCGTGCGGATCGTCAACGCGCGCGAGCACAACCTGAAGGCGCTCGACGTCGACATCCCGCACGGCAAGTTCAACGTGATCACCGGCGTGTCGGGCTCGGGCAAGTCGACGCTTGCGTTTGACATCCTGTTCCACGAAGGCCAGCGCCGTTACCTCGAATCGCTGAACGCGTATGCGCGCTCGATCGTGCAGCCGGCCGGGCGCCCCGAAGTCGATGCGGTGTACGGCATTCCGCCGACCGTCGCGATCGAGCAGCGGCTGTCGCGCGGCGGGCGCAAGAGTACGGTCGCGACCACGTCCGAGGTCTGGCACTTCCTGCGGCTGCTGTACGTGAAGCTTGGCCTGCAGCATTGCATCCACGACGGCACGCCGGTTACGTCGCAATCGGTCGAATCGATCGCCGCTCAGTTGCTGCGCGATCATCGTGACGAGCACGTCGGGCTGCTCGCGCCGCTCGTCGTCAACCGCAAGGGCGTATATACGGATCTCGCGAAGTGGGCGAAGGTGCGTGGCAGCACGCATCTGCGCGTCGACGGCGAGTTCGTGCCGGTCGATCCGTGGCCGAAGCTCGACCGCTTCCGCGAGCATACGATCGAGCTGCCGGTGGCCGATATCGTCGTGTCGCCGGACAACGAGGCCGAACTGCGGCGCGTGCTCGACGAGACGCTCGAGCTCGGCAAGGGCGTGATGCATCTGCTCGCGCCGCTCGACGGGCTGCACCATGCGATGCAGAACGATCATTCGACCGCGCGCGTCGGCACGGTCAAGGTGCTGTCGGTCAAGCGCGCGTGCCCGGTGTGCGGTACGAGCTACCCGGAGCTGGACCCGCGGATGTTCTCGTACAACAGCAAGCACGGCTGGTGCACGACCTGCGTCGGCACCGGCGTCACGCTCACGCGCGAACAGCGCGCCGCGTACGACGACACGGTGCTCGCAGGCGACGATCGCGGCCGCGAGCAGACGCTGCCTTCCGACGAGCAGGAACCGGAAGGCGTCGGCAACGAGCCGTGCCCGGATTGCAACGGCACGCGGCTGAACCCGTCCGCGCGCGCGGTCACGTTCGACGCGCATCCGATCGTCGAGGTCGCGCAATGGACGGTGTCCGACACGCGCCGCTGGATCGACGGGCTGGAACTGACGGGGCGCGACGCGCAGATCGCGCGCGACATCGTCACCGAGATTGGCAGCCGCCTCGCGTTTCTGGAGGAGGTCGGGCTCGGCTACCTGAGCCTCGACCGCGCGGCGCCGAGCCTGTCGGGCGGCGAAGCGCAGCGCATCCGGCTCGCCGCGCAACTCGGCAGCAACCTGCAGGGTGTCTGCTACGTGCTCGACGAACCGACGATCGGCCTGCATCCGCGCGACAACCAGATCCTGCTGGATGCGTTGCGCAAGCTCGGCGACAAGGGCAATACGCTCGTCGTCGTCGAGCATGACGAGGACACGATCCGCCGCGCGGATCACATCATCGACGTCGGCCCGGGCGCGGGCAAGCGCGGCGGAACGCTGGTCGCGCAGGGCGCGGTCGCGGATCTGGCCGCGCAGTCCGATTCGGTAACCGGGCGCCTGCTTGCACAACCGATGACGCACCCGCTGCAGCCGCGCCGCAGCGTGAGCCTGCCGGGCAAGAAGGGCGGTGCCGCGGTGCCGGATGCGTGGCTGACCGTGCATGGCGCGCGGCTGCACAACCTGCGCGACGTCACGGTCGGCATTCCGCTCGCACGGCTCGTTGCGGTCACGGGCGTGAGCGGCTCGGGCAAGTCGACGCTCGCGCGCGACGTGCTGATGACGAACCTGCTCGACGCGGTTGGCCGCTCGGTGCTGTCGTCGCCCGCCACGCGGCGCGCACGCAAGGCCGCGCAGCAGGATGCGCCGGCTACCAACCGCCGTTCGAGCGTGTTGGCGCGCACTGCGCCGCGGCCGTCGCTGAACGTCACGCATGCGTGGCAGGGCTGCGAGTCGCTGAGCGGCTGGGAACAGATCGATCGCGTGCTGGAAGTCGACCAGACGCCGATCGGCAAGACGCCGCGCTCGTGCCCGGCCACCTATATCGGCGTGTGGGACACGATCCGCAAGCTGTTCGCCGATACGCTGGAAGCACGTGCGCGCGGCTACACGGCGTCGCGTTTCTCGTTCAATACCGGCGACGGGCGCTGCCCCGCCTGCGAAGGGCAAGGCGTGCGCACGATCGGGATGAGCTTCCTGCCCGACGTGAAGGTGCCGTGCGACGTGTGTCACGGGCAGCGCTTCAACCCCGAAACGCTCGCCGTCACGTGGCGCGGCCGGAACATCGGCGACGTGTTGACGATGGAGATCGACGAGGCGGTGGAGTTCTTCGCACCGATCTCGAACATCGCGCATCCGCTGCAGCTGATGAAGGATGTCGGCCTCGGCTACCTGACGCTCGGCCAGCCGTCGCCGACGTTGTCGGGCGGCGAGGCGCAGCGCATCAAGCTCGTCACCGAGCTGACGAAGGTGCGCGACGACATCACGCGGCGCGGCCAGAAGGCGCCGCACACGCTGTACGTGCTCGACGAACCGACGGTCGGCCTGCACATGGCGGACGTCGCGAAGCTGATCCGCGTGCTGCACCGGCTCGTCGATGCGGGGCACAGCGTCGTCGTGATCGAGCACGACCTCGACGTGATCGCGGAAGCCGACTGGATCATCGATCTCGGGCCGGAAGGTGGTGTGGGCGGTGGCACGATCGTCGCGGCGGCGCCGCCGGAAGCGCTCGTGCAGGTGAGCGCAAGCCATACCGGGCAGGCGCTGAAGCCCGTGCTTGCGCGAACGGGGTCGGACGAGGGGGAAGCCGCGTGTGAGGGAGAAGCGCGGGTAGGGTGAGCGTGATGCTTCGTATCGACGGCTCCGGAGCCGGGCGATGATTTCCCCGCAGCTCACTTGCAAGTGGCTGCGGGGAACCGCAATCCGGCCCATGCACCCCTCTTCGAGGGGTGTTTTTTTCGTGCGGCGGTCAACGCCCAATGCCGCCGGGGTGATCGCGGGTCGCGCAAGCCGTCACAAGCTGGCAGGTCGACACAACGGTCGACCCGACCGGCGTCACACACCATCAGCTCACGCGCCCGACCGAACGGGCGCATCCATTGTTAATCCGGCTCGAATACTGAGTTGGATACAGGGGTATACGAGAAAGCACACCGCATGGTTAGGATGATTGCCGTTGGCCGACGGACGTCTCCGGATCGTCCATTCATTCTCGAACCGCATCAGGAGTGCAATCTTGGCGACCTATATCGTCTTCACGCGTGAAAGCACGCAGGATCAACACGAACTCGACATCTACCAGAGCAAGGTCGGCGCGACGCTGGCCGGCCACCCGGTGAAGGTGCTGGCCGCGTATGGCCCGCAGGAAACGCTCGAGGGCGACGGCCCGGAAGGCGTGGTGATCGTCGAGTTTCCGTCCAGGGACGCCGCGCACGCGTGGTACGACAGCCCGGCATACCAGGCCGCCGTCCAGCATCGCTTCAAGGGTGCACGCTATCGGGCCGTGCTGGTCGAAGGGGCCTGACCTGGCCGGCGGCGGCTGCTCGCCGGCCGCCGCCACGACCATGCCATCGACCGGGCCGTATCTGTGCATTCGATTTCGTAGTCATCCTTATTAAAATCCCGTGGATGGAAACAGGATGTCGAAAGTCTCGTTGACTATCGGTAGCGCCCGCGGTCTCGGGGGCGCCATGGGACGTTGGATAGTATCCGGGGCCGCAGCAATCAAGAAACGTTGTTGGATCAATACCTGCTAGTCCCCACGGCGGCCTCCGCCGCGACAGTCATGCGCGGCCGGTGCCGCGTTCCAACCTCGATTACGGGCTTGCGTCATAACCTGACGGTCAGCTGCCATCCCCGAATGGAGCGGCTGCGGTGCCCGTATCGACAAGGCGCCAAGTTTGCGACGCAAGTAAGATCAGCAGTTCGCCGAGCAAATCGGCCTCATCGAGCCTTTATGGAACCGTCTCTCATGTTTTCGAAAAAGTCCCGTATCTTCATTGTGGCCAGCGCCATTTTCACGGCCCATGCCGCAGCACAATCCCCCGCACCGGCACCGATTCCCGAGCAACTTCCGTACGACATCCCCTACGGTCCGCCGATTACGTTGGCACAGGCGCGCACGGCCATTACGGCAGCCGAAGCAGAGGCACGGCGCCGAAACTGGAAATATGCGCTCGTCGTCGTCGACAGCGGCGGGAATCTGGTCTCGAGCGACAAAATGGATGGAACGCAACTCGCATCCATCGAAATCGCGGAAGCCAAGGCGCGCGCATCGGTGCGTTTCCGCAGGCAGACCAAGGACATGCAGAACGCGATCAACAACGGCGGCGCGACCGGCAACCTCAGCATCCCGGGCATTCTCGCCGGAGAGGGCGGCATTCCGATCGTGGTGGGCGGGCAACTGATCGGTGCGATCGGCGCCAGCGGTGGCGCGGGTGTGCAGGATAGCGTGATCGCGGCCGCGGGGGCGGCGGCAATCCGGTAAGTCGCCGCGCAACAGGCAAGCCGTCTATGCGCCGATTATCCTTTCAAATAAATAATATAAATCTGACGTTTTAATTTCATCTGGTTTTGCGCGTACCCGAGGCCGACTGCGGCCTGACGGATTCGCCCCGCGTCAGCCGGGATTGACTGCTCGACCCGGTCGCGAAAATACGCGATTCGATCGATATCGCTACACTTCCCCCTTGCGATGAAAATTTGAACCGGTTGCTGGATGCAAAAATGGAACCGGTTCCATTCGCTGGCCGGATTATGCATAATCCGGCCAGATAAAAATTCGCATTGCATGGCATGTGCAATACTTGGTTCAGCCGGGCATGGTCGTTTGCCGGTGCTTTCGGACGGGTTACGCACTGCCGGTGGTGGAGGCATTCCGTCGTTTCGCGCGGAGCGGCTCCCGCCGCCGATTATTTCGAAGCAAGAAAGCCTGCGAGCAACTTCTCGCCAAAAAGACGAAAACGACATGGCCCCAAACGATCATGAAACGCGCGTCATCGCGCGCGCCGGCATTACCCGGCGAGCAGCCCTGAAAGTGATGGCGGCGGCACTGACGCAAGTCGGGCTGCTCACCGCCGCGCCCGGCTCCGCATTCGCGCAGCAGCCGTCGCTCGACGCCAAGACCTTTCTCGCACTGTCGCAAGCGCTGACCGGCCACGCGAATCTCGACCCGATGACGGCTCGGCGCCTCATCGACGCGTTCCACCGCACGGACGCCGGTTTTGCCGCACGTGCGGCCGCGCTGGCGCAACGCATGCGGGCCGGGCAGACCCCGGCACAACTGCTGGCCGATGCCGACGGCGCGGGCCTGCACGACACCGCGCTCGCGATCGTCGCCGCGTGGTACACGGGCACCGTCGGTCATGGCCAGAAGGCCGTGATGGTCACGTATGCGGATGCGCTGATGTACGACACCGTCCACGACGGGATGAGCGCGCCGACCTACTGTTCGAACGGCCCGCTGTGGTGGACCGCCGAACCGCCGCCGGCCGATGTCGCGCCGCCGCGCAAAGCCGTCGCGTCAGCCACTTCACAGCACCCGCAAACGCACGCCTGAATCTCATGAAAACTCCTGTATTTGAATCGAACGGCGACGTGTCGGCCGACGTCGTGATCGTGGGATCCGGCGTGGTGGGCGGCTTGATCGCCGACCAGCTGGTGAGCCAGGGCCATTCGGTGCTGATCCTCGAATCCGGCCTGCGCATCGAGCGTGGGCAGGCGGTCGAGAACTGGCGCAACATGCCGTTCGACAACCGCGTCGGCTCCGACTTCCAGGGGCTCTACCCGCAGGCGCCGAATGCGCCAGCCCCGCTGTATTTTCCGAAGAACAACTACGTCGGCCTGAGCGGCCCGGACGGCCAGAGTTTCCAGCAGGGCTACCTGCGCACGGTCGGCGGCACCACGTGGCACTGGGCCGCGTCGAGCTGGCGGCATCTGCCGGTCGATTTCCGGATGAAGTCGACGTATGGCGTCGGCCGCGACTGGCCGATCGCCTATGAGGATCTCGAGCCGTACTACTGCCGTGCGGAAGACGAGATGGGCGTGGCCGGGCCGAGCGACTCGGCGATGCAGTCGCCGTCGCAACGCAGCCGCCCGTATCCGATGGACATGGTGCCGTGGGGGCATGGCGACCGGCGCTTCGCCGAAATCGTCAACGCGCACGGCTATCGGTCGATCCCGATTCCGCAGGCGCGCAGCACGCGGCCGTGGCATGGCCGCCCGACCTGTTGCGGCAACAACAACTGCCAGCCGATCTGCCCGATCGGTGCGATGTACAACGGCATCCACCACATCGAGCGCGCGGAGCGCAAGGGTGCGAAGGTGCTCGCCGAATCGGTCGTCTACAAGATCGACACCGACGCGAACAATCGTGTAACGGCCGTGCACTGGTACGACGCGTCGCACAAGTCGCACAAGGCGAGCGGCAAGCGGTTCGTGCTCGCCTGCAACGGCATCGAGACCCCGCGCCTGCTGCTGCTGGCCGCGAACGAGCGCAATCCGCACGGCATCGCGAACGGCTCGGACCAGGTCGGCCGCAACATGATGGATCACTCGGGCTTCCACTGCACGTTCCTCGCGAACGAGCCGATGTGGCTCGGCCGCGGCCCGGCGCAGAGCAGCTGTATCGTCGGTCCGCGCGACGGCGATTTCCGCGGGCAGTATTCGGCGAACAAGATGATCCTGAACAACATCTCGCGCGTCGGGCCGGCGACGCAACAGGCGCTGAAGCTCGGCCTGGTCGGCAAGGCGCTCGACGAGGAAATCCGGCGGCGCGCGATCTACGGCGTCGACCTGTCGATCAGCCTCGAACCGCTGCCGGATCCGAACAACCGCCTGACGCTCAGCAAGACGCGCGTCGATCCGCTCGGCCTCGCATGCCCGGACATCCACTACGACGTCGGCGACTACGTGCGGCACGGCTACGACGCGGCATGCAAGCAGCTGTCACACATCGGCAGCCTGTTCGACGCGGTCGAATTCAACATCACGACGACGCTGAACGCGAACAATCACATCATGGGCGGCACCATCATGGGCTCGGATCCGAAGAACTCGGTCGTCGACGGCGACTGCCGCGCGCACGACCATGCGAACCTGTGGCTGCCGGGCGGCGGCGCGATGCCGTCGGCGTCCGTCGTCAACACGACGCTGTCGATGGCGGCCCTTGGCCTGAAGGCCGCGGATTCGATTTCCGCGAGCCTCGCGAAGGGTTGATGCGATGACACACACGATTCAACGACACCGTCGCGCGCGACGCGGCACCGGGTATCGCGCGGCCATCGCAGCCGGCCTGTTCGCGCTCGTCGGCAGCGCATCCGCCCTCGCGCAGGATGCGCCGGCCGGCACGGCTTCGACATCGGCAGACGCCGCGCTGATCGAAAAGGGCCATCAGCTCGCGATCGCGGCGGACTGCATGGCATGTCACACGGCGCTCGATGGCGGCAAGCCGTTCGCGGGCGGGTACGGCATCGCGTCGCCGATGGGGCAGATCTATTCGAGCAACATCACGCCGTCGAAAACGGCCGGGATCGGCAACTACACCGAAGTGCAGTTCGCACGCGCGCTGCGCGAAGGCGTGCGCGCGGACGGCGCGCACCTGTACCCGGCGATGCCCTATACGTCGTACAGCGGCCTCAGCGACGACGACGTGCATGCGCTTTACAGCTACTTCATGCATGCGGTGAAACCGGTCGACGAACCCGCGCCCGCGACGAACCTGCCGTTCCCGTTCGGCATGCGCATGGCGATGGCGGGATGGAACATGCTGTTCCTGTCGAACAAGCGTTTCGAAGCCGATCCGGCCCACGACGCGCAGTGGAATCGCGGCGCGTACCTGACCAACGTGCTTGCGCACTGCAGCGCGTGCCACACGCCGCGCAACGTGCTGATGGCCGAAGACTTCGGCCGCAACCTGGGCGGTGCGCAGCTCGGCGCGTGGTATGCGCCGAACATCACGTCGGATCCGGTGAGCGGCATCGGCGCGTGGACCGACGCCGAGCTGGTGTCGTACCTGAAGACCGGCCGCGCCCCGGGCAAGAACCAGGCGGCCGGGCCGATGGCGGAAGCCGTGCAGAACAGCCTGCAGTATCTGTCGGACGCGGACCTGCAATCGATCGTCTCGTATCTGCGCAGCACGAAGCCGATCCGCGACGACCGCGAGTCGGTGCCGGCATTCGCGCACGGGCAGGCGGTCAGCAGCGAGGCGACGTTGCGCGGCGCATCCGTGCTGAATTCGAACGGCACGCTGACGACGGGGGCGGCGCTGTTCAGCGGATACTGCGCGAGTTGCCACCAAGCCAACGGCAAAGGCAGCCCGAGCCAGGCGTATCCGTCGCTGTCGAACAATACCGCCACGGGCTCGCGCAATCCGTCGAACCTGATTGCGGCGATCCTGTACGGCGTCGATCGCGAGGTGGGGGGCGAACACGTGCTGATGCCGTCTTTCGGTGAGGATTCCTATGTCCAGCCGCTCAAAGACGATCAGATCGCTGCGATCTCGAACTACGTGCTCGCGCAGTACGGCAATCCGGACGTGACCGTCACGGCCGATGACGTTGCGGTCGTGCGCAGCGGCGGCCCTGTTCCATTGCTCGTGCGCGTCCGGCCGCTGATGCTGCTTGGCGCGGTGGTTGTCGTGCTGATCGCGCTGTTGGGCGTCGCATTCTGGTGGCGCCGCCGCCAACGCACGCCGCTGGCCAATCCGCCGCACGGCAAGGCCGGCTGATTCGGCGAACCGCCGCGTCAGTGCGGCGCGGAAGCAGGCATCGATCCCGTGTCGCAAGCCGACGGGTATCGAGCCTGCTTTCGCCTTTCAGGTCATCAGCGGGGCGCGCGCAATCCCGGGCCGCTGCGTCGCGCCGTATGTCATCACGCTTGGGGCGCGACGGATGCGCCGGTAATGCCATGCCGCCGCAGTGAATCCGCAACGAAGCCCGACGCCTTCATTTCCTCGACGAACGCATTCAGTGCCGCCGCGGCCGCTTCGCCGCGACTCTTCGGCACGCCCATGGCCTGCCGGATCACCATGAACCGCTCGTCGAGCAGGCGCAAACCGGGCGTCTTCGCCGCGTCGGCCTCGAGTTGCTGCTTCACGCCCGCCGCGACTTCCAGCTGCTGCTCGACGAAGGTCTGCACGACGGCCTGCGACGTCGGCGCGCGCACGATCTGCGCGGCCTTCAGTTCGCGCGTGAGGAACAGGTCGTAGGCGCTGCCCTTGCCGACGGTCACGCGGTTGTCGGGCTGGTCGACGTCCGCATTCGTGCGGATCGGCGAAGCTTCGCGCACGAGATAGAACCCCTCGATCAGCACGTATGGTGCCGTGAACGCGACCGTTTCGCCGCGCAGCGGATCGACCGCGAAGAAGCCGAAATCGGCCCGCTCGTCGGATAGTGCCTGCACCGACTTTCCGGCGGCGTCGAACACCACGAGCTCCAGCTCGGCTGACAGTCGTTCGGCGAACGCGCGCGCGAGGTCGATCGATACGCCGAACGGCTCGCCCGTCGCCGGGTCGCGATTCGCGAGGATCGGATTGCCGAGATTGATCGACGCGCGCAGCTTGCCGGTCGGCGTGAACGCGGAGAGGACGGAAGGGGCGAGGGACATGGGAGGCTCGTTGCAGTCGTAAAGGGCAGGGTTCGACGCGCGTCGATACGCGACAGTGCGCCGGCATCGAGCTTATCACCTGGCTTTCGTCACGGAACAGCGTCGAGCGGCTCAAGCCCGCCTCCGTCGCCGGATCGGCGTTGCGATGCATCGACCTTCACCTGACCTTGTTGCCCGAACCATAAACGATGAGGTGATAGCCAGGTAAAGAGCCGAGTGGCGACGAGAGGCGACCGGGTGCCGGAAAATGGGCTGGATCGGGCTGCTTTGCGTCAGCGTCTGCTTCCGGTTGGCCGTATCTGCCCCCCACCGGCGGCCTCCAGCCAGGCGCGGCGGTCCTTGATCCGCCCGGCAACCGCTAGAATTGCGGTTTTAGCCCGGAATACGTCCATGTCTTTTGCCTCGCTCGGCCTGATCGATCCCTTGCTGCGTAATCTGCAGGACCTCAATTACCAGGCCCCGACACCGGTGCAGGCCAAGGCGATTCCTGCCGTGCTCGATGGCAAGGACGTGATGGCGGCGGCCCAGACCGGCACCGGCAAGACGGCGGGTTTTGCGCTGCCGCTGTTGCAACGGCTGGTGCAACACGGCCCGGCGGTGTCCAGCAACCGCGCGCGCGTGCTGGTGCTGGTGCCCACGCGTGAGCTGGCCGAACAAGTGCTGCAAAGCTTCGTCGCTTACGGCCAAGGCCTCGACTTGCGATATCTGGCGGCCTACGGCGGCGTGAGCATCAATCCGCAGATGATGAAGTTGCGCAAGGGCGTCGATGTGCTCGTGGCCACGCCGGGCCGTTTGCTGGATCTCAACCGCCAGAACGCGGTGCAGTTCGATCAAGTCCAGGCGCTGGTGCTGGACGAAGCCGACCGCATGCTGGATCTCGGCTTTGCGCGCGAACTCAACGCCGTCTTTGCCGCGTTGCCGGCGCAGCGCCAGACCCTGCTGTTCTCGGCCACGTTTACCGACGATATCCGCGCGATGGCGGCGAGCATTCTGCGCGGTCCGGTCAATATCAGCGTCAGTCCGCCCAATGCGACGGCCAGCAAGATCAAGCAGTGGGTCGTACCGGTCGACAAGCGGAACAAGCCCGACCTGTTCATGCACCTCGTGGCCGAGAACAAGTGGGAGCATGCGCTGGTGTTCGTCAAGACCCGCAATGGCGTGGACTACCTGGCGGCCATGCTCGACGAAGCGGGCTATGCGGTCGACACCATCCACGGCGACAAACCGCAGCCCGCGCGCCTGCGTGCGCTGGAACGCTTCAAGGCGCGCGAAGTACAGATGCTGGTCGCCACCGACGTGGCAGCGCGCGGGCTGGATATCGACGACCTGCCGCTGGTGATCAACGTGGATCTGCCGATCGTGGCGCAAGACTATGTGCATCGTATCGGCCGTACCGGCCGCGCCGGCGCCAGCGGCGTGGCGGTGTCGCTGGTGTGTGCCGACGAAGCGCCGCAACTGGCCGCGATCGAGGCGCTGATCCGGCAGACGCTGCGTCGTGAAGAAGAGCCGGGTTTCGAGGCGGAGCACCGCGTGCCGGAAACCAGCGCGACGGGCCAGATCATCAAGAAACCCAAAAAGCCCAAGAAGCCCAAAGTGCCGCAAGCTGGGTCGGGTGCCATGCCGGCGCCCGCCAACAAGCCGCGCCCGCAAAGTGGCGAGAACAAGCGCAAGCCTGCGGCAAAGCGGGCTGGGGCTGCGGGTAAGGGCGCGAGCTTGTCCAGTGGCAGCCCATTCAGCGCGCAGACGCCGCGCAGCAAACCCGCCGGCAAACCCGCCGGCAAGCCAGCCGGCAAGCCAGCCGCGGGTTCGCGCAAGCCGGCTGGCAAACCCGCCGGCGGCCGCGGCAAGCGCCAGCCCTGATTCGTGGGGGTGTCAGGCCAGCGATGGAACGTGGCTGGCCATTTTGCAAACGTGGATGGATGCGCGCGAAACGTGCAGGCCGTGGTACCCGCCATTGACTCGGTCGATGGCGCCAGGGCCTGCGTTCGGGATCTTCATTCGGCTCGAATTCAGGATCAAAGTCGACGGAACACCAGGCTGGCATTGACGCCCCCAAAACCAAAGCCATTGGAGATCGCATATTCCGTCGATATCTGGCGGGGCGATCCGCCGACGATGTCGATGCCTTCCGCCGCCGAATCCGGCTGCGTCAAATTGAGCGTAGGCGGCGCGAGCTGATCGCGCAGCGCGAGCACAGTGAAAATGGCTTCCACGCCGCCGGCTGCCCCGAGCAAATGCCCTGTCGACGACTTGGTGGCGGATACGGCGGGGCCTCGACCTGTTCCGAATATCGCCTTGATGGCCGCGAGCTCGCTGATGTCGCCCACCGGCGTGGACGTCGCGTGTGCGTTCAAATGCCCGATCATCCCGGGTTCAAGATTCGCTTGCCGGATTGCCAGCGCCATCGCACGTCGCCCGCCGGCGCCGTCATCGGGTGGAGACGTCATGTGGTATGCGTCGGCGCTTGTGCCATAACCGAGCACTTCCGCGATCGGCGTGGCGCCTCGCTGCAATGCGTGCTCCAGGTCTTCGATGACGAGCATGCCGGCGCCTTCTCCCATGACAAAACCGTCTCGTCCGGAATCGAATGGGCGGGATGCCTGCGCGGGATGATCATTGAAGCCGGTGGACATGGTTCTTGCCGCGGCGAACGACCCCAGACTGACTCGATCGATGCAGGCCTCGGCGCCACCACACACGGCAATATCGGCTTCGCCGGCCCGGATCAGGCGCGCTGCGTCGCCGATGGCCTGTGCGCTGGCAGCGCAGGCAGTCACCGGTGCGCCGAGCGGGCCACGAAGGCCGTGACGGATGGAGATATGGCCCGCGGCCATATTGGCAAGGAAACTGGGAACGGTAAAAGGAGAAAGCCGCCTTGGTCCGCGGTTATCCGTGATTCTGACGGCGTCCACGATCGCGCCGAACCCGCCCACGCCAGACGCGACGATGGTCGCCGTCCTTTCGCGTGCGTTTTCGGATTCAGGCTGCCATCCGGCTTGCGTCAGGGCCTCTTGCGCCGCGGCGAGCGCAAACAGGCTGAACCGGTCCATCTTCTTCTGGTCCTTGGGCTCTACCGCGAGGTCCGGATCGAATCCCCATGGACAATCTGACGTCAACACGGGCACCACGCCGCCGACCTTCGATGCAATCCCTTCCGTGACGTCGCCGGGCAAACCGGCCAGGCCTGAATGCCCCTTCAGGAGACGGTTCCATACCGATTCAACGCCGCATCCCAACGGCGAAACGATACCCATCCCGGTCACGACGATACGTCTCGTATTCAAGCCATGCTCCCCTTTTGACTGACGTAGAAATGCCGCCAGCGATTGGCGCAATGCGCCATCTGGCGATGCTCTCGAATTTCAAGAATCGCGGAAATTGCCTGCCAGTATAGGCATGGGGCGGGTGAAGAACTGGCGCATCGTGCCAATCGATATGCAAAATGCGCCATAATGAGCGAATCATGAACCTGTCCCGGCAAAGTTCTCTCACCGTTTCGGCTCACTTCCTGCACGGGATGCTGCGCACCGTTCGCACCCGTCACGGAGAAGACGTGGCTGCACAGCTACTCGCAAGCGCCGCCATTCCGCAGTCGCTTCTGCATCAGCCGGATGCGCGAATCACGCGCCAGCAATACGTCGTGCTGTACAAGACAGTCGCGGCGACGCTCGACGACGAGATGCTGGGACTCTGGTCCAGGCCGATCCGGGGCGGCACGTTGAAGTATCTGATGCTCAGCCTGCTGGATGCGCCTACCGTGCTGGTCGCGTTCAATCGGTTTGTTCGTTTCTGGAATTTGCTGCTGGATGACTACCGGTTGCAGATTTCGACGAAGAACGATCTGGTGCGACTGGCTCTGGTGGAAAGGGCGCCTGATACGCAGGTCATTCCGCTTGGGCACGAGTTGATGATAAAGCTGGCGCACGGCATCGCATCATGGCTGCTAGGCCGAGAGATCATCCTGCACCGGGCCGAGTTCAGTTTCGCCAGGCCGAGGCACGTCGAAGACTATGCATTCCTGTTCCCCGGAGCGGTGCACTTCGATGCCGGGATGACGAGCATTTATTTCTCGTACCAGGATTGTGCCGAGCTGTTCAAACGCGAGAAACACGAGCTATGGGCGTTCCTGAAAGGCGCGCCGGGGGACTGGACATTCAGCGCATTTCATCATGGTTCCATTGTGGCCAAAACGCGCGAGTATCTTGAGCGGAACATAGCGCAGCCGCTGACGATTCAGGGCCTTGCGCAGGCGCTGCATACCTCCGTTCGCACGCTGAATCGCCGATTTGCGGAAGAAGGCACACATTTCCAACAGGTGAAAGACGGGCTGCGACGGGATATCGCGGTCGATCGGCTGACGAACTCGAACACGAGCGTGGCAGCGCTGGCGTTTGATCTTGGCTTTTCCGATGCCACCGTTTTTTGCCGCGCGTTCAAGCACTGGACGGGTAGTAGTCCTTCCGACTATCGCAAGGACACCCGTCAGGGTGAGTGACGAGAAGAAGTTAAGCGGGACGCTATTTTCAGCGACTTTGAACGCCGTTTCGAACGGCCGGTTGAATCCGCCGCCGAACCGAGTCAGACGATCTGACGTTGTCTGTTTGGTCCAGTTCAGCCTTGTACACGTCAAGACCGGCTTCGACAATGCACTCGTCGCCAAGCGAAATGCCGATGCCTGCGTTCGCTCCGGGCAGGCTGCGCTCCCCGATGGCGTTCTTGCTCTTGCCTCCGCACGACAGCGTTCCCATGATCGACACGCCAGCGCCGACGTCCGAATTTTTGCCGACCGTCATACCCGGTGTCACCCGTCCTTCGATCGTCGATTCGCCCAGGGTGCCTGCCCGGGATCACGATTGACGTCCTCGACATATCGGCTATGCGTCGCCATGATGGTGGTGATCCCCATTTCCGGTAAAAAGGCGTACAGCTCGGCCAAGAACCAGTCCGTGTTACGCAGCCACCGAGCATGCTTCGGTACCATGCGAGCGGCAATATCGGGAGGAACGTGGGTTCCCCTATGCGGGATCGTCGCCAACACGGGAATCGTATTCCTGCGGGCATTGCGAACCTCGAAGGCAGGCACGTAGCTAGACGACATGCTGCGATCCTCCACTCGCATTCGTGAAGACATCGGCCCATTTCGGCCGCTCGACGTCGACATCAACACCAAGATCGTTCGCTCACGGCCGATTCTGAAACAGGGCGAGCGTAGGTCGTGAAGGCGCTTGGTGCGATCATGGTGCCGGTACTTTGGCCTCGCACAATAAAGCCGTGATTGCCTCCTCGAGCGGCAGCGTAACCTGATCGCCATTGCGGCTGCGGATACTGACTGTTCCATTCCGTTCGTCGCGTGCCCCTACGGCAATCAATAACGGAATCTGCAATCTCCGGGCGTCCATGATTTTTCGCTCCAGTCGCTCGGCACGGCAATCCGCAACGACGCGTAGTCCCGCGCTATCCAGCATCTGCACCACCCGCATGGCGTAGGGCGCGTGCGTATCACTGATGCTCGCCACGACAATCTGTTCGGGCGCGAGCCATACAGGCAACCAACCGTCGTAGTGCTCAAGCAGTATCGCGATGAAACGCTCCATGCTGCCAAGCACGGCGTGATGCACCATGACCGGTGTCTCTCGTACGTTTTCCGCGTTGATGAAATGCGCGGACAGCCGCTCGGGGAGCACGAAGTCCAGCTGAATCGTGCCGCATTGCCATTCCCGGCCACGACTGTCAGACAGCTTGAATTCGAGCTTGGGTCCATAAAAGGCACCTTCGCCCTCCGACAGTTCGAATTCCAGACCGGCCGCACGAGCCGCGGCCGCGAGCGATGCTTCGGCTTGATCCCAGACTGCCTCGTCGCCGGCCCGTTGAATTGGCCGCGTCGCCAGCGCCACCGTGACGGACGAAAATCCAAGGTCTGCGTAGACTGCTCTCAGTAACTCGCAAAAGCGCACGACTTCATTTTCGATTTGCGATTTCGTGCAGAACACATGCGCATCGTCTTGCACAAACGCACGTGTGCGCTTGAGTCCTTCCAGCGAGCCAGAGGGTTCGTCGCGGTGACACGCGCCGAATTCGCTGTAACGAATGGGCAACTCGCGGTATGAACGAAGCCCCTGATTGAACACCTGCACATGGCATGGACAACTCATCGGTTTCAGGCAAAGCGCCAGCGCATCGTCGTGATCGACACCTGCCGATGGATCGATCATCGATCGCTCGGGTAGCGCATACATTTGCGAGCCGAACTTGTCCCAATGTCCACTGCGTTCCCACAACGCGCGCGCCAGTAGTTGCGGTGTCCGGATCTCGCGAAAGCCTGCGCGACGCATGCGCATTCGCACGTAATCTTCCAGCACGCGGTACAGCGCCCAGCCACGTGGGTGCCAGAAAACCATACCCGGACCTTCGTGCTGCTGATGGAACAGGTCGAGATTGCTGCCGAGAATGCGATGATCGCTGTCGTTCATGATGACTCCGTGCAGGTATGTGCCGGTAACACACGGAGCGCCATAAACACGAAGGGCCCCGTCCGTTGCCGGCGGGGCCCTTGAAGGTATGCAATTGCTGAAACTACCGCGTGCACCCTCCAGACGACCCGCCGTTGCCGGTGGTCGTCGTGGTGGTGATGCTCGCGAGGGAAATCAATTGGCGTTGCATGAATCCACAATAAATCAAGTGAGCAGGTCGCGTCAATTGTATGGAGATCATTGACTCGGTACATCTGCCGACGATGACTTCTTCAAATGCATGCGAGTGGTCGCCGCAACTGGCTGTGCCGGCGATTTCGCTGCTTCTGGATGTGCGGGAATGACCGAGTCCGGATGTGTCGAATACTTCTTCGGGGTCACTTCCCCAAAGCGCGCGAGTAGATCCAGACGTAGCTTTTCCGGTGGGGCCTTATCAGATAAAGCTACTGTTGCATCATTGGATGCCGCGTTCGCGGGTGCTGCAGTCAGTTGCGTGCTCATGCGACCGGGACAAGTTGCGTTGTCCGCCGAAGTCGACAGTCGCTCTGACGTGAGCGCGCGAATTGCGCCTTCTGACCAGGTTGCCGTGGTCGAAACAATATGTCTTCGGCATGGTAAAGGCGTTCATCACGGCGATCTGGCAATATGCATCGACAGACTTCAGACAGGGCGCCCCATGCACATCGCGATTCTGACCTTCCAGGGCTTCAACGAACTCGATTCCCTCATCGCGCTTGGCGTGCTCAATCGGATCAAGAAGCCCGACTGGCGGGTAACGCTTGCATGTCCGGAGCATTTCGTCACGTCGATGAATGGTGTGACCGTGCAGGCGCAGTCGACCTTGGCGGATGCCTGCACGGCGGATGCCGTCATCGTCGGGAGCGGGATTCAAACCCGGGAGGTCGTCAACGACGCAACGCTGATGGAGCAGTTGAATCTCGATCCTGCCCGGCAACTGATTGGTGCCCAATGTTCGGGCACGCTGGTTCTCGCAAAGCTCGGCTTCCTCGGCAACATCCCGGCCTGCACGGATCTCACGACCAAACCCTGGGTCGTCGAGGCGGGCGTCGAAGTGCTCAATCAGCCATTCTTCGCGCAAGGTAACGTCGCAACGGCAGGTGGCTGCTTCGCTTCGCAGTATCTGGCCGCATGGATCATTGCGCGCACCGAAGGTGAGGAAGCCGCGCGGAGCGCACTCCACTACGTTGCGCCGGTCGGGGAGAAGGACGAGTACGTTTCCCGTGCGCTCGCAAATATCGCGCCTTACCTGCCGTAGCCGTCGTGCACTAGAAGAGGGCGCCACCGCCATTGCAGTGAGCCTGGTTCGGCAGTATCGCCGTGTTCCCGATAGCGGCTTCTCCGGCGCGCCCGGTCGCCACGGCGGTGGGCTGCCGTGTGGAAGAGGGGGCGAGAATGTTCGATGCTCCGTCCAGGCAGAGCCATTCGGTGCCCCCGGCTTGCACGGGGTCGCACTCCAGCAGCCAGTTCGTCTTGCAAAGACGGCAGCGATACTGCCGCACGACTATTGCCGGGCGTCCCAGCGGCCGCAACTTCGTTGGCTTGTGCAATTCCACCAGTTCGCCATGGGCGACAGGATCGGACATCGTGCGCATGGTCGTGCAGGCTTCACAAGGCATGTGCGTCAGCCTTTCAGGAATGCGTCGGCGCGAGGAAGCGCCTCTGCGCTCATGACTCGAATGGTCCGCGGATTGTAACGTGATCGGCGCATCCGGCCCAAGTGCAATTCAAGCATGCTCATGATCGCGGCGGGCGTCGACTGTCGGCCATAACGAACATGCTGGAAGCTCATCGGAGGGACGATCTTCTCCGCCGCAGTGCGAAGGCGGGCAAGGGTGCGTCCCACCTGACGCACTCAGTTTGCAATCGCCTTACCGGAGGCATCCTTGATTTTCTCTTTCCATTGCTTGCGGATTTCAGCCACCACCGAATCGGGAAGCGTGATGTAGTCCAGCTCCGTGGCGGCCTGGTTGCCGTTGTGGAATGCCCAGTCGAAGAACTTGAGCGCTTCCGCCCCTTGTGCGGGCTTGTCCTGCTTCGCATACAGCAGCACGAACGTTGCGCCGACCACCGGCCATGCGTCCTTGCCCGGCTCGTCCGTCAGGATCTGGTAGAACGACTTCGACCAGTTCGCGCCTGCGGCAGCGGCCTTGAACGTTTCCGTCTTCGGCTCGACCACCGTGCCCGTCGAGTTCTTCAGCGCGGTGTAGACCATGTTGTTCTTTTTCGCGTACGCCCATTCGACGTAGCCGATCGCACCCGGCAGGCGTTGTACGAAGGCTGCGACGCCGTCGTTACCCTTGCCGCCCGTGCCCGTCGGCCAGTTGACCGTCGTGCCTTCGCCGACCTTCGACTTCCATTCGCCGTTGACCTTCGACAGGTAGTTCGTCCAGATGAAGCTCGTGCCCGAGCCGTCCGCCCGGCGAACCACGGCGATGTCGGTGTCCGATAGCTTGACCTTCGGGTTCAGTGCGGCGATTGCCGGGTCGTTCCACTTCTTGATCTTGCCGAGGTAGATGTCGCCGAGCACCGGGCCCGACAGCGTCAGCTCGCCAGCCTTCACGCCCGGCACGTTGACCACCGGCACCACGCCGCCGACCACCGTCGGGAACTGGAACAGTCCTGTCTTCGCGAGTTCGTCATCCTTCAACGGAGCGTCCGAACCGGCAAAATCCACCGTCTTCGCGTTGATCTGCTTCAGGCCGCCGGACGACCCGATGCCTTGATAGTTGACCTTGCCACCGCCCGCCTTCTTGTACGCATCGGCCCACTTTGCGTAAATCGGTGCGGCAAACGTGCTGCCTGCGCCGGTGATATCTGCCGCTTGAGCACTGAGCGCAACAAGAAATACGGTGCAGGGAACCAAGATCCGGATGTTCATGTAACACCTCCTGTCTGCTGTCTGCTGTCTGCTGTCTGCTGTCGGCATGCTGGCCTGCAA
This sequence comes from Burkholderia sp. AU30198, assembly GCF_020419825.1. Classification (NCBI taxonomy): domain Bacteria; kingdom Pseudomonadati; phylum Pseudomonadota; class Betaproteobacteria; order Burkholderiales; family Burkholderiaceae; genus Burkholderia; species Burkholderia sp. AU30198. The sequence goes on along the minus strand of NZ_JAIZSA010000005.1, from coordinate 275,424 downwards.
GCTGGCCTCGGTTGAGAAGTCTGACGTGTCGAGTGGGATTCGCCGGCCGTCTTTCGTCGACGTCGGTCGGTTGACCGTGGCCGTGATCTACTCTCGATTGCTTTCAAACACGGTGAGGAATTGCGTCGGTGTGACAGTCTGCGCGCCGCGCTTTTCTCGAATGACGTCTGACGGAAGCTTGATTGCAACGTACCCCAGCCGGGGCCGCAGGCAGAGAACGGCCGGTCTGGATCGTCACCGACGATCGGGTCAGTCAGACAAGTGGCGGAGTCCGTCATCGTGCGCGGTACGCGGTCTCGCATCGAAGGGTGCTACGAGTATTGCATCTGCCTGTGAAAACTCAAGGACAGTGCAATGGCTCGATTCGCGTTTCAATGCACGTCACTTGCGACGATGGAGGCCAACGCCCGATCGCCGTCGCGTTGGGCCGTATCTTCAGTGCAAAAGATGTGGTGACTGAATGCGATCAGTTTGAAGCCGGATCCCGCGGCGCGAGGAACCGTGATGCCCCAGTGCCAGCCGCCATCTTGCTGGAACACGTGGAGGGCGGGAGGCGCTGGGCTCAGTGCGGGTGAAGAAGTCGTCATGGCGTGCTCTCCCGTCATGGGGCGACTGCGGGGCAACTACATTGAATGCGAACCCAGTCTACGGGCACTTTTGCTGCGGCGCAATATGCGGATCCCGCGAAAACGCCGATGTGTTGAACGCCACAATTTTGAAATACAAATATGCAAGGTCGGAGATGACTGGCATATTGATGTGACGATTATGATTTCTCGGAGGCTTCATGGATCGCAGTTCGCTCGTATGGGCGGGGGTGCCGCATAGCAGCGATGGCGTCGTGTTTCAGGTTCGGGTCGGCCGCGGGCTTCAGCGTTTTCATATTGCCCGGTTGATTCTCGAGAAGGCGTGCGACCTCGAGCGACTGGCATCTGACGCGCGACAACTCGAATGCTTTTACGAGCACTTGGCGCCGATCCTGGCAGTCGCACGGAAGACGCGTTCCAATGCGAAGGCCGATACGGTTTCGCTGAATGTTTCCGATTTTGTTCGAGCGGGCAACGCGCGGGCCGAGCAGGGTTCTTGGGCAGTGATGCGATGAGCACCGCAGGGAGGATGAGCGCGCGGCGTGCCCGGTTTCGGAAAGGGCGGGTGCAGGACTTTGCGTAACTTCTCGTGTTGGGTGTTGTCAGGGACGATGCAGGTCGCGCAGCATCGTCGGGGTGACGTTTGCGGGTGATGTGGTGGGGTGGGTGTTCACGGGGCTTTGAAAAATTTCATTTGTAGTCCGAATCTGCCTGTATCCAGAGCGGGACCAATCGAAATTCTCCCTCCAGCCCGTTGTTGCCGATGGAAGGCGATTGCTGCCGGCCATGAACGGTCAGTCACCATCGTGAGTCAGATCGACGACAATCACGGTCTAGGCGGTGAATGCACTTGTCCATCTGCAAACGGATACCACCTTGTCAAGAGAGGTCGTTATGTTGCACCGACAGCCATTAGTACCTGAACTGGTTGTTCTGGATTTGGCCAGGAGCTTGTCCTTCTGGACCGGACTCATTGGCTTCGTCATCTTGTACGATCGTCCCGAGGACAAGTTTGCGTATCTCGATCTTCACGGAGCCCAGGTTATGCTTGAAGAGCTCGACGACGAAGCTCGCTGGCTCACGGGTGACGTCGAGCCCCCGTTGGGAAGAGGCATCAATTTCTCAATTACATTGCCTTCCATTCAGCCCGCGCGTCAGCGGTTACTTGATGCAGGTTGGGCGTTATTCATGGATGAAGAAGAAAAATGGTACCGATCCGGCGATCGAGAAATTGGACTGATGCAATTCCTCGTTCAAGATCCAGACGGGTACCTGCTCAGACTGACGAGTGACCTCGGTACAAGACCTCTTGGCTTCGGTGGGATCAATCGTTGACGTTTCCGCTTCCTATCCGGCTTCTCGGGGTTGTCGGTACGATTCTCGATTGAAGATTCGATAGTATTCCTGTGCAGTACGGCACGGGAATGCCCGCTTCCATGCCATGTTCTCCGACTGTCCGTAACGGGGAATTCAACCGGTCGATGCAACACACTAGACGCCGCGTCAGCAGTGGGGTGTTGCAAATGAAAAAGCGGCGCATGATCTGCTACACCGAGCCTCAAAAGGCACTGATGTGGGAACGGTGGTGCAAGGGCGACACACTTCATCTGATTGCCCAACTGCTCGATCGCTAATCGTCGGCGCGCATGTTACGTTCCGTAGCATCGACGCGTGACGATTCGTTTGTTTTGTGACGTTCATTCGCGACGCCCGCCCAGCACCTCCGATGAATCAGAAAAGTATCAATTCCTGACATGACGGTCACGATGCCTATTGCCAGGCGCCTGCTGTGGATCTGCGTTGCGCTCATGATCTCCGACGCCCGCGCCGAACAGCTCAGAACGGATCTCCACGAAGCCGTGTCGACGATCGACGTGGCGGTCAAGGATTTCTATGGCGCGGAACAGACCGGTAAGGTCGCGATCACGCAGTTCTTTCCAGATGGCGATGGGCCATTCCCCATCCTGATCCTCAATCACGGACGCAATTCAGACAATCGAGCCGCGCCCGCTCGATTCCGCTACACGCGACAAGTCGCCGTGTTCCTGAAACTCGGATTTGCCGTATTCGCGCCCGCCCGGATCGGCTATGGCGCGTACGGCATACAGTTCGATCCCGAATATAGCGGAGCGTGCCGCCGCAAAGACTACCACCCGATGATCGATGCCGCGCGAGCCGAGGAGCTCGCGGTGCTCGACTATGCAAAACGCCAACCGCACGTCGCGTCGAATCGCATCGTCATCGTTGGTCAATCTGTCGGCGGCTTTGTCACGACGGCGATGGCCGCCGACAATCCGGAAGGCGTGGTTGCAGCGATCAACTTTGCGGGCGGTGCGGGCGGCGATCCGGTTCGACATCCGGGATCGCCATGCCAGGATGAACTGATGGAGGCGATGTATTCGCGATTTGGCAAAACAGCGCGCGTCCCGATGCTGTGGATCTATACGGAGAATGACCAGTACTTTGGCCCAACCTATAGCCGTGCGTGGCACGATGCATTCGTTCACGCCGGCGGCAACGCCGACTATCGGCTGCTTCCGCCGTTCGAGAAAAACGGGCACATGCTGTTTGCGCACGGTGTCGACGTCTGGGAGCCCGTGGTCTCCGAGTTTCTCGAACGTCAGGGATTCCCCGCTCGAAGGCAACCATGATGGAGGTGGGGCGCAGGGCTGGGCGCTGAACGTTATCGGATAAAGCGCGGGACCTGCCGCAGTATCGGGAGGACGGTTGCAGGTACGGCGGCGGGGTGCGTACTCATGTGAACGGGAAAGTTGCTTTGGCAGTTCAAGTTGGCCAGTGTGCCGAACCTGCCGGTGCGAAGTTCGTCGATCGGCCAGTTGCCGGTGACAACGCGTGGAAGCTATGCGCTCCCAAACTCTCGCGACGACATAAGGCGCGCAAAGATTCGTAAATATCGGAGACGTATCATCAGGACCTGCCTTCGCCCGACTTGCACCAGGGCAAAGGTATCGACGGCATCGTCAACGCCACATCGGGCGTACTGACCGCCGCATGCTGCGTATCACGAGCCGCTACGAAGTGATATTGATTCGGAGGCGGAAGATCATCGGAGGATCCCAAGCCAAACTGACGGCAGTGCGGCAGTTCGACACGAATTAATCCCTGCTCGCTGTTCGAGCTACCCACATGCCTCGATAGGTCATTTGAAAGTCCGATGAGCGCCGCTGTGGTCTGTGCTTGTACTACCGAAACGACCAACAAGCCTGAAAACGTAGCCAGAATGAGTAACGACTTCAAGAAATTGCCCGGTTGATTTCCACGACGACGCACGGGTGCGACACATCGACTCGAAAGTGAAAGCATAAGGGAAAGCATCGCAAGATTGTCGAGGCTGATGATGGCTTCAGGGCTGTTGGCGTGGACGTTGAACGGCGCGGCATTCCTGCCAATCATGTATTCGAAAGCAATATCGATTCACTTCGAGCCAGGCTATCGAGCCAGAGTAGGCGCGCTAATGGCTGTGTACGACCAGCTATCGAAAGGCAGTGCAGCGCGACAGCCATCTCAGGCACATGGCGGAGAAGGGCGCTGCAAGGTTCGAACGTGATTCTCCGAATCAGTCGAATCCCGCGATCGGCGAAACGGGCAACGTCGACAGCCAGCAGCCTTCGATGCTAGCAGCACCAGCTTTCAAATAACTCGCATCGATCGGTTCGATGTCGTGTCATTTTGAGTGAGTCGGCTGACGCCTACCGGCCGGGCTACAGTTGGACCGCCTTCGCCTCTCCGATGCCTGCCGGCCACTCAGCCCTTACCGAGATCACCCGCCGCAGGCGCCAGCGCCCAGTCGAGCGCGAAGTCGGCGACGTCCTCCCAGCCTTTCTCGCCGCAGGTGTAATGGCTGCGGCCGGCAAACAGCCTGTAGGCGGATATGGCCCGCGAACGCTTCGCGTTCTTCTCGAAGTTCTCGCGCTGCACGGCCGGCGGCAGGATGTTGTCGTTGCCGCCAGCGATAAAGAGGAGCGGTGCCCGATTGTCGTTCGCGAAGTTGTAGCGCGTCGGGGCATTCGGGTTGACGTTCGCGAACCCGCCTTGAAACAGGATGCGCCCCGACACGGGAACCGCGTAGCGGTCATAGACCGGCTTCGATTCCTCGAGGCTCAGGTTGTTCGTGAATGCGTAGTGAAATTCTTTCTCGGTAATGGGCACCGCACGATGCAGGTTGGCCGGATTGCGCAGGACCGGGAACGTCGCCTTGATCTCGCTGAACGGCAGCGCCCACACGCCCTTCACCGCGGCGCCGTCGATCGATACACCGGCCGAGCCATAGCCCGCATCGAGCAGAAGCTGGGCGAACGCGCCGCCGAACGAATGCCCCATGATGATCGGCTTCGTGTCGAGCGCCGCGATGGTGCGGGCCAGGTGATCGAAGATCTCGCGCACGCCCAGATTCACCAGCGGCGACGGATCGCGGCGGAGTGCCTCGACGCCGGCCGTACCCGGCTGCACGCCCGGATACCCCGGCGCAATGACGCGCATGCCGCGCTGCTCGTAGCGGTTGACCCAATGTTCCCATGACAACGGCGTCATCCACAGGCCGTGAATCAGTACAACCGTGTCGGTACGCGTTTCCGGATTCATATCCGTGCTCCTGTAGATCGCTGGAAGATGAAAATCACGCCCGTGGGACCCCGGTATGTCCGGGTCCGCCTACCCCCTGCCGTGCCAGCCTCGAAACGAGGGGGGACTACGCGGTTGCCGTGCGCCACGTACCTTGAGAATAGTCTTTGACACGGGCGTCGTTCGGCGTGAATGATGTGTCCATCATAAAGACCATCCGAGTACGCGACATGGCCCAAAAGCCGGAATTCTTTGCTCAAACGCCGACGGCGCTGGACGATGACGCAGATCCGTTCTCCTTCAAGCGGGATGCCTTTTCCGACGTGCTGGAGCTGATCCGCATCCGCGGCAACACGGTCTTCACGTGCGCGGCATCGGCACCTTTCGGATTGCGTTTTCCTGCCGGAAAGTATCGTTTGCATATCATCCGGAGCGGCAGTGTGGCGATCGAAGTGGAGGGGCTCGACGCGCGCTACCACGCTTCGCAAGGCGACCTGGTCATGCTGATGCACGGTCACGGCCACGTCATCTCCGACCGGCCGGGCCGCTCCGCCAGGCTCGTCACGGATCTCGCGCCAAAGTACTACGACCGCGAGCGCCTGACGATCGGGCGTGGCGACACCACCTGGCTTTGCGGCGACTTCGGATTCGACGGCGTGCTGTCGCAACGGTTGCTGTCCGTGCTGCCGCCGGTGCTGGTGCTGAAAGGATTGCGGGAGCGGCCGTTCGAGTGGCTGGAGCTGAGCTGCCATTTCATTCTCGACGAGGCATTGAGTCCGCGCGCGGGCGCCGCCGCGATGATCTCCCGGTTGCTCGATGTCATCTTCGTCCAGTTGCTGCGCACCTGGGCGACGGAGGGCTCGGCAGGGCACGGGTGGTTGTCCGGTGCGATCGACAGCCGGATCAACCCGGCGATGTCCGCGATTCATGCGGATCCCGGGCGTGCCTGGAGCGTCAGCGATCTGGCCGCGTTGTCGAATCTGTCGCGATCGGCGTTTGCGGACCGGTTCCAGCGCGTCGTGGGGCAGGCGCCGCTGAGTTATCTCACGACCTGGCGCCTGGATCGGGCGGCGGAGTTGTTGCGGTACAGCCGCGCGCCGATTTCGGATATCGCCGGGCGTGTCGGGTATACGTCTGAAGCGGCGTTCAGTCGGGCGTTTCGCGGACGCTATGAGATGTCGCCGATGCAATGGCGAAAGGTGAATGCGGAGTAGGGCGAGCCGGGTGCCGATCCCGGCCCGGTTGATGTCGGCGGCTAGGCGGTCTGCAACGTGTATTGCGTCAGTCCGGGATATTCCATGCGCGCTTTGACCGACAACCCATGGCGTTCATAGAACGGGAGATTGCGCGGTTCTCCGGTTTCCAGGGCTATTTTTGCCGACGGATCGATGTCTCCAAGATGTGACAACGTCGCACGGAGAAGCACCGATCCGATGCCTTCGCCTTGCCGAACCGGGGATACGCCGATGAATTCAATCCGGCTGCACGCCGCGCCCGGAGCATTCACGGCAGGCGTCTCGCGAAGCAAATCGATCCGGCTCAACGATGACGCGCCGCAACCGATCGCGATGTCGCGACCAAGCGCTGCGAGCATGCGGGGCGATTCGCTGCAGGAGGCGGGCGCAAAGTAGCTGACCGCAACGAGATCGTCATCGCGCCAGGCGCCCAAAGCCGGCAGGCATGCATCGTAGTGATACTTCAGATAGCGCCCGAGATAGTTGGCGCGGCGCTCGTGGAATCCCGGCGTTTCGGCGAACAGGCACCAGCCAAGCGTCGGGTCTTGCTCGAATGCCGAATCGAGCAACGCCAGCGCTGCTTCGAGAAACTGCGATGGCAGCGAGGCCACCTTCAATTCTGTACCGTGCATGTTTGAGGCAACTCGGATGGAAAGTTGCGGGGGGGAACGCGTTGGCGTGATTTGCAGCGTAACGCATGACGCGATTCCTCTGCAGGAAAGGTGCAGGCGCAGCTGAAAAAATTGCGCTGCGTGCTTCGGTTTTCAGCGGCCATACGGACAATCGATCAGCGCGTAAACGACGTTTTTCCCTCATTTCCGGCCCAATGGCGCTATTTGAGGGTTCTCGATAAAATGCGACTTTCCGGGGTTTTCAGTTAGCGACTTCGTCATGCATCGAATCGGATTCTTCGTTTGCCGCGGCTACGATGTGCTTGATCTGGGTGGGCCACTGTCGGCCTTCAACCAGGTCGCCACAGCGGCGGGCCACACGCCCTATGATCTCCATGTCATCTCACAGTCCGGCGGCCCGGTTCCGGGCAATACGGGCCTTTCGATCGAAACCAGGCCTATGGGAAGGCGCACGTTCGACACCGTCGTTTTCGTGGGCGGCGATGTCGATCCGATGCAGACACCCGAGAATATCGCCGCCGCGAGGAAACTGGGCGCGAGGGCCTCGCGGGTGGCAAGCGTGTGTACGGGGGCGTTTCTGCTTGCGGAAACCGGCTTGCTGGACGGCTTGAGAGCCACAACGCACTGGCGATACGCCGCGCAATTGCAGTCGCGCTTCCCGCGCACCAAGGTCGAGGGCGACAGTATCTATATCGAGGAGGGCCGCATCTGGACGTCGGCGGGCATTGCGTCCGGAATCGACCTCGCGCTCGGCATGATTGAACGAGATATGGGCGCGGAGGTTGCGCGCGCGGTCTCCAGGCTCCTGGTTGTTCCGTATCGTCGGCCAGGCGGTCAATCCCAATTCTCCGCGATGTCGCAGATGGAGCCGGAATCGGATCGTATCCGCATCGCGCTGAATTTTGCGAGGGAACATCTGGCCGAAGCGTTGCCTGTCGAGCGGCTCGCCGATGCCGCACGATTGAGTCCGCGACAGTTCGGACGCGCATTTCGCCGGGAAACCGGTGAAACACCTGCCAAGGCGGTCGAGCGCTTGCGAGTCGAAGCGGCGAGGCTGCGCCTGCAGGGAGGCAGCGAACCGATCGAACAGATTGCGCTGGCCGTCGGATTCACCGATCCCGAACGGATGCGGCGGGCCTTCATCAAACTGCACGGGCACCCGCCGCAAGCGATTCGACGCGAGAGTCGCTCGAACGGCGCGCGCTGATCGACTGCTGGCCGATCAGCGCAATGCCTGGTCAACATCCGTCGAATGGACTAGCGGCGCTTTGGGTCCGTCACTGTCCGTTTCGCCGGATGATCACGGGTTATCCGTTGTGAGCGGAGCGTAGTCGTTCCACATGTCGCGATGCAACTTCCACGCGCCGCCCTGCTTCAGAAACACGAGGATCTGCTTGCCGCGGTATTTGAGCTTTCCATCGTGGTCGTGGATCTCCGCATCCGAAACCTCCGTCACGATCCGATCGTTACCGTAGAACTCGTAGTTGCTGAACGATACGGTGGCCGGTTTTGATCCGGCGTACCCCTTGGTGAAGTACGCGGTGATCGCGCTGCTCCCCGTTACCTTGTCGCCTCCGGGCGGCAAGAGCGTGCCGTCGGTGGTGTAGAGGCGGCCGATCGCCTCGTAGTCGCCTCGCGCAAAAGCATCCGCCCATCGCGCGTTCTCGGCTTTGATCGCCGCTTCGGGCGGACGTTGCACGCCACCGGCAGTCGCCGGCGCGGCAAACGCGAAAAAGGTGACGCAGGCTGCAAGCGCAGCGGTACACATACGAATCTGTTGCATCGAGTGATTTCCGGTCGTGAATCAAATTGATTTGAGAGGACTACGAATATTGTAGGGTGGAGCAGGCAATGTCGGCTGCGGTAATCATCGAGACCTGAAGATGGACGTGCTTACATTGCCTGCAAGCGCTTCAACGAACGCCTGGGACGCGTGCGAGCCCCCTGGATGCACCGGGCAGTTTCTTGTCGACCATCGCGACGACTTCCGGCCGCGCATCTCTGGGATGGCCCGAGTGGAACGGCGGCGCGGGATCGTATTCGATCGCGAGTTGCGTGAATTCGGCGGCCTGCTGACCGCGCAGCTTCGCTGCCACGCGCAGTGCAAAGTCGATGCCCGCCGTCACGCCGCCGCCGCTCATGAACCGGCCGTTGTCGTCTTCCACGAAGCGATCGGGCACGGGGATCGCGCCATATTCGGCCAGCTTGTTGACGAAGGCCCAATGGCAGGCGCTGCGTTTGCCCTTGAGAACGCCCGTTGCGGCGAGCACGAGCGAGCCGTTGCAAACCGACGTCACGTGTTTGGCGCTTTCTGCCAGACGCCGGATCTGCGCTTGATACGCGGGGCGCATCGGCGCCGACAAATCGGACCCGCCGGGGACCAGGAGCAAGTCGGTCTGGTCGATATCGGCCAGCCGCTCAGTCTTGCCGTACACGACGCCGAATTCGAGCGTCACGTTGCCGCCGTCGAGGCTCGCGTAGCGAACGTTCGTATTCGGTAGCCGATGGAAAATCTCGCTGGGGCCGGCGAAGTCGAGCAGCGTCCCGCCATCGTAATTGACGATCAGGATATTGAGCGGGTCGTTCGGGGCAAGTGCGCCTGCGCTGCCTTCCTGCGCAAGCGCAGGGGGTGCGTGCCCCAGCAACGCTCCGCCACCCAGGACGGCGCCGAGGGTTGCGACGCCGCCAAACTTGAGAATATCGCGGCGCGAGCGGCCTGTTCGGGTGAGCGGCTGTCCGGACGCATGGTTTTCGCTACTGTCGGTCAAGATCGTTTCTCCTTGCACGTCGGCCCCGCTGCGAGTGCATGCAGGCTGGGCCGGATGGAATAACCGCCGCGACGCAATGCGTGGCGGACGTGAGATCAGGTAGGTGAATGAGCCGGGATGACATGCCGGGCTCAGGAATCATGCGCGGCAGGCTCAAAGCTGCGAGGCGCCGCCATCGACGACCAGCTCGGTGCCGACGACATACGAGGATTCGTCGCTGGCGAGATAGAGTGCCGCGTAGGCAATGTCGTCGGCGTTGCCCAGCCGACCCACCGGAATGGCTTTGGCGAACTCGGCCTTGCGGTCGCGAACCCATTCGTCGGGCATGCCCCACCTGCCGAGCAGCGGCGTGTCGATCGGGCCGGGCGCGATCGCGTTGAAGCGGATTTTCCGGTCGAGAAACTCGTAGGACCAACTGCGGGCAAGCGATCGCACGGCGGCCTTCGCCGCCGCGGTCAACGAGATGCCGTGCTTGCCGGTCTGCGCGACGAACGAGGTATTGAGAATGACCGACGCGCCTGCTCGCAATTCCGGCAGCACCGCCTGAAGCGTGAACACCACGCCCTTGACGTTGATGTCCATGATCTCGTCGTAAAGTGCATCGTCGATGTCGTTGACTGCGGACGGGAACGCCCAGCCGGCGTTCGCGAACACGACATCCAGGCCACCGAACTTCTCGTTCACCTCAGCGGCAATCGCGCGCATGTCCTCGATCGAACGGACGTCGCCCTTGAGAACGAGCGCATGCTCGCCGAGTTCTGCCTTCACACGTTCGAATGCCGCATCGTCGCGACCCGTCACCGCGACACGGGCGCCTTCCGCAATGAACAGCTTTGCGGTTGCGAGACCGATGCCACTGGTGCCGCCCGTGATTAACGCCGACTTGTTTTTAAGCCTCATCTTCTGCTCCTTTCTACGTCGTGATTGATCGGGCCGTCAGTTCAAAACCCGATCGCGTTTGTGCGCCTTTCTCGGCTCGATCTGCCACGCGAAGTATGGAACGCGAAGTGTATGGCGCAAAGGTCTTATAACCCTCAAAAAGCGCCACTCGATCTGAACGTGTGACTCGCGCACCTTGGTGTTTAGTGGTGGCATGGCACGTCCGGACAGTTCAGGTGCAGCGCTCACTATCGGGAGCAATGCATGGAGCAGGCTTACGCGGCGATCGGAAAAGCGACGTTGAATGGCAAGGAAGAACGCCGGAGCGGTTTTAACGGCACCTGTCGTGTCTTCCCTGGTACTTAAGCCGCTAACTACTTGTCTGGTGCGTGGCGATCACTGCGGGCGCCACCCGATCGAAAACGATTTGTGTGATGTATCGGAGGGGTGCCTGTGCGTGTCCCCGATCACCCGTTTATCAGTCGGGATCCTGACTATTGACTCGGGGTGCGAAAAGGGGGAGCGTATCGAGTTCGCATTGGGTTCGCTGTTGTCTCGATCAGACCAACTATCCGAGGTAACTATGTGGATCTTCCGTGTCGATGAGCCTCGGCTTGGGGCCATCCGTATTCGAGAATGGCGCCGCCGCGCGCGCCACACGATCGGCCTTCTCGGCTTGCTGCTGGCCAGCGCCGCCACCGGGTTGACCGTCCTCGATCAGTCGAATGACTTGTTCCCGAAGAAACTGTTTACGGCCGTGTGGGACGGGGTCAACCTCGTCACGACAATCGGTTCATTCAGCGAGTTCAATCAGCCTCAAAAGGTCTTCATGCTGCTGGCCATGGTCGCCACGCTCGTGATCGGCGGATTCGCGGTTTCCAGGCTCACCGGCATGCTGTCGGGCGACGATGTGATGGTGTTTCGGGAGAACAGGCTCATGGAAGGCAAGCTCGAAAAACTCACCAATCACGTCGTGGTAGTCGGATTCCATTCGCTCGGGGAATGGGTCGCGAATCGCCTGCACAGGGCGGGAGAAACCGTGCTCGTCCTCGTGGGCGATCAGGATCAGGCCGACCGGGCGGCGGACTGCGGCCACATGGTCGTGCTCGGCTCGCCGGGGGCGTTCGACGACGTACTCAAGCATGCGCGGCTGGACAGTGCCAAGGCAATGGTCGTGACGACGCCCGACAGCAACAACAATCTGGCGATCACCCTTCTGGCCCATACGTTGAACGATTCGCTCGCGATTGCGGTGCCCGGCGAAAATCCCTTGAGAAAGGAACTGCTCAGGAGCGCCGGCGCATCCAACGTGGTGATAGCAGATGAGATCATTGCCAATGCACTGATCGGCACGCTCTCGACAGCCGTGGAGGCAGCGAAATGAAACCCGCCGCCCCGACACCGTCCCATCTGCATCACTTGCCCTTCCTGCAGGGGCTACTGCCCGTCAATTCCGCCCAGTTGCCGCACGACATCATCGCCGGGATCACGCTGGCGGCACTCGGCATTCCCGAGGTGATGGGGTACACGAAGATTGCAGGCACGCCCACGGTCACGGGCCTTTATACGATACTGCTGCCGCTCGTGGCGTTCGCGCTCTTTGGTGCGTCGCGTCAACTGGTCGTCGCTGCGGACTCCGCGACAGCCGCTATTCTGGCGGGAACGCTGACGGCCGTCGCCGCATTGGGCAGCCGCGAATATATCGGCCTGACGAGCACCGTTGCCTTGACGGTTGCCGTGATGCTGGTGATTGCGCGCATCTTTCGTCTGGGTTTTCTCGCCGACTTTCTTTCCCGCAGCGCGTTGATCGGGTTCCTGACGGGCGTGGGCGTCTAGGTCGCGGCGGGCGAGCTTGCCGGGCTGCTCGGGCTCGAGAAGCAGGGACATGGCCCGTTGATGCAGATTGCATCCGTGGTGCAACGTATCGCCGCGGCGAACCCGCCGACCACCGCGCTGTCGATTGCCGTCCTCGTCGTGATCATCGGTTGCAAGCGAATCGCGCCGCGCGCGCCGGGCGCGCTCATCGCGGTAATCGGCTCCATCGTTGCAAGCGGCGTGTTCAACTTCGCCGGACACGGCATCTCGGTAACGGGTGAAGTGCCTGGCGGGCTCCCGTCGCTGTTCCTGCCGCCGTTGCATATGGGCGAGATCAACCAGGTGCTGGCGACGGCGGCCTCGTGCTTCATCGTCATCATCGCTCAGAGCGCCGCGACGGCACGTGCGTACGCGAACCGCTACAACGAGCAGGGCGACGACAATGCCGACATCATCGGGCTTGCAGCCGCAAACGCAGCGGCGGCGTTCACCGGCACCTTCGTCGTGAACGGCAGTCCGACCAAGACCGAGATGGTCGACGATGCGGGCGGGCGAACCCAGGTCGCGCATCTGACGACGGCCGTCATCGTGCTGGTGGTGCTGCTGTTTCTCACGAGACCGTTGAGTCTTCTGCCTGCCGCCGTCTTGTCGGCGATCGTCCTCATGATCGGCGCGAAACTGATCGACGTGAAGGGCATGATGGAACTGTTTCGCATGCAGAGGGACGAGTTCGTCGTCGCGTTGCTGACGGCGTGCGTGGTCGTGTTCGTCGATGTGATGCACGGCATTCTCGCGGCGGTCGTGTTGTCGCTGATCGCGCATGCGCGGCATAGCTACCGCCTGCGCACGCGTGTGTTGACGCGCAGCCCCGCCGGCCACTGGTTCCCGCATCGCGTCGAGCCCAATCTGCTCGCGGCGCCCGGTATCGTTGTCTACAGGTTCGAGGCGGACCTGTTCTATGCGAACACGGGGCGCTTCACGGAGGATGTGCTGAAACTCGTCAACGAGGCTAGTGTGCCGTTGCGCTGGGTGGTGATCGATGCTTCGGAGATCAACAACATCGACTACACGGCAGGAAAGAAACTGGTCGAGTTGGGGGCGGAGCTGGACAAGCGGGGCGTGGGCGTCGCCGCGGTTGCGCTACCAACGGGTGTACGACATGAAATCGAGCGGTATAAGGTTCTGCGTTCGGATGGCGCGCATCGCGAGATATTTGCGACGGTCGATGCCGCCATTGACGCACTACGCGATAGTTCGCCACCCGCGCCCGTACCTTCGCCGGGTGCCAGACCGGACTGAAGCAAAGCGAAATGACGGAAGTCCGCTTCGACCTTGTAGCGAAAAAGGAGTGATGCGTGCCTGAATCGACTGCCCCAAAGCGCGCCGAAACCACCACGGATCGCGCGGATCCAAAGACGCTGGCGGAGCAAGAAGATCCGTCCGCGCTGTTTGCCGGGCGCGGCTCGTTGGCTGCGCGAGTCGAGCAGGGGAAGGCTGCGCGCAGACAAGTGCCGCGCAAGAAGCTGGCGGACTGCAAGATTGCAGATCGCGATCCCATTGCATTGCTCGACGCTTCCAATGTGGGCCGGGTGACGGAACTGATACCGATCCGCTATGGGCGGATGGTCGCGGGCCCGTTCGCGTTCTATCGCGGTGCCGCGCCGTTGATGGCGCACGATCTGTCGAAGCTGCCGCATTCGGACGTGATCGTGCAACTCGGGGGCGATGCACATCTCGCCAATTTCGGACTCTTCGCAAGCCCGGAGCGGCGGATTCTCTTCGGCCCCAACGATTTCGACGAAACGCTGCCCGGCCCATTCGACTGGGATGTGCGCCGGCTGGCCACGTCATTTGTGATAGCGGCACGCGAACGCGGATTCGCCGTGCGGGACCAGCGCAGCGTGGTTCGTCGGCTATGCGAGACCTTCCGGCAACGGATCGCCGATTTCAGCCGCATGGACACGCTGGACGTCTGGTACTGCCAGTTCAAGGCGGCGAGCATGCTGGCCATTGCCGATTCGGTGGAGGAAAGGCGGAAAGAACTGACCGTGATCGACAAGGCGAGGCAACAGTCATCGCGTTCCGAGTTGACGCATGCGACCGAACTGGTAAACGGCAAGCTGCGCATCAAGGATGCGCCGCCACTCGTGTACCACGTCCCGCTGGAGAGCCCGCACGATCATAGACAGTACGACGCGCTGGTACGGCGCTTCTTCGCCGACTACCGGCTGACGCTTCCCGATGACAGGCGCGCACTGTTCGATCGCTACGAACTGGTGGACGTCGCCATTCGCGTCGTGGGTATCGGGTCGGTGGGAACGCGTTGTTACGAGGCGCTTTTCATGGCCGACGGAGCGTGCCCGCTGTTCCTGCAGCTCAAGGAGGCGCGGGCTTCCGTGCTCGAAGGTTATCTGCCGCCGAGCCGCTATCCCAATCATGGCCAGCGTGTCGTGAACGGGCAGCGTCTGTTGCAGTCGGCCAGCGACATCTTTCTCGGGTGGTCGAAGATGTACCACACCGACAACAACTTCTATGTTCGACAGTTGCGCGACATGAAGGGCGCATTCGACTTCACTACCTTCGATGTTGAAGATCTCGGCGAATATGCGGTTTCTTGCGCGCATGCGCTGGCTCATTCGATGGCGAAAGCAAGCGATCCCGCGTTGCTCAGCGGATATCTCGGCAAGTCGGACGTATTCGACGAAGCGATCGTGCAATTCGCGCTCGCCTACGCGGATCAGAATGAGGCGGACTGGACGGTTTTGAACGCGGCGGTCAAAGCCGGACGTATCCAGGTCATTCGTCAATGAGACTCGAGCGCTGTTCACCGACCGGCATGGAAATCGGTGAACGAGCGCGCGTCTCCCTGCGCATTCTCGTAAAGCAACCCATATCCCCCCTCAGTCCGCTTGATGCGTGCGAATCCGAGTTCCCCCAGATGCATGCCGGCGATCAGAAGCCCCTCCGAGCTGACCTGGTCGAGAAGCCGTGACCGCGTAGCCACTGCCAGCGACGCATCGTGATCGAACGCAATCGATACGTCCGGCCGCTGAATCTGGATATGCGGGAAATGAACTACATCCCCCCATACAAGTAGACCCTGATCGCGGGATTCGAGCACATATCCGGTGTGCCCGTCGGTGTGTCCCGGCAGCGGCAGCGCGCTGATGCCGGGGAGCACTTGACCTGCGTCGAACAGACGGAGCGTGTCGCCATAGGCATCGAACACCTGGCGCGCTTTGAAGAAGTTACCGCGCGCCCGCTCGCTGGCGCGGCTCAGATTGGCGTCGTCCTGCCAGAACCCGACCTCGCGCCGATGCACCACCAGCTCCGCATTCGGAAACGCGGCCTGTCCCACGCCATTCACCAGCCCCCCGACGTGATCGGGATGCGCGTGGGTCAGCAGGATGGTGTCGATCGCAGCGGGTTCGATACCGGCAAGCACCAGGTTCGCGTTGAGTTGGCCGCCCCATTGCTTGAACCCGCCCGCGCCCCCGTCGATGAGAACGGTACGGCCCGCGCCGCGTACGACATAGCAATTGATATGCACGGCGGCGGGCGCTTTCTGTCCGGCTTCATGCTGGATTCTTGACGCGTCGGCCGAATCGATATTCGACAGAAAGTCGAGGCTGGCGGTGAGATATCCATCGCTGATGGCCGTGATCGTGAAATCCCCGACTTGCTGACCGGGAAAGGTAAGGGTGGACATCGTGTTTCTCCGGATCGGCTAGTTGCGGGCGTGAAGGTTCGACGCGGTGTAACCAAAACACCGAATGCGCGTGGTGAGACCGGTGCGGCGAACGATCGCGTGGTCCAGCGCTTCCATGAACCGGTTCATGACTGCTGGCGTGCGAGACGTTCCGTCGCGATACCGGATGTCTGCGAAGACGGGATGTCCATGCCCATGCCGGGCTTCCAGAAAAATGACGTGGACGTTCTTGAGCTCCGCCTCGAGCACTTGCGTACAGAGCTCGACGCAGTCGCGCGACAGCTCGGCAAGACTTTCGTCAGCCGGCATCCGGCTCGCATCGATCGAGAAAGTGACGTTCGGCATCGCGGGCTTACTCCTGCACAGTTGCAAGGGCGCGGGCGCTTGTCAGTTGCGACGTCATCGGCGCGTAAAGGTGAATGCCTGCAGGAAGAGGCTCGACAAGCCGGGCGCTGTCCCGTGGCAGTACCGCGAGCCACCGGCGCTCCGGAAACTTCTCCAGCGCAACGGCTTGCATGGCCAGCGGTTCGAGGCCCAACCGGATCAGCGGATCCGGGCCGCCGGCACACAGCGCGAGGTATTCGCCGTCCTTCACCGCCGGGGCGCAGCCGATATCGCTGTAGAGATTGCGATGCCAGTCGGTGATGTGCTGCTGCCACTTCGCGAAATTGCCGCCGCCTTTCCGGCGATATTCATCGCCGGTCAGGACATCGAGCCCGTCGATCGTGTGGATCGCCAGATAGACGGGGCAATCGCCGCTGATCGCCTTGAACCGCTGCGACGTGTGAAACCCCGTCACCGAGATCAGGGCCGGCAGCTTTTCGAGGCTGTAGAAGTCGTTCCATTCGGCCTCGCTGCCGAGGTCGGCGAAGCTGCATTCCACGGTGTAGATCATCACGTTGTCCTTTGAACAGGATGCACATCCATCTGCGAACCGTCGATGTTCAGTGCGGTAACGTAATGCTAAGCTCGCGTTTCCACCCGATAAAACGAAATAAAGTCAGCCTTCAGTGACATTTACTCAAGCTGACGGCAAACACCCCCCGACCGGCGAGACACCCATGCCCCGCAAGATCCCAAGCAATTCCGCGCTCCAGGCGTTCGAAGCCGCGGCCCGCCACGGCAGCTTCGCCCGCGCCGCCGAAGAGCTGGCACGGACGGAGGGCGCCGTTAGCCGTCAGATCGGCCGGCTGGAGGCGTTCCTGGGCGTCACCCTGTTCGAACGGATCGGCAATCGGGTGCGGCTGGCGCCGAACGGCGCGCGATACGCGGTGCAGGTTCGCGAGATTCTGGATCGGCTGGAACGGGACAGCCTGTACCTGATGGGGCAGCCCATCGAAGGCGCGAGCATCGATATCGCCGCCATTCCCACCTTTGCTACCCGCTGGCTGATCCCCCGGCTGAAGCACTTTCAAGACCGGCATCCGGCCATCACCGTGCATATCGCCGAGCGGATGGAACCGTTCCTGCTGGCCGGGAGCGGTTTCGACGCCGCCATTCATTTCGAGCATCCGGCGTGGGCGGGGATGCATCTGCATCCGCTGCTGGAGGAAGTGCTGGTGCCCGTCTGCAGTCCGGCGCTGCTCGCCGGTGCCGGCGCGAACCCGTCGCTGGATGCACTGCCACGTCTGCATCGGCGACAAAACCCGGACGCGTGGCAGGCTTATGCGCAGGAGTCCGGCATCGTGCTGACCAATTCGGCGGTTGGCGCGCGTTACGATCTCCATTCGATGCTGATCGAAGCGGCGCTGGCCGGCTTGGGTGTCGCGCTGGTGCCGCGCCTTTACATCGACGCGGAGCTCGAGCAGGGCCGGCTGGTCGCGCCCTGGCCGGCGGGCAAGTCGATTACGAAAAACTTCTGTCTCGTCCTGCCCGAGCCGATCGAACTGGCCGAGGGGCCGTTGCAGGCATTCGCGACATGGATGCTGAACGAGGCCCCGGGGATTCGCACCGCGCGGTAGCGCCTGACACGCGCCGCGAAACCGTCACCCCTGCGCAGGCGGCCTCACCACGCCGATGCGCCGGGTGCGGGCAGGGCTCGGGTACACTCGTGATCCCGTCACGCACGCGGTACCAGCATGGACAGTCAGCTTTGGATCATCTGCGGGCTTACCTTCGTCATCCATGTGATCGCGACACTGGCGTATGCGGTGCGGATCGCCGGCGTTCGCACGCGTCGCATCGCGTTGTCGTTCTCGTTGTTCGGGATCATCGCGCTGGTGTCCCGAACGGCCAATTCCTTTCAGGGGCCGTTCATCGCGAAACGGGTTGAAATGGACATCGCGCATCGGATGGGCAGCGGGTTGCTGACCGACTTCCGGTGGTTCCTGCTGTCCGCAACCCTGGCAACCATCGCCGGGTCATTCCTGATCCCGACGTTCCAGCGTTATTTCAGTCGCGCCGTCGAACACTTCCAGGCGAACCGCTCGATTCCCCGCCTGCTGCTGCACGCGTGCAGTCGCGCCGGCATCAACTATCTCCGCGTCGGCGCACGACTGCCTTCGAGCCAGAACGTCACGCAATTGACCGCGAACACGGGCGTGTCGTGGCGCGTCATCGCGTTGAACGTTGCCGCGATGGCGATCTGGACGGTCGGCGTGTTCGCCTCGCTGTATGCGGGCTACCTGAAGCCCGAGCTGAGAGTGACATGCGCGAACCTGTCGTCCGTCATCAACGGTTTCGCGACCGTCGTGCTGGCGGTCGTCATCGATCCGCAGGTGTCCGTCATGACCGACGACGTCATCGAAGGGCGGATCTCGGAAAACAGCTTCAGGCGGGCCATCACGACACTCGCGGGCGCGCGCGTGCTCGGCACGTTGTGCGCGCAGGCGCTGCTCGTTCCGGCCGCGCTCGTCATCGTGCGCGTCGCCGAGCTGATCTAGCGCGGCAGGCTTGAACGGCGCGAACGGGCGAGATCGGATCGACGCTACGGAATGGCGCGATCCCGGTTCGGATAGCGGCTTGTTCGCGGCCTTGCGCGATGCGCATCGATACGTCGACATGCACGCCGGAGGAGGGGGCGCGCCGCATACATGCCCATGTCGACGCCGAGCGTGGGTGAGTGTTGCGGGGTTTTACCGGAATACGCCACATCCTCGTTTAAACTCGGTCGCTCGGAAGATCCCCGGCGACGCAGCATGCGTCGTCGTGGCGCGACACATCGCATCGTGCCCGCGAGCGGGGGACGCGCGATGAAACCGATTCCTGCCGCGAGGTCTCGCTGTCGTGGCGTCAAAAAATCAGCAGTCTTGCACAACTCGAACTACGTGCCTCAGGAGCCAATCGAATGAATTCCCCGGTGATTCGGGCCGCCGTCGCAAAAGACGTGGGAGACATCTACGCGGTACACCGCGACTCGGTCGTCAATCTTTGTGCCGGCCATTACACGCAGCAACAGATCGAAGGCTGGCTGGACGGGCGTGATCCTTCGATGTACCTGGCCGCCATCGCCGATGGCTCGATCTGGGTTGCCGACGACGGCGGGCTCTGCGGCTTCGTCGAGACGGCCGGCGACGAGGTCACCAAGCTGTTCGTCCGTGGCGGTTCTGCGGGCGGCGGCGTTGGCGCCATGCTGCTCGCGCATGCGGTCTCGGAGATCGCGAACGGCGGCCATGCGCGTGCGTATCTCGAAGCCACCACGAACGCCCGGGCTTTCTATGAGCGACACGGGTTCGAGGTCGTCGGGCAGGGGCGTTTTTCGCACGGGCGAAGCCAGGTCGAACTCGAGATCGTGAAGATGGAGCGACGCTTGGCGCAGGTCTAGACGGCGAGCGGGGCGGCTCCGGCGAATGAACGGGAGGTGGCCGGCTCGTCGTGTCCAGACAGGGGATTCATGGATTGAATGCGCGTCGATTCAAAATATAAATTTCGGGAAGACTCTGGCACGGGATATGCTTCGCAGTTCTTATCCGATCGGAACACCAGCCAGGTATTCGTCAGGAAAATCGGACCAGGAGCATGAACCGGGCTGATCTGACAAGACGAACATCTAGAGGATGGATCGTTTGTGCAATCCGCGCGGCAGTGCCAAGCTGCGCGCGAAGCAAAGTCGTACACGGATGGATTGAGTTGGGTGACGTGAAACGCAGGCCGTAATTCCTTGCGACGGCCACTACTGACAGTTCAGGATATGACATTACAGATTGGGGTCCCTCTGGAGACGGCCCACGAGGAGCGGCGCGTAGCGACCGTTCCCGACGTGGTCGAAAAGCTGATCAAGCTCGGGTTCTCGGTGGCCGTGCAAAGCGGTGCCGGCACCGGCGCGAACTTCAGCGACGACGACTACCGTACGGCCGGGGCCGAAGTCGTGCCGACGGCCGCCGATCTATGGGGCCGCAGCGATATCGTTTTCAAGGTGCGCCCGCCGAGCAGCGAAGAAGTTGCGCTGATGCGCGAGGGCGGCACGCTGATCGGCTTCGTCTGGCCGGCCCAGAACCCTGAACTGATGCAGCAGCTGGCCGCGAAGCGGGCCACGGTGCTGGCGATCGATTCGCTGCCGCGCACGCTGTCGCGCGCGCAGAAGATGGATGCCCTCACGTCGATGGCCGGCGTGAGCGGCTACCGTGCCGTCATCGAGGCGGCCCATGCATTCGGCCGTTACTTCAACGGGCAGATCACGGCCGCGGGCAAGGTGCCGCCGGCCAAGGTGTTCATCGCCGGCGCGGGCGTCGCCGGTCTCGCGGCGATCGGCACGGCCGCGGGCCTCGGCGCGATCGTGCGCGCCAACGACACGCGCGCGGAAGTCGCCGACCAGGTCAAGTCGCTGGGCGGCGAATTCGTCAAGGTCGACTACGAGGAAGAAGGCTCGGGCGGCGGCGGCTATGCGAAGGTGATGAGCGAAGGCTTCCAGCAGGCGCAGCGCGCGATGTACGCGCAGCAGGCCAAGGAAGTGGACATCATCATCACCACCGCGCTGATTCCCGGCAAGCCTGCGCCGAAGCTGATCACGGCCGAGATGGTGCAATCGATGAAGCCGGGCAGCGTGATCGTCGACATGGCCGGCGAGCAAGGCGGCAACTGTGAGCTGACGGTGCCGGGCGAGGCGGTGGTGCGTCACGGCGTGACCATCGTCGGCTACACGGATCTCGCGTCGCGCCTGGCAAGGCAGTCGTCGACGCTGTATGCGACCAACCTGCTGCGCGTGGCCGAGGAGCTGTGCAAGGCCAAGGACGGCACGATCAACGTCGACTTCAACGACGACGCGATCCGCGGCCTCACGGTCATCAAGGAAGGCAACGTCACGTGGCCGCCGCCGCCGATCCAGCAGCCGGTCGCCGCGGCGAAGCCCGCGGCGGCGCCGGTCGCGGCAGCCGCATCCAAGGGCCACGGCCACGGCAGCGGCGCGCCGATGTCGGCGAAGTCGCTCGCGATCACGTTCGCTGTCGGCGCACTGGCGTTTCTGCTGGTCGGCCAGTTTGCACCGGCCACGTTCCTGTCGCACTTCACGGTGTTCGTGCTGGCCTGCTTCGTCGGCTACATGGTGATCTGGAACGTCACGCCGTCGCTGCATACGCCGCTGATGAGCGTGACCAACGCGATCTCGTCGATCATCGCGATCGGCGCGCTGGTGCAGGTCGCGCCGCCGTTGGGCGACGCGGCAGCGGAGGGCCGTCCGTCGGGGCTGATCCTGGGCCTGGCGGTGGGCGCGCTGACGCTCACGGCCGTCAACATGTTCGGCGGCTTCGCGGTGACGCGACGCATGCTGGCGATGTTCCGCAAGTAAGGAGACGACCACAATGACTTCCAATCTGACTACCGTCTCCTATATCGGCGCGGCCATCCTCTTCATCCTCAGCCTTGGTGGGCTGGCCAATCCCGAGACCGCGCGCCGCGGCAACCTGCTCGGCATGATCGGCATGCTGATCGCCGTGCTCGCCACGGTACTCGGCCCGCGTGTGTCGGCCGAGGGCATTCCGTATATCGTGGCGGCACTGGTCGTCGGCGGTGCGGTTGGCCTCTACGCCGCGAAGAAGGTGCAGATGACACAGATGCCCGAGCTGGTTGCGCTGATGCACAGCCTGGTCGGTCTGGCGGCATGCCTGGTGGGTTTCGCGAGCTATATCGATACGTCGGTGCAGTTCACGGGCGCCGAGCACGCGATCCACGAAGTGGAAATCTATGTCGGTATCCTGATCGGTGCGGTGACCTTCGCGGGCTCGGTCATTGCGTTCGGCAAGCTCTCCGGCAAGATCGGCGGCAAGCCGCTGCTGCTGCCGGCACGTCACTGGCTCAACCTGGCCGGGCTCGTGGTGGTGATCGTGTACGGCCGCGCGTTCCTGCATCCGGAGACGATCCAGGACGGCATGACGCCGCTCATCGTGATGACGGTGGTGTCGCTGCTGTTCGGCGTGCACATGGTGATGGCGATCGGCGGCGCGGACATGCCCGTCGTGGTGTCGATGCTCAACAGCTACTCGGGCTGGGCGGCGGCGGCTACCGGCTTCATGCTCGGCAACGACCTGCTGATCGTGATCGGCGCACTGGTGGGCTCGTCGGGTGCGATCCTGTCGTACATCATGTGCCGCGCGATGAACCGCAACTTCATCAGCGTGATTGCGGGCGGCTTCGGTACGGGCAGCGGTGCGCCTGCAGCGTCGGGTGCGGGTGCGCAGCCGGCCGGCGAAGTGGTGGCGGTGAGCGCGCTCGAGACGGCCGAACTGCTGCGCGATGCCAAAAGCGTGATCATCGTGCCCGGGTACGGGATGGCCGTGGCGCAAGCCCAGCACACCGTGCACGAACTCACGAAGGTGCTGCGCGAGAAGGGCGTCGACGTGCGCTTCGCGATCCATCCGGTGGCCGGGCGCATGCCGGGGCACATGAACGTGCTGCTCGCCGAGGCGAAGGTGCCTTACGACATCGTGATGGAGATGGACGAGATCAACGGCGACTTCCCGGAAGCCGACGTGTCGATGGTGATCGGCGCGAACGACATCGTGAACCCGGCGGCGCAGGAAGATCCGGGCAGCCCGATCGCCGGCATGCCGGTGCTGGAGGTGTGGAAGGCGAAGACCTCGATCGTGATGAAGCGCAGCATGGCGTCCGGCTATGCGGGCGTCGACAATCCGCTGTTCTACAAGGACAACAACCGGATGCTGTTCGGCGACGCGAAGAAGATGCTGGACGAAGTCTTCGGGGCGTTGAAGGCCTGACGGGGCGCATGGTCGGGCACGTGCGCGGGTCGCACGATAACCGGCTGTGGTGTCGGGCAGTCGGTTGATCGGGGCCCGGCACCCCGGACATGCGCATCGAGGCGATCACGGAAGTGCGGGGCGGGATGGTCCGTTTTGCACTTCCTTCCTTCCTTCCTTCCTGCCGGAAATTGACGGCGATCGATTGTCGGCGCGCAGATCCTCGTCCGTACAGCCGCCACACCCGATCCATCCCCGTGACGGCGTCGGCGACGATACCGTCTATCCAGCGAATCCAAGCTCGGCAAAACTCGTGATCCTTGCGTCGCACGCGCGTGCCAGCGCCGGATCGTGACTCGAAAAAAAGACGGCCCGGTCTTTAGCCAACGTCTTGAACAGATCGATCAGCACCGCACGCGACGCAGCATCGAGCCCGTTGCCCGGTTCATCGGCGATCACGACGGTGGGCGCGCCGAGCGTCGTCGCCGTCAGGAACAGCTTCTTGCGCGTGCCGAGCGACATCTGCTCGAAACGCTTCTCCATATGCGGTGCCAGCCCGAATCGATCCGCCAGTTCGAGCGTGCGGGTATCGACAGCCGTCTTCTTGGCCGCCGCCACCAGGTTGAGAAATTCACGACCGGTCTGAAACGGATACGCCAGGCAATCGTCGGGCACGTACGCCAGTGCGGATTTCGCATCGAGCGGCGCGGTGCGCAGCGAATGGCCGCCGAGCCACACCTCGCCTTCGTCCGGGTCAAGGGTGCCGGCGAGAATGGCGAGCAACGTTGATTTGCCACTGCCGTTTTCGTCGCATAGCGCGACGCATCCGGCACCGGATGCGTAGTGGAGTCCTTGGAAGATGACGCGCTTGTCGTAGCGCTTGCCGAGATTGTCGAAGCGGAGCATGGATCGGTCGATCAAACGAAAATTGGCCAGGTGAGCGTGACCCAGATCACGGTCAGCAGGACGCCCAGCAACACGGATTGTCGGGGCGCGTAGCGTTGCGGCAGATAGTGTAATGTGAGGAGCGGTGCGCCCGAGCACACCAGCGCGGCCGCCATCTGCCATGACAGCACGCCGTGCAGCGCCAGCAATAGCGGTGCGATCGCGGCGAACGGCAGCGCCAGTGCGGCAACGGTCAGCCAGTCGGCTCGGCGCTTCGCAAAGGCCGACAGCGGCAGCGACCGCATGAAGTGAGCCGCACGCAGGTGAGCCGCCCGCACATCGCGATAGGTCGTCGCCGCAATCAGTGCGATGACGGCCTGCGCCATCAGCGTCAGCGGAACCGCGCGCTTGTCGAAACCCCAGAGTGCGAGCAGGAAGCATGTAGCGACGGCGACCGCACCCATCATCACGCAGCGTCCGACGGTGCTCGCGGCACGGTCCCGCAGGATGCCGATTTGCAGCCCGGCGATGGGCGAAAGCCCATTCCGTGCACGGGCGCGGATGGCATGCGTGACGCGACGCGTGCATGCGCCCGGTGTTCTCGACCGGGCGGACGACGCGCCGGCGGTATGCGCAATCGTGAACGCTGCGAGCAACAATGCCACGATCAGCAACACCGGACGTAACGCGCCCTCGGCGTGAAAGCCGCCGACGAGGAAGGCATTGGCGACGGTCAACGCGATTGCGTTGCGGATATTGCGCGACAGCGCGGTCAGTTGCCATCCCAGCGTAATCAGGAACAGGTCGAAAACGAACAGGTAGTTGACTGCCTTCTGCGGCACAAAGGCGAGTGCGATGGCGGCCGCAAGTACGGGCAGCAACAGTGGCGTGCTCGCGATGATCACGACGAGGGTGTCGACGACGCGACGGCGGCTGTCGGGGACTGGCAAAGACGCCAGGAAGGTGACGAACGGCCCCCCGGTGATCGCGGTACGCTGCGCCAATACCCACACGATGCCCACGGCTTCGAGCAGGTGCACCCACGCGAACCGCCATTCGATGCCATGCGACGGCGCCAGTGCTGCGAGTACGGGCGCGCCCAGGATGCGTGTCTGCGAAAACACCGGCATCGCCGGCAGCAACAACATGGCCAGCAGGAGCAGTGCCTGCCAATGCCTGCGCAGCAGGCTGGACGTCGCGAGCGCGTACCACCTCAGTCGGCAAGACAACATCGCTTCCAGCTCCCTTTGACCGAGCAAACGAACCCGGCATCCTGCCACGGCGGTCGCCGCGCCACAACCTCACCCGTCTTCGATGGGTGCGGCGACAGGCATGAGATCGTCGGGCCGTATGAAAAACCTCGCCGCACATGGCCGCAACGGCCGTGCAAACGGGCGGGCCGCGGCGGCTCAAGACATCCGTCAGCGTAGCATCCGGATCCGAGTCTTGTCGGGCCCGTGAGCAAGACTCCGGCGCCGATCATTCGGCAAACGCCGGACAGGTACGCCGAAAGTCGAGGCGCGCGCGTCATACGGCTCGGGTATGCTGGATGAATGCCGGCCGGGTGAACGCGCAGGACGGCAAAACTGCACACAATCGCCGCGATCGTATCGCAACCACCGGCCGTACCGGGCCGATTTCAACTCCGGAACAGGGACTCGACATGGCAGAACTGGACAACGCGCTGTACGAACGGATCGGCGCGCTGAGCGACGCGGGCGATGCATTGATGGAAGATGGCGACTACGCAGGCGCGCTGGAGAAATTCTGGGCGGGTTTCGACCTGCTTCCCGAACCCAAGACCAATTGGGAAGCCGGAACCTGGTTGATGGCCGCCATCGGCGACGCGAATTTCTATCAAGAGGACTACGCGGCCGGACGCGACAATCTCGGCGAAGCGATGCATTTCCCCAACGCGATCGGCAACCCGTTCCTGCACCTGCGGCTCGGCCAATGCCAGTTCGAACTCGGCAATCTCGATCGCGCGGCCGACGAGCTGATGCGCGCCTACATGGGCGGCGGGCCGGAGCTGTTCGAGGACGAGGACGGCAAGTACCTGCGATTCCTGGCGACGCGGGCGGAAGGTATCGAGACGCCCTGACGCATGCCCGCATGCCCCCCCCCGCCGGCCCGCCGGCCCGCGTCGCGAGAAGGCTTCGACGCCCGCATCGCGATCCTGGGCGTTTTCTTCGCATGAGCACAACCTGCCAATGAACCTGACCTTTCCCCTCGCCACCCCGTCCGACGCCGAAACGCTGGTCGCGATCCGCATCGCCGCGATGCGCGACAGCCTCGAGCGTATCGGCCGCTTCGATCCCCAGCGTGCGCGCGAACGCTTTCTCGCGTCGTTCGACCCGGCGCTATGCCGCTTCATCGAAGCCGAGGGGGTGAACGCGGGCTTTTTCGTGGTTCGCCCGCAGGAAGACCACTGGCTGCTCGACCATCTGTACATCGCACCCGGGCATCAGGGAAAGGGCATCGGCGCGGCCGTGCTGCGCAGGATCTTTGCCGAGGCGGATGAGAAGCGCATGCCCGTCCGCGTCGGCGCGCTGCGCGGCAGCGCTTCGAACCGCTTCTATGCGCGGCACGGCTTCGTGCAGACCGACGAAGCGGAGTGGGACATCTACTACGTGCGCGAACCTGGTTCGGCGACCGTGTAGATCGCATACGGCCACGCACTGCGGCGACGCATTCGCGGTGCGGTCCGGGCGAGCGCATCAGCGTTTTCCCGGATACGGAATGCGCGGCGCCGGCCGTTGATGCAGAGAGACTATAAATACGTGATCCGAGGCCCATCATGACGACATCTGCAACAAACGGACCGAATGCGGTATCGCCTGAAACGACCGGGGCGGCAGCGACCTCCGACGATGCGGGTGGCGTACCGTCGATCCTGCTGGTCGACGATGAGCCGAGCGTGCTGTCGGCGCTCAGGCGCGTGTTCCGGCCCGCGGGTTACGCGATCCTGACCGCGGAAAGCGGCGAGGCCGCCCTCGAGATACTGGCGTCGACCGAAGTCGACCTGATCGTGTCCGACATGCGGATGCCGGGCATGAGCGGCGCGGAGTTCCTGGCCCGTGCACGGGCGCGCTACCCGGATACCATGCGCATCCTGCTGACGGGCTATGCGGAGATCGCGTCGGTCGTGCAGGCCGTCAACGATGGCGGCGTGTATCGCTACCTGAACAAGCCGTGGGACGATCACGACCTGCTGCTGACCATCGAACACGCGCTGGAGCAGCGGCACCTGCGGCGCGAAGCGGCCCGGCTGGCCGCGCTGACGGAAGCACAGAACGAAGCGCTGCGCCGTTTCAACACGGAACTCGAGACGCAGGTTCGTGCGCGCACGGAGGAGCTCGGCCAGACGGTGATGTTCCTCGAAGCCGCGCAGCGTGACCTGAAAAGCAGTTTCACCGCGATGGTCCAGGTCTGCGCGAGCATGATCGAGATGCGCTGCGGGTCCGCCAGCGGTCACGCGATGCGGGTCGGCGAGATTGCGCGGCGGCTCGCGCTGGCATCCGGGATGAGCGAGCTGCATGCGCAGGACGTCTATTTCGCGGGGCTGCTGCACGGGATCGGCAAGTTGTCGCTGCCGGACGAATTGCTGCGCAAGCCGCTCGCGAAAATGACGGCCGAAGAGCACAGCCTGTTCCAGCAGCATCCGCTGCGCGCGCAGATGGTGCTGACGCCGGTCGCGCAACTGCACAAGGTCGCGTCGATCGTGCTGCACCAGTACGAACGCTTCAACGGACGCGGCACGCCGGAGGGGCTGGCGGGCGACTCGATCCCGCTCGGTTCGCGGATCGTGGCGATCGTGCGCGACTTCGAAGGGCTGCGCAACGGCGACATCGGTGCGCCGCATTCGGTCGAGCAGGCGATCGACGCGTTGCGCTCGCAGGCCGGCGTGCGTTACGACCCGCGGATCGTCGATCGCCTGAGCGAGTTGCTGCGGGACCCGGCGAGTCTCGGTATCGCGGCGTCGGTCGCGGAGATCAAGTCCGCGCAGCTGCGCGAAGGGATGCAGCTCGCCGACGATCTGCGCACGCATCGCGGCGTGCTGCTGATGACCAAGGGCAGCGTGATGTCGGCGCACCAGATCGAGCTCGTGCGCCGCTTCGAGACGCGCGAGGGGACGCCGTTCGACATCCTCGTGCTGGCCGGCCAGGCCGCGGCGAAACCGGTGCCGAACGTGCCGAATGCGGGCACGGCCCCTGCCTGAGCGCGGACGCGCGGCCTGATGGCCGCGGTGCGCGATCGCGCGCCGCGGCGACGCACTCACCTCGATTCGGGCGCTCATCATGTACGGCACCTACAATCTCCCGCTGGTCCTGCTGTCGCTCGCGATCGCGACGCTGGCTTCCTATACGACACTCGACCTGGCCGCCTTCATTTCGCTGCTCGACAATCCGAAGCTCAAGCGTGCGTGGCTGGGCGGCGGCGCGGCGGCGATGGGTACCGGCATCTGGTCGATGCATTTCGTCGGCATGCTCGCGTTCTCGCTGCCGATTCCGCTCGGCTACGCATTGTCGGATACCGGCGCGTCGCTGGCGATTGCCGTGCTCGTGTCGTACTTCGCGCTGACGGTCGTCACGCGCGCGCGGCTGGGCTGGTGGCGGCTGCTCGCGGGCGGCACGCTGATGGGCGGCGGGATCGCCGGCATGCATTACGCGGGGATGGCCGCGCTGCGCATGCAGCCCGGCATTCGCTACGATGCGGCGTTGTTCGCCGCGTCGATCGGGATCGCGGTGATCGCGTCGACGGCCGCGTTGTGGATCGCACAGGCGCTGCGCGTGCAGCAGGCGCGCCATGCGACCGCCCAACGGGTCGGCGCGGCCTTCGTGATGGGCATCGCCATTACCGGCATGCACTACACGGCAATGGCGGCCGCGCATTTCGCGCCGGACGCGCGGTGCGGAGCCGCGAACGGGGTCGACACGCCGTGGCTCGCGACGACCGTCGCGCTGTTCACGACGGGGACACTGGTCGTCACTTTGTTGTTGAGCCGATTCGATGCGCGCACAACCTTCCTGCGCGGGATGACCGATACGCTCGAGCGACTCGTGCGCTTGCGCACCGTCGAACTGGAGCGCGCGCTGCACCGCTACGAACAGACGACGGCGATGCTGCAGCGGACGCGCGAGAACATGGCGACCGAGATCGACGAACGCAAGGCCGCGCAGGCGCGGCTCGAACAGGAGAAGGAGGAGCAGCGGCGCCTGTTGCAGGCGCTCGAGGAAACCCACGTGCAGTTGCTGCAGTCGGAAAAGCTCGCGTCGATCGGCCAGCTCGCGGCCGGTGTCGCGCACGAGATCAACAATCCGATCGGCTTCGTCAGCGCGAACCTCAATACGCTGAAGACCTGGGTACGCAGTCTGCTCGATGTGATCGCGGCGCATGAAGCCGCGCTGCCGCAGCTCGACCCGGCCACGCGCGACGCGCTGGCGGCGATGGGCCGCGCGGCGGATCTGGACTATGTGCGCGACGAGATCGTGACGCTGATCGACGAATCGATCGACGGCGCGCTGCGCGTGCGGCGCATCGTGCAGGACCTGCGCGATTTCTCGCGTCCGGCCAGCGGCGAGTGGAGCGTGGTCGATCTTCGCGCGGGCCTGGAAAGCACGCTCAACGTCGTCCACAACGCACTCAAGTACAAGGCCGAGATCGTGCGCGATTACGGCGACGTGCCGCAGGTCGAATGCCTGCCGTCGCAGTTGAACCAGGTCTTCATGAACCTGCTGGTGAACGCGGCGCATGCGATTCCCGAGCGCGGCGTGATCACGATCCGCACGTCGAGCGACGGCGAGCAGGTGTCGATCGCGATCAGCGACACCGGAACGGGCATGACGCCCGACGTCGTCCGGCGGATCTTCGATCCGTTCTTCACGACGAAGCCGGTCGGGCAGGGCACCGGGCTGGGCTTGTCGGTATCGCACGGCATCGTCGAGCGCCATCGCGGCACCATCGACGTGACGAGCGAGCCCGGGCGCGGCACGACGTTCTGCGTCCGGATTCCGATCCGGCGCGCCGGCGATCGTGCGAACGCGGCAGCGCTGGAGCAACGGGCGTGATCGTTTGACCGCCCCGTGCGCCACCGGCCGGCGCGGGTTGTCGCGCGGTCATCGCAGTTGCTTGCGGCGTTGGCGACGAAAGAATTGCCAGAACATCGCGGTGGCGTCCGGTCCCGTGGCGGAGTGAAACGGCTCGTGCGGATCGCCGCCGCTCCACGCATGCGGCAGCCGGCGGACGATGCAGACCCTGACGACGAGCCTTCCGGCCTTGAGATAGTCGATGTAGTCGGCGTCGTCGCGCGCATGGATGCGTTGTTCGGCAACGCGCATCGCGCCATGTTCGTCGACGAGCCGGTTGAGCCGTGCGAACGCGATGCCGAGCTGCGTCGCGTTCCGGTCGGTCACGACCGTATCGAGTGCGCCATGCATGACGAGGACCGGCATGCCGGGATAGGACGCGACGTCGGCGCAGGATTCGACCATGCGTATTGGGTCGTCGCGGAGGCCTCGACGCATCAGGTTCATCGCCATCATCGTCGACGACGGCGGTGCGATGGCGGGGCCGGAGTGCAGGCCAACTGCCGCGAATCGATCGGGATACCGTATTGCCAGTGCCGCGGCGAGCCCTGCACCGGCGGACATGCCGGCCACGTAGATCCGGTCGCGGTCGAAGCCGTGCTGTTGCACGATTGCGTCGACCAGCGACGCGACGGCTGCGGCTTCGGACTGTATCGCGTCGCCATGCCAGTGCCAGCAGCGGTGCGCATGGGCCGTCTTGGCTTGCTCTGGAAACAGCACGGCGAACCCCGACCGCTCGGCGAGACGGCACACGCGCGTGCCCGCGGCAAACGATTCGGCACTTTGCTTGCAGCCGTGCAGCATGACGACGGCCGGCATGCCGGCTGTCGTCGCCGTCGCGGCGGGGAGATACAGCGCGTAGGAAAGGTGGTTCACGTAGCGGCCGGCACTCGGGCCGGCGGAATGAAACGAGCGGAGCCACGTGCCGGGCGCCTTGTTCGTCGCTGCGCGGGCGGGATGCGCGGTGCCCGCGTGTCTGGCGCTACGAACGGTGACGGCTGGCCCGGCGGCAGGCTTGATCGCCCGCTTGGTGGTGGGGCGCGGCTTGCGCGTGCGCTTCGCCGGGCGCGTGCCGGTGGCGATGGCAAGCAGTTCGAGATGCCGTAACCAGAGGCTGGCTTTTTTCCTGGGCATGTGCAGTTTCGCGCCGGCGGCCGAACGTGGCAGGAAGATGCGGCCGAATCCGCTGTCGAGTTGAAAATCGAAATGGGACGCGGAGCAAGATTCGTGCTGCCGGCCGCGTGCGCATTGAACCGGTTGAGCGGTCGAATGCAACGGAAAGCGCGATCCTGCCGCCTCACCGTGGCGATTCGAGTCTGCCATCGGCGATGCTAATCGTCCGATGTGACGCCGCTGCGAATGGGCGTCTGCTTCTATCCTGTCGCGCGCAGGGCTAACGCCGATCGAGCAGCGTATCGCTCAGCACACTGAACGCCGCGCCCGGCAGCTCGTGCAGATGCTCGACCACGCTGCTGACCGGATAGAACGCTTCGACCGAATCGTCGAGGATCCCGACGCCGATCAGTTCGACGCGCCGCGCGCGCAGCGCATCGACACGTGCGCGCAGGTCGGTGCGCAGGATTGCGGGGTGGCCGTCGCCGGTGGCCGGATAGCCGTCCGACAGCACCATCAGGATTCGCCGCCGCGCCCGCTTCGCCAGCAGCCGCTCGGCGGCCCAGCTCAACGCCTCGCCGTCGGGATTCTCATGGCCGCATTCGATGCAGGCGAGGCCGCTCGTGTGGTCGGAATCGAACCGCTTGTAGATGCGCAGGTCGAGCCGTTCGACGAACCGGTTATAGCCGAACGTGTCGCGGCCGGCGTCGATCCAGCGCTGGTAGTGCGCGCGCATCGCGGCATCTTCGACGGAGCTGTAGCCGAGCACTTCGCACGCGAAGCCGAGTTGCGTCAGCGCATCGCACAGCGCCGCCGCGCACAGCCTGGCGAGCTCGATCTTCTTGCCGGCCATCGACCCGCTGCAATCGATCAGCAGGCTGACGGCCGCATCTCGCCCGGGCGCCGCGCGCCGGACGCGGAACGGCGTGCGATAGCCGGGAGAGGTGACGAGGCGCGCGAGCGACGTCCGGTCGAGCTCGCCGCGTTCCTGTTCGCGCTTCCAGCGCGTCTGCTCGTCCACTTTCAACGCGCGTTCGAGTCGCAGCTTGAGCGGCTCGGTTTGCGCGCGGGCGGCGCTTCGCAGGCGGTGCCAGCGAGCCGGTTCGCCCTGGCCGGTGAAGTCCGTCACCGTGTCGAACGCGGTGGTCAGCGGGACCGACAGCAGCGGCCGGTTGTCCGCGGACAGGCGGATCGTGCCGGGCGTCGCATCGCCTGGCGTCGGCGCTTGCGCCGACGATTCCGTGTCGGCGATCGCACCGGCACTCGATTCGGCCGAAACCGGCGCACGTGCGTCGTCCGGCGCGCCCGGTCCGTCGGAGTCGAATTCGGCGGCGACGCTGTCGCTGTCGATCGTGCTGCCCGGATCGGCCGTGAACATCATGTTGTTCGCACCGGCCGACGCCAGCGCGCGCACACGTTCGACGATCCGGTGCGCGGCGCGGATGCTGTCAGCCGTCGAGGTCGCGGCGCGTGCTTCGTCGACGAGATCGTCCGATGCGGCCATCGTCGCGTCGAGCGACGGCACGCGCTCGAGGGAGGATGGCGGTTCGTCCCATAGCGCACGCTCGATGCGCCACACCAGCCTGTCGCGCCACGCGATCCGTGGCCACCGGCGGAGCGTGTCGGCGGCTGATGCCGCTCGCATCCGCCGCAGGAACGTCATCGCGCCGGGATAGATCGCAGCGAGGCGGCCCGCCGCGCGCCGGTCGTCGATCGCCTGCGCAATGGCGCGCACGCCGGGCGACGCCAGCGCGGCAAGGTCATCGATCGCGCCGAAGCGGGTGCGCGCCGCGTAGAGGTCGACGAGGCCGACGATCGCGTCGTCGTCGATGTCGCCGGCGAGCAGCGTGTCGGGCAGCACCAGCAGGTCGCGCTGCACGACCGGCCCGTGGCGCGCGAACCGCACCTCGATGCCGTGCCGTTGCGCGAGCGTGCGGGCCAGCCGGGTCAGGTGGAGCGACCGCGCGTCGTCGTCCCGGTCCATCGCGTCAGGCCTCGACGTCGATGTAGTGGCGAATGATGCTGCGGATCAGGTCGGCGTCTTCCGCGCCGACCTTCGCATAGATCGTCGGGCCGGCGGCCGATTCGGGGTCGCCGGTGCGCAGCATCAGCTCGGCCCAGTCGATCAGGCGCCGTGTCGAGAATGCGCTGGCCAGATCCTCGCGGACGAACGCGGCGCGGCAGTCGGCCGCGATCGCCGCGAGCGTGTCGGCCATCGCCGCGGTCATGGCCGCGCCGAACGTGCGCTGCAGCACGCGCGCCTCGTCGGGCGGCGGCAGATAGTCGAGGCGATACACGCGCCAGCGGTCGAGAAACGCCTCGTTCATCACGTTGGCGCCCTGGTACAGATGGCGGAACTGTCCCATCGCGCCCACCGCATTGGCGGTCGCGAACAGCCGGAACGACGGATGCGGGACGACGATCTCGTTGCCTTTCTCCTTCAGCAACAGGCGTCCGGCCGGTTCGAGCACGGCGGTCAGCACCGCGAGGATCGCCGGTTCCGCGAAGTCGATCTCGTCGACGATGAGCCACAGCCCTTCGCGCATCGCGGTCGGCAGCACGCCGTCGACCCAGATCGTTTCGCCGCCCTTGACGGTCCAGAACCCGACGAAGTCGCCGACCGTCGTCTGCCCGTTCATGTTCGAGCGCAGCACGCCGTGGCCGGCCAGCGCGGCGGCCTGCTCGATGAGGCTCGTCTTGCCGGTGCCGGTGTGACCGATCAACAGGATGCGCCGGTTCTCGACGATGTCTTCCAGCACGTTCGTCGCACGCGCGGTGAACAGGTAGGCCGGGTTCTGCGGCGGCACGAGCGGCCCACCGGGCCCGCGCGGCATCGACACGCCGCCCACGTGCGCGACGTGCGTCGCGTCGCCGGCCGCCACGGGGCGCGACGACTGCGCGCGGCGCAGGTCCTGCATGAACGCGCCGCGATGAGCGGGCGCCGCACGGTCGCCGGCTTCGCGCCGGACGAAGCCTTCCTGGATCCACTTGTGCAGCTTCGCGTCGAGATTGTCCGCATCGACGACCGTATCGACCGATGTGCTGCCATCGGGCCGGTGATGCTGGATCCGGTACATGTGCGCGCGTTCGGAGCGGCTGACGATCCATTGCCCGGCGGACGGGTCCGCCAGTTGACGATAGACGCCGAGTACCGACGGGACGGAGGAGGGGGAATCAGCGGGTGCGTTCATGGTGGCGAGCGAGAGTGGGCGGCTGGCGCTTCGTGCCTGCGATGCATCGCGTCGATTGTAGATTTTTTTGTCGTGACGGAGGGTATTCGCGCGGGAATCGATTCGCTGCGATTCGGTGCGATTCGGTGCGCGGCAGGCGGTGCATTGGCCTGCCGGATCATGCGAGTGCCATGGGGGATGCGTTGCGGCGCCCACGCGATGGCACCGCACCGCATTGATCGCGCCGATCGTCCGGCAAGGTCGCGTCTCCCGGGCGTCGGTCGGCAACGTGCATCCCTTTGGATGTCGATTGACACCTGGCCTGGCGCTGGTCTCCCCGGCCTCTCACGAAGACAATCCGTCATGTCGAATGGCAGCCGTCACGTCACGCCTTGATCAACAGGGGGGAATTTCAGTACCGTAGCAGGCTTGATCGCCGGGCTTCCATTACAAGTCCGTGGACGGCCCGGCGCTACATCCAATGGTGCGCCGGTCGTCGAATCCGGCGAAGGAGTGTTGAACGTGACGGAGACAGGAATGGACGAACGGGTGATCCGTCGTGCCAGTGCGCTCGATGCCCCGGCCGTGCTGGGGATCTTCGATGACGTGATTGCGTGGTTCGTTTCCATCGGTAACGACGGGCAATGGGGGCGCGAGCCGTGGTCGACGCAACCCAAGCGGATTGCGCTCGTGACCGAAGCCTGTGCGATGCCCGACGCGTGGGTGGCGGAGGATCGGGAAGGCCGCGTCCTGGGCGCGTTGATCCTCGGCGAGTCCATGCCCTACGTGCCGCCCGCTACCGAACCAGAAATTTATGTGCGCGTGCTGGTGGCGGCGCGCGATGCGCGGGCGCGGGGTGTCGGCCGGCGTCTGATGGCCTTCGCGGATGAGCGTGCCCGGGCGGCCGGGGTGGAGCGCTTGCGGGTGGACTGCTATGGCGGCGGGACTGGCGCGCTGGTGCGTTTCTACGAGTCCTGCGGGTATGAGCGGATTTCAACCTTCGATGTGGACGGTTGGCCGGGGCAGTTGTTGGGGCGTGATTTGTGACGGTGCCTGTCCGCAACTTTGCGTGCGGCGCATAAGCTGACGGGCAACTCGCCGCCCACGAAAAGGCCGCCGTACCGGGCGGCAGTGCAGCGCTGCCGAGTACGGCCCCTGGTTTCCGCCCATTCCGGT
Organism: Burkholderia sp. AU30198; assembly: GCF_020419825.1. NCBI lineage: Bacteria > Pseudomonadati > Pseudomonadota > Betaproteobacteria > Burkholderiales > Burkholderiaceae > Burkholderia > Burkholderia sp. AU30198. The sequence continues at coordinate 239,661 of NZ_JAIZSA010000005.1, read as the reverse complement.
GTGGCGTTCTGCGGACTGGGGGGCCGATTCCGCTTTTTCCCCCGGGTCGCCGGTGTGACGAAGATCCGAAAGTGCCGGTCAGCCGAGCAGGCCGGCCCAGTACAACTCGGCTGCCCGTTCGACCGCACGCGTCTGCGTCGTGTGCGCCAGCCGGAACGCGTCGCCCTGAATCGTTTCGTCCGGAAACTCGGTGACGAGCGTGAACGGCACGGTCGACCGATGATCCTCGACCACGAGACACGGAATACCGTTGATGCGTGGAAACGGCAGATCGCCTGCGTGCGCGTGCCACGCGTGGATTTGCCGTTCGTTGAATGCCACGAGTTCATCCGATTGCGCCAACGCGCGGGTCAATGCGTCGAGGAACGGCCGCCCGTCGAGGCCCGCATGGTGACGCAGGATCAGGAAGAAGCCCTTCGGAATCGACCAGAGTTCGCTGCCGCGCGGGATGTAGCCGCTGCGCGGCCGCGTCCAGTCGTGCGCCGGGTAGCCGTGCAGGCTCAGGTGCAGCCGCGCGCCGGTGCGCTCGATCGCGTCGAGCCGGGCGGCTTTTTCGCCGAACGGCGGTTGCGTGCGGGCTTCGAGGTCGTCGCCGAGCGCGGTAAAGCGCGCGGCATGGGACAGGTGCGTCGGGTGGGTGGCACGCAGGTGGTGATGCAGCGCGGCGCCGTCCGGATTCTCGAGCGGCACGAGCGCGTAATGCGCATCCGGGCGCAGGTTCAGCGCATGGGCCGCCCGCAGCGCGCCGACGACCCCCGACGTCTCGTTGGCATGCTGGCCGGCGGTGATGACGAGCCCGGGCAATGCGCCGCGGACATGAATGGCGTTCACGCCGCGTCCCTGATGCGACGTGGCCGCGAACCGTTCTCCCGGCAGCGCGTCGAGCGCGCGATCGACGTCGGGCGGCGACAGCGGCTGGCCAACCGCCGCGAGCGCGTCCGGCGACGCAAGCGCTTCACTCGGGGTGGCCGCGGCTTCTGCCGTCGCCGCGCGAACGTGCGTTTCCAGTGTGATCCGAAGCGTCGTATCGCCTTGCGTGCGCGTGATGTCGGGCACGATCTGCCCGGATTGCAGCGTCCGGTCGGACGCGTCGCGGCCCGCGAGCGCATGGAAGAATTCGGCCGCGCCGTAGTACGCGTCCTCGTGCCACGCGTCGAGCGTGCTGACGAGTTCCTCGCCATACGGCAGCGTCCGTTCGATGCCCGACGTGGCGACCGCGATCCGCAGGATGTCGAAGAACGGCGCATGGTCGGGCCACGGATGCGCGCGTAGCGCGTCCAGCGTCGCGGCGGCGGCCGCCTCGAATTCGGTGATGAGCGGGGCGTCCTCGATCAACGTGCTGCCGTTCCACACGCGCAGCCAGCCACACGGCGACGCGGTCGCGTCATTCGGCGCGAAGATGCGATGCGTCGCTCCGTCGGCCTCGACGACATAGTGCGCCGGGTCGTCGCCGGGCTCGAACGCGAATTCGAGCGGCGCGAGCCAGCCCGCGAGCGGATACGCTTCGAGCCGGAACCGATGGTGTGCGCCCGCCGGTGTGCGGATCACGATCCGGCCGGTGCGTGGCGGCTCGAATTCCTCGATGAAGAAATGCACCAGCGGCTTGTACGCGCTGCGCAACACCGCGTCGATGCCGCGGGCGGCCAGCGTGCGCTCGGCGTCGCGGCGCACGGCTTCGTCTTCGAAGAGCCAGGCCTCGACACGGGTGGCGGTGCCGGGCGTGAAACGGTCGGTCAACGTGCGCAGCGTGCGCGGATAGTCGGCGGAGAACAGGGTCGTCATGATGAACGGAGGCGGGTAGGGATCGGGACATCTCACGGCGCAGGCCGACTAGCGTACACGCCGGCGCAGGCGTTGTGCTTCGAGGCGCGGCAGCAGATGCTGGATGACGCGCGGCAGCGTATAGATCGGCAACTGCGCGCACGTGAACACGAGCGCCATGGTGGGTGTCGCGGCGAGCCCGAGCGCGGCCCACATCAGGCCGACGTTGCGATTGGCGACGATCAGCGCGACATTGAGCCGCGTGCGCACGTCGCCGGGCGTGAGCCCGTACGCGATGATCTGGAAGCCGGCGTTGACGGCGAACGCGAGTGCGATCGCGCTCAACGCGCGGTGCGGCGCGTCGATGATCGATTGCTGCATGCCGGCCATCGTGCCGAGTGCGAACACCAGCAGCGCGACGACGACGGTCGCATCGATCGGCGTCGCATAGCGGTCGAGCCGGGACCCCGCGAACCGCCGCACGAGCAGCGCGACACCCTCGGCGCTGCCGATCAGCAGCGCAAGGCGCAACGCGAGATTCAGCGGCGAGATCGACACGGCTGCCTCGTGGCTGAACCAGGCCGTCAGCAGCGGCGCGGTGAGCGGAACGAACACCATCGAGGCGAGGGTCGCGACGAGCGCGACGCTGGCGTCGAGCGACAGCATCCGCGCGATCGTCGACGTGCCGCTCGACGGCGGCGCGCAGTACGCGATCACCAGCGCGACGACCCAGTCGTACGGCAGGCCGGCGAGCCGCGCGGCGATGCCGAGCGCGACCGGGCACGCGATCATCGTCGCGGCGGGCAGCAGTAGCGACACGGCCGGCCGCCGCGCGACCGCGCGCACCGCGCTGGGCTCGACGCGCAGCAGCGTGCCGAGCACGAACAGGAACACCGTGACGGGCATCAGCGGCCGCGCGAGATCCGCGAGCGGCGGCACCAGCAGCCCGAGGCCGACGCCGCATGCGAGCACGGTCGGGCCGCGCCGCACCAGCGCGGCGATCAGCGCGCGCACGGCGGTGCCTCGGGACGGTGGTGAACGGGGGTGAAACCGGGGCAGACGTCGGATGGCATGCGGTTTCCTCGAAAGGGCCGGCCGGCACGGGATATCCGCAGACTAATCTGGATCATGAGCGAAGTAAAATGATATAAGCTGAATCCGTAACAAGAGAAAGTGATATGAACATCCCTCTGCTCGAAACCTTCCGGGCCGTCGTTCAGGAGGGCAGCGCGCTGCGCGCGGCCGAACGGCTTGGCTGTACGCAATCGAACGTCACCGCGCGGCTGCGCCAGCTCGAAGCGTCGCTCGACGCGCCGCTGTTCGACCGGTACGGCAAGCGGCTGGTGCTGAACGACGCCGGGCGCCGGCTGATCCCGTATTGCGACCGTATCCTGCGCCTCGTCGACGAAGCGACGCAGGTGGTGCGCGAGACGCCGGTCGCGCGCAGCTTCCGGCTCGGCGCGATGGAAAGCACGGCGGCCACGCGGCTGCCGGCGCTCGCCGCCGCGTTGAAGGCGCGTGATCCGGCGCTCGGCCTCGCGGTGCAGATCGGCAGCGAGCCGGATCTGGCCGACGCGCTGCTGCGCGGTCGGATCGACGCCGCGCTCACCGCGCGCGCGGTCGTCCGGCCCGGGTTGCGCTACGAGCCGGCATTCGCCGAAGAGATGGTGCTGGTGAGCGCGGCCACGGTCACGCGCCGGCAGGTGCTGGCCGACAACACGGTGCGGCTGCTCGCGTTTCACGACGGCTGCCCGTATCGCGCGGTGGCGGAGAACTGGCTGAAGGCGCGCGGCATCGCGATCGAGTCGGTGGCGTCGTTCGGCACATTCGGTGCGATCCTCGGCTGCGCGGCCGCCGGCATGGGTGTCGCGATCCTGCCGAAGCGGATCACGACCGAGCATGTGGCGCGCAAGGAACTGCGGGCGCACGCGTTCGACGATCTCGACAGCGTGACGACCTATCTCGTCACGCCGGAAGAAGCGCTCGGGCTGGCCGAGCTCGACGCATTGCGCGCGGTGCTCGGCCAGCAGGCGGGGGCACTGCTCACGCGCTAGTGCAGCGCGGCGTGACGCGCTATCGAGGTTTCGGATCGGGTGTTCAAGCCGCGTCGAATGCCCGGCGAAACCGGGCTATTGCACAGGGACGCGATGATCGGCGAAGCGGCAGTCGGTTGCCGGACCGTGGAGATGGACGCGCACGAATAGCGAGTGCCATGTCCACGACAGCACGTAATTATTAAAGGAATGCAATCAATGGCTGAACCACTTTTCGTACTGGCCGATGTCGAAATCAGTGAGGCGGCGTTGCGTCGATGGCTGAAATCCGCGCCACTTTCTGCCACGGCATTCGACGATTGGCCAGGTTCAGTGTATCGCGGCGATTCGGGGATTTCCAAAGCGGCAACGTCGGCGGATCTCAGCGTCGCTGACGGATTGGTTGCCTATTGTGTGGGCAGCTTCGGGCTGGGTGATAGTCACCTTCATTGCAACTACGACAAACAAGCAAAAGCGCTTCGTTTTGCGGTGTACTTTCAGTATGGCGATGAAGCGGGCGTCATGGAGTCCGCGCTTTCTTTCTGCGCGTTGCTGCGCGGTATTGCGGAAACATACACGGCAAAAATGCCGTCATTCATCCGCCTGTTTGACACGGGCACCGATATTCTGTGCATCGAGATCAGTCAAAAGGCCTCGCGGATCGTGCCCGATCCTGTCAATGCGCAGTTATCCCCCGAATGGTTCGATGAGTGGATCAGTCAAGAAAACTTCGGCGATCCGGACAAACTCCTGGCCGCGCTGTTCCCACCATTGGCACGGGCCCTGAAGAAGCAGGTTGCACTGGGTGCGCTACGAGCCAGCCCGCAAGCGCCCTACGATTATGATCGGTTCTTCTGGACCGATGGCGAGCACGTTTACGGCCGCTCTTCTGATGACCCAGTGGTAAAAAACGCAGACCCGAAAACCTTTCGCCGGGTCACGCCAGCCAACGCCATGGACTCGGCCTTTTATGCAGATGCGTGCCAGATCTGGTATCACCAGCCGATGGTGGACGTCGTGCCGGTGCAATCGCTTGAATCGGGCGCCCCCATGCAGGGTTGGCGGCCCTTCAGTTCGGATGGAGAGCCGCTATTGCGTTGTGGTGACACCGCGTGGACTGTCGCGAACATGGATTATCCCGACGGGGGGAGTGTTTTCGGTCACGCGGACTACCCCAATGGCGGGAATACCAAAGGCAACGTCAGGAGCGTCTTGCGCAACATTCAAGCGCAGGGCGGCGTTCCCGTATGGGAGAAGATATACAACTTCGAATATCTTCGCCCGACCCAGGTGGAGGGCGCTTCGTTCGTCCATGTAAAAGACGGTTTGTTTGAAGATGGCAAGTCGGTCTACGTTCAGACGGATCGAGGCCTGATCCGCATGGAGGGCGCCGTTCCGGGAATGACGACATATCTGGGCGGACTGTGCTGCAACAACGGTCGGTTTTTCCGAAAAGGATGCGCAATCAAGCGCCAACTCGATGCCGCTACGCTGCGATATCTCGACTACGATTTATACGCAGACAATCGCCACGTTTACCAGCTTCGCGATGTTTCGGATGGCCACGAGTTCAGCCCCGACCTGCATATCTTGCGGGATGCGGAGCCGGCAGATTTCCGGATCATGTGTGCGCTGCCGAACGCGACGATCAGCGCGGATACGCGGCATGTCTGGCTAAACGGCGAGGTCATCCCGGGCTCGACTCCCGAAGCGGTCAAATTCATGGGTTCGTTCTTCTGGACGGACGGAAATCGCGTTTACAACTGCGAAAAGCTGATTCAGGATGCCGATCCGAAGCAATTCGACGTGCTGGCTGACTCCGATTACGCGCGCCAGGGAAAGGTCGTCTATTTCCGCGCCGAACAGATTCTCGGCGCCGATGCGGCCAGTTTTGTCGCGGACGGTGGGACTGCCGCTCACGACCGGCACCGGCGCTATGAATTCGAGAGGCCCGTTGAACCTCGGGATTCCGAGTCCTGAAAAGAGGTAGTCGAGTGACTGGCGGGCGGTTGAGCTGATTCGCCGCGTGACTTGCCGGCGACAGCGCGAATCGCACGGCCCGACACACGGGCCGCCGGCAGGATCGCGCTTGCTGCCCCGATGTCGATCCAGACGCCTTTGCTCCTGATCAGCCGTAGAGCCGATAGAAGCGCGTCCAGTTGCTCACCATCCCACGCGATGCCGAGTGGTTCGCCCGACGCTGCCAGCTCGGTTTCGGAAACGGCGCGGAGGAGCGAAGCCGCTTACCGGTAGGTCCAGAGCCGGTGCAACACGAACGTGCTCGGCGGAATCAGCAGCGCGATCGCGACGATGCTCATCCCGCGGGACACGTCGAGCGCTTCGGCCGCCCGCGCGAGCAGCATCGTTTCGGCAAAGCCGACCAGTGTGACCGCGAGAAAGCGCACCATATTGCGCGTGCGCACCGTCGACGAAAAGCTCCACAGCGTATTCGCGAGATACGAGAACGCCGTCGCGCAGAGGAATGCGATTGCGTTCGCCGTCACCAGCGTCGCGTCGAACCATGCGAACATTGCCGCCGCGACCAGCGTGTGGATCGCGGTCGAGCAGAACCCGGACACGCCGAAGCGCACGAGCCGCGTGCGCTCGGCATAAAGCAGGGCGATCATGGCCGTGGGTGCGCGTCAGCGTGCGCCGAGCCGCGCACGGGTCGGCTGCACGCGCCGGCGTGCGTTCTGGCGGCGCGCATCGCGCGCGACCGGGAGCTCGATCACCTTGCTGTGCGCCTGGTAGCGGCGGCGGATCAGGTAGACGGGCCGTTGCTTCGACTCGTCGTAGATCCGCCCGATGTATTCGCCGACGACACCGATCCCGATGAGCTCGATACCGCCGATGAACAGCGTGACCGAGATCAGCGATGCGTAGCCGAGCACCGGATTGCCGAACAGCAGCGTGCGGAAGATGATGAACGAGCCGTACAGGAATGCGAGCGCGGCGATGCCGACACCGATGTAGGTCCAGCTGCGCAGCGGCACGGTGCTGAAGCTGGTGATGCCTTCCAGCGCGAAATTCCACAGCTTCCAGCCGGAGAATTTCGAGTGCCCGGCACTGCGCGCGTCGCGCTGGTACTCGACGATCACGGTCCGGTAGCCGACCCACGCGAACAGCCCCTTCATGAAGCGATGCCGCTCGGGCAGGTTGCGCAGCGCGTTCACGACCTTGCGATCCATCAGCCTGAAATCGCCGACGTTCTCCGGCAGTTTCACGTCCGACAGCATGTTGTGCACGCGATAGTAGATCGCGGCCGCCGTGCGCTTCGCGAACGAATCGCACGCGCGGTTGCTGCGCTTCGCGGCGACGACTTCTGCGCCGTCGCGCCAGTGTTCGATCATCACGGGAATCAGGCTCGGCGGATCCTGCAGGTCGGCGTCGAGCGGGATCACCGCGTCGCCGAGGGCTTCGTCGAGGCCGGCCGTCAGCGCGGCTTCCTTGCCGAAGTTGCGGGTGAGATCGATCACGCGTACGCGCCGCTCGCCGGTGCTGATCCGGATCAGCCGCTCGAGCGTGTCGTCGCGGCTGCCGTCGTTCACGCAGACGATCTCGAAACGGATCGCGTCGATCGACGTCATCAGCGGAATCACGACGTCGAAAAAGTGCTCGACGGCTTCGCCTTCGTTATAGAACGGCACGACCAGCGATACGAGCGGTGTGAAGAGTGGTTCCCGCATGATGATTCCCCTTGTGATGTCGCTTCACCGATGGGCGCCGATGGTCGGTCTGCCGGTGCGGCGCAGTTCGTACGCCGTGCGGTGGTGCGTTCTGGCCGGATGCGTGAACGCGGTTTCGGTCGAGTTGTCGTGTGCGTCCGGCATCGACGGCACGTCGTGTCGTTCGCGGGCGATCCGGCTGACGAGCAGCCCGAGCGACGCCAGCGTGACGAGCGGCATGAACTGGAACGACAGATGCGGCACGACGGCGAGGCCCGCGAGCGGCATCAGCCACAGCAGCACCAGCCATTCGCGATCGAAGCGACGCCAGCCGTGCGTCCACGCATAGCGCGCATACCACGCGATCACGATGCCGTACCAGGTCAGGTCGTAGTCGTACAGATAGGGGCTGACGAGCAGGCAGGCGCAGGCGAGGGTCGCGGCGCGCAGCGCATACGAGCACGCGCCGCGCCAGGCATAGACGACGGCGATGGCCGCGATCGATGCCGACAGCAGCTGAAGCCCGCTGGCGACGTAGGTGGGCCAGCCCGCCATCTCGGCGAGTGCGAACACGGTGGGCATCCGCGCGAGCTTCGCGTGGCCGGCGCCGATGACCTGGTAGACCTCGTGCATCCCGTGGGCGAATGCAATCCACGAGTCGGTGCCGAACGCGAGCGTGGCGAGCGCGACACAGGCGGCAATCGTTGCTGCCCACGCGGCCAGCGCACGCCACTGGCCGGCGCACAGCAGCGCGAGCGGGAGCAGGATGGCCATCTGCGGCTTCATCATCAGCATGCCGAAGCAGATCCCGGCCCAGACGGGGCGGCGATTCAGAAGCAGCAGGCCGAGGCCGCCGAGCGTGGCGGTAAACAGGCTGGTTTGCCCGACGATGACGGTCACGAAGGCGGCAGGGAAGGCCAGCGCGCACAGCCACGCGGTACCGCGCTGCACGGTCGCATGAATGACGGCGGCGAACAGCACGTACGTGATCCCGAGCCAGAGCACGACCGCCGCCATGTAGGGCAGCCAGCCCAACGGCAAGACCAGCAACAGCATGCTGGGCGGATAGAGCCACAGGAGTACGCCATCCTCGAGAGTCATTCCCGGAACGGCGATCTGCTGGATCGCAAACAACGCGTCGAAATGCCAGACGTCGGCGGCACGCCCGTGCGCGGCGAGCCATGCCGCGCTCCAGATGGCGGAGAAATCCTGCGACAGCGGGACCAGCACGGCGGCATGCTGGAAGGCCACCCGGGCAATGTAGATGCCGATGAACAGCAGTTCGGTCAGCAACACGCCGGCGGCATAGGCGCGCACGCGATCGCGATTGAGCCAGTGCGGATAGCGGCGCGGGCCGGCGATCGGGAGTTCCGGATGCACATCCATCGCAGGATGGGCATGGCGAACGGAAAGGGGCGTTTTCATCGTGCATTCCGCGGCGAGCGCTGTGCCGTGCGGCGAACGACGACGAACAGCACGGCAAGCAGGACGATCGGACCGATCTGCGGCAGCTTCATCAACCGGTTCAGCATCTCGAAGACGGGCAGCAGCCAGGCGAGCACGATCACGCCCTGGTCGCCGGGCATCCAGCCTTCGTCAAAGCCGTGGGCGATCAGGCAGAAGATCGCGATGCCGAGCCAGGTTAGTTCGTAGTGCCACAGATAGGGCGTAATCAGCAAGGTGGCGACGGACAGTACCGCGCCGCGCAAGCGCATGTCGGGCGTGCGGCGCCAGACGTCGACGGTCGCCGCGATCGCGAGCAGCGCGACCACCACCTGCGCGGCCAGCGCGACCGCCACCGATGCGCCCGCGAGCCGCAGCGCGGCGAACGGCGTCGGCGACGCGAGCCAGTACGACGGCAGCATGAAATGCTGGTCGCGCACCGTCGCCACGGCGTGGTCCAGCCCATGCAGCGCGCCGACACCGGTCAGCGCGATCCCGACCGCCGCGAACAGCGCCGCGCTGATTGCCGCGGCTCCGAACGCACGCCACGCACGCGCCGCGATCAGCGCGAACGGGAACACCACGGCCAGTTGCGGCTTGATCGCGAGCAGCCCGATCAACACACCGGCCGCGACCGGGCGCTTGCCGAGCAGATGCAGCGCGAGGGCGGCGATGCCGGCGGTCAGGATGCTGTTCTGGCCGAACAGTGCGGACAGGCACACGGCCGAGTACGCGATCACGACGAGCGCCGTGGCGCGCGGCACGGGAAGATGCGCGCGCAATCCCGACAACCGCGAGACGGCGAACGCGTAGCATAAAAGACTGCCCGCGGAAAAAAGGAGGTAAGCGGGCAGGAAAGGCACAAGGGCAACCGGCGCGATGAACAGCAACATCGTCGGCGGATAGAGCCAGGGGAGCGGCCGATGCTGCAGATACGCACCGAAGTGCGCGGTCTCGGCCAGCAGGAATGACGAAGGGTCGTAGGCCGATGCGGCATGGCCTTGCAACACGAGATGCGATGCGGTCCAGAAGACCGAGAAGTCGACACCCGGACGGGTCACGTCGCTCGATGTAAAGCCGTCGGTCACGACACCCCACAAGACCACCAGCGCGACGAAGAGCATCAGCATGATGCAGCTGTACGGAATGATCCGGTCGGCTGTCAGCCATTGAGCACAGCGGATGGCGCGAACGCGCGTCCCACGATTGGCTGTGTACATGATTCCCCGTCTGTGTGTAGAGGCTGCGTGGTCTGTCGCAGCCGTTTCATGTTGTCGTGCCTGCGGATCGAATCGCACTGAAATGGCGTTGTCCGGTGAATTCATTGTTGAAGAAAAAATCGCGTGATGCAAACCACGCACTGAAAGCCGGTATTTAGATTGCCCGGTGAGTCTCGCGAAAAGCGGTTTTTCAGGTATGAGTAATCGACGTGATCGGTATTTTTGTTTCTGCGTTGAAACATTCCGTCATTTTGACCGGTGCCGCATCCCGCCGATCGCGCGAAGTGCAGGTCGTCGAGGGCGTTCGGGAAAATCCTGAGTAAAAATTTTTGATCCTTGACGCAGCGCGGCTGTGGGCATTCCGGCTTACAACGCTTGCGGAAAAACCTATATCAATTCTGAAACATTTCCGGCATCGGGCCCCGGGCCGAAGAACACGGGCATCGCTGGAACCCTTGATGCGCCTGGATTCTGCCCGGGGTGGCCTGCTCTTTGCGTAAGCGTTGGCACGGCAGTCGACGCGGTGACGACCGGGCGGTTCCAGCAAAAGACAGACGGAACCAGCTTCGGAATCACCTGCGGAAAGGAAGGCCGGAGCGCGTCGGGGAATACGCAGCTCCAGGTCGATCACCCTCGCAATTTTGCGTCGAATGACCAACGAGACCCGGTATCGTCAGGGCAATAAGAAATCGGCATGGCAGCATATGGGGAATAAAAATGAAAGACCACAGCACAGTGCGGCTTGCAAACCGCGTTAAAGACACATTGCAGTTTTGCCGGGAGTTTGTCTCCCGTTCAACAGGATTCCATGCGTCGAACGGCCGTCGTGCCGTTCCGGTCGATCGGATCGTCCGGTTTATCCGGCCGGTCGCACCGTACACGCCTCTCTCGCTCTCTGCGTCATTGATACCCGTTCGCACGGACAGGGGTGTGTTTCCCCGTTCCCGCAGCTGAGCGACGCGTTCCGATTTTTCGAGTAGTGCCGGTGGTGCCCGTCCCGACGTCATGAGAGACGAAGGGTATTACGTAGCAGTCCGAATGGAGAGTGCTTATGAAAAGAATCATCGAAAAGATCGCGTGGTTTGTTCGGGATCAGGATGGCGTGACGGCCATTGAATACGGCCTGATCGCTGCACTGATCGCGCTCGGCATCGTCGCCGCGTTGACGACGATCGGTCAGGATCTGTCGACCGTGTTCAGCACGATCGCCTCGACTCTGGACTCGGCAGTAACAGCACTCTGATGGACGGTACGACGAACGACACATCCGAATCGCTCGTCGGCACCACACGGCAACAACACCCGACCTCGACGTATCGATGCACGGTCATCCGACCAGCCGGCACGCGAGGGCTTTGAAAGTGACCACGCAAGGAGATCATCATGTCCAAGTTCATTCAACAAGCCGCCCGTTTCGTTCGCGATGAAGACGGCGTGACCGCCATCGAATACGGCCTGATCGCAGCACTGATCGCAGTCGGCATCATCGTCGCAGTCACCGCGGTCGGCACGGAACTCAAGACCGTGTTCACCACGATCGCTGCCGATCTGACCTCGGCCGTTTGAGGCCGTTGACAAGCAGGACGTGCGGACGGCTCGGCCGGTGCAGCGTTCGAGCCGCTCCCACACTTCTGATCACCCGGAACCGGAGACCATCATGCAAGCCAGGGCGCGTATCGCAAGCCTCGGGATCGGCGACGAGCGGGGCGTGACGTCGATCGAGTCTGCATTCCTCGCGGCGACGTTCGCTGTTGCCGTGCTGGGCAGCGTCGTCACGCTGCGAGGTGCGCTTGCCGATACGTACGTGGTGATCGCAACGGCCGTCACGGCCGCCGCAGCCACCGCGCTGGCGATGGTCTCCTGATCCTTCGATCCGCTCCGCGAGGTTCGCCATGTTACTCGTTGCGCCGCCTTACCCGATTCCGTTGTGCGTGACGCTGCTCGCGGTCGCCGCGGCCGGCACGGACATCGCGGCCCGCCGCATCCCGAATCGCCTCGTCGCGCTCGGCTTGGCCGGCGCGCTGGTCGCCCAGTGCCTGCTGCACGGCGTCCTGGCGGGGGCACTCGGCTGGCTTGCCGGCGCCGCGACCGGCTTCGCGCTGCTGCTGCCGTTCTATCTGCTGCGCGGCATGGCGGCCGGCGACGTGAAGCTGATGCTCGCGATCGGCGCGTGGGTCGGCGCACACATGACCTTTTACATCGTGCTGGCCACCTTCGTGGCCGGCGGGATCGGTGCACTCGCGGTCGTGCTGATGCGCGGCCGGATGCGCCGGATGTGGGCAAACGTCCGCGCATTGATCGCGCGGCACGCGCAGGGCAAGGGTGCGGCGGCCACCGACGGCGCCGCGGAAATCACGTCGGTCGGCTCGCTGCCGTATGGCGTCGCGATCGCGGCCGGCACGCTGGCCATGTTGTTCGCGTCGTACGCATAGCGCGACGCATCCGCAACGAGGATGGAACGACCATGAACACGAACCATACCGAACCGAGACGCGACGCGCAGGTGGCCCATCTGCCCGATCCGTTGCCGTCGCGGGAGGCGCATACGAAGCTGGGCCCGCAATTGCCCGCGGCACCGCGCTCGCTCGACGACACGGGACTGAGCAAGACGTTCGTCGCCGGGCTCGTGCTGAAGTCGACGCTGATGCTCGGCCGCCCGTCGTACGGCGATCTGGTCGAGCGGCACTGCCTGCCGCTCGCGGTGCTCGACGACGTCTTTGCATTCCTGGTGCGCGAGCACCTCGTCGAACTCACCCATCGCGGTGCGACCGATCTCGACGTGACGTTCCGCCTGACCGACGCGGGCCGCGTGCTTGCGCTCGAGGAACGGGCGCGCAGCGGCTACAGCGGGCCGGCGCCGGTGACGCTCGGCGCCTATCTCGAATGCGTGGCCGCGCATTCGGTGCGCAAGCTGCACATCGGCCAGAGCGATGTGTGGGCCGCCTTCGAAGGCATCGTGATCGACACGGCGGTGCTCGACGCGGCGGCCGCGGCGCTGAACGCGGGCCGTCCGCTGCTGATCTACGGCCCGGCCGGCAGCGGCAAGACCTTCCTCGCCGAGCGGCTCGGCTCGCTGATGCACGGGTACGTGCCGGTGCCGCATGCGATCTGCGCGGCCGGCGAAGTGATCCAGATCTACGATCCGCTCGTGCATGTCGACGCGGCATCGCAACCCGGCGGCCAGTCGGTCGATCGCCGCTGGCGCCTGTGCGAGCGGCCGGTCGTGATGTCCGGCGGCGAACTGACGCTCGACGAGCTCGACCTGCGCCGCGACGAGGCCGCCGGCTTCTACCAGGCGCCGCCGCACATGAAGGCGAACATGGGCATGTACGTCGTCGACGATCTCGGCCGCCAGCGCGTCGAGCCGCGCGACCTGCTCAATCGCTGGCTGCGCCCGCTCGATCGCGGCGTCGATTACATGACGCTCGAATCCGGCAACCGCTTCGTGCTGCCGTTCGACGTCTGGCCGGTGTTCTCGAGCAACCTGTCGCCGGAGCAGCTGGGCGACGACGCATTCCTGCGCCGCCTCGGCTCGAAGCTGCACGTCGGCGCGCTGTCGATCGACGACTATCGCGCGTTGTTCGACGCGGCCTGCACGTCGCTGGGCCTCGTCGCGGCAAGCGATGCGTTCGACTACCTGCTGCATCGGCTGCACCTGCCGACCGGCAAGGCGTTTCTCGCCTGTTTCCCGGCAGACCTGTTGCGTCTCGTGGCTGCCGGCGCGCGTTACCGCGGCGATCCGCCCGAAGTGACGCACGACGGGTTGTACGACGCATGGGCGAGCTATTTCGGCGCAGCGCCTGAACGGGACGGCGGCCATCCGCCGCCCGTCGAGCGCGGCGGGCGGACCTACGTCACCGGTTGAGCGGTTTCTTTCACGATTCGTCGAGGAGCATTGCCATGAAAAACAGTCGAGCGGTCCTGATGCTGGTCGTCGCGATGGTCGCGGGTCTTGCCGCGGTTGTGTTCGCGTCCCACTGGCTGATGCAGACATCCACGAGCTCGGTCACGCCGGTTGCGGTGGCGGCCACCGACCTGAACCTGGGCGAACCGCTCGGGCCGAACCAGATCCGCATGGTGAGCTGGCCGTCGGGTAGCGTGCCGACCGGCGCGTTCACCGATACCAAGGCGCTCGAAGGGCGCGTGGTCCGCACCAGCCTGTCGCGGGACGAGCCGGTGATCGAGTCGAAGCTCGCGCCGGTCGGCACGAAGGGCGGGCTGTCCGCGGTGATCTCGGACGGCAGCCGCGCGATCACGGTGCGCGTGAACGATGTGGTCGGCGTCGCAGGCTTCGCGCTGCCGGGCAACTACGTCGACGTGATCGTCAACACGCAGGAACAGCAGGGCAAGACCGACGGGCAGAGCATCTCCAAGATCGTGCTCGAACACATCCTCGTGCTCGCCGTCGCGCAGCAGGTCAGCCGCGACGACACGGCGCCGAAGGTCGTCAACGCGGTCACGCTGGAAGTCACGCCCGACCAGGCCGAACGGCTCGACCTCGCACGCAGCGTCGGCACGCTGTCGCTCGTGCTGCGCAACCAGGTCGACCAGAAGACGCTGAACACCGACGGCGCGACCAAGCTGACGCTGCTCGGCAAGGAGCCCGCACCCGAAGCGCCGCCGGCACCGGTCCATGTGAAGACGGTACGCGTACACGTCGCATCGCACGCGGCGCCGGAAGTACGGCGCGACTGCGTCGGCGTGCTGACCGGCGTACGGGGCAGCGTCGAATGTTTCTGAAGCAGACCTATTCATCCAGATAAACAGATCGGCCGTCAGTGAGACACGGCGGCCTTGGAAGTCGATAACCGGCGCAGCGCCGGTCTCTCGGGGGATCAGACGAAATGAAGATCAAACCGCAATGCACAGGTACCGGCCCGCTGCGTACACGCGTCGCACGGGGCACGATGATGGCCGCGATCCTCTGTTCCGGATGGCTGACCGTCTATGGCGCACTGGCTCAGGAAGGTGTCGAGTCGGCCGTGCTGACGAAAGGCGGCGCCAGCGCGCCGGCCGCGGTCGGCAAGGGGCCGATGCAGATGACGATCAGCATGGCGCCGGTGGCGGCCGCCGCACCCGCCGCGTCGGCGGGACCGCTGCACGGGCCGAACTGCGTCGGCGCGGTGCGTGACTCGACCAGCGTCAGCGTGCCGCTCGGCAAGTCGCTGCTGGTGCCGATGCCGGAGCCGGTCCGCAATCGGACGATCGGCAATCCGGCCGTCGCGCAGGCCACGATGGTGTCGCCGCAGACGCTGTACATCCTCGGGTTGTCGGTCGGCACGACGAACATGATCGTGCAGGGCCGCAGCGGTGCATGCCGGGTGATCGACGTGGCAGTCGGCGCGGATGCCGGCGGCCTGCAGGCGTCGCTGCAGCAGCTGATGCCGAACGAGCGCGACATCCGCGTGACGACCGCCGCCGGCACGATCGTGCTGTCGGGCACCGTGTCGAGCTCGCAGGCCGCGCAACAGGCGGTGCAGATCGCGCGCGCCTACGGCGACAGCGCCGGCGACCCGGCCGCGGGCGGCAAGCAAGGCGGTGGCGGTGTGCTGAACATGCTGGCCGTCACGTCGCCGCAGCAGGTGATGCTCGAGGTGAAGGTGGCCGAGGTGTCGAAGACGCTGTTGAACCAGATGGGCAGCGCATTCAACATCCAGGGCGGGTTCGGTTCGTGGAGCGGCGCGCTGGTCAGCAACCTGCTGGCGGGGGTCGCGAGCGGGGCCGTCTTCAACAAGGCGAACAACAAGCCGTTCAGCATCGCGGCCGATGTGCAGAACACCGACAACCTGGTCAAGATCCTCGCGGAACCGAATCTCGTGACGATCAGCGGCCAGGAAGCGACGTTCCTCGCCGGCGGCAAGATCTTCATCCCGATCCCGCAGAGCAGCGGCAACGGCACGTCGTCGATCACGCTGCAGGAAGAGGAATTCGGCGTCGCGCTGAAGTTCACGCCGACCGTGCTGGCGAACGGCCGGATCAGCCTGAAGGTGGCGCCGGAAGTGTCGGAACTGTCGCAGACGGGCGTCACGCTGAGCTCGACCAACATCGGCGGCACGTCGATTCTGCCGCTGATCACGACGCGGCGCGCATCGACGACGGTCCAGATGAGCGACGGCGAATCGTTCGCGATCGGCGGGCTGATCAAGGACAACGTGACGGGCGCGCTGAAGTCGATCCCGGGTGTCGGCGAAGTGCCGGTGCTCGGCGCACTGTTCCGCAGCACGTCGTTCCAGCAGGACCGCACCGAGCTGATCTTCCTGATCACGCCGCACCTCGTGAAGCCGCTGCAGACCGCTGACGTGCCGTTGCCGACCGACAGCTTCTCGAAGCCGAGCGAAGCCGACGTGTATGCGACCGGCAACATGGAAGGCCGCGGTGGTGTTCGCAAGCCAGGCGCACAACCGGCGAACGGCTCAGCAGCTGCCCCGCAGGCACCGGCTCAGGCACCGGCTCAGGCACCCGCACCGGCGCCGCAATCGGACGCGCCGGCCGGCCCGGCCGCCGCGCTGCCCGCACCGCGCGCACCGCAAGGTGCGGACGCGCAGCCGCCGGTCCCGGCCGAGCCGCAGAAGGCGCCCGCGCCGGTGGCGGCCACCGTGCCGCAACCCGACGCGGCCAACGCGGCCCGCATCGCGCGCATCGAAGCCGCCGCCGCGCGCCTTGCCGCGGCCGGCTCCAACGCACCGGCCCGGCCGGCAACGCCGGCGCGACCGAAACAGCAGATCCCGGCGGCTGCGCACGCGCAGATCGCCCGCTCGGAATCCGAGTCCACCGATCGTTGATGCCATCCAAGGGGACACTCATGAAATCCGCCTACCTCGTATTCGTGCGCCGCGCGGCGCTCGCCGCACCGCTTGCCTTCGCGCTTGCCGGCTGCATGTCGTCGACCCCGGTGTGGGACACCCGCTTCGGCGAATCGGTCCGCGCCGTGACACAAGCCCAGATCATCGATCCGCATGCCGCCGATCACGCGGCTGCACCGATGGTCGGCGGCGGCGCGGCCACGTCGGCGCTCGACAACTACGACAAGTCGTTCAAGCAGATCGATCCGCCTGCCAATGCGTTCGTGATCGGCATCGGCAAGTCCAACCAGTAACGACGGCACGCCCAGGGAGAACGCCATGAACAGCGCAGCTCGCTATCCGAAAGTCATGCGTCGCAGCCTGCATCGCCAGCGCGGTGCCGTCGCGATCATCGTCGGTCTCGCACTGGCGGTGATGATCGGGTTCGTCGGCCTCGCGCTGGATCTCGGCAAGCTGTACGTCACGCGCAGCGAATTGCAAAACAGCGCCGATGCGTGCGCGCTGTCCGCTGCGCGTGACCTGACCGGAGCCATCAGCCTGTCCGTGGCCGAGGCCGACGGCATTGCCGCCGGCCACCTGAACTTCGTGTTCTTCCAGAACAAGTCGGTGCAGTTGTCGACGAATGCGAACGTCACGTTCAGCGATTCGTTGACCGATGCGTTCCTGACGAAGAACTCGGTCACGAACCCGGCCAATATCAAGTACGTGCAGTGCACCGCGTCGCTGAGCAACATCGCGCACTGGTTCATCGAGGTGCTGAACGTGCTGCCGGGCACGAAGCTCGCGAACGCGGCGAGCGTGTCGGCCAGCGCGATCGCGACGGTGGGCGGTGGCCAGACGACCTGCGCGATCCCGGTGTTCGTGTGCCGCGCCACCGGAGCGCCATCCTACAACGTCGGCGACTGGATCACGTCGCCGTCCGGGTCGTCGTCGACCTACGGGCCCGGCAACTTCGGCTGGGCGGCACTCGACGGCTCGACGAACGAAACCACCCTGGCCGGCGAGCTGTCGGGCAACACCTGCAACATCACGAGCCCGCCGGACCTGAGCACCACGGGTCTCAAATCGGGGTCGCTACGTGCCTGGAATACGCGCTTCGGCATCTATACGAACGGCGCGAACGGATCGAGCGGCCAGCCCGACTTCACCGGCTACGCGTACGTCGGCCCGAACTACGGGCCGCCGGGAACGGCCGGCATCAAGGGCGACGCCTACACGCAGTTCGTGACCGACCGCACGACCTTCAAGACCTACCAGGGCGACGGCGCGCCGCCGTCGGGCAGCGGGGTCGCGACCAACGGCACGTGGTCGGCGGCCAATTACCAGACCTACGGTGGCGACCGCCGCGTCGCGCTTGCCCCGGAAGGCGACTGCTCGACGTTGAACGGCAACAGCGGCAAGGTGCACGTCACGCAATGGGATTGCGTGCTGATGCTCGATCCGCTGCCGTTCAGCCCCGGCAGCGGCGGTGTCGTCGCACACCTCGAATATCTCGGCTCGTCGGTTTCCGGCAACAACCCGTGCGCGACGCACGGGATGCCGGGCAGCGGCAGCGCGTCCGGGACCCAGGTTCCGATGCTCGTTCAATAGCGGAGAGACGATCATGAAAACCCGTCCGTTTCGCCGTTCGCGCACCCGTGGCGTCGTCGCCGTGGAGTTCGCGATCGTGCTGATGCCGATGATCCTGCTCGCGACCGGCGTGGCCGAGTTCGGCCGCGCGATCTACCAGTACGAGACGCTGACCAAGGCGACGCGGGATGCGGCGCGCTACCTGTCGGTCTGGCTGCCGACCGACAGCGCGTATCCGGTGTCGGCGGCGCAGTGCCTCGTCGTCTACGGCAGCACGACGTGCGGTGCGTCCGGCACCGAGCTGGTGCCGGGGCTCACGACCTCGATGGTGACGATCTGCGATGCGCAGCACACGACCGGCTGCAGCGACGCGTCCGACCCGTCGCAATTCGCGAACCTGCCGACTTACGACGCGAACAACAACGCGTCAGGCGGTACGGCGACGGGCGCCATCAACGTCGTCGAAGTCAAGATCAAGGGCTACCAGTACCAGCCGATCCCCGTGTATCCGGGGATCACGTCGATCACGTTCGGCAACATCGTCACCGTGATGAGGCAAGTGTCATGAACGCGCGCCATTTTCCGCTGTCGCGCCGGCGTGGCCAGCGCGGTGCTGCACTCGTCGAGTTCGGGCTGATCGCATCGGTCCTGATCATGCTGCTGATCGGCATCTTCGAATTCGGCCGCGTGCTGTTCTACTGGAACACCGCGAGCGAAGCCGTGCGCCTGGGCGCGCGCACGGCGGTGGTGTGCGACGTCAATGCGGCGGGCGTCGCGAAGCGCGTGACCGCGCTGCTGCCGCTGCTGTCGAGCGCGAACGTGTCGGTGAACTACACCCCGGCCAACTGCACCGTGAACACGTGCTCGTTCGTGACCGTGAGCGTCACGAACGTCACGGTCAAGACGATGATCCCGTTCGTGAACGTCACGGTGACGATGCCGCCGTTCACGACGACACTGCCGCGGGAAAGCCTGACTTCCTCGACCGGCGGCGCCAACTGCAACTGATCGAACAAACGAGGCACACGTCATGATCAACATCCTCGTAGCTTCCGACGACACCGCGCGACTCACGCAGATCGCGCGCCTCGTGGCCGACTGCGGACGCTATCGCGCGACGCGCGCGACCGGCCGACCGTCGCAGATCGAACATCGCACCGACGGGCTCGACGCGTTCGACATCGTGCTGATCGACGGCACGTTGCTCGACGCGTCCGAGCTGTCGGCGATCGAGCGGATCTGCCGGGCGCACGCCGGGCTGACCTGCATCCTCGTGACCGCGGACGCGTCGCCGAACGTGCTGCTCGACGCGATGCGCGCGGGCGCCCGCGACGTGCTGCAGTGGCCGCTCGACCCGCAGGCGCTCGGCAACGCGCTCGAACGCGCGGCCGCGCAAAGCACGCGGCGCGACACCGACGATACGCGGATCGTCTCGTTCATGTCGTGCAAGGGCGGGGCCGGCACGAGCTTCGCGGCCAGCAATGTCGCCTTCGAGATCGCGGAAGGCTTCAAGCGCCGCGTGCTGCTGATCGACCTGAACCAGCAGTTCGCCGATGCGGCTTTTCTCGTCAGCGACGAAACCCCGCCGTCGACGCTGCCGCAGCTGTGCACGCAGATCGAGCGGCTCGACAGCGCGTTTCTCGACGCGAGCGTTGCGCACGTGACGGAGAACTTCCACGTGCTCGCGGGCGCCGGCGACCCGGTCAAGGCCGCCGAGATGCGCGAGGACGCGCTCGAATGGATCCTGGGCGTCGCCGCGCCGCGCTACGACTTCGTGATCTTCGACATCGGCGTCGGCATCAACCCGCTGTCGATGGTCGCGCTGGATCGCAGCGACCAGATCCAGCTCGTGATGCAGCCCACGATGCCGCACGTGCGCGCCGGCCGCCGGCTGCTGGAGATACTCGTGTCGCTCGGTTACTCGACCGACCAGATGCGGCTCGTCCTGAACCGTGCGACGCGCGCGAGCGACCGGACCCGCACCGCGCTCGAGGAAGTGCTCGGCATGAAGGCCGCCTGCACGATGCCCGACGACGCCGACACCGTGCTCGAAGCGGTCAACCAGGGCCATCCGGTATCGCGGCTCGCACGCAGCACGGCGGTCACGCGTGCGCTGCAGGGTTACGCGAAACAGCTGGTCGAAGGGGAGGTGCGCGCGGGACACGGCGCCGCGCGCAGCGAACCGCTGATGTCCAGGCTCTTCGGCCGCAAGGCCACGCCGAAGCTCAAGTCCATGTAACTCTTTCGGGGAATCGATCATGTCATTGCGCGAACAGATGTCGTTGCACCGGACCCCGCCGCTGGCGGCGGGCAGCGAACCGGCCGGCCCGGCTCATTCGTCGGTACGCGATGCGTACCAGAAGCTGCGCCGCGAAATTCACCTGGCCGTGCTCGAGCGCGTGGAGCTGGAGCGCTTGTCGCGGCTGCAGCAGGATCAGGTCCGTCAGGAAATCGCCGCGCTGATCTCGCGCATTCTCGACGACGAACGGATGCCGGCGAACGACATCGAGCGGCGGCAGCTTGCGATCGACGTGTATGACGAGATGTTCGGCTTCGGCCCGCTCGAAGCGCTGCTGCGCGACCCCGGCATTTCCGACATCCTCGTGAACACGTACCGGCAGGTCTATGTCGAGCGCAGCGGCCAGCTCGAACTGACCGACGTGACGTTCTACGACGATGCGCACCTGATGAAAGTGATCGAGAAGATCGTGTCGCGCGTCGGGCGCCGCATCGATGAATCGAGCCCGATGGTCGACGCACGGCTGCCGGATGGTTCGCGCGTGAACGCGATCATCCCGCCGTCCGCGATCGACGGGCCGCTGATGTCGATCCGGCGTTTCGCGGTGAACCCGCTGAAGATGGACGACCTCGTGCGCTACCACAGCCTGACGCCGCCGATGGCCGAGCTGCTCGATGCGCTGTCGCGTGCGAAGGTGAACGTGCTGGTGTCGGGCGGCACCGGCAGCGGCAAGACGACGCTGCTCAACATCCTGTCCGGCTACATTCCGCGCAACGAGCGGATCGTGACGATCGAGGACGCCGCCGAGCTGCAACTGCAGCAGCCGCACGTGCTGCGGCTCGAAACGCGCCCGCCGAACATCGAGGGCAAGGGCGAGATCACGCAGCGCACGCTGGTGCGCAACGCGCTGCGGATGCGCCCGGACCGGATCATCCTCGGCGAAGTGCGCGGCGCGGAAGCGCTCGACATGCTCAACGCGATGAACACCGGCCACGAAGGCTCGCTTGCGACGATCCACGCGAACACGCCGCGCGACGCGCTGACGCGGCTCGAGAACATGATCAGCGTTTCCGGCCTGACGCTGCCGCCGAAGACGATGCGCCAGCAGATCGCGTCGGCGATCTCGGTGGTCGTGCAGGCCGCGCGGCTGACGGACGGCAAGCGCAAGATCGTCAGCATCCAGGAGCTGACCGGGATGGAAGGCGACATCATCAACATGCAGGAGATCTTCACGTTCAAGCGCACGGGCGTGGATCGAGACGGCTCGGTACGCGGCCACTTCTGCGCGACCGGCGTGCGGCCGAAGTTCGTCGAGCGGCTGCAGGCATTCGGCATCAACCTGCCGGATTCGCTCTACGACCCGTCGCAGCGTTACGAGACGAACTGACGACAGGGCGCCGTTGGCTGCCGGGGAGGCCTCATGAACACGATCTTTTACGCCTTTGTGATTCTCACCTTCGTCGCCGTCGTGTTGACGATCGAAGGCGCCTATCAATGGTGGAACGCGCGGCACGGCACGGCCGCGCGCCGGATCGAGTCGCGCATCCGCGCGATGTCGGCCGGCGGCAACGTGCAGCAGGAGCGGCTGTCGATCCTGAAGAAGCGGATGCTCGACGAGTCGAAGCCGTTCGATCGGTTGCTGCTGCGCATGCCGCGCGTGCAGACGCTCGATCTCCTGATCCAGCAATCGGGCCTCGACTGGTCGCTGCCGAAGCTGATCGTGCTCAGCGCGGTGTTTCCGGTGTTCGCCTGGCTGGCGCTGAGCTTCGCCGCGTTGCCGCAACTGGCCGTGCTGCCGATCGCGCTGTTTGCCGGATGCTTGCCGACGATGTACGTGGTGCGCTGCCGCAGGCGGCGCATGCGCAAGCTCGAACGGCAGTTGCCGGACATCTGCGACATGATCGCGCGCGCGCTGCGCTCCGGCCATTCGTTCACGAGCACGCTCGGGATGGTGAGCGAAGAGTTTCCCGATCCGATGGGCGGCGAGTTCAGGATCACGTTCGACGAGGTCAACTACGGCGTGTCGTTGCACGACGCGCTGACGAACCTCGCGACGCGTGTGCCGGTGCAGGACTTGCGCTATTTCGTGATCGCGGTGCTGATCCAGCGCGAGACCGGCGGCAACCTGGCCGAGCTGCTCGACAGCATCTCCGCGCTGATCCGCGAGCGCTTCAAGCTGTTCGACAAGGTGCGCGTGCTGTCGGCGGAAGGGCGGCTGTCCGCGTGGATTCTCGGGCTGCTGCCGTTCGGTACCGCGGGCGCGATCGCGCTGCTGAACCGCGAGTTCCTGTCGGTGCTCTGGGAGGATCCGGCAGGGATCAGGATGGTCGGCGCGATGCTGGTGTCGATGCTCTTTGGCCTGTTGTGGATCCGCCGCATTGTCCGGATTCGCGTCTGACGCGCAAATCGAATAACGAACCGTTGCGAGGCTGTCATGCAAAACCTGAGCGTAGTCCACGCCGTGATGCTGGGTGGCTTGTTCCTCTTCGTGGCCGGCGGCGCACTCGCCGCGATGCTGCTGTTCGCGCCGCGCAACATCCAGCGCCGGATTCAGC
Source organism: Burkholderia sp. AU30198 (assembly GCF_020419825.1). NCBI lineage: Bacteria > Pseudomonadati > Pseudomonadota > Betaproteobacteria > Burkholderiales > Burkholderiaceae > Burkholderia > Burkholderia sp. AU30198. The sequence goes on along the minus strand of NZ_JAIZSA010000005.1, from coordinate 216,373 downwards.
AGGCCGGCGGCGCCGGTGCCGGTGCCGGCGTGGTGGGCCCGGGCGACGGCGACGACATGGCGTCGCGCTGGGTCGCGAAGCTGGTGGAACTGTCGACCCCGATCTCGAAGCTGTCGGTGCCGAAGGATGGCTGGGAGAATTCGCCGCTGCGCATCCGGCTCATGAATGCCGGCTGGCGCAACCAGAGCGCGGCCGCGCTGTATTTCACCGCGAAGACGTTCCTCGCGCTCGCGGTGCCGTGCGCGGCGCTGCTGGTGCTGGTCACGACCCGGCTCGGGGACGAGCGCGCGATCCTGTCGGTCATCCTCGTCGTGCTCGCCGGGATCGGCTATTACATCCCGAACATCGTGCTGTCGCAGCGGATCAAGGTGCGCCAGCAGAAGATCTTCGAGGATTTCCCGGACGCGCTCGACCTGCTGACGGTGTGCGTCGAAGCGGGCCTGGGGCTCGACGCGGCACTGATGAAGGTGAGCGAGGAGCTGCGGTTCACGAGCGAGGTGGTCTCGAGCGAACTCGACCTGCTGCTGCTCGAGATGCGCTCCGGCTTCACGAAGGAGACGGCGCTGCGCAATCTCGCGCTGCGCACCGGTGTGGAGGATATTGAATCGTTCTGCACGATGCTGATCCAGGCCGATCGCTTCGGCACGAGCATCAGCGAATCGCTGCGCGTGCTGTCGGACATGCTGCGCACGCGGCGCCGGATGCGCGCCGAGGAGCGGGCCGCGAAGATCGCGCTGAAGCTGCTGTTCCCGCTGATCTTCTGCATCTTTCCCGCGCTGATGCTGGTGCTGCTCGGGCCGGCGATGATTCACGTGTATCGCGTGCTGTTGCCGACGTTCGCCGTGATGGGGCATTGAGCGGCGCGCCGGCGTCACGCCGGAATCGTCAATAAAGGTTTTGCGTGCCGGACGGCCACCCCCGCCGGCCGGCACGGCAACAGGCTTCATGGAGGCTCCCTCCCCAGGCGGCACCGCGAGACAGGTTGACCATAGCGGCGTCAATGCATCCTGGACCCATGGTCGGCCATGGAACTAGCCGTAGTCCACCGCCTTACCGGCTGCCCCCTACTGCTAACCTGAATGCCGGCGAAGTTTGCCGGCATCGCGTTGTGCGCGACGACGCGGAGGTCGCGGATCGCGACCGGCGTGTCAGCTTCATCCCGGACGCAATCGCGGCGATGACAGGATCGGCGCCGCGCGATAGCATGGGCGGCAATCGCGGCGCTGCACGCGCCATGTCCGGTCGCGATACGACAGGAGAACCATGCCGACGCTGACGATCGAACCGCTGGAGCCCCACGAGCGCGCCCGCTTGCGCGGAATGAAAGGCGGCGGCTTGCTGATCGTCGTGGTGGCGCTCGTGTTTACCGCGGTGCCGGTCGGCCTCGTCTTCCTCATGGAGCGGATGGCGTTTCCGCTGCTGACGTTCCTGTGGGTCGCGGGGATCGTCGTGATAACCAGCCTGAGCGTGTATCTGATCGGCAAGTGGTACGAGCACAAGGTCTCGCTCGACCTGAAAGCCAACCGGAAGTTCGTGCTCGACACCACGGTAGCCAGGCTCGACGTGCGCCGTGTGGGTGGCGTGCCGAGCTATTACCTGCTGATTGCCGACGACGGCCCCGACGTGCCGCGTCGACGCTTCGACGTCGACCAGGACACCATTGACAATTTGCGTAACGGCGAGCGTGTCCGTATCGCGTTCGTACCGAATTCCGGCCGGGTGCTCGAGATCGAGTCGGCGACGTACCGGCACCGGATCTGAATCCGGGGTGATTCGCCGCGCGGGCGGCCGGCGATCGCGTTGGCTGCAAGGCGGCGGAAAGGTTCGATCCCTGAGACTGTTTCGTCCTGCGCGCCAATCGCATCGATGCCTTGAGTTTCATCATCCGCCGCGCTACATTGCCGCTCGCAGCATTCCGCACGGACTCCTGCGCATCCTGTAACGCGTACGTAAGGAACCCCCGATGGGGCAACAGGCGGAAGGCAACGACGACATTCCCGGCAGCCCGGCCGGCCGCGACGCACTCGCGCCGGTCGCAGGCGCCGCCGCGTTGCTGGTCGCCGCGCTCGGCACGCTGGGTGCTGTCGACATCCTGCCTGCCGACCTGCGCTGGTGCGCACCGCTCGCCAGCGCATGGTGCAACGTACTCGTCGTCGCGATCGGCGTGCTGCTGGCCGGCCGCGCCCGCCGCCATCCTCCGGAAATATCGGCCGCCACGCTGATCGGCGACTGGCTGCGCAATGCGTTCAGCCGCAAGCATGAACCTGAGCGCGACGACAACCCGTGGCCGGCGATCGCCGCCGCGATCGACTGGCGGCCGTGGGCCGTCACCGCCGGCGGTGTGCTCTCAGTCACGCTTGCCGCACTCGCGTGGCAGCCACCGTCGCCCGTCATGCTGATTCGCGCGATGGCTGCGCCCGAACCCACGCTCGCGGCTGGCGCGGCAGGCATCGTCCTCGCTTTTCTGACACTCGTCGCCGAACGCCATCATGCGGCGGCCGCCAGCGGCTCGGCGGTGTCCGCGTCGCTCACGCGGGTGCTGCGCGTCGCGCTCGTCACCGCGCTCGCGGGGGCACTGGCCACCGCCTGGTTCGCGTTCCGGCACCGCACGGCGGACAGGCTCGTGCATGCGGTCGCGCTGCTCAACGCAGCCGTTGCCGCCGAACTGGCCCTGCGCGGCGTGCTGTCGTGGTTTTCAGTGCCGCGCGGCGCCGTCGTGCCGGCCAGCGCGATCGCCGGGCTGCTGAGCCGGCGCCCGTCGCCATTCGCGTCGCTCGGCGCCGAACTGCGCCATCGGTACGGCATCGACCTACGGCAAAGCTGGGGCTGGCGCAGCTTCGTGCGGCTGCTGCCTGCCGCGCTCGCCGCCACCGTCGCCTGCGCGTGGCTGCTCACCGCCGTCGCCGTGCTGAACCCGGAGCAGCGCGCAGTGTATGAACGATTCGGCGCGCCAGTCGCGGTCTGGCAGCCGGGCCTGCACATCGGTCTGCCCTGGCCGTTCGGGCGCGCGCGCATCGTCGACAACGGCGCGGTGCACCAGGTCGCGATCGCGGGCAGCGCGAACGACGGCAGCGCCGATACGACGCCCGTGCTCGCCGACGGCCCGACGCCCGAACGCCTCGACCGTCTGTGGGATGCACCGCATCCTTGGGAAACCACCCAGGTGATCGCCGGCGCAAACGGCGACCGCCAGAACTTCCAGATCGTCAACGCCGACGTGCGGGTCGACTACCGTCTCGGCCCGACCGATGCCGACGCGCGCGCGGCGCTCTATCGCACGATCGACCCGGAAAGCACGGTGCGCACGAGCGCCAATCGCGAACTCGTGCACTACCTCGCGTCGCATACGCTCGACGCGCTGCTGGAAACGAATCAGGCCGCGATGGCCGACCAGTTGAAGCGCGCGATCCAGCAACAGCTCGACCGGCTGCAAAGCGGTGTCGACGTGATCGCGGTCGTGATCGAGAGCGTGCATCCGCCAACCGGCGCGGCGGCCGCGTTCCATGACGTGCAGGCTGCGCAGATCCGCGCGCAGGGCAGCGTCGCGCAGGCGCGCGGTTTCGCGGCCGGCCTGCTCGGCAACGCGCAGCAGCAGGCGCTCGAACGGGTCGCGCATGCGGAAGCGCAGGCCGGCGATACGGTGTCGTCCGCGCGCGTGCAGCAGATCGATTTCGACGCCGACGTGGTCGCGTACCGGCTCGGCGGCCCCGCGTTTCCGTTCGAGTACTACCTCGACCGGCTGCAACGCGGCCTGCACAACGCGCGCATGACGATCATCGACGACCGGCTTGCCGACGGCACGCGGGCGACCGTCGATCTGCGCAATACTCCCGCCGGCGATCTGGCCGGCATCCATTGACATGTCGCGGCGTGATCCGCGTGGGCGGCGTACCACGGCGGCAGGCCGTGCCGTCGCACCACACGCGGGCGACGCCGCACCCGGGGCGATATCGTGAGTCTGTTTCATTCGCACGCGCATGATCATGCGCACCACGGCCATGGCCACGACCACCCTCGTCACGCGCATCGCGGTGCACCGCAGCCGCCCGGCGCGTTCCGCCTGCGCGTCACCGTTGCGGCGCTGTGCGTGCTGGTCGCGCTCGCGGTCGCGAGCTTCGTGCAGGTGCGTGCCGGCGAGGCGTCGGTGATCACGCGCTTCGGGCGGCCCGTGCGCGTGCTGCTCGAACCCGGGCTCGCGTGGCGCCTGCCCGCGCCGATCGATGCGGTGACGCCCGTCGACCTGCGCCTGCACACCACGTCGAGCGGCCTGCAGGATGTCGGTACCCGCGACGGGCTGCGCATCATCGTCGAGGCCTACGTCGCGTGGCGCGTGCCGGCCGATGCGCGCGACATCGGGCGCTTCATGCGTGCGGTCGGCAACGAGCCGGACGAAGCCGCGCGGCAGATCCGCTCGCTCGTCGGCTCCGCGCTGCAGACGACGTCCGCCGGGTACGATCTCGCGTCGCTCGTGAACACCGATCCGGCACAGGTGAAGATCGGCGAATTCGAAGAGGCGTTGCGCCGGCAGATCGACGCGCAGCTCTATGCGGCTTACGGCGTGCGCGTCGCCCAGGTCGGGCTCGAACGGCTCACGCTGCCGGCCGTCACGCTCGCCGCGACGGTCGACCGGATGAGCGCGGAACGCGAGACGGTGGCCGCGCAGCGCACCGCTGATGGCAATCGCGAGGCCGCGCAGATCCGCTCGGACGCCGAGCGCGACGCGCGCATCGCGCTGGCCGATGCGAACGTGAAAGCTGCCGGCATCGAAGCGCAATCGCGCAAGGACGCGGCCGACATCTACGGCAAGAGCTATGCGGGCAACCCGCACCTGTACACGATGCTGCGTTCGCTCGACACGCTGAACGCGGTGGTCGGCACCAATACGAACCTGATCCTGCGCACCGACGCCGCGCCGTTCCGCGTGCTCGTGCAGGGCCCGGGCGACGCGTCGGGGCAGGCCGCACCGGCGCCCAAGACGCACAAGGCCGCGCGATGAGCGAACCGTCCGCACCGCCGCTCGGGCCGGGCGCGCAGGCCGTGCGCCTGTCGTTCTGGTTCGTCGCCGCGCTCGCGGTGCTCGCCGCATGCGCGTGGGCCGGCTCGAACATTCGACGGATTCCGGCGGACAGCCGCGCAGTGGTGATACGTTTCGGCGCGCTCGTGCGCACCCAGGACGCCGGGCTCGTGATCGCATGGCCGCAGCCGTTCGAATCGGTCCTGCTCGTGCCGGGCGCCGCTCGCGTGCTCGAACAGCGGATCCGCTCGCTCGACCGCGATCCGCGGGCGCTCGCGCCATCCGTGCCGGGCGTTGCGCGGTTGCCCGATGCGCAGGCCGGTTCCGGCTACGTACTGACGGGCGATGGCGGCGCGGTCGCGTTGAGCGCGGTGCTCTATTACCGCGTCAGCGATCCGTACGCGTATGTGCTGCAGCGGGACCGTCTCGACGCAGCGCTCGAGCGGATCGTGTCCGCGTCGGCGGTCGAGGTCGCGGCGACCCGCGATCTCGACGCGATCCTGGTGGCTCGGCCCGAGCAACTGGCCGCCGACCGGCAGATGGCCGCGCGTCGCGAACGGTTGCGCGGCGATCTCGCCGATGCGATCGCGCGGCACCTGCGCGCGCTCGACGCGGCGCACGCGGGGCTCGGCGTCGAAGTCGCGCGTGTCGACGTGCAGCCCGCGTTTCCCGGTGCGGCTGCCGATGCGTTCAACGCGGTGCTGACGTCGCTGCAGCTCGCCGAGCGGACCATCGCCGAAGCACGCACCGCCGCCGAACAGCAACGGCAAGACGCGCAGCAGGATGCCGACCGGATCGTCCAGGACGCGCGGGCCCATGCGGCCGAACGCGTCGCCACCGCGCAGACCGACACGCTCGAAATCCGGCAGCTCGACGCGACGCTCCGCGAGAACGGCGATCCGGGGCTGCTGGCGCGGCTGTATCGCGATCGCGTGCAGCGCGTGCTGTCGAAAGCCGGGCGCGTGACGACGATCGATCCGCACGACACCTCGAACCTGATCCTGCCCGGAAACGCCCGATGAATTCGCTCGCCGAACCGGCCACGCAGCCGGACGTCGCTCCCGCCGGCACGACGGCCTACGCGCTGTCCTCCGGCGAACGCCGCACTATCACGCGGCAGATCGCGCTGGCGCTGCTCGCGGGCGGTCTGCTCGTGCTGTCGTTCGCGTGGCGCATGCTGTCGGGCGGTGGCGAAACGCTCGCGCAACTCCTCGCCGCGCTCGCGTCGCTGATCGTCGCGGGGCCGGTGTTTGCGAGTGCGTGGCACAGCCTGCGCGCACCGAGCCTGCATGGCGTGACCGATCGCCTGATCGCGCTCGCGATGCTGGCCGCGTGGGCGATCGGCGACATGACGACGGCCGCGCTGCTGCCGATCGTGATGACGTTCGGCCATGCGCTCGAAGAGCGCAGCGTGCTCGGTTCGCAGGAAGCGATCCGCGCGCTCGGCCGACTGACGGCCGGCCGCGTGCGTCGCATCGGTGCCGACGGCAGTGTCGTCGAAGTCGCGTATGACGCGCTGCGTGCGGGCGACCGCATCGAAGTGGTGGCCGGCGCGCGTATTCCGGTCGACGGCGTCGTGGTGGCGGGCACGTCGAGCGTCGACAACGGGCCGATCACCGGCGAATCCGTACCGCACGACGTCGACGCAGGCAGCACCGTGTATGGCGGCGCATTGAATCTCGATGGCGTGCTGCGCATCGACGTCACTCACACCGGCAAGGATTCGACGCTCGGCAAGATCATCGCGCTGATGCAGCACGCCGAGCAGGCGAAGCCGCCCGTCACGCAGGTGCTCGAGCGGCACATGGGCGCGTATCTCGCGCTCGTCCTGCTGATCGCGGCGATCGTCTGGTTCACGTCCGCGAATGCGTCGGCGATGCTCGCGGTCATCGTGGCCGCGTGCCCGTGCGCGTTGGTGCTCGCCGCGCCGGCCACGGCGATTGCCGGGATCGCGGTCGGCGCAAGGCACGGCATCCTGTTTCGCAATGCCGCGTTCCTCGACAAGATCGCCGAAGTCGATTCGCTCGTGATCGACAAGACGGGCACGCTCACCCGCGGGGAATTGCAGGTCCGCCAGATGTGGTTGCAGCCTGGCGTCGACGGCGCGCAGGCGCGTGCGTTGGCCGCACGGCTAGGCGAAAGCAGCGCGCACCCGGCGAGCCGCGCGCTCGTTCGCGATGCCGCCGCATCCGGCCTCACCGGCGCCGCCGTTGCCCCGTTCGACCGCACGCGGGAATTGCGCGGGCTCGGTGTCGTCGCCGACACGCCGGACGGCACGGCCGTGCTGGGTCGGCCCGCGCTGCTGGCCGACCACGTCGATGCGTTGCCGCCGGCCCCGGAACGCTTCGACGGGCCGCTCGTCGGCCTCGTGCTCGGCGGGCGGCTGCTCGCGTGGTTCGGTTTCGCGGATACGCTGCGGCCCGACGCGCGCGAGGCGCTCGCCGAGCTGCGGGCGCTGGGCCTTGCGCGACAGACGCTGTTGACGGGCGACCTCGAGCGCGTCGCCAGCAAAGTCGCGGCCGAGACGGGCATCGAGACGGTGATCGCGCAGGCGCTGCCGCACGACAAGCTCGATTACGTGATGCGCGAGATCGGCGCCGGCCTGCATCCGCTCGTGGTCGGCGACGGGTTGAACGACGTGCTGGCAATCAAGGCCGGCTCGACGAGCATCGCGATGGGTGAGCGCGGCGTCGACATCGCGATCGCATCGGCCGACGTCGTGCTGCTGGGCGACGACCTGCGGCGGATTCCGACCTGCATCCGCCTTGGCCGGCAATGCCGTCGCACGGCGACGACCAATGCGGCGATCGGCCTCGCGTGGACGCTCGCGGTGATCGCGCTCGCCGCGACCGGGATGCTCGGCGCGGTGTGGGCGGCGATCCTGCATAACGTCGGCACGTTCGTCGTGATCGCGAACGCCGGCCGGCTGCTGCGGATCGACGAGGACGATCGCGGCGGGTGAACGGAGGAGAGGCGATCGTCGAGTGCGGGTCAGCGCCGTCGTCGTTTGCAACCGGCGGTGAGCATGCCGCCATGCATTGTCGTCCCGACCTACGCAGCGCGAGCGCCGAGGCATGCCGTCGCAACCGCGGCATTGCGTCGAAGGGTGGCCGTTCAGCGGCGACCTGCCTCTACGGTTGCCAAATTCCCCTGCACCGCATCAAGGCCGACCTTCGCTCGGCACCTCGGCCGCCTTGCTGAGTTCGCCCATGATGATCCGCGCGATTTCGTTGGCCGGTGCGCGCCCATCGGGCGCGGCAGCCGTGTTCGCCCACGTGACGATCGTCGTTTTCGTGACCGGGTCGTAGCCCATGAAGGTGTTGAAGCCCGGAATCTCGCCGGTATGTCCGTAGAACGTGCCGAATTTGGCCAGGCCCAGGCAGTAGCTCGCCGACATCGGATCGGTCGCATCGATCGGCGTGCAGCTGGCGAGCCGTTGCGCCTGCAGGTCGGCGTTCAGGTAGCCGCCGCCGACCATCCGCTGCACGTAGGCGGCCAGTTCCGTCACGGTTGAAATGCCGGAGCCGGCCGTCCACGCCCACGACGTATTGACGCTGGTCACGTTCGTCGGCTGCAGCGCGCCGCTTTTCGCGTCAGCCTGGCGCTGGGGCGACAGCGTGTCGCTGTCGGTCGTTTCGGCATTGGTGCCCCATTGATAGCCCTGCGGTGCCGGTGCCGGCAGTGACGTGTCCTGCTGCGGCGGAAGAAAGGTATTAGCGAGGCCGAGCGGCGCAAACAGGCGCGCGTTCATCGCATCGGCCGCGCTCATGCCGGTCAGTTGCTCGATGACGAGCCCGAGCAGCACCGTGTTCGTATTCGAATAGCGAAAATCCGTGCCGGGCGGGAAATAGACGGGTTGGCCTTCCGCGATCCCCAGCAACTCGGACGTGGTCCACACCATGTCCGGCTGCGCATCGAGCGTCTGGTTGAACGCGAGATTCGTCGAATAGTTGTAGAGGCCGCTGCGCATCGTCAACAACTGTTCGATCGTGATCGTATTGCCGTTGGGCACGTTCGCGACGAACTTGCTGATGGTGTCGCCGAGACTCAGCTGGCCTTCCTGGACGAGTTGCAGGATCACCGTGCCGGTCCAGGTCTTCGTTACGCTGCCGACGCGAAAGTGCGCATTCGTCGGTATCGGCGTGTTCGTGCCTCGCACGGCCGTGCCGAACGACTCGAGCCAGTTGCCCTGCGGCGATTGCACATAGACGACCGCGCCGGGTGTCAGCGTGTCCGCGAGCAGCGCGTTGATCTGCGGGCGCGCCGCGTCTGCGAACGCGGGCCCGTTCGACGCCGGCGAACTGTCGCCGCCGCACGCGGAAACGGCGAGGCCGATGACCACGGCCGGTGCGACGGCAACCATGCCGCGCACCAGCCGCCGCGATACGTTCGACAAGAACCGGGAGGTTGCTGAAGTGGCCATCGCGCGGACCCTCCGTGGTCGTGACGTATCGCCTGCGTTGCCTTCTCCAAAACTATAGGACAGGCGCGCGGATGCCTGCAGTCCGCATGTTTCGTCTGACGATAGCGATCGGGGCCGTTCACCCGGTGGCGGCCGTCACTGAAAGTGATGCACATACCGCAGCACCATCCGCGTGCCTTGCGGCCGGTTCCGCGCATAGGTCTCGAAGTACGCGTTGAACATCAGATGATCCTGCTGCGAGAAGCTATACATGGCTCCCGGGCCGATCGCGAACACGGCCTCCCGCGTGCCCGGCACGTCCTGCCCGTTTTCCTTCATGTCGGTGGTCTGCCTCAGCCAGTAGCCGTTGAGCCCCAGCCGCAGGCCGGGCCGCACTTCGTACTCGGTCGCGAAGTTCGCGTGGATGGCCTGCCCGGCCTGCGTCGACGTCACGTCCGGGCCGAGCGATGTGGCCGGCTGATGGTTGGTCGCGTTCCACAAATAATGCAGCCGCCACGACACGGTCCACTTGGGCGTGAGCCAGAGTGTTGCCGCCCAGTACGGATCGAACGACCAGAAATGGCTGCCGGGGTTGATCGCGCGCGACGGATCGTAGGCGCCCGTCGGCGCGATGAACTGGAATTCGACGCGCTGCGCGAAGCGCGGGCCTTGCGCGCCCATCACCGGGTCGAACTGGATGAACGGGCCGATCAGCAGGTCGCCGAAGCCGGCACGCGCATTCAGCGCGACGTTGCCGATGCCGTCGTCGGTCCGCGCCGACGCGATCCACGGCAGGATCACGTCAAGGCCGGGATGCATGCCCGCGAACGTCAACGGCGACTGATAGACGAGTTGGCTCAGCCCCGCGAACAGGTCGATGTCCTGCTTGGGCAGCCCGACCTTGTTGCCCGCATTGTCGTTAACGCGGCCGGCCGTGTAGTACTGCAGGTACTGCGTGCCGTACCAGCCGGAGCCGGCCGGCGGCATCCCGTCGAGGAAGCTGGTCATGCCGAGGTTGACCGCCGGCAGGTCGGTCGCGCTGGCCGGCGCGCTTGCGGCCATGCCGGCAATCGTGAGGCCTGCGACGACGAGCAGGCGAGAGCCGAATGTCATGTTCACCACCTCCTGGATATTTGTTGGTATAACTAATCAAGCAGCGCGAAAAAGATCGGGATGATCGGCGATCGCGCGATACTGACCGGCATGGAACACGAGCGGCGCCTTTCCGAACGCGTCGAATTGCTCGATCTGGCCGATGAAGAGCAGGTGATCACCGCCTTCGTAGTGGCCGACGTTGCGGCACACGAAGCGCGCGCTCGCGCCGTCGAGGCAGGGTACGCCGCCCGTCTGCGAATCGACGTGAAGCACGCCGTCGAACTTGTCGGCGCTGGGCGTCGCGAAGCGGCGCGACAGGTCGATCTGGTCGTGCGCGAGGATGTTGATCGCGAAATGGGTGGCCGCGACGAAATCCGGGCGGCTCGGCGCGAGCTTGCGCAGGCTCCACAGCACGAGCGGCGGATCGAGCGACAGCGACGAAAACGAATTGGCGGTGAGGCCCACCTTGCGTCCGTCGGTCGCGCACGTGGTGATCACGGTCACGCCGGTCGGGAATTGCCCGAACGCGGCGCGCAATTGCATCGGGTCGAGGGCCGGGCTGGCGGTGGCGGTCGTTTCCATGTCGGTTACCCCGCACGCAGGCTGTGTTCACGGATCATCGCCGCGCAGGCCGACGGCTCGAACCACCACGGCGAGAAGCGGCGCGGATCGTCGAAGCCGTCGACGATCGCCGCGGCGAGCGAAGGCAGCTGACCGGCCGCGCCGAGCAGTTCGAGGATGTGCGGCGGCGGCGGGGCGAGCAGCGAGTTGGTCCAGCGCACGACATGCTGCGCATAGGCCCAGTAGCCTTCGAACGTCTGCTGCATCCAGTCTTGGTCGAACGGCGCGGCATCGCGCGCGACGATCGCGTCGAAATACGCGTTCGCGCATTTCGCGGCATTGTTCGATCCCTGGCCTGTGATCGGATCGTTGACGACCACCGCATCGGCCATCCCGAACACCGTGCGGCCCGACGGCAGCCGGAAGAACGGCTTGCGCACCGTCGGCGCGAAGCGCCCGGCCAGCGTACCGTTCGGATCGGTGAGCTCGACGTCGCGGCAGCGCTCGAATTCCCACGGCACGTATTGCTGCAGGAACGACAGGCTCCGGTCCAGATGCTGCTCGGGCGTCTTCACGTCGGCCCAGCAGTCGAGCGGGCCGCCCGGAATGCCTTCGAACACCATGATTTCGCACGGGCCCGTCACGGTCAGCGCGGGGAAGACAAAATACTCGCCGATGCCGGGCAGCAGGTTGAAGCGCACCCGCGAATACGGCTGGCTCGGCGTCATCCCTTTCACATAGGTGAGGGCCAGCGCGCGCTGCGGGCGGTCGAACGCGCTGCGCGCGTCGTCGCGGCCGAGCAGGTTGACGATCTCGCCCTTGCCGGCCGCGAGCAGCACGAGGTCGTGGCTGCGCGCCAGTTCCTCGAGTTCGGGCACGCCGATGTCGCCAATGCGCACGTCCGCACCGCGGCGGCGCACGCCATCGAGCCAGTCGGCCATTTTCACGCGCTGGTCGACCGACTGCGCATAGCGGGTGAGCCGCGACGACCAGTCGATCGCCTTGCGGCCATTGCCGTCCGGATGCGGCACCGCGATGCCGATCCCCTCGACGGACGGGCACGCTTCCTCCCATGTGTTCAGGCCGAGGTCGCGCTCGATCTGCAATGACGTGTGGAACATGCACTGGCTCGACATGACCTTGCCGGTGCGGATCTGTTCGGCGTCGCGATTGGTCGCAAGCGTGACGTGGTAGCCCTGGTCGAGCAGGGCGAAGGCGAGTTGCAGGCCGGACTGGCCGGCGCCGACGATGGCGATGCGTCTCATGGGAATGTCCTTGGGTGGCCGGATGCCGGCCGGAGTGATTGCGGGAAGCGGCGGCGACGAACGGTCACTCCGCGAGACGCGGAATGGCCGGCACCGCCTGTTCGGGGCCCATCGCGGAATAGCCGCCGTCCACCGCGTAGTCGGCGCCCGTGACGAAGCTCGCCGCATCGCTGCACAGGAACGTCACGACCTGCGCGACCTCGGACGGATCGCCGACGCGGCCGAGCAGGTGGAACGGCGCGGCGACGCGATCGGTCTTCGCACGATCGCCGTGCGTCAGCTCGTCCATCACGCGCGACCACGTCCATCCCGGCGACACCGAGTTGACGCGAATGTGATCGGGCGCGAGATCCATCGCCATGCTGCGCGTGAGCTGGCGGATCGCCGCCTTCGACGTCGGGTACAGCCAGCGGCCGGTTTGCGCGCACTGGGCCGAGATCGAGCTGAAGTTCACGATCGCGCCGCCGATACGACGTTGACGTCCATCGCGGCGAGCCAGTCGTTGCGGGTCGCCTGGATGCCGTTGTCGACGTAGCTGCACGCGAGGTTGACGAGCACGTCGATCGCGCTGAACCGTTCGGCAATGGCCGATATCGCACGCTCGATCGCCTGATCGTCGGTGATGTCGAGCGCGACGAACATCGCCTGTTCGCCGAGCGTAGCGGCCACGCGCGCGCCGTTCTCCGCATCGAGATCGAGGATCGCGACGCACGCACCGGCGCGGCTCAGGTCCTGCGCGACCGCGGCGCCGATCAGCGTGGCACCGCCGGTGACGATCGCGACTTTGCCAGCAAGGGCAGTCATGGGGTGTCTCCGAACATGGTTGTGTGAGGGAAGGGCCGCGTCAATGCCCGCCCGTCGGCGGCTCGCTGTCCTGCCAGCGGCGCATCAGACCGTTCGACGGCACGGTTACGTCGAGCAGCTTGCGGGCCGTTTCGACGCCCGCGACCGGCAGGCCGGCCGGATCGAGCAGGCCGATCTGCACCAGCACGCTCGCCTGATCCCAGTAGATGTGCTCGTGATAGAGCTTGTCGCCGCGAAACTTGACGATCGCGACGAGCGGAATCTCGACGCGCTTGCCGGTCGGCGCGACGCCCGGCAGCATCCAGTCGATCTCGGTGGTGTGCGTGAAGCAGAACAGCAGCTCGTCGACGATCTGGCTCGCGCCGATCGTGCGCGAGATCGGCGTGATCGTCGTGTCGGGCGGATTCGCATGCACGAAGTGATGCGTGTAGAAGCGCTTGAGCTCGTCATGGCCGACGCCGCCCGTCAGTGTCGGAATATGGTTGACATAGGGCTCGGCGACCATCGTCGCCATCGTCGCGTCGACGTTGCGTGTGTCGAATTCGTGCTTGAGATGCACTTCCCACAGTGTGGACAGATCGTAGTGCGGGCCGAGCGCGGCACGGAACGCGGCAATCGCGCGCTGGTGGGCCATCACCGCGGCGGCCTTGTCGAAATGATCGCCGCCGACGCGTGCGAACGCGTGATCGACGCCCGGATACACGTACACGTCGACGCCGTCGCGCCCGGCGAGCGCTTCGGCAATGCGCTGCTGCGCGTCGGGCGGGCAGAAGCGGTCCTGCCCCGCCATCTGCAGCACGAGCCGGCCGTGCAGGTGCGACGCCTCGTCGAGCGCCTGCTCGATGCCCACGCCGTAGTAGCTGACCGCCGCGGCCACGCCCGGCAGCCGGCACGCGGCGAGATAGGCGAGCTTGCCGCCGAGGCAGTAGCCGAGCACGCCGGCTTCGCCCGTGCATTCCGGCAGCTGCTTGAGTGCGTCCAGCGCGGCGCCGACGTCCTCGACGCCCTTGTTCTCGTCGTATTCGCGGTAAAGGGCCATCGCGCGTTCGACATCGGTGGCTGTGTAACCGAGTTCGATTCCCGGCGCCTGGCGCCAGAACAGGTCGGGCACGAGCACCGTATAGCCTTCCTCCGCGTAGTAGTCGGCGGCTTCCCGCATCGTCGCGTTCGCGCCGAAGATCTCGTGGCACAGCACGATGCCCGGCCCCGTGCCGCCGGCCGGCGTGCTCAGGTACGCGCGGAACGTGCCGCCATCCGGCGACGGAATCTCGATGTGACGTCCTTTCATATGTCCCTCCATTCGTTTCATTGCTGCGACGAGCCCAGTATTGGCGGACGAAATGGGCACTTCTATCCGCTTTCTTCGGCCGGTATCCGCGAATTCCGGAAACCTGCTGCACCGGCCGCCGCGCGTGGGCGGGCGCGCGGCTGACTGCGGGTATGTGCGGATGCGGAAGTCCCGCACAGTTTTCTACGATGCGCGAACGGTCCGCTTCTTGCGTCGTTTGCGCGGGACTTGCGTGCTTTGGCGGCCGGACTGTCCGGATACTCCGGGCGCTATCCGGATCGTGCGGCGGATGCCCCATACCGGGAACGCCTGCACGGCGCGAGTGCAATCGAGCATGACGGGAGAACATCGATGGCGCAATTTTCCGAAACAGGCTGGCTGGCCGACGCCGCCTGTTTCAATCACGACAACCTGCTGCTGCAGTCTAACGATGTCGACGAGGTGCGCGCGCGCGTCGCCGACGTATTCAAGCCGCACCGGCTCACGCCGACCGGCGAATCGCGCGCGCTGCACAGCTGCATGCATCATGCGCGCTGGGGCAACCTGTCGTTGAACCTGCTCGATTATGGCGGCGGGGTCAGCATCGAGCCCGGGCCGCTCGAACACTTCTTCCTGTTGCAGATCCCGCTGCGCGGTGACGCGGAGATCGAGTGCGGCGCGGCGCGTTTCGTGTCGTCGCCGGGCACCGCGTCGCTGATCTCGCCGACGCTGTCGCTGAAGATGCGCTGGGGCGATGCGTGCCCGCAAGTCATCCTGCGCATCGAGCGGGAAGTGATGGAGCGCCACGCGCAGCGGCATTTCGGCGACGACCGGCGTGCGCCGGTCGAATTCGAACCGGAATTCAGCCTGTCATCGTCGCAGGGCACATGCCTGGCGCAGATGCTGCCGATCCTCGCCGGCGCGATCGCGACGGATGCGCATCCGCTGCGTCACCCGCTCGCGTTCGAGCAGCTCGAATCGACGCTGCTCAACCTGCTGCTGCATGGCCACCCGAACAGCGCGCGCAACGGCACGCGGCACCTGCCGGTGGCGCTCGCACCGTTCTACGTGCGGCGCGTCGAGGACTACATCCGCGCGCATCTCGACGAGCCGCTGACGATCGAACGGCTCGCCGAACTCGCCGGCGTCAGCCCGAGCACGCTGTTCGCCGGCTTTCGGCATCGCCACGGGATCACGCCGATGGGCTTCGTGCGGCAGTTGCGGCTGCAACATGTGCGCGAGGAACTGCTGGCCGACGAGTCGCCGGGGCTCGCGTCGGTGACGGACATCGCGCTGAAATGGGGCTTCGCGCACCTCGGGCGGTTTGCGATCGAGTACAAGCGGGCGTTCGGGGAATCGCCTTCGGCGACGCTCAGGATGCGGCGCGTGCGCGCCTAGGGACGCGTCTCAAGCGTCGCGTTGCGGTTCCCGCCGCACGGCACGTTTGCCAGTGTGGCGCTGGCGCCGCCACTCGGTCGGCGTGAGGCCGAAACGTTCGCGGAATGCGGTCGCGAAATTCGCCGGCGTGGAAAAACCGATTTCCTGCGCGATGCTGGCAATGCTGAGCGAGGTCGAATCCAGCAGCTCCTGCGCGATCCGCAGCCGCTCGTGCCGCAGATACTCGAACACCGTCTGGCCGAGATTGTCGCGAAACGCGCGCGACAGCCGCTTTTCATGTGTGCCGACCGCGCGAGCCAGTTGCTCCACCGTCGGTGGATCGTTCAACGTTCGTGCCAGGTGGCGGATCGCCGCACGCACGATGATGTCGTCATCCTTGCCGGCCGCGAACGGGCTTTCCGTGTCGACGGGCCGGGCGCGCTTCGCCCGCGCGAGCTGCACGCGAATCCGCGCGAGCACTTCGGCCGGCTCGAACGGCTTCACGACATAGTCGACGCAGCCGATCTCGAACCCTTCGAGGCGTTCGTGCAATGCGCCGGCCACGGTCAGGAAGATGACCGGAATCGCGCACGTCAGCGGATCGGCGGCAAGCAGCCGGCACGCGGTGAAGCCGTCCATGCGCGGCATGCGGACATCCATCAGGATCAGGTCGGGCATGAGCGCCTGCGCGCGCTGGCACGCTTGTGCCCCGTCGGATGCAATGCTGATCCGGCACCCGGTGCTGCGCAGGATGTCGATCAGCAAGCGAAGCTGGTCGGGTTGATCGTCGACGATCAGGATATGGACGTCGCCCAATGCGGAGATCGATGGAGGCATCGTGCACCTGTTCTGGAATGGCCGCTGGCTGCGTTCCTGCGGGTGGCCGGCCCGGTTCGGAATAATCGTCGGAAGCCGCTCTATGACGACGCACAAGCGCATCGATATTCGGATTTCGTCAAACTACGCGACCAACAACCAATCGGCGGAATACCCGGCATGGCTTGTTTTGATCGCTGCTCCGGTAAAGGCGCGGAGCGTTGCCGTCGCCGTACCTTGAAAAGGGTACGGCTGCCAGTATCGATGCGGGCCGAATTGTAGGGGTATATTTCAATTCTGGCCAGATGCATCGACGCAATTCCACCCATTCCGTCTTTCTGATTTTCCAATGCGCGTTGTGGCGTGCGCTTGTGGTGTGGTACAGGCGGTAATGCTTGTCCATTTCCGCCATTGCCGTTCTTGTCCTGCTCGCAATTTCGTGGTCGGGCGAATTTTTTGAAAATTTTTTACCGGAATTTATCCTTAATCCGCTTCAGCAAAGCATTTATCCGCTCGACAAAACATTTCGAATAATTTTTCCGGCGCGAAATCGTTTGCGAGGCGCGAATTTTCAATGTAACCCATTGAATGTATTGAATTTTACAATCTATAAAGAATGTCGCCTTCAATAATTTTAGATCGTGTCTCATAATTCGTCCGAACTTTGAATGCAGGGTTGCACAAGGTAACGCAAGGCGCGGCGGGTTGTGACGGACGTTGTGCGATTCGGATCCGGGGCATCAATTGATGTGTATCCGAACGCAGGTTCGTTGCGTGCAAGCGAAAATCCGGTTGCCGCGGATGAAATAAAAGAAGCGGGGTTGGTCGCGGTCGGCGCGACATCAAATCAGGGGTGTCCATAACGGCGGGTTGAATCTCCGGATTCAGTCGCTGGGCGAGTTCGTCCATACGAACCAATATGCATTCCTAATGCATTAACCGGATTAACGGAACGGGCCGTAACACGAACGGCGTGCCCGGGCTTTCGAACGTCCCGTCGCCACGGGCGGACGATGCGTGTCGCCTTCCGCACGCTCAGGCCGGCGCGGGAGTCGGGTTCCGCACTGAAGTCGTAATCGCAATCGCAGCTGAAGCCTTCAAGAAAATTAAGTAGTCCGTATTCAAACCAAACGCTAAATAACGGAGCAGAAGACCATGAAGAGGAAGCAGATTTCGGCGCTGGCCGCCGCCATGTTCACGGGGGCAGGTGTCCTGATCGCGGGCACCGCACAGGCGGACAATTTCGTCGACCGCGGCAACCCGGACAACGCGCTGAGCGGTCAGTGCATCGACGGGACCAACCCGCAGTGCGTGGCGACCAAGAGCGGGACCTACGTGGCGGTGAGTACCAACAACGTCACGATGGGGACGAATGCCAAGGCGAGTGCCAGCGGTATCGCGATCGGCGACCAGTCGAATGCGGCCAGCAAGGGCGGTACCAGCAACGGCGGCGCGATTGCGATCGGCGTCGGTTCGCAGGCGCTGGCGAACTCGGCCACGGCGATCGGCACGGTCGCCGTCGCGCAAGGGAATACGGCGCTCGCCATCGGTCGCCAGTCGGCCGCGGTCGGCGATTTCTCGATGGCGCTCGGCAACGTCGCCGATGCGCACGGCACGAGCTCGATCGCACTCGGCCACTCGGCGCTGGCGAGCGGTGATCGTTCGGTGGCGATCGGCGGCGCCAACCCGACGACGAGCGACGGCGTGTCGGCCGGCGCGTCGTATGACGCGGCCACCCAAACGCGCGCCGGCGGCACGCAATCCGTGGCAATCGGTGCGGGCGCGCAGACGAACGACAACAACCAGGTGGCGATCGGCTCGGGCAGCACCGGCGCAAACAACGGCGGCACACCGGTGTTCGGCGGCACGGCCGCGCCGGTCGGCGGCGCGGTATCGTTCGGCGCGATCGGCAAGGAGCGCCAGCTCAAGAACGTCGCGGCGGGCGCGGCCGATACGGACGCCGTCAACGTCCAGCAGCTGAAGAACGTGAACGGCACGCTCAGCACGAGCATTGCCACCGTCGACGCGCGGGTGACGTCGGTCGGCAATTCGCTGTCGACCACGATCTCGAACGTCGACCAGCGCGTGACCAATGTGGGCAACAGCCTCAGCACCAGCATCGTGACGGCGACGAAGAACGTCGTGAAATACACCGACGATTCGCACGCGGCGATCGCGCTCGACGGCAGCAACGGCACCAAGATCGGCGGCGTTGCAACCGGCGTCGCCGACACCGATGCGGTCAACGTGGGTCAGCTGAAGGGCACCGTCGCACCGCTGCAGACGTCGATTTCGACGGCAGCGTCGAACATCACGAACCTGCAGACCAGCGTCACCGGCATCAATACGTCGCTGAGCACGGCGACCACCAATATCACCAACCTGCAGGCGGCCGACGCCCGCAACGTGAAGTACGACGGCCAGAGCGGATTCGACTCGGTGACGTTCGCCGGTACGAACGGCACGACGCTGCACAACGTCGCGGCTGGTGTCGCGAACACCGACGCGGTGAACGTCGGGCAGCTGAACGGCGGCCTGTCGTCGCTCAGCACGAGCGTGACGAACAACATCAGCACGACGCTGGGTAACCTGAGCACGTCGGTTACCAACCAGATCGGCAACGCGACGAAGAACGCCGTGCAGTACGACGATGACGCACACAGCGGTGTCACGCTCGGCGGCAAGGGGGCGCAGTCGCCGGTTGGCGTGCACAACGTGGCGGACGGCGTTGCCGCGAGCGACGCCGTGAACGTTGGCCAGCTCGGCAAGGCGACCGACACGCTGAATCAGTCGATCACGACCGTGAGCAACAACGTGACGACGCTCGGCAACCAGGTGACGACGAATACGGGCAACATCGCGGCACTCCAGCAGGACGCGCTCCAGTGGAACGCGAACCTCGGCACCTACGATGCGAGCCACGGCGGCAACGGTCCGCAACGCATCGGCAATGTCGCGGCCGGCAAGAACGGCACGGACGCAGTCAACGTCGACCAGTTGAACGCGGCGATCCAGGACGGCACGAGCCAGCTCGATGCGCTCGCCGTGAAGTACGACGACGCGAGCAAGAAGCAGGTTTCGCTCGGCGCAGGCAACGGCGGTAGCCCGGTGCGACTGACCAACGTCGCGGAAGGCAACGTCGCGGCCGGCAGCACGGACGCGGTGAACGGCGCGCAACTGCGCCGCGCGACCGACGGTACGGCGGCTGCGCTGGGCGGCGGTGCGAAGGCGAATCCGGACGGCACGATCAGCGCGCCGACGTATAAAGTCGGCGACGGCTCGTTCAACAACGTCGGCGACGCGCTCACCAACCTCGACACCCGCGTCGGCAGCAACACGACGACGCTCGAGAATCACGAAACGCGCATCGGCAATGCTGAAACGAATATCGCCGGCAACACGGCCGCGATCGCCGGGCTGCAGCAGGACGCGCTGCAGTTCGACCCGAAGGCAGGCGCATACAACGCGGCGCGCGGCGGTGCCCCGACGAAGCTGACCAACGTGGCCGACGGCAACATCGCCGCGGGCAGCACGGACGCGGTGAACGGCGGCCAGTTGTCCGGCGTGAAATCGTCGCTCGAACAGCAGATCACGCAGGTGTCCAATCAGGCGGGCGAGGCCGTGAAGAACGTCGTCAAGTACGATGTCGACGCAAACGGCAACCGGATGAACTCGGTATCGCTCATCGGCGGCGACACGAAGGCGGCGGTCGTGCTGAAGAACGTTGCGGCGGGCACCGACGATACGGACGCAGTGAACGTGAAGCAGCTGAAGAGCGTGCAGTCGAATCTCAATCAGCTCGGCGCGCTTGCGGTGCAGTACGACGACAGCTCGAAGAGCTCGATCACCCTCGGCGGCGCCGGTGGCACGCGCATCACCAACGTGCAGGCCGGTACGCTCAGCTCGACCAGCACGGACGCGGTGAACGGCTCGCAGCTCTACGCGACCAACCAGCAAGTCGCGAAGAACACGACCGACATCACGAACCTGCAGGGGAACGTCACCAACATCGCGAACGGCAAGGCCGGCCTCGTGCAGCAGCAGGATCCGAACGGTGCGATCACGGTCGGGAAGGACTCCGGCGGCACCAGCGTGAACTTCTCGGGCACGGCGGGCGACCGCGTGCTGACCGGTGTCGCGGCCGGCGTGAAGGACAACGACGCGGTCAACATGGGCCAGTTCAACAATGCACTGAAGAACGCGGCGGCCAACGACCAGATCCGCGCGGCGGCGACCGATGCGAACACCACGTGGATCGCGCGTGCCGATGCGGGTTCGATCGGGTCGACGGCCACCGCAACCGGCAAGAACGCGGTGGCGGTCGGTCAGGGCTCCGTCGCCGATCGCGACAATTCGTTCTCGGTCGGTGCGAAGGGCAGCGAACGTCAGGTCACGAACGTCGCGGCCGGCACGGCGCCGACCGACGCGGTGAACGTGCAGCAGCTGAACGACAACCTGTCGACCGCTACGACGCAGGCGAAGGGCTACACCGACCAGCGCATCGGCCAGGTGTACAACTCGTTCAACGATCTGAAGAAGGACATGTACGGTGGTGTGGCATCGGCAATGGCCGTCGCCGGCCTGCCGCAACCGACGGGCGCGGGCCGCTCGATGGTCTCGGCGGCTACGTCGAACTATCACGGCCAGCAGGGTTTCGCCGCCGGGTACTCGTACGTGACGGAAAGCAACCGCTGGGTCGTCAAGGCGTCGGTGACGGGCAACGCGCGTTCGGACTTCGGCGCGGTGGTGGGCGCCGGTTACCAGTTCTGACGTCGTTCGCGCAGCATCGATCGACCGGAGGTGCCGGGCAGCGGTTGTGATGCCCGGCACCGGCGGGAAATCCGTGGCCCGGGGGCGCTGTCGCCCCCGGGCCTTCGGCGTTTGATGCGCCGTGATGATCGACATGGCCGCGCCGGGCGTGTCCGGCACGCGATATGGCTTGCCTCATGCTCGAGTTTCACACGGCAAGCACCGGAAAAATGGCATCGACGGGATGCCGACATCGGTCCGGGCGACCGGCTACACCCCATCGGTAAGCGTGACTTGCGACCTGGCAGATTGTGTAAAGCGTATGAAGGCAAACGCTTTTTCGGCGCCAACTGCCAACGTATTTCACGCGTTATCGCCAAATGCGGTCGACATTTCTCTACGAGAAACAACGTCCGCCAATGCCGTCGATGGATGATTTATTTGCCGATAGTGGCGATAATCGTCGACTGGCGCAACGCAACCCGCGTTGAGCGTGTCCGAGCACGTCTTCCAATCCCGTATTGGCGCCGACCACGACAAATGAAAACGATGAAACCCGTCAACAAGATGCTTCCCGAGCAGCGCTTCGCGTTGCCGCGTCAAATTCGGCCGTCTGCCTGTGCAGCACTTGCCGTCATGCCGTCTGCGTTCCCCGCCGGTCACGACGCCCGGTGGCGCTGAACGCCCGGACAATCCGCTCCATTCGTTCAACACAACCCGGCGCTTGAATCGGTCGGCCGGGCAATCGATATCGAACAGCGATATCCGTTAATGCATCCCGTGAGATTGCATCGGGTCACATAACGATGCATCACGGGATCGCATACAGGGGTAAAGGCACATGATCGGGAAGTTTGCGTGGCTGTCCGTCGTTTCGCTTCTGGTCGCGGCATGCGGGGATAAATCCGGGCATGCCGATGCTGCATCGAATGCGCAGTCGGCCGCCGCGTCGGCGACGCAGGCCGTGGCCGCACAAGGCGAGGGCAGCGAGAAGCGCCCGGCACCCGTGCCGCCGAGGCCCGGCCAGGTGCTCGAGGGCATTTACCAGAAGGACGCGCATGGCGAGGACACGATGGAGATCGCCAACGGCAGCCAGGCCTCTTACTGGTACGGCCACGCGTTCGATCTGAACGGGAACCACTATTTCACCGGGTTCGCTTACGACACGCCGAACAAGTACGCCGAACAGGAGAAAACCGCCGCCCCGGCGCCCGATGCCAAGGTGACGATCACCGAGGCCACCTTCGAATGGACCACGGACGGTGGCGTGGCCGGCTGGAACCTGGTCGAGTCGGAGCGCTCCATCGGCGAATTTGGCGGCTATGAGAAGGCCGACACGATCGACGACAAGGAACCCGCCGTGAGCACGACAACGCCGGACGGGCAGATCGTGCTGGCGGTCCCGACCTGGCATCTGGCTGCCGGCACCCGGATCAAGTCGTTCAGCATGTTCGTCTATCAGCATGCCAATGCGTCAAGCAATCCTGACGATACCGACTGGACCTATGCCGGCAACGTGTTTCGCGGCAACGACAACGGCGCCGCGTGCGATGCCGGCGGCACCGGCAATCACATCCCGTGCGTGGCCGGTTCGTCGACCCTGGCCTTCCTGTCGACCGACGGTCGCGATTGGCCGCGTCTTCGTGTGGCGATGAAGGGGACGGGTATCGACAACGCCGGTCGGAAGAAGACCTATGGCGCCGCGGACGTCGTCGAATACAGGTTCAATCCGAAGACGAAGGTTTACGAAGCGGCGAAGCCGTAGGGCGGCCTCCGGCATGGCGCTGTCAACGAGGGCGCCACTTGTCCACGAAGAGGATCGAATGGCGATGTCTATCCCGAGAAACAGCCTGTCGATGGTGCCGGAAATGATGTCGTTCGGGCCAACCCAGGCCGAATGCGAGTAGCGCGATCCACGGTGATCGCATCCGCGCCTCGGCCCGCGGTTCCACGCGGGTTCGCGCGCGGTCGAAACGGGCGTCCAATGCGAGTTGTCGAATGTGAGCGTCGGCTCGTATTCTGAATTCGTCGGGCGGAACGGCATGGGGCCTCCGCCGATCGACGCATGACAGAGACTCGCAATGACTGCCATTACGCAAACCATGAAGCTCAATCACCTGAGCTTCCCGTCGGCCGACACACTGGCGACGGCCCGATTCTTCGAGCGGCACCTCGGCTTCACGATCGCGGGAAGCTGGGAAAAATCCTGGATCCTCAAGCGTGCGGGCTTCGACGTGGTGATCGACTACGTCAGCGACGACCTGCCGGCATGGCCGACGAATTTCCACGTCGGGTTCGAACTGCCGAGCCTCGATGCCGTTCGCGCGTTGTTCGAGTGCTTCAGGGAAGACGGCGTCGAGATGGTGACGGACGTCTTCAACAACGGGCGCGGTTCGCGCTTCTTCTGCCGCGCACCGGGCGGCGTGATGTTCGAACTGAACACGCGCGCGGATGCCGCGCCGGAATATCGCGGCACGTTCGACGACTGACGCGGGTACGCGTCGCGCTCAAGCGCCGGCGCGAGCCAGCCCGTCGATGATCGCGCGGGTACGCGAAGGCCTGGGGATTGCCGTCCGGTGCAGATCGCTGCGGTGCGCGACATGGCCGATCCGCACCAGCCGCAACCCGACGCTCGGTTTGCGTCGAGCAGGACTTGAAAAGCAAGAAACGGAGTGTCTGCCCGCGTACGGTCACCTACATTGCCGTGACGAACCTCACTCACGGGATGAAAAAATGACCTTACTCGAAGGAAAAGTCGCCATCGTCACCGGTGCTTCTACCGGCATCGGCCGTGCGATCGCGTTGATGTTCGCGGCGCACGGCGCGTCAATCGTGTTGGGCGCGCGAAACGAAGCCACCCTGAATCAGGTTGCCGAGGAGATCCGTCGTCAGGGCGGGCAGGCATACCCCTGCGCCGGCGACGTCGGTCACGCCGATACGCATCGACGGCTCGTCGCGACGGCCCAGCGCGAATTCGGCGGTCTCGACATCGCGATCAACAACGCGGGGACGGTCGGGCCGCTCAAGCCGCTCGCCGACATCTCGCTCGACGACTGGCAGCACACGCTGTCCGTCAATCTGACGGCGGCCTTCCTGGGAGCAAGCAACCAGATTCCCGCGATGCTCGAACGCGGAGGCGGTGCGATCGTCTTCACGTCCAGCTTCGTCGGAACCAGCGTCGGGCTTCCCGGCATGGCCGCGTATGGCGCGTCGAAGGCCGGTTTGATGGGATTGGTGAAGGGAATCGCCGCGGACTATGCGGCACGGGGAATTCGGGCAAACGCACTGTTGCCGGGCGGTGTGGATACCGCGATGGGGGGAGACCGTGAGCAGAAGGAATGGGCGGCCGGGCTCCACGCGATGAAGCGCATTGCCCACCCCGACGAGATCGCATCCGCGGCGCTGTTCCTGGCGAGCCCGATGGCCAGTTTCGTGACTGGCTCGGCCCTCTTCGCCGACGGCGGCAATGCGGCCGTGAAGTGATGCCCTGTTGGGGCAAGCTCAACTGCCGGCGCGGGCCAGCATGTCGATGACCGCGCGGGTGCGCGAAGGCTCGGTGATTTCCGTCCAGTGGAGATGCGCGTATTTCGGGTCGTCACGCAGGGCGGCGAACTTGACGCGATTCTTCGCGAACGTGGTGTATGACCACAGCAGCACCGACTCCCGGGAGAATGCCATCCGCAGCGACTCGCGGTTACCGTGCGACAGCTCGGTGCGCATGAGCCCGCGGCTCAACGTGCGCCAGAGCACCCGGGAGAATACCGTCCGTCGCCCGAAGTTGAGCCAGATCACGTGCGTGGCTCTCGACCAGAGCACGTCGCGCACCGCGCTGTAGTTCCCGTCGGCGACCCACCGGTCGCCGGCCGTCGCGGCCAGCACGGCGTTCTCGAACTGTTCCGGCGGCACGGCTGTCCAGCCCGGGCCCCAGTAGAGTCGATCCAGCTCGACGTACGGGCAGCCTGCCGCCGCCGCCAGTGCGCTCGAAAAGGTGGATTTCCCCGCTCCGCTGGTTCCAACGACGATGAAGCGCATGTGTTTGGCCGGGGGTGATTTTGGAAGCCGGCTATTGTGCCTCATGTGTGCCTCATGTGCCGAAACGATGCGGTGTCTTCGATCGGTTCGGGCAACGGGCACACGGGGCGTCATGCGCGTCCTGGGGGCCTCGATGCATTGAGCGCATGCGGTACCGGACGGGTTCGAATGTCCCCGGAATCGGCCGCACGAGACGTCGTGGCGACACCGTTCCCGAATGTTCGCCGTTGCGATGGTAACGACAGGCGTGGGGTCTCGTGCAGGCACGTCCCGCGTTTTGTACAATCTCGCGCGAGGGGCGGGCAGCACGCGGCCGCGATGAACGTCAACAAGATCGAAAGAGAGAAACGATGACGACCGAACACGGGTTGCGGGAGCGCATGCATGCGGGCGGCGCTTGCGACGGGATCCCGCGATGTGCGCGTGGATGGGCCAAGACGGAGCACGCGTCTCGATCGGACCGAGACCGCGCATGAGCGACAAACCCGTTCTTGCCGCCGGCGCGCCGTGCGAACCTGCCGTGTCGACTGTTCCCCTGATGGTACTGGTGTGCCTGATCGTATTCATGGCGCAAATGGCGACGACGGTGTACTTGCCATCGCTGCCTGTCGTCATGCGCGAATTGAAGATGACGCAAGGCGGCGCCGAATTCTCCATCTCCGCCTATGTGATCGGCGCGGCGCTGCCGGTGCCGTTCTGGGGCGCCGCTGCGGAACGCTGGGGCAGGCGAGGCCCGCTGCTGATCTCGCTGCTGTTGTTCGCCACCAGCAGCCTGTTGCTCGCCAACTGCACGGTCGCACCGGCACTGCTCGTGTTGCGCGCCATCCAGGGCATCGGGGGCGGCGGCGCGGCGATCATCGCCAGAATCATCGTCCGCGACAACTGGCGCGGTGACGAACTGGCGCGACGGCTCTCCGTGTTGTCGATCGCCTTCATCACCGCGCTGGGCGGCGGCCAGTTCGTCGGCGGGCTGATCGGCCGATACAGTCATTGGCAAACGGGTTTCGTGCTGATGGCCGTCATCGCGGTGCTGGCGATCGGTCTCTCGTGCGTGTTGCCGTTGAAGGCGGGAAGCCGCACCGTGGTCACGTCGGGCATGGCCGGCACCTATTGGATCCTGCTGCGGCGCCCGGGTTTCCTGTGGCCAGCCTGCGCAGGCGGGTTAGGGTTCGCGACGACCGTGACCTTGCAGGAAGTGAGTCCGTTCGTGTTCCAGGAGCATTTCAAGCTGGCCGTGACGAGCTTCGGCAGTATCGGCCTGTTGCTAGGCGTCGCCTATTTCAGTGGCGCGATGCTCGTCAATCGCCTCGTGAGACGGCTCGGCGGCGTGCGGCTGATGCATGCCGGCGCCGCGCTGGTTGCGCTGGCAACCACGTTGATGCTGGCGTCGTGGCTGGGCGGCCTGCTGACCCACTTCACCGGCCTGTGGATTTTCATCGCGCTGTATTGCCTGGCGATTTTCGGCCAGGCCGTGCTGTTTCCGAACAGCATGGCGACCGCCGTCAGTGATGCGCACGAACATGGCGCGCATGCGATGGCCTTGTGCGGCTTCCTTCAGCAAGGACTGGCGGGCGTCGCCGCGACAGCCGCGGTGCTGCAGCACCATGGCGGCACGTGGACGCTCGCCGTGTTCGTGCTGGGGGCGCTGACGTGGCTGGTGGTGCGGTTGAAGGTGAGGGGCGGGTAGTCGGCCGATCGTCAACGGACGGTTCGTCGACCGCATGCGTCTCCGTCGGAAATGGCAGCGTGCCAACGCACATCCGCTTCACGTATGACTGGCGCGACAGGTGGTCAGAAGCGCGCGCAACCGGTGCCAGAGCGCGGGCCTTCCGATGCGGGAGAAAGTGTGACGCGTACTTGAGATGGGGGCGTCGCACCGGGCAAGAAAGAGATTCGTAGAAAGCATTATCTCGCGCGTCGTTCGTCAGGCTTTCACTACGAATTTAAAGGAACCTCCGTCGAGGTCGAAAATCGAGGGGCATTAAAAATCGCGTTGATACACCCGGATTGGCAACAATCAAAATCAATATTTAATAAAGCAAATAGTATCCGGCGCTTTACCCTGGTTTCACATCGCCCGTCCAGCTCGATCCGCGTCACACGCTACCTCCCCCAAGTGACACCGGGCTCGCCAAGCATATCCCGCCAATGCAATGTCGCCGATCCCGCCATCTCAACCGACGAGATCATTTCAAATTCCTCACCAAAACATGACTCGATTAACATGGTTGACGGTAAAAATTAATCAAATAGAAAATATCTTGTAATTATAAAAATGACCTTCTAGGATCCCTCTGCTGTTCGTGACATGTCTTGAAAGTCTGACCTTGATGCATTCCTCGAACATCACCCACTTATAACCCGGGGGATTACATGAAGAAACTGTCTCGTCTGCTGTCCATCACCGCGATTACCGTCGCGAGTCTCAGTGCTTTTGCCCAAGCCGGCGACCAGTCGGCCACGGTTGACAAGGCACTGCAACTGATCCAGCAGAACCCGTCCGCCTTCAGTCTCGCAGTCGGCGGCGCCGCACGCACGTTGAAGTTCGCGGGGCCGCAGGCCAGTGCGCCGACGGACGGCGATCAGTTCCAGGTACGCGACGTGATCGTCGATCCCGACGGCACCGAGCACGTGCGTTTCGACCGCTTTTACGCGGGGCTGCCGGTAATCGGCGGTGACGTCGTCGTCCATTCGAGCAAGGGGCAGTTGAAGCAGGCGAGCGTGACCCAGCTCGCGCCGATCAATCTCGCCGGCACGATCGGCAAGGTCGGAAACCGCTCCGTGGTACGCAACGCACCCGACATCGGCGCGGCCAGGGTCAAGCGCATCGCGGCCGCGCGTTTCGACTCGGACGTGCGCCGCGTCGATGACGCGGAACTCGTCGTGTTCGCGCGCGACGTCACCCCGACGCTGGCCTACGCCGTGCGCGTATACGGCAAGGCAACCGATACGCACGGCGATGCGGTGCTGTACTACGTCGACGCGCGCACCGGCGCCGTGCTCGACGCACAGGACCTGATCAAGACCGCCGCCGCGACCGGCACCGGCCGCTCGTTGTACTACGGCGACCTGACGCTCACCACGGACCAGACGGGCACGAACGCGTACCGGATGCTCGATCCGAGTCGCGGCGCCGGTTCGGTCTACGACGGCCGCGGCCTGACTTCGGACGACGTCGAGCAGGCGACCGACCTGTCGATCTTCACGAGCAGCACGAACGTGTGGGGCAACAACACGACCACCGACCGGCAGACTGTCGCCGCCGACATCGATTATGGTCTCGCACTCACTTGGGACTACTACAAGACGGCGCACAACCGCAACGGCATCTTCAACGACGGCCGCGGCGTGAAGAGCTATGCACACGTGGTATTCAATACCGGCAGCGGCACGACCGGCGCGAATGCGGCATGGCTCTCCTCGCACGTGATGGTGTACGGCGACGGCCAACCCGGCACCAGTCTGCCGAAACCTGTCGTGTCGGTCGACGTCGCCGGACACGAGATGAGCCACGGCGTGACCGAGGCCACGGCCAACCTGAACTATTCGGGCGATGCCGGTGGCCTGAACGAGTCGACGTCCGACATTTTCGGCACGCTCGTGAAGTACTACGCCAACAATCCGAACGATCCCGGCAACTACGTGATCGGTGCACGCGTGGTGAGCGGCGGCCTGCGCAAGATGTACAAGCAGGATCTCGATGGCCGGTCGTTCAGCTGTTACCCGTCCGGCGGATTCTCGTGGTCGAATCCGCGCCACGATCCGCATTTCACGTCGGGCGTCGGCAACCGCCTGTTCTACCTGCTGGCGGAAGGCCCGACGGTGCCGTCGACCGATACCGGTCTGACGAAGGCGCAGCTGGTCTGCAATGGCGACACGACCTTCAGCGGCCTGGGTCGCGAGAAGGCCGGCAAGATCTGGTACCGGACGCTGACCGTGTACCTGAACGCCAACTCCAGCTACCCGAACGCACGTCGTGCATCGATCCAGGCGGCGAACGACCTGTACGGCGCGAACTCGGCCGAAAGCGCAACGGTCGCTCGCGCATGGAGTGCGGTCGGGGTGAATTGATGGCGTCGTTGTGCGTGCGTTGAACGCCCGATGATCGCGTGGCGGTATTTCGTTTCGGAGAAAGCGGTGCCGATCGAGGCCACGCGATACGCAGTCGAACGATTGGGCAGATGTTGATCGACCGCCTGCGATCGCAGGCGGTCGATCTTTGGAACGCCGCTTTCATCCTGTCCGTCGCGTATCCCGTTCATCGGCGCCGCATGCCGGCACGGTCGCGCCGGCAGCAATCCGCGTGCCGATTCTCGTTCATCACTGAGCGCGCTTATCCGAATTCGGCCGATGATGCGCCGAAGCACAGGCATGTCAAACTTGCCGACACCCTCAATCTCATGCCCGGATTCAGGCGTCGCATGTTTCATTGATCTGCCGCCACTCCGCACGGAAGGTCGGAAGCGCAGCAGCAGGGCGCGGATGCCGCGACGAGGAACACATCGCCTTCAAGATCCGCGCCGCACTCCCCGGTAATCCGCGATGTCCCCCCGAAAGCTGGCGGTGAGCCACGGCGGAACTCCACCGCATGACCCATCGCCGACACCGCCCGGTTGATTGGCAAGCCATCGGTCAATCCGTCGAACTCCCATCCCGTCTCGTTCCGGCACTTTTTTCCACAAAAAAATATGTTCCGGGAAATCGTTTGCGCGCAGCCGCGCGGCGTTCAGTTTATTCATCACGTGCCGATATCTTGAAGGCGCTCCCGATCGATGTGGCATCGCCTCGCCGCTTCGATCGGGAACAGCATCAGCCCATGCGACGGATAGGGGAAGGAAGGTTTTGGCGACAGTTTTCGGGTGCATCGTTCATCGGCACAATCTCTGGCTGGTATTGCTTGCCGCACTGTTGTGCGGCTCCGGCTCGTGGGTCACCGCGCGCCTGTTCCAGCGCACGGTGAACACTTCCGGCACGCAGCGGCTCGGCTGGCAGGTGCTGACGGCCATTTCGGCCGGCGTGGCGATCTGGTGCACGCACTTCATCGCGATGCTCGGCTTCGACGCCGGCGCGCCCGTGCACTTCAACCTGCCGCTCACGCTCGTATCGCTGCTCATCGCGGTCGGCGGCAGCACGATCGGCTTCGCGCTGACGACCTGTCGCACCGTCAAGGCCGCGCCCGCGCTCGGCGGCGCGATCGTCGGCGTGGCGATCGTGCTGATGCACTACACCGGCATGCTCGCGTGGCGAGTCGAGGGCATCGTGTCGTGGGACGTCGGCTACCTGATCGCGTCGGTGTTCCTGGCGACGACCCTCGCGGCGCTCGCGCTGCACCTCGCGATGCGGCCGTCGCCGCACGCAGTCAACCAGATGGCCGGCGTGCTGTCGCTCGCGATCCTCGCGCTGCATTTCACCGGGATGTCCGCGCTACGCATCACGCCGCTGACGCTCGACGGCACCTGGACCGACATGAGCGCGCTGCGCCCGCTGGCGCTGGCGGTCGCGGGCATGTCGCTCGTGATCGTCTGCACGGGGCTCGTGAGCTACGTGATCGACAGCAACGTGCGGGCCGAATCGCTCGAACACCTGCGCCGGCTGGCGCTGAGCGACATGCTGACCGGCCTGCCGAACCGGGCGAGCTTCAACGAACGGCTGGACCTCGAAATCGGGCTCGCGCAAGAACGCGGCACGAAGCTCGCGCTGATCGGCATCGACCTGAACCGCTTCAAGGAAATCAACGACCTGCGCGGCCACCACGCCGGCGACGAGGTGCTGCGCATCCTCGCGCGGCGCATGGCGAACCTGCTGCGCGACGGCGAATTCGTCGCCCGCATCGGCGGCGACGAATTCGCGGCGCTTTGCCGGATGGACGACGACACGCGCCTGATGGATCTGCTCGAGCGGCTCGAGCCGGCGCTCTACAAGCCGGTCAGGCTGGACGACTACGAGGTCGTGCCGGGCGCGAGCTTCGGCGTCGCGATCTTCCCGGACGACGCCATCACCAAGGCCATCCTGATCAACAACGCGGACCTCGCGATGTATCGCGCCAAGGGCAGCATCGCGCAAACGATCTGCTTCTACGAGCCGGCGATGGACCTGATCGTCCGCGCGCGCCGCAGCCTCGCGGCCGACCTGCGCCGCGCGGTGGCCGACCACCAGCTGAGCATCCACTACCAGGTACAGACTTCGCTCGCGACCGGCGAGATCCGCGGCTATGAGGCGCTGCTGCGCTGGCAGCACGCGACGCTCGGCACGATTCCGCCCGCCGAGTTCATTCCGCTCGCCGAGGAGAACGGCGTGATCCTGGAGATCGGCGAATGGGTGCTGCGCGAGGCATGCGCGCGGGCGGCCACGTGGGAGCCGCCCTATGCGGTCGCGGTGAACATATCGGCGGTGCAGTTCATGCACACGGACCTGACGGCGCTCGTGGCCAACGTGCTCGAAGAAACCCGCCTGCCGGCGTCGCGCCTGCAGCTGGAGCTGACCGAATCGACGATCTTCGCCGGCCGCGCGCGCGCACTGGACACGCTGCGGCAGATCAAGGCGCTGGGCGTCAGCATCGCGCTCGACGATTTCGGTACCGGCTATT
This sequence comes from Burkholderia sp. AU30198, assembly GCF_020419825.1. Classification (NCBI taxonomy): domain Bacteria; kingdom Pseudomonadati; phylum Pseudomonadota; class Betaproteobacteria; order Burkholderiales; family Burkholderiaceae; genus Burkholderia; species Burkholderia sp. AU30198. The sequence continues at coordinate 184,405 of NZ_JAIZSA010000005.1, read as the reverse complement.
CGTCGCTCGACACGCTGCGCTCGTTCCCGTTCGACCGCATCAAGCTCGACCAGTCGTTCGTCGCCGACGCGGAGGCGAAACCGCAGGATCGCGCGATCATCCGCGCCGTGCTCGCGCTCGGCAAGAGCCTGGGCATTCCGATCCTGGCCGAAGGCATCGAAACGCGCGACCAGCTTGCGTTGCTCGCCGACGAGGGCTGCGACGAAGCGCAGGGCTTCCTGCTCGGCCGGCCCGCACCACTCAACGAGATCGTCGGCAGCGGGCAGATTGCGCTGACCGGCGGCAACCGCGTCCGCACGCCGGTTCCCGCGTCCGAATCGGCCGTCAAGGCCGATATCGCCCCGGACCGGCGCGCGTAACCCTCGACGCCGGACACGGCAACCCGCCCCCGGGTTGCCGCCGGCAGGCCCCCATGAAAATCCTCTACGCACGGATGGCAAGACTGGCAAGCATCGCGGCGCCGGCCCGGAACCCGGACCTGCTCGCGGCGCAATACCGGGTATTCGCCGGCCAGATCCCGGTGTCGTACCTGATCCTCATCTCGAGCACCTGGAGTCTCGCCGTCACGCACCTGGGCAGCACGCCGTGGTGGCTGTCGGTCGCAATGCCGGCCGCGATGACGCTCGCGGCGCTCGCGCGGCTGCTGCACTGGCACCGCACCCGGCTGCTGGCGCCCACGCCGGACACCGTGCGGCGCGCGCTCACGCTCACGAACTGGCTGGTGATCCCGGTCGTGGTGACGTTCACCACCTGGGCGCTGCTGCTGTTCGCGTACGGCGATGCATGGCAAAAGGCCCAGGTTGCGTTCTACATGGCGATCACGGTGATCGGCTGCATCTTCAGCCTGATGTACCTGCGCACGGCCGCGCTGAGCGTGGCCGTGATCGCCAACGTCGTGTTCATCGCGTTCTTTCTCTCGACGCGCCAGCCGACACTCATCGCCACCGCGGTCAACATGGCCTTCGTGTCCGCGGCGCTGATCGCCGTCATCTCCGTCAACTACCGGGGCTTCCTGCGCACCCTCGATGCGCAGGCCGAATCGCGTCTGCGCGAGCAGGCGCAGACGCGACTGATGCGGATGATCGACGACATGCCGGTAGCCGTGATGACGGCCGACCCGGAGACGTTCCGCATCAACTACCTGAACGCGACGTCGCGCAACCTGCTGCGCTCGATCGAGCACCTGCTGCCGATTCGTGCGGACGATGCGCTCGGCGCGCCGATCGACTTCTTCCACCCGCACCCGCAGCACCAGCGCCGCCTGCTTGCCGATCCGGCGAACCTGCCGCATCGCGCCCGCATCCGGCTCGGGCCGGAAGTGCTCGACATCCAGGTGTCGGCCGTGCGCGACGCCCAGGGGCGCTACATCGGGCCGATGCTGTCGTGGTCGATCGTCACGCAGCAGGCCGAAGCGGAGGCGCGTATCCACCAGCTCGCGCATCACGATTCGCTCACCGGCCTGCCGAACCGCGCGACCTTCCTGGCCGAATTCGACGCGAGCCTGCGCCGCTCGGACAAGGTGCTCGGGCTACTCTTCATCGACCTCGACGGCTTCAAGCTGATCAACGACGCGCGCGGGCATTCGGCGGGCGACGAGGTGCTGCGCCAGGTCGCGGAACGCCTGCGCGGGCAGTGCCCCGAGCCGGGAATGATGCTCGGGCGCATCGGCGGCGACGAATTCGCGGTGCTGCTGCGCGACACCGACGCGGACGGCGCGATGGGGGCGGCCGCGCGGCTCGTCGACACGCTCGTCGCCCCCTATGCGCCGTCGCCCGACCGGCAGTTCCGCATCGGCGCGTCGATCGGCTGCGTGCTGGCGCCGCATCACGGCAGCGACGCCGGCGTGCTGCTGTCACGCGCGGACATGGCGCTCTATGCGGCCAAGAAAGCCGGGAAGGGCACGTACCGGATGTTCTCGCCGGACATGGAAACGAGCGCGCAGGAGCGCATCGCGCTCGAGTCGAAGCTGCGCTTCGCGCTGGACGAGAACCAGGGGCTGTACGTGTTCTACCAGCCGATCGTCGATGCCCGGACCCGCAGGATCACCACCCGCGAGGCGCTGCTGCGCTGGTATCACCCGCACGCGGGCTGGATTTCGCCGGGCCGCTTCATTCCGGTGGCCGAACGCGGCGGCCTGATCGACCGGCTCGGCCGGTTCGTGCTCGACCAGGCCTGCCGGGAGGCGGCGCGCTGGCCGGACGGCGCGCGCGTCGCCGTCAACGTGTCGGCGGGGCAGCTCGGCCACGGCACGATCGTGCCGGCCTTCGCGGCGGCGCTGGCCGGCGCGGGCCTCGCGCCCGACCGGCTGGAAATCGAGGTGACGGAAACCGCGCTGCTGCACGACGAGGGCAAGGCGATCGCGGACCTGCGTGCGCTGCGTTCGATGGGCGTGCGCGTCGCCCTCGATGATTTCGGCACGGGCTTCTCGTCGCTCGCGCATCTGCGCGCGTTCCCGTTCGACAAGATCAAGATCGACGGCAGCTTCGTGCGCGATGCGGTCACGCGCCCGGACTGCGCGGCCGTCGTGCGCGCGGTGGCCGATCTCGGCAAGCGTCTCGGCGTGACGACCGTCGCGGAGGGCGTCGAGACGGAGGAGCAATTGGCGTGCATCACGGATGCCGGCTGCCGCGAAGTGCAGGGCTTCCTGATCGGCAGGCCCATGCCGGGCGAGCACGATGCGCCGGCGATCCACTGGATCGAACGGGCCGCGCTGGCCGAACAGGCCACGACCAGGCAGGCGTGAGCGCAGAATGGGCGCCCGCTGAAGCGGGCAGGGCGCTCGCTTCGGCGCGCAGTGGGTCGGTCGACGCCATCGCCACGCGGTCGACGAGATGGCTTCCGTGAAACCGACGAACTCGTGCGGTCTGCCGATCAGCGAACGGCCCTTGGCATCAGCGCATGCCGCGTCTTGAACGCTTCGTGTCGGTTTTTTCGCCGCTACGCGTACCGGTTGATGAAACGATCGAAGACGGCGGGCGGGTTCAGGATCCTGGCGGATTCGTTCTCCAGTGCCTCGGCCCCGTTGTCGTCACTGATCGTGACGAACAGCGTGATCTTCTCGCGCGCCGCACCCGTTCCGAACAATCCTTCCTGGTCGAGCAGCCTGAGCGCCTCGATCATGTCGCGCTGAAGGTCCCTGAAAAACTCGCCGAACTTCGCTTCGGGAATATTCGGGCCCAGTACCGTATCGGCCAACTTCTCGCAGAGCGGATTGAACGAATCAGCCTCGGCGGCTTCATACGCCCATTCGCCGGTTGCCCAGGTGAACTCCGGCGCCTTCTCGTCGTCGTCGACCTCCATCCGTTCGCGAACCCGCTTCAATCCTTCGTCGGAGTTGGCAGCCGGTACGACGGTCATCGCGCCGCTGTCGGTGTAGAGGGCGAACGCATAAAAATGTTCGTCCGGATGGGCAGCAAGAAGCGCTCGATAGGTCACGCTCGCCGCGTCGGCAATCTCGCTCGCGAATTCAGGATGCATGTTTTTCTTGACCTCGCCGTATCGTTAACGTGTTTAGCTGGGGACATCACACGTACATGTTCAATCTGCAGGACATCGGCCCGGCCGACCCGCCATGTTGCGCGGCAGATCAGGAACGTACGTCCGCGATCACGCGTCGAACCGCAAACGCCAGCGGATCGACCTCTTGAACCCCGATGGAGAGCCTGGCATTGAACAACGCGGCAAGCTGCTCGAGCTGTGCGAAAGCGTATCCAGGGTCTGCGGTGACGATGTTCACGAAAGCCATGCTTCGACGATATCCCGCCTTGACCTCAATGCGTATGCTGCCCGGGAACCGTTGGTGGAGCGCTTCGCGAACCCGGCCAATATCAATCTCGCCCGGTACTGCGCGCCGGCCCGGTTGAGGTTTGGCATCAGGCACGGAAAAACTGGCGTTGACACGCACTTCCGATCCGTCGATGGCGCTGACATGCGCCCCCTGCCGATAGGCGAGCACAGCGAGCCGCTTTCGCCGCTCGAGGCCCGATACCAATACACATGTGCCTGCGATGCTCGTCTGGCCTTCTTCGATCATTTGCGCGAATCGAGCCGCTCTCTGGCCGGAATCCTCACGCCATCCGAAATGCAGCGCAAGCCTTGGCGTCGTGCCGATCTCCGCACCGAGCCGCTTCAAGACCGACAGCATGGCCGCATCATCCAGGTCGTCAAACACAAGCTCGGCGGCGAGTGGCCGGCCGGCCGCAAAGGCGGTGAGCCATTGCCGAATCTCGACAAGCTCACCCGGCACGCTATCCCCCTGCAATTCGAGCGTGACGAGGATGACATCGCCATGCAGCCAGGTCCTGGCGGCTGGATGGGGCGTCAGGCTGGCCCGGTGGCGGGCGTCATCTGCGCTTGACGCACGCACCGCCGCCAGCAGGAACACGTCATGGGCGTGGACGCCGTCAGGCACCACGTATGCGCCTTTCTTCCAGGCCAGGGCGCGCAACTCCGGAAACAGGTCTGCTGCGTCGTATCCCGTCGCGATCACCGAGCGGCCGATCGCCGCCAGCTCGCGAGGCGATCCTCCGCCCGACAATCGCGGGCCCGCCACCGCTTCTTCCTTGAACAGGCGCTTCCACTCGGATGAGTACTCGGCGTCAGGTGCCCATGACGGCAGCAGTTGTGCGAGGTAGGCGTCCGCATCCGCGATGGTCTCGAACTTTGCGACCATCACGCACTCGCCGCTGTTGTTGCCGGAGAATGCCTGCCACACACTGACCGGTGGCATGGGCCGGGTTCGACGGGCTTCTGCGTCGCGCCGTGCGCAACCGCGCCGCGCGCTTGGCTGCTCGAGGCGCGCGCGCTCATTCCGCCAGCCATGCAGGATTTCGTCCGCTCCGGTCGCAGGCAGGCCGCCGTCATGGAACGAGCAGCCCTGCATGCGTTGATCAGGCGTGATGGAAACGAAGTCCAGGCCTGCGCCGCAGTCGCCACTTCCATCGGCTCCATCGAACAATCTGGGTACGGGAACCGCGTCGCCAAAGCACACGGACAGTCGGCACGCAAGCGGCGAATCCTGCACGATCGCCGCAAGCCGCGCCCGTCCCCGTGGCGAAAGGTGCCTGCGCAGATCGGGGCCGATGTAAGACAACAACGAGACATCCTGGCAACCCAGCGCGGCCAGCTCGGCCAGCAGCGCGGGAAGCCCCGGCAGCACGGAGTCGTCGACGATCAGGTTGGCCCCCCATCTTTGTCCGTATTCCGACAGGACCGTGCCCGCGTCGCGCCAGCGCACCTCGTCGTAGAGCGAGACGCGGACCTGGCCGAAGCGGCCGGCGTAGGGTGCAAACGTGTTGCGCCGGATCAGCGTTCCGTTGGTCGTGACGTTCAGTGCAAGCGGCGTGGTGTCATGGAGGATGTCGATCAACTCGGCGAAGCCACGGAACGCGAACGGCTCGCCGCCGCCGAAGGCGACTTCCAGCGTTCCTGCTGCGCTCAGGCCGCGAAGGACATCGGCGGCCGACTGGACCGACCAGGCGCTATCGCGTCGCACGTCACGCGAGCAAAAATCGCAAGACAGATTGCACTTGTTCGTTATCCCGAACATGGCGACTCGAGGGGCGAGGCGCCGCAAGTGGCGGGTCGCCGGATTCTCGATCCGGATGTGCGTTCCTGTCGCGGGGTGAAAGCGCAGCAGTGCGCCATCCAGTGGATATTCCCGGAATGCATTGCGATCAAAACCAGTGGAAACCGGCATCGGCGAGGCCCTCTGTTTTTTTTTGTCCACGGTCAACGTAAATCCAGTGTCGCTGTGGGAGACTGCTGTATTTACTTTGAGCGCGTTGTGCGCGAAAAGGAAATTATCCCGGCGTAGCCGGCTGCCGACAAGCGCGGCCGCTGTACGGGCGTCTCGATCCAGCGATTGACGCAGCAGGGCGTGGCGGGGAGTCGTTGTTGCAGCTTACCGGCGCGTATGACAACCTGTTGAGGATGTGGATGGATGCTTGAGGGGGAATGCTGGAGGAAAGCGGTGAGGGCGAGGGATTCGCGTTGCACGTCGCGTCATCGCAGCGACATCTTTCTCACGTAAATCTATGGCACTTCGCCAGTCGGCGGGGTACTGTTTTTTCAAGGAATACCGACCATGGCGGCAAAACGTCTTCGCATCAACATGATTTCCCGTCGCCAGTCGACGTTTGACGGCCGGCATCTCGACACCGAGGCGGCACGCCGTTTCGACGCGCACGTTCAGGACTCGACTCCCGCCCATCTGAAGGGTACGCAAGGCGCCGTGGCGGAATGGCTGCCGCGCGCGAAGGTCAGCGAGCGATAAGCCGGTTAAGCCGGGCGAGCCGCTGCGCGACGGCGGCGATTTCACCGTCCGGCGGCCCCCCGTTTCGAGCCATGTGAAACGCGCCCGCCGGACGGCGAGCATCGAATCACGAACGGCGAGCACGCATATCGCGCCCCGTCGTCAGACCTGTTCCGGACGGGACGGCTCGGTGTAGTGCGTCGCCCCGCGCCGTCTCGCGGCGCGGCCCAGCCCAGCGTGTCGGCCTACCCAGGGCGCTTCGATGCGTCCGTGACGCTATGGGATCGCGGCTGCGGTCGTCATCGCCAGCCTGAGCTGGCGAATTCGTCAAGTCACCGGCGGCGCGTGCCCATGATCCCCCAAGCCCCGAGCGTCGTCGTATTCCCGCGAAATATCCTTGTTCGTATAGTCCCCGAGCTTCGATGCGGCGACCACGCTCAGCACCGCGCACACCAGCACGTACGCCGCGATCGCATACCCCGAGTGGTAGTAGGCAAACAGTGCCGTTGCGATCAGCGGTGCCGGGCCACCGGCAATGACCGAAGCGAGCTGATAACCCATCGACGCGCCGCTATACCGCAACCGCCCTGTGAATGACTCGGCGATCAAGGCGGCCTGCGGTCCATACATCATCGAATGCGGGACCAGCGACAACACGATGGCCGCGAAGATCCATACCGGATTCCGGCTATCGACCATCGCGAAGTAGATGAACCCGAACACGCCGACGGCCGCCGCACCGATGATGTACATCCTCCGCCGCCCGATCAGATCCGACACGTGCCCGAACAGCGGAATGGTGAAGAACTCGACCACGGATGCGACCAGCACCGCCGCCAGCAGCAGCTCGCGCGTGACACCCAGCGCCGTGATCCCGTAAGTGAACACGAACGCCGTATAGATGTAGAACGGTGCCTGTTCGGCCATCCGCGCAAACGCCGACAGCACGATATCCCTCGGCTGCTTGCGCAGCACTTCGAGCATCGGCGTCCTCTCGATCCGACGCTCGGCCAGCAGCTTCGCGAAGATCGGTGTCTCGAGAATATTCAGGCGGATATAGAGCCCGATTGCAACCAGCACGATGCTGAGGAAAAACGGCACGCGCCAGCCCCACGCGAGGAAGGCGCTGCCGGAAAACCAGCTCATGGCCAGCACGGCAAGGTTGGCGAGGAACAATCCCGCCGGCACGCCGAACTGCGGCCACGACGCGACGAAACCGCGATGCGAATTGGTGCGCGCCCACTCCATCGACATCAGGACCGAGCCGCCCCATTCGCCACCCACGCCAACGCCCTGGATGAAGCGCAGGATCGTGAGGATAATGGCGCCCCAGATGCCGATCGCGGCGTAGGTCGGAACGAAGGCCACGGCGAACGTGGCGAGCCCCATCAGCAACAGGGTCACGATCAGGGTGGCCTTGCGTCCGATGCGGTCGCCGTAATGGCCGAAGATTGCCGCGCCGACCGGCCGTGCGACAAAGCCGACGGCATAGATCAGGAACGCCTGCAGCGTGCCGACGAGCGGGTGGGATTGCGGGAAATACAGCTTTGCGAAGACCAGGCCGGTGACCGTGCTGTAGAGGAAGAAGTCATACCATTCGATCGTGGTGCCAATCGTGCTGGCGATGACGGCGCGGTGTAACTGGCGCCGGGCTTCCTCGTCGGAGAGGGGCGTGGCCGCGGATTGCATGGCAGCCATTTTGATATCTCCCGGAAAAAGGGCGATAGAGAAATAAACCATACGCCCCGCGACAGGTTCCGGCAAGCGCGAGCTGAGAGTGTCTGCTGCAGCGGCTGGGTCTGTTATTCAGCGATCCTTATTTATCATAATATGATACTTAATTGTTATTCGCTGGGGCAGCGATGGGGGTGGCGTGATGTTCGAACTGAACGCACGCAGATGCCGAGCTGGGATTTCGCGGAACGTTCGACGACCGTACCTGACGCCGTTACGGCTCGCGCTGCGCGACCATCAGCGCACGATGTCGAACCGGCTGATTTGCATGCGCAATGCGACGCGCGAGGGTAACCGTCGCTGACATTCAAAAGTGGCCGATAGCGTGCGTGAAGCTATCGCAGTGCTGGAAAGCCGAGTCGGAAAGCAAAGGACAAGCGGCTATGCGATACGGGGTGATTGGCGGCGGACCAACCAAGACTGCCATCGAAACTGTGACGGTGTTTTCACGACAGTTCCCCGGTTTCAATAGCCACGTAGTTCGACTCAGTCCGACTGACGGTTCCAACTTGAGGCATGTGTATCCGGAAGCGTACGCTGAATACTCGGACCCGGCCCCAAAACAGGCGCCACGCTCCCGTCGACTTCCGTTTCGACCACCTTTTACGCCTCTTTCAGCCAGGGCATTTCCACGGGTGACACGACCAGTTGCCGGAATTCGCGTTTCAGATCGAAGATGAACCCGACCAGGATCATGGATTCGGCGTAAGGAATCGGAAAAACATGCGGATTTTCCGGCGTACGCAGGGGGCGCTCGGGCGTGTCCGCCGTCGCCGCGGCGTTCTCGCGAACGCTTTCCAGTTCGTCGGCCATGGCCGGGTCGCCGACTTTCAGCACTCGGCTACGCAGGTCACTGAAGGGCTCGATGCGCGCAGCATCTTCGTGGTATTCGGGCACTTCGTATACGAACCAGGACATTTTCGTCTCCTATGAGAAGGGGCGCTATTCTAACGCCGCGCGAGGATCCACCGAAAATCGGCCATGTTGTGCGATGGCCGTGGTCGCTGCGAGGCAGTCTGGCAAGGGCGATTTCTGACGAGGCGTGCCGCCGCAAGCATGCCAGCAGTCAGAAACACGACATCTGTAAATAGCCAAAGCGGACATTTGAACTTAGCTACGACAATCAAAAATGTTGATCATAGGTATTATGTAAAATCAGTGAGCGCCGGGCAATCCCGTTGAACTGGGACAGGTCGTGTCAACACCGCCTCGTGAACAACTCTCTCTCCCAGCAAAAGATAGGAGACGATGTTGAGCAACGGCAAAACCGTGACGACCGCTACCCACGCGATGTGGGCAACGACCTCCCTGTTTGTGCGGGTAATCGCCCGGACAGTGGCATCATATGCACGAAAAACAGTGACAGTTCGAGCAGCGCCTGCATCTTTTCAGAAGATCCCTCGACTTATCGATCTGCGTCAAGCCTTTCGAAGATAACCTTATCGATCATGTCCTCGTTGTGCCGGATAAAGTCATCTCGCGTCATACCGGATTTTTGCCATGCATCCTGAAGGCCGGCGTCTCTGCCCAGCCATTCGTTTCTTGTTTGATGGTCGAGTTTATGACGGCGTGCGTCCTGCGATCCGTGTGAGGCTTTGTCGTGATCTTTCGACATTTCGATCCTCCTAAATCCTGTTTCAGGGTGGCAAACCCGGTGTCGCTTTCGCAGTACCAACAGCAGCATCGGGAAAGTCGGATGCAGCCAGCGCCATCGCCGTAAGATGAGCACAAAATACCTCTCGCAGCTCATCTTTTCCACGGCTGCCTCAACTCCTCGCAGGCCGCTGTCTGCGGGCCATTTCATATTAGCGTCGGCCTTGATGCGGGGTCAACAAAGCTAATCTTCGCAAGAAACCGCCACCCGGTTTACCGTCCGCTATACGGTAACGGATGACGACATAGGCACACGAAGCTTGTCACACGGACTCTGGGAGGTTGCGGGTCAAGTACAACTTCTTGCCTCTACCAAGACACGCTACTCGCGAACTCAAACCTTGGAACGCGTGCCCGTTGGACTCCAGTTCCTTGAGGATCGCGTGCGCCAGTTCGCTCTGCCAGACATGGCTAGAGAACTGCCATTGTGTGGCCCCAACCGTCGTAAGATCCGGCAAGCCGGCGCCCTGGCGGACATAGAGTCCAAGAGAACTGCCCTTAAATCGAAACCTGCCCCGTAGCGCGGCCCGTTGCCGCCCACGTGCGCGTCGCCGTGCAGCACGTCGCCATCGAACGTGACGACGACCGGCTGGATCTCCTGCGACGCCGCCCACGGGCTCGGCGCCGACAACGCGACAACGAGCTCCGTGCCTGGCACGCGCTGGAACGCCTGGAACGTATTCGTTGCGGACAGCGTGCGTGTGTCCTTCAGCACGCGCGCGGCCTGCGCGAACTCGCGCGACGCGCGTTCGACGAAGGCCACGAGTTCGTGGCTGTCGATGGTTTGGGTGACTGACACGGATGCGGATTCCTTTTCCGGTTGAATGAATCGTGCCGCCGGATGACGGCATGCGGCAAAGGAATCAACAGCAATCGTGCCAGCGGCGCACATGCGGATCGATCGCGCCGTCGACGCCATCAGGGCGCGCCGTTTCGCTCGAGCTCGCACTCGCGAAGGATGCGTATGCGGCAGGCACGACGGTCAACGCGCATCTGTATGCGGGCCGCGAACCCAACGGCACCGTAAACGCGTCGCTCGCTGATTCGATTCCGTTCGTGAAGCGCGTGCTCGCCGGCGAGACGATCGTGCCGGTCTGCTCGCCGAAGCGTCTTTAATCGCGAATGTGGCCGGTCCAAAGACGCGCATCCACTCGAAGCAGCACGATCCGGCATTGCTGCAATGCGATCAAGATCTGTTTTCCGGGTGTTTCTGCACCAACACTTCGTGAAATCTTGCTTCCGAAAATCGATAGACCAGCGCCGCCGATTCATTCGCATACCGGTCTCTATTGGAGATTTATATCGTATGGCGAAACAACGGCAAATCGCATTGCCGCTGGCATGGTAACTGCTTGAAGCTTCGATGATGAGCGATCCGAATCCGGCGTCATTCGACGCACGCTCGAATTTCAACGACACAAACAGGACATCGATGAGCATCAAATTCTTCTCCCGCCTCCCGTTGCACGGCGAGACGCAGTTCATGCCCGGAGACGGTCGCAATCGCGGCGACTGGAACGGTTCAGGAGAGGCCGCCACCGGCGCAGTATCGCGCTTCAAGGTCGGAGATCCGTTCACCTATATCGACTACCTGTCTCAAGTCGCGCGCGCGGCCGAAATCAACGGTTTCTCCGGCATCTTGATGGTCAACGCACCGACCGGCGAAGAGCCATGGACCGTATGCTCCCTGCTCGCACGAGAGACACGCACCCTGAAGTTCGTCAGTGCATTCCAGCCGTATCACCTGACGCCCTGGAATGCCGTCCAGATGGCTGCAACCTATCAGCGCGCGACGGGCAATCGACTTGCATGGAACATCATCAACGGCGGTTCGGAGGCGATCCAGCGTCAGGTCGGAGATTTCGTCGCGCACGATGATCGCTATCTGCGCGCGAACGAATTCATGGACGTCGTGAAAGGTTACTGGAACAACGAATCGTTCCATTACGAAGGCAAGTTCTACCGCGCGGACGGCGGCGGGCTGCGCGGCCCGCTGAAGAAGGCCGAGCTGCCGCTGATCTGCACCGCGGGCTCGTCGGAGGCCGCGCGCGAATTCGGCGCGAAGCATGCGGACTACTATCTGATGCGCGCTGAACGGCCGGACGACGTCCGCGCCCTGATCGACGACGTGCGCGATCGCGCGCGCCGGCACGGGCGTGCCGACGCGATCCGCTTCGGCATGTCGATCGACGTGATCGCGCGCGAGACCGATGCGCTCGCGCGCGACGAGGCGAAGCGCTTCTTCGACGAAGGCATTGCGACCGGCAAGGCGCGCGCGGCGGCCGCGCATGCGGGGCTGCGCTCCGCGCGCAGGCTCAGCTACGAGCACGAATACGCGCAGGCCGACGCGCCGAGTTTCGACGACTTCTTCATCCACCCGAACGTGTGGTCCGGATTCGGCTATATCGGCATTCCGCCGGGCTGCGCGCTCGTCGGCAGCTACGCGGACGTCGTCGCGCGGATTCGCGAATACCACGCGATCGGCCTGTCGATGTTCTTCCTCGCCGGCTATCCGCACCTCGAAGAGGCGTACCGGATCGGCGAACACATCCTGCCGCATTTCCGCGCCGACACGCAGGACGAAGCCGGCTTCACGCCCGCCGGACCGGCGGCCGACGACGCCGTCGCGCTGCGCGCCGCGAACCAGTAAGCGCCGCGCGCTCCTCTCCCGCGCGCGGTCCGCCCGCGCGCCGCTCATCCGACCACCACGGCCGGACGGCGCGTTGCGCCCGTCCGCCGGGAGACCTCACGACCTATCGACATGCATAAAGGCCCCCTCCCCCGCAAAGCGTTGCTGCCGACGAGCGTCGGCGCGCTGCTCGCGCTGAGCGTCACGCACGACGCGTTCGGCGCGGACCCCGCTCCTCCGGCAGCCACACCGGCCGCCACCGCCGCCGTCGCGCCGGCCCGCGCCAGCGATGCGGCCGCCACGCGCGGCAACGGCCCTGGCCGTGGCGACCCGCAGCACGTGACCGAACTCGGCGCCGTCACCGTGACCGGCACGCGCACCGTCGCGCCGGCGCGCCAGGTTGTGCCGAATCGCGCGGTCGCGTCGGTCTACGGTACGTCGGCGGCGGTCGTCGACGTGCCGCGCGTCGTGTCGGAGGTCAACAGCGAGCAACTGCACAACGACGTGATCCGCAGCACCGACGACTTCGTCAAGTACGCGCCCGGCATCACGCGCGGCGGCGGCCAGAACGTGTCGGGCGCGCCGCAGATCCGCGGGCAGGCATCCGAGATCTACCAGAACGGGCAACGCATCTATTCGCAGGCGAACGACCATCCGATCAACATGAACGCGTACGAGGCCGCCGACATCGTCGCGGGCCCGTCGTCGGTCGTGTTCGGCCCCGGCAGCAACACCGGCGGCTACGTGAACTACATCACCAAGCAGCCCGATTTCGACGCGCAGCACAGCGAGGTCAAGGCGAAGATCGGCACCTGGGTGCCGGGCGACAACTCGTTTCACGACAACGCGGTGACGTTCGACACGACCGGCCCGATCAACGACCAGCTGGCGTACCGGCTGAGCGTCACGAAGCAGGCTGCCGACACGTACTACAACAACGTGCAGAACAACTTCAACGCGATCTACGGTGCGCTGTCGTGGAAGCCGAAGTCGAACGTGCGGATCGACTTCAACGGCGCATACGACGACTACTACGACTTCAACATCACGCGCGGCTGGAACCGCAACACGCAGCAGATGATCGACGATGTCGGCACGTATTACGCGGGCCGTGCGACACCGCTCATCAGCAGTCCGGGCGCGGGCATCTGGTCGCCGGTGTTCGCATCGGGCGCGGCCAACTCGTCGGTGATCGGCTGGCAGCAGCGCACGCCGAACAGCCAGAACCAGTACATCGCCGGCCCGGTGCAGACCACGCCGCTGCCGAACTCGACGCCCGACAAGGCCGGCAAGATCGTCGGCTGGGTGTACGACCCGAACCTGCCCGGCAACGGCGCGACGAAGCTGAACGCGTCGCAGGGCTCAGGCCAGCCGGACGACCGCAACTCCGCACGACGCATCAACCTGCAGTTGCGCGAGACCGTCGACCTGTCGCCGACACTGTCGATCGTCAACAGTACCTACTATCAGCGTTCGGACAGCTTCAACAACTCGGTCGGCAGCTTCTTCGTGCAGGCGCACGACAACCTGTTCGAAAACCGCGTCGAGGTGCGCAAGACGTTCGACTTCTCGACGTTCGGGCTGAACCTGAAGGATGAAAGCAACACGGGCGTGTCGTACCGACGTGAAAGCTTCGAGCAGATCGCCGCGAACAACAACTTCAACTTCTCGCCGTACGATCTCACGCAACCGTCGAATACGCAAAACCCGGGCGCACTGCTCGGCCTGCCGACGCCCGCCGGCCCCGGCTCGTGGATCGGCCAGGCCGGCGTGCCGCAGCACTCGTCTTACTTCGGCTACCTGAACCTGCCGCCGATGGTCAAGTACGGCGACCTCTATGCAGAAAAGGGCGGCTTCCCGCCGAACGGCGCAGTGTACACGTCGGCGGGGCGCTGGACCGACGTGAGCCTGTTTACGCAGCACAACCTGCGGATCGCCGACCGGATCGGCGTGAACGTCGGCTTCAGCGAGACGTTCATCGACGCGACGATGAACAACCCCGTCGTGCTCACGCCCGCCGATGTCCGTTCGAGCTCGGGCAGCTTCAAGCTGCCGAGCGTGCAGGCGAGCGTCTACTTCAAGCCGACCGAGGGTAGTACCGTGTACTTCACGTACGACCGCTCGCAGGCGCTCAATACCGGCGTATTCACGGAAGGCCTCGTGTGGGGGCCCGGCAACGCGCTGAACCCGGACGCGTTCCACAGCGTCAGCGAACTGTATGAGATCGGCGCGAAGTTCCAGTTGTCAAAGAGCCTGTTCGCATCGATCGCCGCGTATCAGCAGACGCGCGATACGTCGCCCGACACCAACGGCAACATGGCAAAGTTGCGCGTCAAGGGGATCGACGGCGCGCTGCGCTTCCAGCCCGACCGCCATCTGAGCGCCGGACTGAACGCGACGGTGCTGCAGGCGCGCTATACGTCGGTCGTACCGGGCGGCTTCTCGCCGTTCGGCTTCTACGCGGACAACCAGACCGTGTTCGGCGACAGCAACGCGCTGAACAAGCGTCCGGCCGGCGCCTATCCGGCGCCGGGCATTCCGAAGTGGAGCGTCAACGGCTTCGTCAACTACCAGTTCGATTCGGGCTTCGGCACGCAGGTGTCCGCGTGGTGGACAAGCGGCTGGTACACGAACCTGAGCCAGACCGTGCGCGTGCCGAACGAGTACAACGTCGACGTCGCGCTGTATTACCGGCAGCCGCGCTGGGACGTGAGCCTGAACTTCATGAACGTAACGAACCAGCACAACTTCGTGCAGGCGCTCAACGCGAGCGGCACCGGCGAGTTCCTGCAGCCGCTGATGCCGTTCGCGATACTCGCGCAGGTTGCGTACCGGTTCTGACGGGCTGGGGCGCGGCGTCGTGCGACGCCGCGCCGTACGAAGGCCGGGCTGTATTGCGCAGCGCGTTTCGTGTCGATCAACGCGCCAGACGCGGCAACACTTCCTGACCGACGCGCAACGCCTCTTCGAGATGCGGATTGCCGGCGAGAATGAAGGTCGAAATCCCGGCATCGCGGAATTCGGCGAGCCGCTCTGCGACGTTCTCGTAGCTGCCGACGAGGCCGATCGCGGGGCCGGGTCGCGCCTTGCCGAAGCCCGCCCACAGGTTCGGGCCCGCGATCAGGTCGTCGAAACGCGATGCGTCCGCGTGATACGCGGTCTGGCGTGCGGCGCCGACCGAATCCGAGCCCGCGGAAATCCGCTGCATCGCGCGCGCGGTATCGGCGTCGATACGCTCATACTGCCGGCGCGCTTCGGCCCACGCGGCGTCCTCGGTCTCGCGCGCGAGCACGTCGACACGGATGCCGAAGCGCGGCGTGCGTCCGTGCTCGGCGGCCCGCTCGCGCACGCGTTGCAAGTGCGGGCGCAGTCGGTCGACCGGCTCGGCCCAGTTCAGGTAGACATCCGCATGTCGAGCGGCAACCTCGAGCGCCGCGTCGGAAAACCCTGAGAAATACACCGCCGGCCGTCGCGCGGTGCGCAGCGGCGGCGGCAACGCTCCGTCCTCGAGCCGGTAGATCCTGCCTTCGTATGAAAAGCGCTCGTTGCGCCACAACCCGTCGATCACGTCGAGAAATTCGCCCGTGCGCCGATAGCGCAGGTCGTGTTCGAGAAAGTCGCCGTGCGCGCGCTGATGCGCGGGCACGCCGCCCGTGATGATGTTCCATTCGAGCCGGTCGCGTGACAGCAGTTGCAGCGTCGCGGCCTGCTGCGCCGCATAAGCGGGCAGCGTCCACGTCGCCTGGAACGCGACCAGCAGCCGGATCCGGCGCGTCTCGCGTGCGATCGCCGCCGCCGCGATCCACGGCTCCGGGCCGGTAGGCAGCAGCGCGCCCTCGAAGCCCGCCAGTTCCGCGGCCTTCGCAACCTGTGCGATGTAGTCGAGGTACGTGAAGCCGTCCGGCGATCCGTCGGGCAGGCGCCCGGGCGCGATGCTGCCGGGTCGCCACACCGGCGCGTTGCGCGTGTTCTTGTCGATCGCGAAATCGGGACCGTCGCTGCCGAGCGGCAGCCGCCAGAAAAATTCCGTCGTCATGATGCTCCTTGCATTGCAGTGGCAAATGTCACGTATGGACCGCTTCCGGTCACGCAATGACCGTGCCACCACACCGAACGTGCCGGCCCGCCCTGCTCGGCATGCGTTTCCGGGCACCGCGTGTGCGACGGTTCCGTATGCAAACCACACGATTGCTGAAAATCAGCCAGCCCGCGCTCCGGATTGTTGTGTCAGCAACAGTTTTTCCGGCATGACGCGCGACGGCATTACACCGTTACTCCGCTTGCATGAAACGCATGCGCGTGCGGCGGGACGCCCGGTCGCGGGCGCCACGGCGTCGGTTGACGTTCAGCAGCCGGCGGGGCACGCACTGGTACGGCTCTTGCTGATCGATGTGCTGCAGCTGATGCGCACTGCCACGCCGGTACGTCGCCGCTGCGCGTCACTCTCGACAAGGACCAGAAGGACCGCACGTGTCCTCCGAACTTCCGGAAACCATACGTATGACCATCAGTTTTGGCGGCAAGGCGATTGCACCTTGCCTGTTGATCGGGCTGGCCGCGACGTCCGCCGCGCCGGCCGCCATCGCGGCCGGCGACGTGCCGGCCGGCAAGGAGACCAGCCTCGACACCGTGACCGTTCGCGCGGATCGCCAGGCGCAGGTCGCCGACACGAAGAAGGAAACGAAATCCGGATCGCGTGCGACGCTGACGAAGGAGCAACTGGACAAGTTCGTCGGCCTGTCGTCGGCCGTCACGGGAGCGCTCGCCTACGTGCCGGGCGTGCATTTCGGCGGCGGCGACGCGTCAGGCATCGCCGAAGGCAACTTCAGCATCCGCGGCTTCAGCAAGGACCAGATCGGCTTCACGCGCGACGGCGTGCCCGTCAACGATCCGCTCTATCTGACGCCACACGCGGATTTCATGGGCGATCCGGAGAACTACGGCTCGGTCAGCGTGCTGTACGGATCCGCCGCGATCGATGCGCCGACGCTCACCGCGAGTGGCGGCAGCGTTGAGATCCGCACGGTCGCGCCGACGCCGGAGCGCGACTTCCTGTTCAAGCAGGGGTTCGGCAGCGATAGCCTGCGCCGCACCTATTTCCGCGCGAATTCCGGCGAGTACAACGGCTTCTCGGGATGGCTGTCCGCGTCGCACACCGAAGGCAATCTGTGGACCGACGGCGCAGGCGAACAGCGCGCGACACGCTTCGAAGGCAATCTGCAGTATCGGTGGGGCAACGGCAACCGCATCAACGGCATCTTCTCGTTGTTCGACATGAAGACGAACAACTACCTGAACCCGACGCTCGCGCAATTCAACGCGCAACCGTACGGCACAGGTTATCCCGACGTCGCGTTTCCGACAGCCGGCCCCGCATACGGCGCCGGCGCGGGGCTGCCCGGCGGCGGCGCGAGCGCGAAACTGCAACGCGCCGACTTCAGCATCCAGACCTACGCGCTGAATGGCCTGTTCAACCTCGGCGACTCGGTCCGGCTGCGTGTCGATCCCTACTACGTGCGCGTCGCCGACGGCGCCGCATCGGTCGCCGCGGTGCTGCTGCCGAACGCGCTGCTCAGCCCGGCCGTCAGCGGCGGCGCGACGTCGGGGTCACGCCCGGTCGCACTCGAAATCTTCCCGTCGCAGTACCGGCTGGGCACCACGACGCGGCTCGATTTCACGGTGTCCGACACCAACAGCCTGCAGCTCGGCAGCTGGTTCGACTACACGCACGCGAACAACCAGCAGCCGGCCGTCGCGATCGGCGCCGACGGCGCGCCCGTCAGCACCAACGGCGGCGGCATCGTCGCCGGCGTCGACGGGCGGCCGCTGTATTTCACGAATCAGCAGGACCGGATCTCGACGCAGAAGGTCTGGCTGCAGGACACCTGGAACTTCTCGCCGAACTGGCTGCTGACGGCCGGCGTCGCCTACCAGCACACGCTGCTGCAGGGCACCAACGTCGCGGGGCTGCTGAGCGGCAATGCGTCCGGCAATGCCGCGCACTACAACCGCGTGCTGCCGTCCGCGAGCCTGTCGTACCAGCTCGACGCACGCAACCAGCTCTACGCGAGTGTCGCATCGAATATTCGCACGCCGGCCGTGTCGTCGGTGTTCTCGTCGACCGCGACGAGCCCGCAGACCGCGGAAACGACGCTGAACCACGAGATCGGCTGGCGCTTCTCGACGGCCGACCTGCTCGTCAACACCGCGCTGTTCTACGACCGGTTCCGCAACCGGCAGGTGTCGTATTCGCCCGTGACCGGCGTGACGTCGTATTTCAATGCAGGCAGCGTGACGACCGAAGGCGCCGAGCTGTCGTTCGCGGGCCGGCTGCCGCACCACTTCAACTATTTCGGCTCGTGGACCTATGTGCGCGCGACGCAGGACGACGACTACAGCGCGAACGGATTGACCGCGAATACGCGCGGCCGCCAGTTGTACAACACGCCGCGCAATGTCGCATCGCTCGGCGTCGGCTACGACGACAGCCATTTCTACGCCAACGTCGTCGCGCGCTACACGGGCAGTTATTTCGGCGATCTCGCGAACACCGAGCGAATCGGCAGCGCGACCGTCGTCGACCTGAACCTCGGCTACCGCTTCAAGCCGCCGGGTGTGTTCATCAAGAACGCGGTGCTCAGCCTGAACGTCAACAACCTGTTCAACCGGCATTACCTGTCGAGCGTCAACTCGGGCACGGTATCGGCCGCGCAGGGCTCGGCGTTCTATGCAGCGCCGACGTACTGGCTCGCGCAGCCCGTCAACGTGTTCGCCAATCTCGCACTCAACTTCTAGGCGCCGTCGCCGCAAAGGAATTCGACATGACGACTCCCCTCTTCGACCATGCCATCGTCGGCGGCGGCACCGCGGGCTGCGTGCTCGCGCACCGGCTGTCGGCCGACCCGCGCGTGCGCGTGCTGCTGATCGAGGCCGGCATCGACACGCCGGAACACGACACGCCGCCCGACATCGCGACCGGTCTCGAACCGTGGCTGCCGCGCTTCGCGGGCGATCGCTACTTCTGGCCCGGGCTGACCGTATCGCGCGTCGACGATCTGCCCGGTTTCGTGCGACCACGCGAGCGTTACGAGCAGGGACGGATTCTCGGCGGTGGATCGAGCGTAAACATGACGGTCGCCAATCGCGGGCTGCCGCGCGACTACGACGAGTGGGCCGCGCTCGGCGCGCAAGGCTGGGACTGGACGCACGTGCTGCCGTATTTCCGCAAGCTCGAACACGACCTGCAGTTCGGCGTCTCCGATCCGGTGCGACATGGCCGCGACGGTCCGATCCCGATCGACCGCGTCGACCGGCGCCACTGGACCGCTTTCACGAACGCCGTCGCGCACGCGCTCGAAGCGGACGGCCTGAACCATCTCGACGACCAGAACGGCACCGACGTCGACGGCTACTTCTCGCCCGCGTTCACCGCGCGCAACGGCCGGCGCGTGTCGGCGGCACATGCGTATCTGGACGCGTCGACGCGCGCGCGAGCGAACCTGACGCTGTGGACCGGCGCGCACGCGACACGGCTGCTCGTCGACGGCGCGACGGTATATGGCGTCGAGGTGCGGCGCGGCGACATCACGCAGACGGTGCATGCCTCCGAGGTCATCGTCGCTGCCGGCGCGCTGCAATCGCCGGCGCTGCTGTTGCGCGCGGGCATCGGGCCCGCGGCGCAACTGCAAGCGCTGCAGATTCCGGTCGTCGCGGATCGACCGGGCGTTGGACAGAACCTGTGGGATCACGCGTCGCTCGCGGTCGCCGCGCCGCTGCCGGGCAGCGCGGCTGCCGACGCGGCCAGTGCGCCCGGCGCACCGCCGCATCAGATCGGCGTGCGGCTGTCATCGGGCGTCGATCCGGCGACGCCATCGGACCTGTTCCTGCATGTCGGCGCCAATCCGGCGCTCGGGCTCGTCAGCTCGGTGTTCTGGATCAACAAGCCGAACTCGCGCGGCGCGTTGCACCTCGACCCGGCCGATCCGGCCGGCTCGCCGCGGATCGATTTCGGGCTGCTCGGCGACCGGCGCGACATTGCACGGCTGCGCGTCGCACTGCAAACGGTCGCGCGACTGTTCGCGCATCCCGCACTCGCCCGCCACGAACTGCGGCCAGTCGCATCGCGCTTCGCGGAGCCGGCGCTCGGCGGCCCGCCGCTCGACGCGCTGCTCGCGGACGACGCGGCGCTCGAACGCTATCTGCGCGAAAACGTGTCCGGCGTCTGGCATGCGAGCGGCACCTGCCGGATCGGTGCAGCCGACGATCGGCATGCCGTCGTCGACGCATCCGGCCGCGTGTACGGCGTGCGCGGGCTGCGCGTCGTGGACGCATCGGTGATGCCGACCGTACCGACCGCGAACACCAATCTGCCGGTTCTGATGCTCGCCGAGAAGATCGCGGACGCGATCAAGGCGCAACGTTGAAGGAGGTTTCCATGTCAATTCATCCACTCTGGATCGACGGCGTCGCGCAAGCGGGCGACGCGTCCGATCCCGTCATCGATCCCGCGACCGAAGCCGTCGTCGGCTACGCGGCGCGCGCCAGCGACGCACAACTCGACTCGGCCGTCGACGCCGCGCGACGCGCGTTTCCCGCCTGGGCCGCCGATCCCGCCGCACGGCGCGACGCATTGCGTACGGCGGCCGCCGCGCTGCGCGAACATGCGGACGAGGTCGCCACGCTCATCACGCGCGAGCAGGGCCGGCCGCTGCGCTTCGCGCACGCGGAAGTGGCGGGCGCTATCGCGGTGCTCGAACATCATGCGGCATTCGACGCGCCGCCGCCGCAATCGCTGCGCGACGACGACACCCGCTTTGCGCGCGTCGAGCGGCGGCCGCTCGGCGTGGTCGCAGCCATCGCGCCGTGGAACGTGCCGGTCGTGCTGCTGCTTCTGAAGGTCGCGCCCGCGTTGCACGCGGGCAACACGGTTGTCGCGAAACCGTCGGAACACACGCCGCTGTCGACGTTGCGCGTCGCGTCGATTCTAGGTCCCGCCTTCCCGCCCGGCGTGCTGAACGTGATCGCCGGGCCTGGCTCGACCGGCGCCCGGTTGGCGGCGCATCCGCAAGTCCGGCTCGTCACCTTCACCGGCAGCGTCGCCACCGGCAAGCGGCTGTATGCGTCCGGCGCGGACGACGTGAAACGGCTCACGCTCGAACTCGGCGGCAACGACGCGGCGATCGTGCTCGACGACGCGGATCCGCAAGCGATCGCCGAGCCGCTCTTCTGGGGCGCATTCTGGAACAGCGGCCAGGTCTGTTTCGCGATCAAGCGGCTGTACGTGCACGAGCGCGTATTCGAACCGCTGCTGGCCGCGCTCGTCGCGCGCGCGCAACGCACCGTTGTCGGGCCCGGGCTCGAACCGGCGAGCGAACTCGGGCCGTTGACGACGCGCGAGCAGTTCGACCGCGTGCAGGCGCTCGTCGACCACGCGCGGGCGCGCGGCGCCCGTATCCACACCGGCGGCGTACCGCTCGAACGCGCGGGCTTCTTCTATCCGCCGACACTCGTCACGCACGTCGGCAGCGGCGATGCGCTCGTCGACGAAGAGCAGTTCGGCCCCGTGCTGCCGCTGATTCCATTCCACGATCCGGAAGACGCGATCGCGGCCGCGAACGCGAGCCGCTACGGGCTCGGCGCGTCGGTGTGGTCGCGCTCCGTCGACCGCGCGCTCGCGGTCGCACGGCGGCTCGAAGCGGGCCTCGTGTGGGTCAATCAGCATGGCGAAATCCTGCCGGGCGCCCCGAAGGGCGGCCACAAGTGGAGCGGCCTCGGATACGAAGGCGGCGCGCGCGGCTACGACCAGTTCAGCGAACTGCAGGTCGTCAACGTCGCGCGCGGATGAGCGCGCGACACCCTTTCCGGAGAACAACGATGTCACATCAATCCCAACCGGCGCGCGGCAACGGATGGTCCGTCGCGCTCGTGCTGACGTTCGCGGTGCTGATCGCCGCATGCCACGGCAAGACGATCGTCCTCGTCACCGATATCGCGCACGCGTATCACGTCAGCCCCGCGCACGCGAGCTGGGTCGTGTCGGCCGTCGCGGTGGTCGCAGCCATCGGCTCGCCGTTCGTCAACTGGGCCGTTGCCGAGATCGGCGAGCGGCGCGCGATTGCGTTCGGGCTCGTCGTCGCGGCGCTCTGCAGTTTCGCGGAAAGCCGCGCGAACGACTTTTCGACGCTCGTCGCGCTGCGCGTCGTCGAGGGCGTCGGCTACATCAGCGTCGTGCTCGCCGCGCTCGCGCTGCTGATTCACCTGACCGCCGGCCGGCAACGCACGACCGCACTCGCATTCTGGTCGGTCGCGTCGCCGCTCGGCGGCGCGCTCGCGATCTTCGCGGTGTCGCCGCTCGTCGGCGGTGCATGGCGCGTCGCATTCAGCGGCCACGCGATCGTGCTGCTGGCGCTGCTCGCGGCCACCCCGCTGCTGCCCGACACCGGCGGCGCGCGGCCGGCCGAACGGCGCCGGCTGTCGCAGGTGCTCGCGATCTATGCGAATCCGTCGATCTGCCGGCTCGCGTTCGCGGTGGGTGCGCCGCTGACGGTCGCGCTCGGGCTCGTGATCATCGAGCCCGCGTATTTCGTCACATCGCTCGGCGTGTCGCCCGCGGCGATCGGGCTGATCTCGACCGTCGGTATCCTGTCGAGCGTCGCGGCCGGCATCCTGGCCGGCTACGTGCTGACACGCCCCGTCGCCGGGCCGATCGCAGTGCTCGGCGCAGCCGCCGTCGGGCTCGCGCTGGAAATCCTCGTGTTCGTGCCGGGTGTCGGCGCGCCGGTCGCGATCGCCGCGAAAATCGGTCAGGGCTTTTTCGGCAGCTTCGTCATGGCGTGGGTATTCACGCGGATTCCGAGCATGTCGGTCGGCGGCGACGTGACGGGCGCTGGCGGCGTGGCCGAACAATGCCTGTACCTGTCGATGTTCATCGGTCCGGTCGCGCTGTTCCCGCTGTTCGCGTTGCCGTCGAGACTGCCGCTGTTCGCGTTGCTGACCGTCGCCGCGCTGCTGCCGCTCGTGCTGTTACCGCTGGGCTTGCCGTCGCGGCGCGCCCGAACCGCCGGCGAGCCGGCCGTGGACGTGCAGGTGCGACGCGGATAACCGTGACGCGATCGTCCGGCGCGCCGTGCGACTCGTCGGCGCCGCCGGATTCGCGCCACGCCCTTCACGTCGCCGCCAGCGACGGCGTATCGTCCAGCAGCGTGCGCGTATAGGACGTCGCGGGCGCATCGAGCACGTCGGCCGCGTCACCCGCCTCGACGATGCGGCCGTCGCGCAGCACCGCGACGCGATCGGCGATCGCGCGCACGACGCCGAGATCGTGCGTGACGAACAGGATCGCGAGACCGTCGCGCTGCAGCCGCTTCAGCAGCGTCAGCACGGCCGCCTGCACCGACACGTCGAGCGCCGACGTGATTTCGTCGCACACGAGCACGCGTGGCTCGGCGATCAGTGCACGCGCGATCGCGACGCGCTGTCGTTCGCCGCCGGACAGCACGCGCGGCAATTGTGCGAGCGCATCGGCGCGCAGCGCGACGCGTTCGAGCGCCGCCCGCGCGCGGGCATCCGCGTGCGCGGCCGATTCGCCGAACGCATGGCGCGCCGCCGTGCGCAGGATCTCGCCGACCGTATGACGCGGATTGAGCGCGCGCGCCGGATTCTGGAAGATGTACTGGATCTCGCGCCGCGCG
This sequence comes from Burkholderia sp. AU30198, assembly GCF_020419825.1. Lineage (NCBI taxonomy): Bacteria > Pseudomonadati > Pseudomonadota > Betaproteobacteria > Burkholderiales > Burkholderiaceae > Burkholderia > Burkholderia sp. AU30198. Next base: position 160,446 of record NZ_JAIZSA010000005.1, on the reverse strand, counting down.
GCAGCCGTTCGTCGTGCGGTATCGAACGGCAACGGCGCGCCGCGATAGGCGAGCGCGCCATCCGCATCGGGCGTCAAGCCGGCCAACACGCGTGCGAACGTCGTCTTTCCCGAACCGGATTCACCGACCAGCGCGACACATGCGCCTGCCGGCAGATCGAGCGACACGCCATGCAGGATCCGGCGCGCGCCGCGAACGACGTCGATGCGTCGCGCGGCAAGCAATGGCGCGGGATCGTCCGCGCCGGCCGGCCGCGCGGCGGCATCGGTCGGCACACGACGACCGGCAAGCGGTATCGTTTGCGGCTGCACGCACCGGACGCGGTGTCCTGGCGCTAGCGTCGTCTCCACCGGAAACGCGTCCACGCAAGCCGCGACGCGCGACGCACAGCGCGGCGCAAACGCGCAGCCGGTCGGACGCTCGCGCAAACCGGCGCTCGCCGCGCCATCCGCCGGCGCGACGAGCGGCACGCGTGCGCGCACGTCCGGCACGGCCGCGAGCAATGCGCGGCTGTACGGATGCGCGGGCGCTGCAAGCACGCGTGCGAGCGGCCCGTGTTCGACGATGCGCCCGGCCACCAGCACCGCGACCCGATCGGCGACCACGGCAAGCGCCGCGAGATCGTGCGAAATATAGACGCCCGCGACACCATGCCGGCTGCACAGCGCACGCACGGTGGCAAGCACGTGCCGCTGCGTCGTCACGTCGAGCGCGGTCGTCGGCTCGTCGAGCACGATCACGCGCGGCCGCGCGATGAACGCGAGCGCCAGCAGCACGCGCTGCTGCTGCCCGCCCGACAGTTGGTGCGGAAAGCGCTCGAGAAACGCGTCGTCGCCGGGCAGGCCCGCTTCCGCGAGCACGTCGGCCAGTCGCGCACGGCGCGCGTGCGCGTCGAAGCGCGTCGCATGCACGTCGAGCATCTCGCGCAACGGCACGCCGATCCGGTGTACGGGATTCAACGCGGTGGACGGATCCTGCGGCACGTACGCGATGTGCGCGCCTGCGCCGCTCGCGTCCGTGCCGTCGATCCGCACTCGGCCGGCCGCGATCCGCGCGCCGCGTCGTGCATGGCCGAGCAGCGCAACGCCGATCGTCGACTTGCCCGAGCCCGACTCGCCGACGATGCCGAGCACCTCGCCGGCCGCGACCGACAGATCGATGTCGTCGACGATCGGCGTGCCGTCGGCCAGCGCCACGCGCAGGCCTTCGACGCGCAGGCGCGGCGCTACAACGCGCGTATCGGCATCGTTTGTGTCTGGCGCGCGCGTGTCGTTCGACGCTTCGTGGTTCGCTGCCTCGTGGTTCGCCGCTTCATCGCACTGCGCTTCAGGACGGTGCGCCATTCAAACCTCCGTGTCGCGTGCCAGCGCGCGCGCCCACCCTTCCGCAAGCAGGTTCGTGCCGATCGCGAACAGCACGATCATCGCCATCGGTGCGAGCACGGCCCACGGCTGCACCTGCAGGCCGGCGCGGTTTTCGTTGATCATCAGCCCCCAGTCCGCGGCCGGCGGCGCGACGCCGTAGCCAAGAAAGCCGAGCGCCGCGATCAGCGAGATCGCCCACGTCAGCATGTTGCCGAAATGCACGAGCAGCGGCGCCGCGATGTTCGGCAGGATCTCGATCGCGAGAATGCGCGGCGTCGAATAGCCGAGCATCCGCGCGACCTCGACGTACGGCTCGTCGGTCGCGGCCGCCGTCAGGCTGCGCGCGAGCCGCAGCACGCCGGGCAGCAGCGCGAGCGCGACCGTCAGCGTGATCAGCCACGGCGCGCGGCCGAGCATCGACACGACGAGCAGCGTGAGGATCAGGCTCGGAAACGCGAGCAGCGCATCCGCGAACGCGGACGCCGCATGTTCGGCCGCGCCGCGCCGGTAACCGGCGATCACGCCGGCGACGGTGCCGAGCACGAGCGCGAGCACGCTGGTCGCGAGTGTCATCGCGATCAGCGTGCGGCCACCGGCCAGCACGCGCGATAGCACGTCGTGGCCCAGGTAGTCGTAGCCGAGCCACGCGCCGCGCGCCGGCTCGCCGTAGATCGTGCCGGGCAGCGCCGTCGGCGCATGCGGCGCGACGAACGGGCCGGCGAACGCGAGCAGCACGACCGCGAGCGTCAGCCACGCGCCGGTGCGGATTTGCGCGTCGAGCGGCCGTCCGCGTGCGGGCCGTACCGGGTGCGCCGGATCCGGCGCCTGGGCAGCGCACGCACTGCCGGCACGCGGCACGTCCGCGTGCATCACGTCTGGATCGACGAGCGGCTCGATCGAGGCCAGTCCGGCCAGCAGCGAGGAATGTCGAGTCATCGTGAGCGTCCTTCAGTCGTTCGTTCGGATGGGAACCGCGGCACGCTGCGCGCATGACGATCGGTCACCGCGGTGCGCCGCCTCGGCGTCAGCCGTACCGCGAGCAGATCGGCGACGAGATTGATCGCGACGACCGCGGTCGCGATCAGCAGCACGAGCGCCTGGATCACCGGCACGTCGCGCACGTTGATCGCCGCGTTCAGCGCGGTGCCGAGGCCCGGATACGTGAACACGACCTCGACGACGAGCGAGCCGCCCGCGAGCACGCTGAACGTCAGCGCGACGCCGTGAATCATCGGCAGCAGCGCGTTCGGCAGCGCATGCCGCCACAGAATCCGCCGCTCGGGAATGCCGCGCAGTCGTGCGGCGGCCACATAGTCGGAATCGAGCGCGTCGATCGTCGCGCCGCGCACGAGCCTGACGAGATACGGCGCGCTCGCGATCGCGAGCGTCGCCACCGGCAGCACGAGGTAGTCGAGCTGCGCGAGCCGCGCATGCGCCGGATCGAGCAGCGACACGGCCGGCAGCCACTGGAATACGGTCGTCGCGAACAGCATCACGAGGACGATGCCGATCGCGAACTCCGGCGTCGCCTTGACCAGCACCAGCGCGGGCAACGCAACGCGATCGGCGAGCGAGTCGCGCTTGACCGCGAGCGCCGTGCCCGCGACGAGTGCGAACGGAATCACGACGAGCGCGGTCAGCGCGAGCAGCAGCAGCGAATTGCCGAGCCGCTCGCCGACCAGGCGCGCGACCGGCACGCCAGAATCGAGCGACACGCCGAAACGGCCGTGCGTGGCGGCTGCGAGCCACGACAGGTACTGGTCCGCAAGCGGCCGGTCGAGCCCGAGCTGCGCGCGCAACGTGCGCACCGACGATTCTGGCGCGTCAGGCCCGAGCACCGCGCGCGCGGGATCGGACGGCAGCGCCTGCGTCGCGACGAACACGATCGCGGTGACGGCCAGCACGATCAGCGCGCCGTACGCGGCGCGCCGCGCGAGCCAGCGCACCCATGGCCACGCTCGCGCCGCGCCGGCCCGTCGACGCGACGGCCGCGCCGCCGTCACGCGGCCCCCGACGACGGCCCGGCGCCGTCGAGCCACAGCGAATCGAAGCGCCACGTGGTGAACAGCGTCTTCTCCGCGGTCGCGCCGCCGACGCGCGCCGCGACCGCGTCCTGATAGTTCGTGTATGCCCAGATCAGCAGCCCACCTTCGTCGTACTGGATCTGCTGCGCTTCGTGCACGAGCGGCCGGCGCTTGTCGACGTCGGGCTGCGCCATCGCGGCCTCGAACAGCTCGCCGAAGCGCGCGTTGCGGAAGTGCGTCTTGTTCGACACCGACGCGGGCGCGTCCGCGCTCAGCCCCGACGGCAGGAAATTGCCGCCGAAGCCGCCGCCGTTGCTGAACAGCCAGTCGTCGCGCTGCGGGCCGTAGAACGTCGCCGCGTCGAGCTGCTTCACGCGCACGTCGACACCCGCCTGCTTCGCCTGTTCGGCGAACACCAGCGACGCGCCGACCGGGTTGCCGCCGAGCGTCGACGGTCCCGTGACGAGCTCCACCGACAGGTTCTCGCGCCCGGCCGCCTTCAGCAACCGGCGCGCCTGCGCGACGTCGTGCGGACGCGGCGCGATGCCGTGATTGAACGTCGGATCGTCGAGGCCGTACAGGTCGTTCGCGACACGCCCCTGCCCGTTCAGCGCGCGCCGCACGAGTTCGTCGCGATCGGCGAGCAGCCGGAACGCCTGGCGCACGCGCACGTCGTCGAACGGCGCGCGGCTCGTGTTCATGTCGAACGACTGCCAGCCTGTCGTCTGCGATACCAGCACCTGCACGCGGCGGTTCGCGCGCAGGCGCACGGCCTGCTCCGGCGCAATCTGGTTCGCGAGATCGATCTGCCCGGCTTCGAGCGCCGCGATCCGCGCGGTCTCGTCCTGGAAACTGACGATCTCCAGTTCGTCCGCGTACGGCCGGCCCGGCTTGAAGTAGTTTTCGAAACGCGTGAACAGCGAGCGGCGGCCCGGTTCGAACGCCTTGTAGCGATACGGGCCCGCGCCGACCGGGTTCGTCACCGGATGGTAGTCGGTCGGCACGATGCCGCCAAAGTTCACCCAGGTCTCGGGCAGCGACAGGAAGCTGCGCCCCGCGCGAAAGCGGACGCGCACCGTGCGCGCGTCGAGCTTCTCGAGCCGGTCGCGATCCACCGCCGCGACGAGGCCCGCGAATGGCGACGCGAGCTGCGGATCGGTCAGGCGCCGGATCGAGAAGATCACGTCGTCGGCCGAAATCGTCTTGCCGTGATGAAACTCGAGGCCGGGCTTCAGGCGGATCGTCCATGCGGTCGCGTCCGCGTTGACTTCGGCTTCCTCGGCGAGCGCGAGCGTCGGCGTCAGGTTCGCGTCCCATTCCCACAGCTTGCTGTAGAGCGCGAAGCCGCGCACGACGCCACCGCCGACCGGCTTGTGCGCATCGAGGTTGCCGGCCAGGTTGCCGTCCAGAATGCCGAGCCGCAGCAGGCCGCCGCGTTGCGGCGTGCGTGGCGCGTCGGCGCTCGCGGCCTGCGCGGCGTCGTGCCGGCGCGAATCGCAGCCGGCGAGCAATGTGCCGCCAAGCAGCAGGCTGCCGCCGAAGGCAGCGGAACCGCCGAGGAAGGCGCGGCGGGAAAAACGTTCGGTCATGAGTCGTCCTGTAGCGAAATCCCGGGCGTGCGCGGCGCGCACGACGGGTCGAAATCGAATGCGTACGTCATCCGGGCTGCGGCGCCACGTCGGCCGCCCCGTGTGGCGACGGGGCCAGCGCCCGCACATCGAAGCCATGATCGAGATCGAGCAGCGGGAACAACGGATGCGCGACGCGATGCGTCTCCTCGATCAGCGGGAAGCCGGACAAGATGAACGCGTCGCAACCGTGCGCCGCGTATTCGTTCGTCACGCGGCCCGCGCCGCCACGCGTTCGCGCGCGGCATCGAACGCGTGCGCGTCGAGCCACGCCGGCACGTCGACCGGCTGTGCGATGAAGCCCCAGCGATGCAGGAACGCGCTGAATTCCGTCAGCGCGCGCACCGCGATCGGATCGAAGCCGGTGCGCAGCCGCAGATGCGCGTCGTCGCCATATGCGACGCGCACCCAGTGTTCGCTGCTGTTGGTTTCCCACGCGAGAAAGCGGCGCGTGTCGTCCGGATGCGCATGCGCCCACTGCTCGGCGAGCAGCACCTGTTCGACGATCTGCGTCGCCGCGTCGAAGTGGCGGTCGAGCAGATGCGCGTCGACGCTCAACGTGCGCGGCGTGCCGTTGTTGACCCGCAGCAGCGGCTCCGGATGCGCGCCGATGTCGATCACCGTGACCAGCCCGAGCTGGCTCGCGAGCTGTGCCGCGTGCGCGCCCTTCAGGAAGATCGCGTCGACGTCGCCGCGCAACAGTCCGAGCAGTTCAGGATGCTGCGCGCGCGGCACGCCGCCGAATTCGAGCGGCCCCTGTCCGGTGCGGCCCGGCGCATCGCTGTAGGTGCCGCCGATGTCGAAGTCGATCCGCTCGACATCGGCCGCGGAGCGGCCCTCGGTGCTCAGTGCGTTGTCGATGCCGCGCAGCGCCTGCGCGCGCGTGAAATCGATCTGCACGTTTCGCCAGTTCGGCAGGCCAAAGCGCCGGCCGACGAGATCGCGCACCGTGCGGATCCGCGTGTCCGGACGCGTCAGGATCAGTTGCGTCTCGTCCGCCCACGACAGCCCGATCACGCGCGTGTCGCGTCCGGCCGCGCGCGCCCAGATCGCCGGGATGCTGCCGCCATGGCGCACCGAGTTGCGCAGTGTGTGATCGAAATGCGATTCGCGCACCGCCTGATCGTCCGACTCGCGCAACGACTTGACGACGGTGTGCCGAGCCGCGAAGCTCGCCTCCAGCCAGCCGCGCTGCATGGCAATGCCGAGCCCGGTCGGCACAGGACAACGGGTGTACCACAACGTATCGAGCGGTGTGTTCATGTATGCGTTTTCCAGACAGGGTTGACCACATGCGTGCTGCAAGGGTGCAGCTGACACGTGCCGTACATGCGTTCCTCGAAGGCCGCCACATCAGAACGCCAAGAGCGGCCGATAACGTACGTCGGTCATAAGCAGAAAACGTGCCATGCAGAGTCGAGTCGCCTGCATCGTTTACCGTACGGGGATGCGGATGATCATCGGCCTTTGCCTGGACATCCGGGCATGATGCTCACGCAACAAATTACGACGCAAACTGTTGCGCCTCGTGCAGAAGACGGTCGCGTTCGACCATTTTCTCCGCATGAGCCAGATGGACGCCCAGTCGGACGAGTATCTTTCCGGGCAATGCAAGGCAAGCGAAGACATTCAATGTGAGAAGCAATCGAATGTTATGTGTCAAGCCGAGATGTTCGACGAACGCGTGTTCAGGTACTCGATCGTCACGCTGATCCTGAGCATCCTCTCGTTCGTCATCCTGCTGAACCTCGCCCCGGGCGACCGGCCGCGACGCGCGCGACGGCGTCGGGTCTGGCGCCACCCGCCGGCCCGGAGCCATGCTCCAGCGCGCCTGTCAACCGAAGCACCGCTCGAAACGCATTCCCGCCGAAGTGATACAGATCAAGGGTAGGAGCATCAATCGTCGGATATAAGTGAACCCGAAGCGGCGACGTCACGAGGCGGCGCCACCCCGCGTTTCCGTATTCGCCGAGGCATCCCATGCGCGCCATCGCGCTTCCCGTCGTCTTCCGCATCGCAGCTGTCCGGTACGTGCGTTTCGTTGCGCTCGCAACGAGTATCGGCATGCTGTCCGGATGTCTGTCGCTCGCACCGCCGGACCGGCGCCCCGCCGCGCCGATCCCCGCTGCCTTTCCGGATCCGTCGTCCGGCGCCACGCCTGCGGCTGCAACTGCGGCTGCCCCGGTGCCCGAGTGGCAGGACTACTTCGTCGATACGCGCCTTCGGGCGCTGATCGCGCAGGCGCTGGCCAACAATCGCGACCTGCGCGCGGCCGTTGCGCGCGTCGAACAGGCACGCGCCGTCTACGGCATCCGCAGCGCGGACCAGTGGCCGACGATCGGCGCCGGGGCGGCCTATGCGCGGTTTCGTGCACCGGGCGGGGTTCTCACGCCCTCCCCGTTCATCGGTCAGGTCTATGAGGTCCAGCTGGCCGAAACGCAATGGGAACTCGATTTCTGGGGCCGTGTACGCAATCTGAAGGACGCGGCGCTGCAGCGCTATCTCGCGAGCGACGCGGCGCGGCGTGCCGCCACGCTGAGCGTGATCACGTCGGTTGCCAACGCGTATCTGACGCTGTGCGAGTACGACGAGCGCATCGCGCTGACCCGCGCGACGATCGACACGCGCCGCGAGTCGCTGCGGATTTTCCGGCTTCGCCATGCGGCCGGCGCGATCTCCCGCCTCGACCTGACACAGGCCGAGATCCTGCTGCAGCAGGCGGAATCCCTCGGCGCCCAGTTGCAGCAGGCGCGCGCGTCGGCAGCCGATGCGCTGGCGTTGCTGGTCGGGGCGCCGCCGGATCTGGCCGGCACGCCGCTCACGCTCGACGACGGCGCCGTCGCGCCGTCGCTCGCCCCCGGCCTGCCCTCGTCGCTGCTCGCCCGGCGGCCGGACGTGATCGCGGCCGAGCACGAGTTGCAGGCGACCCGCTTGAACATCGGCGCGGCGCGCGCCGCGTTCTTTCCGCGCATCGCGCTGACGAGCTCGATCGGCTCGGGCAGCAGCGCGCTGCATGAGCTGTTGACGTCCAGCACCGGCGTCTGGTCGGTGATCCCGAACGTGACGCTGCCGCTGATCGACGGCGGCCGCAACCGCTCGAATCTCGCGCTGGCGCACGCGCAGCGCGACGAAGCGCTCGCGCGGTACGAGCGGACGATCCAAAGCGCGTTCCGCGACGTGTCCGATGCGCTCGCGTCCCGTTACTGGCTGGCCGACGAGGTGCGCATCGAGCACGCGACGCTGGCGTCGCAGGCCGAACGGGCCCGCCTCGCGAAGCTGCGCTACGACAGCGGCGCGACGCGGTTCCTCGAGGTGCTCGACGCGCAGCGGGATCTGATGAACGCGGAGCAGCAATGGGTGATGACGCGCCGCGCGCTGCTGTCGAGCCGCGTCGCGCTGTATGGCGCGCTCGGCGGCGCCACGCGCGACAGCGACGCGCCTGCCGCGCCACCGACCAACGAATCGACGAATCCGGAATCCACACGATGAAAACCCTCAAGCGCCCTCTTCTGATCGGGGCTGGCGTCGCCGTGCTCGTGATCGGCATGACCTACTACGGATGGATGCGCTGGCGTGACGGACAGGCCGATGCCGGCCTCGTGAGCGGCAACGGCCGCATCGAGGCCACCGAGATCGACGTCGCGACCAAGCTGCCGGGGCGCGTCACCGCGATGCTCGTCGACGAAGGCGACTTCGTGAAGGCCGGCCAGCCGCTCGCGCGTATGGACGTCGTCGTCCTGCAGGCGCAGCTCGACGAAGCGCGTGCCCGGGAGCAGCAGGCGGTGAACACGGCGGCGAGCATCGACGCGCAGGTCGCGCAGCGGCGCAGCGACAAGGCGGCGGCCGAGGCCGTCGTCGTGCAGCGGGAAAGCGAACTGGATGCGGCGACGCGACGGCTCGCGCGCTCGGAGACGCTGTCGCGCGACGGCGCGTCGTCGATGCAGGAGCTCGACGACGACCGCGCGCGGGCCGGCAGCCTGCGGGCGACCGTGAACGCGGCGCGCGCGCAGGTGCAGGCCGCGCAGGCCGCGATCGACGCGACCCGGGCCCAGCTGGTCGCCGCGCATTCCGCCGTGACGGCCGCGCAGGCGACGGTTGCGCGCGTGCAGGCCGACCTCTCGGACAGCGACCTGAGCTCGCCGCGCGACGGGCGCGTGCAGTATCGCGTGGCTGAATCGGGCGAGGTGCTACCGGCCGGCGGCAAGGTGCTCAACGTGGTCGACCTGTCGGATGTCTACATGACGTTCTTCCTGCCCGAGACGGTTGTCGGCCGGGTACCGCTCGGCGCCGACGTGCGGATCGTGCTCGATGCGGCGCCGGAATACGTGATTCCGGCCCGCGTGTCCTATGTGTCGAGCACCGCGCAGTTCACGCCGAAGACGGTCGAGACGGCCACCGAACGGCAGAAGCTGATGTTCCGGGTGAAGGCGCGCATCGACCGCGACCTGTTGCAGCGCCATCTGAAGCTCGTCAAGACCGGGCTGCCGGGTGTCGCGTGGCTGAAGGTGGATCCGAATGCCGCGTGGCCCGCACGCCTCACGATCAAGGTTCCTCAATGAAGTCGACGCTCCCGGCCGATACCGCCGCAGGCGCGACCGAAGGTCCGCCGGAACCCGCGCCGGTCGCGCGCCTGTCCGGCGTCTCGCTGCGCTACGGCGACAAGGCCGCGCTCGACGATGTGACGCTCGACATCCCGGCCGGCCGCATGATCGGGCTGATCGGGCCGGACGGCGTCGGCAAGTCGAGCCTGCTCGCGCTCGTGTCCGGCGCCCGCGCGATCCAGCAGGGGCGCGTATGGACCCTCGGCGGCGACCTGTCGTCACGCCGCCACCGCGCGCGCGTCTGCCGGCGCATCGCCTATATGCCGCAAGGCCTGGGCCGGAACCTGTATGCGACGCTGTCCGTCGAGGAGAACCTGCAGTTCTTCGCGCGGCTGTTCGGCCACGATGCGGCGGAGCGGCGCCGCCGGATCGACGCGCTCACGCGCAGCACCGGCCTGCACCCGTTTCTGGACCGGCCCGCCGGCAAACTGTCGGGCGGCATGAAGCAGAAGCTCGGCCTGTGCTGCGCGCTGATCCACGATCCGGACCTGCTGATCCTCGACGAACCGACGACCGGTGTCGATCCGCTGTCGCGCGCCCAGTTCTGGGAGCTGATCGGGCGCATTCGCGCCGCGCGGCCGGCGATGAGCGTGCTGGTGGCCACCGCGTACATGGACGAGGCTAGGCGGTTCGACCGGCTGATCGCGATGGACGCCGGGCGGGTGCTGGCGACCGGCAGCCCGGACGAGCTGCTGGCCCGCACCGGATGCGGCACGCTCGAGGACGCGTTCGTCGCGTTGCTCCCTGACGCGCAGCGGCGCGGGCACCAGCCGATCCGGATCGCGCCGTTCCAGCCCGATGCCGCCGCCGGTTACGCAATCGAGGCCGACGGGCTGACGATGCGGTTCGGCGATTTCGTCGCGGTCGATCACGTCAGCCTGCAGATCCGGCGCGGCGAGATCTTCGGCTTCCTCGGCTCGAACGGCTGCGGCAAGTCGACGACGATGAAGATGCTCACGGGGCTGCTCCCCGCTTCCGAAGGCACGGCGACACTGTTCGGCCAGCCGGTCGCCGCGGACGACATCGACACGCGCCGGCGGGTCGGCTACATGTCGCAGGGGTTTTCGCTGTACGGCGAGCTGACCGTGCGGCAGAACCTCGTGCTGCATGCGCGCCTGTTCGGCGTGCCGGAGGCGGACGTACCGGGGCGGGTCGCCGAAATGGTCGAGCGCTTCGGGCTCGCCGGCGCGCTCGACACGCTGCCCGAAAGCCTGCCGCTCGGCATGCGGCAGCGGCTGTCGCTCGCGGTCGCGATGGTGCACAAGCCCGAACTGCTGATCCTCGACGAACCGACCTCGGGGGTGGACCCCGTCGCGCGGGACGATTTCTGGCGGCTGATGATCGAGCTCGCGCGGCACGATCGCGTCACGATCTTCATCTCGACGCACTTCATGAACGAAGCCGAGCGCTGCGATCGCATCTCGCTGATGCACGCGGGCCGGGTGCTCGCCAGCGCCGCGCCGGGGGAACTCGTGCGCATGCGCGGTGCCGGCACGCTCGAAGAGGCGTTCATCGCGTACCTGACCGATGCGCAGCGCGCGGACAGCGCGCCGATGGATGAAGCGTCCGACGCGGGCTGGCTGACCGCGCCGCCCGAAGCCGCCGGCACCAGCCGCACGGCCGCATGGTTCAGCCCCGCACGCGCCGGCAGCTACCTGTGGCGCGAAGTGCTGGAACTGCGGCGCGACCCGCTGCGCGCGACGCTGGCGCTGTTCGGGTCGCTCGTCCTGATGTGCGTCATCAGCATCGGCATCAGTCTCGACGTCGACAACCTGACGTTCGCGGTGCTCGACCACGACCAGTCGATGCTGAGCCAGGACTATGCGCAGAACCTCGGCGGCTCCCGCTACTTCGTGCCGCGCGCGCCGCTCGTGGACGATCGCGATATCGACCGGCGCATGCGCAACGGCCAGCTGTCGCTCGCGATCGAGATTCCGCCCGGCTTTGCCCGCGACGTCGCGCACGGCCGGCGCGTCGAGATCGGCGTGTGGATCGACGGCGCGATGCCGATGCGCGCGGAGACGATCCGCGGCTATGTCGCCGGCATGCACGAGAACTGGCTGCGCGACCAGGCCAAGCGCCGGCTCGGCGTGTCGCTCGCACCGGCAGTCGAGATCGCCGTGCGCTATCGCTACAACCCGGACGTCAGGAGCCTGCCGGCGATGATCCCGGCCATCATGCCGATGCTGCTGCTGATGCTGCCCGCGATGCTGACGGCGCTGGCCGTCGTCCGCGAACGGGAACTCGGGTCGATCGTCAACCTGTACGTGACGCCGGTCACACGGGCCGAATTCCTGCTCGGCAAGCAGGCGCCCTACGTGATGCTGGCCATGCTGAACTTCCTGCTGATGGTCGTGCTGGCCGACCTCGCGTTCGGCGTGCGGATCAAGGGCAGTTTCTTCACGCTGGCGGCCGCGGTGCTGGTCTTCAACGTGGTGGCCACGGGCATCGGGCTGTTCGCGTCGACGTTCACGCGCAGCCAGATCGCCGCGATCTTCATGACGATCGTCGGCACGCTGATTCCCGTCGTGCAGTTCTCGGGGCTGCTCACGCCGCTGTCGTCGCTGGAAGGCGCCGGCAAGTGGATCGGGACGGTCTACCCGGCCACCTACATGCTCGCGATCAGCCGCGGCGTATTCAACAAGGCACTCGGCCTGGCCGACCTGTCGTCGCAGTTCTGGCCGCTGCTCGCGGCGGCGCCGGTCATCCTCGTCATGACCGCCGTGCTGCTGCGCAAACAGGAGCGCTGACCATGTCGCGCCTGCTCGTCATTTTCCGGCTCGGGGTCAAGGAACTCTGGAGCCTCGCTCGCGACCCGATCCTGCTCGTGCTGATCGTCTATACATTCAGCGCGTCGATCTACGTCGCCGCGACCGCGCGCCCGGAAACGCTGCACAAGGTACCGATCGCGATCGTCGACGAAGACGCGTCGCCGCTGTCCGCGCGCATCGCCGCTGCGTTCTTCCCGCCGCAGTTCGCCCCGCCCCCGATCGTCGGCGCGGCTGCGGCCGACCGCGGTCTCGACAACGGCGACTACACGTTCTCGCTCGACATTCCGCCGGATTTCCAGCGCGACGTGCTTGCCGGACGCCATGCGACGATCCAGCTCAACGTCGATGCGACCCGCATGACCCAGGCATTCACCGGCGGCGGTTACGTGCAGCAGATCGTGTCGGGCGAGATCGACGCGTTCGTGCGGCGCTATCGCGGCGCGTCGTCGCCGCCCGTCGATCTCGCGATGCGGATGCGCTTCAACCCGAATCTCGACGAGGTGTGGTTCGGCGCGTTGATGGAACTGATCAACAACGTGACGATGCTGTCGATGATCCTCACCGGGGCCGCGCTGATCCGCGAGCGCGAGCACGGCACGATCGAGCATCTGCTCGTGATGCCGGTGACCGCGGCGGAAATCATGCTCGCGAAGGTCTGGTCGATGGGGCTCGTCGTCACGGTGGCGGCTGTCGCGTCGCTGACGCTGGTCGTGGGCGGCGCGCTGCGCGTGCCGATTCCCGGCTCCATCCCGCTGTTCGTGGCCGGGATGGCCTTGCACCTGTTCGCGACGACGTCGATGGGCATCTTCCTTGCGACGCTCGTGCGCAGCATGCCGCAGTTCGGGATGCTGCTGGTGCTCGTGCTGCTGCCGCTGCAGTTGCTGTCGGGCGGACTGACGCCGCGCGAGAGCATGCCGCTCGCCGTGCAGGACATCATGCTGGCCGCGCCGACCACGCATTTCGTCGAACTCGCGCAACGCATCCTGTACCGGGGCGCCGGCCTCGATGCGGTCTGGATCCAGTTCGCGGTGCTGTTCGCGATCGGTTGCGCGCTGTTCCTGCTGTCGCTGATGCGCTTCCGCAAGACGATCACGCAGATGGCGTAAGCGACCGGGTAAGCGGCCGGATGCCCTCGCGGCGCCCGGATTCGCCCGTTGATACAGATCAACCGTGGCGGAACCCTTCACGCGATCATGACGTCACGACTTGCGCAAGCCGTCGCGGCCGCGATTGCGGACGCGCGTGGTGTCACCAAATGGTTCGGCGAAGGTGACGCGCGCACGCAGGCGGTCGCCCAGCGGCTGCAGGACACGGTCGCGCTCGGCGGCGGCTGGGGCGACGCGGGCTGAGACGCGACGGTGCGGGCGGTCAGCCTGTCTACGTATGTGCCACGACGTCGGGCCGCTGCCAGGGCGGCAGCTCGGCCCAGCCGAGCGGGCCGTAGACCGTGCCGCCGGCGGCCTCGATCGTCTCGACGAATTCGGCGAGCGTCGCCCCGGCCGGCACGGCCAGCTTCATCGCGTCGACGAATTCCTCGCTGCGCAGCCACGGCACTGCGCCGCCGTTGATCTGCTCGACGCTCCAGTCCTGCCCGTGCCGGCCGGCTTCGGGCGGCAGCAGCCGCGGCGCGTCGAACGCCACGCGCAGCAGCTGCGCGCGCGAATCGCTGTAAGGCGGTTGCGCGATGTCCTGGTAGGGCACGTCGGCCCAGCTTTGGCCGCATTGCAGATCGAGCGGCAGGCAGGTGAACCACGCCCAGGGGGCGCGGACGAAGCACAGCCGGTAGCCGGTCCGCGCGCCGTCCAGATTGGCGATCAGCGTCATGATGGGTTCGTCCCTATAGCGTCGAAATCTCGCTGCGCATTGCGTACGGCGTGTACGCGGCCGGCGCGGACGGCGGAATCACGACATCGCCTGCGCGCATATGACCACTATCGTGCCGCCATCCGGCCCGGCCGTTGATTGACGTCAACCCGGAGCCGCAACGGCTGGAGGACGAACCTCACGCGCCGCGGGCACGGATACGGCAATCCCTGATTTCCATCAATCGCTTCGCGCGCATCCGCGCTGTAATCGATTCACTGCCCCCTTCACTCCCGTGAGGCGATCCATGAAACTGACTTTTCTCGGCGCGACCGAAACCGTGACCGGCTCGAAGTACCTGGTCGAGCACGGCAACCGGCGCGTGCTGGTCGATTGCGGCCTGTTCCAGGGCACCAAGAACCTGCGGCTGCGCAACTGGAGCCCGTTGCCGGTCGCGCCCGACACGCTCGACGCGGTCGTGCTCACGCACGCACATCTCGACCATACCGGCTATCTGCCGGTGCTGGCACGCGAAGGGTTTCGCGGGCCGGTGTACTGCACGGCGGCCACGGCCGAACTCTGCGACATCATGCTGCGCGACAGCGCGCGGCTGCAGGAGGAAGAAGCCGACTTCGCGAACCGTCACGGCTACTCGAAGCATCATCCGGCGCAGCCGCTCTACACGCTGGACGATGCGCAGCGCGCGCTGCACCTGCTGAAGCCCGTCGCGTTCGACGACTGCACCGCGCTGGGCGGCGGGCTGGCGTTCCGCCTGCTGCCGGCCGGCCACATTCTCGGCGCGGCGAGCGTCGTGATGCACTGGGATCACAAGGTGCTCGCGTTCTCGGGCGACCTCGGCCGCTATCACGACCCGATCATGCAGCCGCCGCTGGCGCCCGCGCATGCGGACTACCTGGTCGTCGAATCGACGTACGGCGACCGGCTGCATCCGGATTCGGACCCCGAGAGCGAACTGGCCGCGCTGTTCGACAAGACCTTCGCGCGCGGCGGCGTGGTCGTGATGCCCTGTTTCACCGTCGGCCGTGCGCAGGAGATCCTGCACTACATCGCCCGCCTGAAGGCTTCCGGCCGCATGGCGCGCGTCCCGGTGTTCGTCGACAGCCCGATGGCGACCGACGTGACCGAGATCTATCGCCACCATATCCTTGAACACCGGCTGACGCCTTCCGAAGCGAACGCGCTCGGCCACGCGGCCACGATGATCCGCTCGGTCGAGCAGTCGAAGGCGATCGCCGACCATCAGGGCCCGATGGTCATCATCGCCGGCAGCGGGATGGCGACGGGCGGCCGCGTGCTGCACCACCTGAGCCGCTACGCGCCCGATGCGCGCAACACGATCGCGCTGGTCGGCTACCAGGCGGCCGGCACGCGCGGCGCGGCGCTGGCCGCGCACGAGCCGACGCTGAAGATCCACGGCGAGTACGTGCGCGTGCGTGCGCAGGTCGAGTCGATCACGACGCTCTCCGCACACGCCGACTACGAGGAGATTCTCCGCTGGCTCGGCACGATGCAGCGTGCGCCCGTGCGGACCTTCGTCACGCATGGCGAACCGGCAGCGGCCGATGCGATGCGGCGACGGATCGCGGAGCGGTTGCACTGGCCGTGCGAGGTGCCGGTGTATGCGCAGTGCGTCGATCTCGATGCGGTCGAATCCGGCGACACACGCGAGCCGGCCGCGCTTTCCTCGTGATGGTGTGACCGGCCGGACGTGACGGGAACCGAACGTCGCACGCCGGTTCCCGTCACGCGCTACCCGGCCATCAGCCGACTTCGATGATGACCTTCAGCGCTTGCGTCTGCGCCGCGCGGCCGAACGTGTCGTACGCGCGCTCGACGTCGTCGAGCGAGAACCGGTGCGTGATCAGGCGTGTCGGATCGAGGCGCCCGGCGCGCACGGTTTTCAGCAGCATCGGCGTGCTGACCGTGTCGACGAGCCGGGTCGTGATCGAGATGTTGCGATCCCACAGCTTCTCGAGGTGCAGGTCGACCTTGACCCCGTGGACGCCGACGTTCGCGACCACGCCGCCCGGTGCCACCAGTGACGTACACATCTCGAACGTCGCCGGAATCCCGACCGCCTCGATCGCGCAATCCACGCCGACGCCGTCGGTCACTTTCATGACTTCCGCTACCGGGTCGCCAGCGCGGCCGTCGAAGCAATCGGTCGCGCCGAAACGCCGCGCCACGTCGAGCCGGTTGCTGTCCGGATCGATCATGATGATCTGCGCGGGCGAGTAGAACTGCGCGGTCAGCAGCGCCGCCAGCCCGATCGGGCCTGCGCCGACGATCGCGACCGAGCAGCCCGGCTGCACCTTGCCGTTCAGCACGCCGCATTCGAACCCGGTCGGCAGGATGTCGGACAGCATCACGAGCGCCTCCTCGTCCGCGCCCGGCGGAATCCGGTAGAGGCTCGTCTGTGCATGCGGGATGCGCACGTACTCGGCCTGCGTGCCGTCGATCCGGTTCCCGAGGATCCAGCCGCCGGTCGTGCAGTGCGAATACAGGCCGCGGCGGCAATATTCGCAGCGGCCGCACGACGAGATGCAGGAAATCAGGACGTGATCGCCCGGCTTCAGTGCGTCGACCGCGGCGCCGACCTGCTCGACGATGCCAACGCCCTCATGGCCGAGAATGCGACCGGGTTCGCAGGTCGGCACGTCGCCCTTGAGGATGTGCAGGTCGGTGCCGCAGATCGTCGTGCGTGTCACGCGGACGATCGCGTCGGTCGGCGACTGCAGTTCCGGCATGGGCCGCTGCTCGAGCGTCTTGCGCCCGGGGCCGTGATAGACAAGTGCTTTCATTGCGGTTCCTCCATCGAAAGAAAGGGTTGCGGAATCGTTCATCAGGATGGCGGTGCATGCCGAACCTGCGCCGGCACCATCGCGAGTGCGCAGGACGCGACCCGGACGGCGACGCTGTCGGCGCGGCTCGTCAGCACGATCGGCACGCGCGCGCCCACGACGATGCCTGCGCTGACGGCGCCGCCCAGGTATTCGAGCTGCTTCGCGAGCAGGTTGCCCGCTTCGATATCGGGCACGGCCAGGCTATCCGCGTCGGCGTCGTCCGCCGCGCCTGGTTCGGCCACCGATGATGCGCTCGCCAGCCACGCCTGCGTCGCGAGTTCGAAGCACTTGCCCGGCGACACCGCCAGGTGCGCGCCCCAGTCGAGCATGGCCAGCGCCAGCGACACGGGCGACAGCCCGAAGGTCATCGCGGCAACGTTGGCATGCGCGGCGCGAGATCACAGCCCGCGCGGCAAGCGTCGTTCGGTGTGGTCAAAGCTTGGGGGCTCATCGTATTGCCTCCTTCGATCCGGTCGATGAATTGGCGTCCGCTTCACTGTGCGACCGTCGCGCATGGCACCCGTTGATCTGAGTCAACCACGCGGAAACCCTGCTTCGTAGACTGGATTGCAATGGCGGATCACCCGTCGATGGAGCGATTCCGATGAGCTACAAAAGCCTGGTCGTGCACCTCGATACGAGCGCCCGCGCGCATTCGCGTCTCGAGTTCGCGTTACGTCTTGCCCGGCGCTTCGGTGCGCATCTCACCGGGCTGTTCGCGGTCTACACACCGGAGCCCTACTCGTTTTACGTGATGGCCGGTTCCGCCGACTATTTCCGCGCGCACCACGAACAGCGCGACGAACGGCTCGCCGCGCTGGAGCGACTGTTCCATGCGGAGGCCGCTCGTGCAAAAGTGCCGGCCACCTGGGTTCACACAGATGAGCGCGCGAATGTGGCCGTGCCGCGCGCCGCTCGTCTTGCCGACCTCGTGATTGCCGGGCAAAGCGACCCGAACGATCCCGAAACCTTCATCGACGACCAGTTTCCGGAGAACCTCGTGTTGTCCGCCGGTCGTCCGGTGCTGTTCTGGCCATACACCGGCGAATTCCCGTCGATCGGCGATCGGGTATTCGTCGCATGGGACGGCAGCCGCGAAGCGACCCGCGCCGCGCACGACGCGCTCCCCTTTATCGAGCATGCGAAGCGCACGACGATCGTCGCCGTGGTCGACGGCGATTCGGAAGCCGCGACCACCCGCATTCCAGCCGCCGATGCCGCGCTGATGCTGGCGCGCCATGCGCACGACGTGAACGTGCAAGACATCGGTACCGGCACGGGCGAGTCGGTCGGCGACACGCTGCTGTCACGTGCGTATGAAACGGGTTCCGACCTGCTGGTCATGGGTGCCTACGGCCATGCGCGCTGGCGCGAACTCGTCATGGGCGGTGCCACGCGCACGGTGCTGGCGTCGATGACGATGCCGGTCCTGATGTCGCACTGAACCGGTCGATGCGCACGCTCGCGTTGCTCGTCGTCAACGCCGGTTCGTCGAGCGTGAAGTTCGCGGTCTTTGCGTATCCGCCGCACGGCGATCCCGTGCGCCGATCGCTGCACGAGGGTGAAGCGGTCGCAACGGGCAACAGCGTGTCGATCCGCTTCGACGCGGCCCCGGGCGGCACGCTGCCGCTGGGCGCGGGCGATCCGTACCGCGCCGTGCTCGCGCAGATCGCGATGTGGATCCGCGTGCAGCTGCCGCATATCGCGCTGGGCGCGATTGCGCATCGTGTCGTGCACGGCGGTGCCCGGTACGTCGACCCGGTCGTCGTTGACGACGCGGTGCTCGACGCGCTTCGCACGCTGACACCACTCGCGCCCTTGCATCAACCGCACAGCCTCGATGCAATCGACATGCTGCGCAACGTGTTTCCCGAGGTGCCGCAGGTCGCCGTGTTCGATACCGCGTTTCATCGCACGCTACCGCGCGCCGAGCAATTGCTGCCGTTGCCGCACGTATGGTTTGACCAGGGCGTGCGGCGCTACGGGTTCCACGGTCTGTCGTACGAATATCTGGCGGTCGCGCTCGACGAGCAGTTCGGCGCGCGTGCACACGGCCGCGTCATCGCCGCCCATCTCGGCAGCGGCGCCAGCCTGTGCGCGATGCTCGACTGCCGCAGCGTCGCGACGACGATGGGCTTTTCGGCGCTCGACGGCCTGATGATGAGCACGCGCTGCGGAACGCTCGATCCCGGTGTCGTCCTGCACCTGCTCGAGATCGGCAAGCTGTCGGGCGATACGCTGGGTCACATGCTGTACCACGAGTCGGGCCTCAAGGGCGTGTCGGGCGCATCGGGCGACCCGCGCGTGCTGCTGGCGTGCGAAGCCGCCGGCGACGCACTGGCCCGCGATGCGCTGACACTCTACGTCCATCGCATCGTCCGTGAAGCCGGTGCGCTGATCGCGCTGCTTGGCGGCCTCGACATGCTGGTCTTCACCGCAGGCATCGGCGAGCACTCGGCCGTGTTGCGCGAGCGGATCTGCGCGGCGCTCGGCTGGCTCGGCATCGCCATCGACCCTCAAGCGAACGCGGACCATGCGCAGGTCGTATCGTCCGCGTCGAGCGCGGTCACGGTGGTCGTCGAGCCGACCAACGAAGCGTGGATCGCGGCGCGCGCCGCCGTGCGCGTGCTGCGCGGCAATCGGGACGCTTGAATCGGGACGCTTGATCCAGATCAGCGCGATCGTCGCGCACGCGCCGATGATGATTTCATCCACATCCGCTGAAGGGAAACGCCATGTACTCGAACATTCTGGTTGCGCTCGACGGCAGCGACACGTCGTCCCGTGCACTCGACGCCGCGCTGGCTATCGCGGCGGAAACGGGTGCCCGGCTGACTCCCGTCTACGTCGTCGATTTCCTGGTGCCGGCCTACGACATGTACGGCTACGATCCGTCGATCCTGGTCGACGCCTTTCGTGAAGAAGGGCTGCGCGTCACCGAGGACGCGGCGCGACGCCTGAAGGCGCGCGACGTCGCCGGCACGCCGCAGATCTCCAACGTCGAGCCGGCGGGCGAAGACATTCCGCACCGGATCGTCGCGCTTGCCGACGAACTCGAGGCCGACCTGATCGTGATGGGCACGCACGGCCGGCGCGGCGTTCAGCGCCTCTTCCTCGGCAGCGTGGCCGAGCGCGTGCTGCGTCTGGCGACGCGCCCGGTCCTGATGATTCCGGCGAGCTGCCCGTCGGAGAAACCCGCCGAAACCGCCGCGGCATCAACCGAAAAGGAACCGTCATGAGCTACAAGACCCTGCTCGTCCACCTGGACGACAGCGAGCGCTGCGCGACGCGCGTCGACCTCGCGCTCGAACTCGCGGGACGCTGGAACGCGCATCTGATCGGCCTCTACGTGGTTTGCCAGGATCTCTTCGAACCGTTGCGAAGGCCCGACGAACCGCTCAAGCTGGCCGTCTACGAGCGCCTGTGCGACCAGCGGCGCAAGGACGCCGAAGAAAGATTCCTGACGGCCGCCGAGCGCGCGGGACGCAGCGTCGAATGGCAGGCACCGACCGGCGAAGCGACCGCTGCCGCCATTCTGCACGCCCGCCACGCCGATCTGCTGATACTCGGCCAGGAAGACCCCGACGATCGCATGACCTACGTCGCACGCCATTTCATCGAGGATGTCGTGATGGGCAGCGGCCGCCCGGCGATCGTCGTGCCCTACGCGGGCGACGTGCGAACGATCGGCGAGAACGTGCTGATCGGCTGGGATGGCGGGCGCGAAGCCGCCCGCGTGATGGCCGATGCACTGCCGCTGCTGGCCCGCGCGCGCTTCGTCAACGTCGAGACGGTCGTCCGCGGTCAACCCGATCCGGACAAGACGCCGGCGGGCGTCGATGTCGCCGCGTACCTCGAACGGCACGGCGTTCGCGCGTCGTTCTCGACGACGCCGCGCGACCGGTCGGTCGGCGTAGGCGCGACGCTGCTGAACCGGGTGACCGACCTGCATGCGGATCTGCTCGTGATGGGCCTGTACAGCCATGCGCGCATGCACGAACGCGTGCTGGGCGGTGCGACGCGCACGATCCTCGAGACGATGACGGTACCGGTGCTGCTGTCTCACTGACGCCGCACACATGACAACGGGGCAGCCGCTCGCGGCTGCCCGCTCCGGTCACAACACGGCCGCACACGCACCCCGCCCCTCCCGCACGACCAGCACCGGCCGGTCTGCGGTGCGCACCAGCGATTCGGCAACGCTGCCAAGCAACGCGCGCCGCACGCCGCGACGCCCGTGCGTGCCCATCACGATCAGGTCCGCCTCGCATTCGGCGGCGGCTTGCGCCAGCACGGACGACACGTTCTCGCCGCACGCGTCGATCGTGCGGGCGGTGCCGCGCACACCGCACAGCCGAAACGCGGTCTCGGCGTCCGCCACCGCGATCGCGGCCTTGTCCGCATCCAGTCCTGACGGATCGCGCTGGTCGATATAGCCGCTGTCGACGTCGGCCAGCCGTGGCGCGTCCTCAACCACGCACACGGCGACGATCAGGCCACCTGAATCGCGGGCGAGCGCGATTGCCTCGTCGAGCGCGAGTCGCGAACTGCGGCTGCCGTCGAGTGCCGCAAAGATCCGTGCATACATGCTGCCTCCCTGTTGCCGTCCGGTTTCGATTGAAATGTCCAACCAGTCTGGGCCCGCCGCGCATCATCCGGTTGACGCCGGTCAAGCCCTCCCGGCAGCCGGCGTACGCATCGGTCCCGATTGGCTAACCCCGACAAAACGCGCACACTTTCGGGCGACATCGCAGTGTCGGCCCGCCCCGCTTCCCGTGCCTCGCGCCCGCCCCGCCGCCCGCCCGCCGCCGGCAAAATCCGTCAGGATGAACGGCAATGACAGCCAATGCGCCCTCCTTCAAGGCCGGGCCGGCTCCGCGCAGGATTCGGCCTGCGCGATATGCGACCCTGGCCGCGCTGCTGACGCTGGCGCGCGGCATGGCGTCGTCGTTTGTCGCCTCCCGGCTTCTGCAGAACCGGGCGCAGGAAGTCGCCCAGGCGCGCTTCGCGCAATCGGCGACGCTCGCGACGTCCGACCTGCGGCGCAGCCTCCTCGGCGCCGCGACCGTGTTGCGTGGCGCGCGTGGCTTCGCATCGACGCTGGCCGTGCCGCAATCCGGCGACGCGTGGCGCCGCTACCTTGCCCGTCTCAATCTGGACGGTTTGCAGTCGCCCGTCCGCAGCGTCGGAAGAATCGAGCCGAGCGCCGCCGACGACAATCAGGCGCCCCGGCTGGCGCTGCAGCGAACGGCGGAAAGCGGCAAGGTCGCGGTCGACCGGGACATCGCCCCTGCCGATGGCGCGTTCACCAGCGCCGGGGCCACCACGCTGTTCCGCCTCGTGCAGGAGGCGCTCACCAACGTCGCGCGGCACGCCGATGCGACGCACGTGACGCTCGCGTTGAAAGTGGAAGACGGCTACCGCATGCTGCGCATCGCGGACAACGGTCACGGTGCAACGGAAAGCGCTCGCGACGAGCATGATCGTCCGTCGTTCGGCCTGATCGGCATCCGCGAGCGCGCACCCATGCCCGACGGCACGGTGACGATCGACAACCGGCCGGGAACGGGATTCGCGATTACCGTGGCGTTGCCGCTTCACGCCATCGAGCAAGGAGATGTGCTGTCATGATCCGGGTACTCATCGCCGACGACCACGCCCTCGTCAGGGACGGCCTGCGGCACATCCTGCAGAGCGCAAGCGGGTTCGAAGTCGCGGGCGAAGCCAGCGACAGTGCGTCCACCATCGCGCTCGTGCGTGACACGGCCGCGAATGTCCTGGTGCTCGACCTGTCGATGCCTGGCCGGAACGGCGTCGAGCTCATCAAGCAGATCAAGGACGAGAAACCGGCCTTGCATATCCTCGTGCTGACGATGCACGCCGAGCAGCAATACGCGGTGCGCGCCTTCCGCGCCGGCGCGTCCGGCTACATGACCAAGGAGAGCGCGAGCGCCGAGCTGGTCGCGGCACTGACCAAGATCGCGGCCGGGGGCGTCTATGTCAGCCTGACCATGGCCGAACAGTTTGCGCAGAGCCTGAACGAACCGACCGATCTCCTGCCGCACCAGCGCCTGTCCGACCGTGAGTTCGACGTGTTCCGGCGTGTCACCACCGGCGAGTCGATTTCCGAAATCGCGGAGGCACTTTGTGTCAGCGTCAAGACGGTCAGCACGTACAAGACGCGGATTCTCGAGAAGATGCAGATGCCGAACGACACGGCGCTCGTACGCTATGCGATGCGCCACAAGCTGTTCGACGATCCGGACGATCTCTGATGCGGCTGCGGCACGCGACCGCTGCTCCGCCACGTCGCCCGAGACAGAATGCCGCACCCGTGTAGGAAACCGCCTACAACGCTTCCAAGTGCCCTACCGCATCTTCAACGCCTGCTGATTTCCTTGACGCCGCGCAACATCCATACTCCGGATCAAGAAAAACAAGCACGCGCCTCGCGGAGCAACGGCGGCAATCGCCGTCGGGACAGGTCTCCCGGCCCGTCGGGCGCGGTGCTTCCCCTATGAGGGCGGCTACCACCAGAGCCGCCGGCGCTACCACCAGCGCGATCCCGCCGCACGGCGCTTCGCCGCTGTCCCCAACATACTGGAGCCGATCATGCAGAGTCATGCCAATGTTTCGCCGACCATGCCGTTACGCCCGTTCGTCCCGTTGCATCCCGTCGAACGGGCGGAACAACCGAAGCGCGCCGCGTCCCGCTGTTCGACGTGTTCGTTGCGCACCGTCTGCATGCCGGCTGACCTTTCGCCCGACGATTTCGCGCGTGTCGATGCGATGATCTGCACGACGCGGCACGTCAGACGCGGCGACACGCTGTTTCGCGCGGGCGACGCGTTCAACAGCATCTATGCGGTGCGGACCGGGTCGTTCAAGACCGTCGTGATGCATCGCGACGGCGACGAGCAGATCACCGGTTTTCAGATCGTCGGTGAATCGCTCGGGCTCGACGGCGTGCACACGGGGCACCACAACGGCGATGCGGTCGCGCTCGAGGACAGCACCGTCTGCATCATTCCGTTCGGCCAGCTCGAGCAGATGTGCCGCGAGGTGCGGCCGATGCAGCATCACGTGTACCAGATGATGGGCGGCGAAATCGTCCGCGAATCCGCGCTGATGCTGCTGCTCGGCACGATGACCGCCGAGCAGCGCGTGGCCGCGTTCCTGCTTAACCTTTCCTCGCGCTTCAAGGCGCGCGGCTACTCCGCCGCCGAATTCGTGCTGCGGATGACGCGCGACGAGATCGGCGAGTATCTCGGGATGAAGCTCGAAACGGTCAGCCGCATGCTGTCGAAGTTCCAGCACAACGGGCTCGTCGCCGCGCAAGGCAAGCAGATCCGCATCGTCGATCCGGAAGGCCTCGGGCGGATCTGACCGCGCCGCGCACGCGGCGCGTGGATCAGCCGCGCATGCCGAGCACCGCGGCGCCCGACACGCGCCCCGAGCGCAAGTCGTCGAGCGCGCGGTTCGCGTCGGTCAGCGCGTAGCGGACGGCCTCGACCCGCAGCGGCATCGCATCGGCGATCCGCATGAATTCGACGGCGTCGGCCCGCGTCAGGTTGGCCACCGACGCGATGCGGCGCTCGCCCCACAGCCACGCGTACGGAAAGCCGGGGATGTCGCTCATGTGGATGCCGCCGCACACGACGATCCCGCCCTTGTCGAGCGCGCGAAGCGCGGCCGGCACCAGTGCACCGACCGGCGCGAAGATGAGCGCGGCATCGAGCGGCTCCGGCGGCGCCTCGTCGCTGCCGCCTGCCCACGCGGCACCGAGTGAACGTGCCAGCTGCTGCGCCACGGTATCGCCGGGCTTCGTGAGCGCGAACACCTTCCGCCCCTCGACATGCGCAACCTGCGCGACGAGATGCGCTGCCGCGCCGAAGCCGTAGATGCCGATGCGACGCGCATCGCCCGCCATGCGCAAGGTTCGATAACCGATCAGGCCGGCGCACAGCAGCGGCGCGGCCTCGAGATCGGAATAGCGCCGCGGCAGATGCACGCAATACCGATGGTCGGCGACGGTGCGCTCCGCGTAGCCGCCGTCGATCGTATAACCGGTGAATCCCGGGGTGTCGCACAGATTTTCGCGGCCGGTCGTGCAATACGCGCAATGGCCGCACGTCGACCCGAGCCACGGAACACCGACGCGATCGCCCACGGCGAAGCCCGTCACGCCTGCGCCGAGCGCGCGCACCGTGCCGACGATTTCGTGCCCCGGGATCAGCGGCAGTTTCGGATGCGCGAGTTCGCCGTCGACGACGTGGAGATCCGTCCGGCATACGCCGCATGCGTGTACGTCGATCAGCAACTGGCCCGCCGCCGGCAGCGGGTCCGGCACGCGCGCCTCGCGCAGGTGCGGTGTCGTGCCGTCAAACATCATCGCAAGCATGCTCGCCTCCCCGCGCGATCGTTCGCGCGCGCTTCGCATTCCAAGGCTAGTCGCCTGCCGCCGGTTGCGCACGCCCCGGTGACGCGCGCTTGACGTGGGTCAACGGCCGCCGGCCGGTTGCTGACACGATGAAATAGCGTCACGCCGCCGCCGCGGCCGGTGCGGCGTCACTGCCGCGCACCAGCAGGACCGGGCAACTCGATCCACGCAGGAAACGTTCGGCGACGCTACCGAGGAACAGCCGCCGGACGCCACGCCGTCCGTGGGTGCCGACCACGGCCAGATCGATCGACCGGTCGGCGACGTAGCGCTGCAGCCGTGCGGCGATATCCTCGCCGAGCTCGGTCTCGACGAGTTCCGTTTCGCCGTTGACTGCCGCGTACGCGATGGTTCGTTCCACGTGTCGCAGGACCGACGCACCGTCGCGCCGGATCTCGTCGAGCAATGCATCCGGATCCATGCGCCCGCTGTAAGTGATCAGCAGCGACTTGTCGACGACGAAAACCGCGAACAGGCGTGCGCCACATGATCGCGCCACCTTCAGGCCCTCGTCGAGCGCCCGTTGCGATGAAGGACTGCCGTCCACGGCGACCATGATGTTCGTGTACATACCGACCTCGCTGGATGACCCGACGCGCCGGCGGCGTTCGGATTGGTTTTCATCATCGGCGTTCGCCGCACGCAGGCGTTGACGGAAATCAACGGTTCGAAATCACACGCGAACCGGCATGCGCGTCGGCGCGAAGCACCGGATCATCGCGGCACGACCGACGTCGGCGCATCCGGGGAGCGCGCCAGGTTCCCGTACGCCCCGAAGCCTCGCTCGATGTCGAGGATCTTCGTCGCGCATGCGTCGTACTGCCAGCCCGGGCCCCCATCGCTGTCGTACATGCCTTTGCACATCGCCTTGAGCCGGATCACCGACGCGCCGCCACCCGACGCCGTGCGTGATGCCCACAAATAGACTTCGCCGGCCAGGAACGGGGGCGCCGTCTCGATCGTCTCCGCTCCGGCGCGCGTGATTCGGGTCGACGAATGTGCTTCGACGTAGCGGCGTGCGAAGTCCCACGCACGGTCGCACTCGGCAGGTGTCGAACACCGCAGCACCGCGGCCTGGCGCGTCGCGAACAATTGCGTTTCCGTCGACCGGAAAGCCGCGTTCCGTTCCGGACCGGCACATGCCGCCAATGCCAGCAGCATGCCGACCGCCCATCCGCGTTGTTTCATCGCCACTGCTCCGCAACACATCGAGTTCCGCTCGAAATCGGGCGGCATGAATCCGCTCGACAACCATCCGGCCGTGCGATGGCTGACTGCCCGCATTCAGCACGCGGTCATGTGCCGCATCGCCCGAACGCTCGAATCGACTGTATGGCGGCCATGGGGAATGCGGTTGACCTGCGTCAATCGCGTGCCGGTACGGTGCGGTGCGCACGAGCCGGAAGGTTGTCGAAGGCGTGAATGCGGACGGCGTTGCGCTGATACCGCACCGGCGCCGGGCCTCGGGAAGCCGTCCGCAGACGCACCATCGACGCGCTTGACACGCATCAAGCCGGAACCGGCGACAGTCGGCTGCAATGAGGGGCGTCGCACGCGTGCCCCCGGGCCTGCCGTCCCGATCCCGCGACATCGAGCAGACGGGAACGTGCCGTTTCCGTTCGACTACAACCCGCTGGCGCTGCGACATGCCGGCACCCTGCCCATCGATCCGTTCACCATGACCCGAGCACTACGCCTGCCGTTCAAGTCGAGTCGCGGAGCCGCACGACGAAAGACCATGCAGTTCGATCGCGCATTGCGTCGGCCCGCCACCTATGCGCACCCCGCCGGCCGGATCGAACGGATCGAAACGCACCTGTCCGTCGTGTATCTGGCGGGGCGCTATGCGTACAAGCGCATCAAGCCCGTTCGATTCGCCTTCGTCGATCTGGTGCGCCCCGCGCAGCGGCGCCGCTGCGCGCTCGCGGAGTGCACGCTCAACCGGCCGTTCGCCGGCACGCGGCGGTACCGGGCGAGTATGTGGTGCGCATGCGCCGGTTCGATGCGGCTGCGATGCTATCGGTGCGCAGCGCGTCGCGCGACGTGGGGCTGGCGGACGCAGACGCACTCGCGGAGACACTGGCCCGCCATCACCTTCACGCGCCACGCCGGGCGCCGCGCGGCCGCCCGGGCAGCGTGGCGAGCGTCGCGGCTCAATGCCGGCCGTTGTGCGACACGCTCGACGTCACGGTGCCCGGAGAAGCCGCGCTGCGCCGCTGGTATGAGGCCGAGCTGGCCCGCATCGTGCCGTGGCTCGCCGAGCGGCATGCGCACGGCTTCGTGCGCGCGTGCCACGGCGACCTGCATCTCGAGAACATTGTCCGCTGGCGAAACCGCATCCTGATGTTCGACTGCATCGAGTTCGACGACACGCTGCGCTGGATCGACGTGGCGAGCGATCTCGCGTTTGCGCTGATGGATTATTCCGCCCGCGGGCGCACTGACTGCGCTCACCGTCTCCTGTCCGGATGGATCGCACGCACGGGCGACCATGCGGCACTAGGCGTGCTGCCGTGCTACTTCGTCTATCGCGCGCTGGTGCGTGCGATGACTGCGCGGCTGCGCGGCGACGAGGCGGCGCGCAGCCGCTACCTGCGTGTTGCGTCGGACATGGCGCAGACGCGGCGCGATGCGCAACCCGTGCTGCTTCTGTGTCATGGCGTGTCCGGCTCGGGCAAATCGGTGGCCAGCCGCTCGCTGGCGGAACGGCTCGGCGCGATCAGGCTGTCCAGCGACGTCGAGCGCAAGCGCGATGCCTGCGCGCCCGAGCACACCCGGCTGCCTGCTGCCGCTTACTCGGACACGGCCATCGACGCGATCTACGAAAAACTGCAAGCGCAGGCCGGCGTGGTGCTCGCCAGCGGCTACACGGCGATCGTCGATGCGACGTTCCTGCACCGACACAACCGGGCGACCTTCATCTCGCTCGCCGCGCAGCTCGGCGTGCGCGTCGCGATTCTCGACTTCACCGCGAGCCACGCGACGCTCGCCGCGCGTGTCGCGGCCCGGGCCGCACGCGGGCGGGACGCATCCGACGCCGACACGGCCGTACTGGCCCGGCAGATCGAGCATGCCGACCCGCTGGATGGGTCCGAGGCCGCGATCGCGATCCGCTTCGAGACCGACTGCGATGTCGCGGCGTACGGAAGCCGTGCGTTCTGGGCGCCGTTGCTCGCCACGCTCGTTCCACGGATGGCTTTCCCATTACCTGCACCTTGATTCTGGCGAAGCTTGCCGGATTCATCGTCGAAACGAGCGGCTGGCTGCTCGTCGGTGGCCGCCTTCACGGACGGGGGCGCCTGCGGCAGCTGATTTCCACATCTGGCAGTCGCTGACCTGCGGCAGGCTGCATGCGGGTCTCGCGCATGTCTCGTTCAACATGTTCGGGCTCTGCATGTTCGGCCCCGACGTCGAACGCGTGCTGGGACACGCGCGCCGCCTGTGCCGCGGCCGCCACGTGACGGGCACCTGAAAGCGCGATGCGTGATCTTCGTTGACGAACTGACACGCCCGAGCGGTTCCATAGGCGTCGAGTTTCAAACGTATTTCGCCGCTCAATTTGGCATGCGCATCAGGCACTCGCGTAGACGCTTGACAAGCGCTGGATCATTGACGCAATCGACAGGCCGAATTCCGTCGAGTGCTGGCACATTCGAAACAATCCATTTCTTGGCCGATCTCGGGCCAGCCACCCAATAGATCGTATAAGCGAGATCAATGTGGCCGTTGAGATCCGCGGCCAACTCCTTGACTTCCGGGAGGTCGATGTATTGGGCAAATAAACCGGAGAAATTTTCCCAGGATTCGTCGCCTCCGTAGTACTGCTCGAGTTCAATCATTGGAATCTTCCAAATGAAATTGGATGGGTACCAGGCGAGTGACGGGCGAATGGTGCCAAAATCCATCGCATCCACTCTGGCTTGCCCAATCGCCTGATCGATAGGTGAAATCGCAACGATCCCCAGCGATGTCTTTCAGGGAGGCCGACACATCCCTCTCTTCTCGAGCCCGCGACCGATGCCACGTCAGCCGCCAGCCGCTCTCGCCCCCTGCCGCAACAAGCGCGTTATATTCTCCTCCCAGGCAACGCAAAGCAACACGCGTCGCATTCACAGACGACATCCCGTCATCGCCGCCTTTCCGACGCGCTTCTTCACCCCGGGAGACCGAGAAAAATGGACCACGCGCAGTACTTCAGCCAAAGCTCGATTCAGGCCGCGAATCTTCGTCTGCACTATCTGACGCAGTTACTGCGTGAGCAGACCGGCTCGATCGTCCAGTACGGCATCCTTCGGGGCTTACCCATCGGCGTCAGCCACTGGGCGGAAGTCGCGGTGGGCGGCTACCTGCTCGGCACTTACGAGATCGCCGTTTGCGCGATTCTCGAAGCGCTCGGCTCGCCCGAAAAGGTGCTGGTCGACCTGGGGGCCGCCGACGGGATTTTCGGCATCGGCCTGGTCCGGAACAACGTCTTCGCCCGCAGCGTGTGTTTCGAAATGGACGAGCAGCGCCGCCAGGCCATCCAGCATCGCGCCGCGGAGATGGGGCTGGCGGACCGGGTCGCCGTGTTCGGCCAGGCCGATCGCAACCTGCCCGTCATCCTGGCGGAGCACGGCGGCGAGCCGGCCGAACGGGTCATCCTGTGCGATATCGAGGGCGCGGAGTTCGAGCTGTTCGACCACGCGCTGCTGGAACAGCTGTCCGGCAGCCACGTCATCATCGAAATCCATGATTTCCTGCTGGCCGACCCGGAGCAAGCCGCACGCGCGTTCGACGAATTGAGCCAGCGCGCCAGCGAGCATTTCCACGTGTACGAGATTCGCGACGGCTTGCGGGACATTCGCAACATCCCGTTGCTGCGCCACTGGTCGGACTGGGACGCGTGGCTCATGTGCGTCGAGGCGCGTTACCGGATGATGCGATGGATCTGGCTCGAGCCGAAAAGCCAGCCGCGGCGTTCCGGTCATGACATCGACCGGCTGATCCTCGACTATCAACGCCGGATTTTCACCGCCTGATGCACGTGAACGGGCGCGCATCGGAATACGGCGCGCCCGGTTGCCGGGACATCACACGTACCGCACGAGGATATCCGGCGCGATAGACACGCCGGCGCCGACTCCCTCTTCTTGAGCGCGGCGATGAATTGCGCTGAAGCAAGCCGAGCCGGGCATGCCGGCGGCCGAAATCGGCGCACCATGCGCAGCTCGTGCCGACTCCGCAACCATCTGTTTGCACCGCGCAACGACCCTTGACCTCAGTCCTGCTCGTTGATGTTCGGATAGTCCTTGAACGTCTCCTTGATCAGGTGGCGGAGCCAGACGTTGGCTGGATCGGTATTCAACCGCGAATGCCAATGCTGACGAAGGGCGAACGGCGGCAGTTCGACGGGCGGAGGCAACATCCTGACGGTACCCAGCTTCGAGAAGACCTTGCCGAGTTCCAGCGGAACCGTCGCGATGAGGTCGGGTTGCGCGTCGATCAGATGGGGCACGGCCAGGAAGTGCGGCGTGGTGAGAAAGATGTTCCGTCTGATGCCATAGGCGTCGAACGCACTGTCGTACGCTGCGCTGGCACGCCCCGTCAGCGAGACGACGATTTGCGGCATCGATTCGAATTGCGCACGCGTCAGTGTCTTGCCGATCTTCCGGTTTCGAGCACTCACCAGCGTCACGAACGAATGCATGAAGAGCTGCTGCTGATACAGCCCCTCCGGCGCGGCGTGAATCGAGCCAAGCGCCAAATCCGCCTCACCGGAGGACAGCATCCCTTCGATCTGTTCCAGCGGCCCCTGTAGCGAGCGCAACGTACAATGCGGCGCGATCTTGCGCAGCCGGCGGATCAATGGCGGCAGAAAGACGAGCTCCCCCATGTCGGTCATGCAGAGCACGAAAGCACGCTGAGCAGTCAGCGGGTTGAAGCCGGCCTCGGCGACGACCTTTTCCCGAATCGATGCGATCACTTCCGAGATGGTGCCGCCCAATTGATCGCCCTTCGCCGTGGGCATCATGCCTTCCGCTGTCTTCACGAATAGCGGGTCTTCGAAGAATGTCCGAAGGCGGTTGAGCGCGTGACTCATCGCGCCCTGTGTCAGCCCGATATCCTGCGCCGCACGCGTCACACTCCGCTCGCGGAACAGGGCTTCGAACACGACCAGCAGATTCAGATCCAGGTCTCTGATATGCATGGCGTGCATTGTCTCCATTAATGGCATTAGCTTGACGCATAATCACGTCGATCCTATCTTGCAGTCAAGCGCCCGACGAGCCGGCGCAGACAAGAATTCAAGGAGACGAGCATGTTCATCCAGAACACGTGGTATGTGATCGCGTGGTCTCACGAAGTCGCATCCGATGCGCTCTTTTCACGCGTCGTCATTGGAAAACCGGTGGTGATGTATCGCAAGGATGACGGGGGCATCGTTGCCCTTGAAGACCGGTGTTGCCATCGTGGTGCACCGCTTTCCGTCGGCCGGCGCGAAGGCGATTGCGTGCGCTGCATGTATCACGGACTCAAGTTCGACAGCGCCGGTGTGTGCGTTGAAGCACCCGCCCAGCAGCGCATTCCGCCGCGCGCGAAAGTCAGGAGCTACCCCGTCGTCGAGCGGCATCGCTGGATCTGGATCTGGATGGGCGATCCCGCGCTTGCCGACCCGAACACCATTCCCGATACGCATTGGGTCGACGATCCTTCATGGCGCAGCCTGCCCGGGTACATTCACTATCACGTCAACTACCTGCTCATCTGCGACAACCTGCTCGACTTCTCGCATCTGCCCTTCGTTCATCCGACGACGCTCGGCGGCTCCGAGGATTACGCGAAAGTGCAGCCTAAGGTCGAGCGTATCGAAAACGGCGTGCGCATCACGCGCTGGGTGTTGAATACCGATCCGCCGCCGTTCGCGGTGGCCGTAAAGGGCTGGCCCGGAAAGGTGGATCGGTGGAATATCTACGACTTCACGCTGCCCGCCATTCTGCGCATGGACTCTGGCATGGCGCCGGCAGGCACGGGCGCGCACGACGGTGTACGCGTCGATGCGGCTGAATTTCGCGGATGTCAGGCGCTGACGCCCGAAACGGAAAGTTCGACGCATTACTTCTTCGCGCATCCCCACAACTTTGCGATCGACAACCCTGATGTCACTCGCTCCGTTCACCAGTCCGTCGTCGATGCGTTCGATGAAGACCGGGACATCATTACGGCGCAGCAAAGGAACCTGGCACTCGACCCCGGCTTTGAAATGACGCCCTTCGGTATCGACTCGGCGCTTTCCCAGTTTCGTTGGGCCGTGAAAGCCCGTCTGGAAGAGGAATGCGAGGCCCGAACACAGGCCGGAGCGGAGCGCTGACATGATCGAGATGAAAGTGACGGCGCTTCGAATCGAGGCCGAAGGAATCGTCGGTGTCGATTTGCGTCCCACTGACGGCGCGCCGCTTCCGCCGTTCGAACCAGGTGCGCATGTCGATGTTCATCTGCCCGATGGCATGACGCGTCAGTACTCGTTGTGCAACGAGGCGTGGGACAGGTCGCGTTATTGCCTCGGGATCGGCCGATCCGCGACGTCGCGAGGCGGGTCGGCCTACGTTCATGAACGGCTGCGACTCGGCGACACGCTGATGATCGGCAAGCCGCGCGCGTTGTTCGGGTTGTCTCCGGTGGCGAAGCGGCATCGGTTTATTGCAGGCGGCATCGGCATTACGCCAATACTCGCGATGATCCGCTGGTGCGTGCGTTACGCACTGCCGTGGGAACTCCACTATTGCGTTCGTTCGCGTGCACATGCGGGATGGATCGACGAACTGCGCTCGTTCGGTGGACCGGTTCATGTGTACGCCGATGACGAGAACGCAGGGTCTCTTCCGCACGACGTCGGCGCGATGATGCGCGATGTGCTTCCCGATGAGCATCTTTATTGTTGCGGACCCGCGGGTCTGATGGATGCCGTAGCGGCCCATGGCGCACAAGCGGCGCTCGCACCGGAGCGGCTTCACTTCGAGCGATTTGCTGCGCCCGCCCAAAGTGAGGATGTCGCGGAAAACGGATCGTTCTCTGTCGTGCTTGCCCGACAGGGTCTGCGATGCGTGGTCGAGCCTGACGAATCGATTCTCGAATGCCTCGAACGCCACGGCGTACGTGCGGCGCATTCGTGTAGAGAGGGCCTGTGCCGGAGCTGCGAAGTGGCGCTCCTGTCGGGCCAGGCGGACCATCGCGACTACGTGCTTGGCGACGATGAGCAGAAGGCGAACCGATCGCTGATGATTTGTGTTTCGCGCGCCAGGTCCAGCGAGTTGGTGATCGATCTCTAGGCGTCGAAGCGCACTTTCAACTTCCACTGAATTTGGCTCACGCAATGACGTCCCCGTGTCCGGGTGCAGGCCGCCTCGCACGTTCGCGGGCGGCGCTGAAGCGGCGCATGGGGCCTTCGCGTTCGCGTACAACTCCAGCAAAAGGAAGCCCCTCGCACTCAGCACAGACGCGGCGGCAGGTGTTGACGTTCCCGAACCTGCTAGTGTGCGTCGGCCGGTTCCGGCGCCGGTATGACTTCGCCCCTCCCCGCCTTGCCGCCAACAGGCTCCCGTCCTGATACCGCTTACCGAATATCCGAAGCGCCCAACGTGATCGAGACCATCGCGGGGACCTGTCGCTGCAGGCAGCTGCCGTCATCCGGGGCCACGCGATCCCGAGGTCGCGATGTCGCGAGGCGTGGGATTCCCCACCCGGCGACGCGTGGCGCTGGCCGTTGCCACCGGGTTGAGGGGCTTACGCCGCCGGCTGATGCGCGGCATCACCCCGTCGTGCCATCGAGCCGCGGACGCAGCTGGCAGTAGTGCTCGGGCGTGGTGCCGTGCAGCCGAAGGAAGGTGCGACGCAAGTTCTGTTCGTTGCCGAAACCACATCTGCGCGCCACCTGCTTCAGGCTCGTGCCGGCATCATTCAATTCGCGCAACGCCGCTTCCATGCGCATGGCCTCCACCGCCTTGGCCGGCGTGTGGCCAGTCTGCCTGGTGTAGTGGCGTGCGAAAGTGCGCGGGGTCATGCCGGCCTGCTCGGCGAGCACCTCCACCCGCAGATCCTCGTCGAGGTGATCCATGATCCAGGCATGGAGATGACTGAACTGCCGATCCGACGCGGCTTGACTGGACAGCGCGGCGGAAACCTGTGCGTGTTCCCCCGGTCGCTTGACGAACAGCAGCAGCGAGCGCGCCACGGCCATGGTCGTGGCGTGGCCCTGGTCTTCTTCCAGCAGCGCCAGGCCGAGATCCAGGCCCGCGGTGAAACCGCCCGAGGTCCAGAGCCCATCGTCGTGCAGATAGACCCGGTCCGGCTCGACCCGCAACCGGGGGTAGCGCGTCTTCAACGCCTCGGTTGCCTGCCAGTGGGTGGTCACC
Source organism: Burkholderia sp. AU30198 (assembly GCF_020419825.1). Lineage (NCBI taxonomy): Bacteria > Pseudomonadati > Pseudomonadota > Betaproteobacteria > Burkholderiales > Burkholderiaceae > Burkholderia > Burkholderia sp. AU30198. Next base: position 125,562 of record NZ_JAIZSA010000005.1, on the reverse strand, counting down.
CGCCGCTCGCCAATCAACCCGGCCTCGGCCAGCAGGAAGGTGCCGGTGCAGATGCCGCACAGGCGCCGCGCCTTCCGCCCCTCGCGTGCCAGCCATTCGACGACGTCCCGCGGTACCGGCGGCGCCTCCGGCGGGCCGCCGCCGGGCACCATCAACGTCTCGATCGATGCCGGGTCGATCGCCGACAGCGGCGTGGTGGCGATGGTCATGCCCGAGAAGCTCGTGATCGGCTGGCCGTGCACGGAGGCGACCACGACCCGATAGGCGCAGTTGTGCGGGCCCTGGTGAAACCTCGTGGCCACGGCAAAGACGTCGGCGGCACTGGAGATGTCCGAGGCGGTCACCTCGTCAAAGGCGAGGATGACGACGGTGCGCGGCGATGCCGTGTCGGCGGTCGGTTGACGGGCAGCGGGAAAGGACAGGGTCATGGTAGCGGAGCGTTTGGAGCCGACGACGGGCCGTGATCGAACTGCCGCAGCCCTGGCAGGATTTGACAGTCGATTGTCCGAAGCGTGAAGCGTGGGCTGCTTATTCTACCGACACCCTTCCCTCTCAACTCGTGCAGGAGCACTGGTCATGGAACACATCTTCATCGAATTCTGGAAATTCAAGGACAGCTGGAAGCACGCCGGCGTGGACGTTCGAACCCGGTACGTCGAAAACCTGCTGCCTGCGCTGCAGGACCTCCTCTCCGCGGGCATCGAGATCGTCGCCTGGGGCTACAACGATCCCGGCGTGGACCGCCGTGCCGACTACGACGCCTTCGGCGTATACCGCATGCCCAACCGGGCGCTGTTCGAGGAGTTTCAGAAGGCCGTTGCCGGTTCCGGCTGGTATGACTACTTCGAGCACGTCAACGCCGGCGGCACACAGGTGGCTCCGCCGGACATGCTCCGCCAGCACATCCAGCTCGTCATGCCCGGCACCGCCTCGGGCGCCGGCAACTGATCCCTGCTCCACCGGAGACCCAGCATGAAGATTCTCGCCGCCCTGTTCCCGGGCTTCACCGCCATCGACCTGATCGGTCCCACCAATACCTGGATGTTCATCCCGGGGGTCCAGATCCAGTTGGCGGCCGCAAAGGCCGGCCCGGTGGTCACCGACATCGGCCTGACGGTCAACGCCACGCACGACTTCGACAACTGCTTCCAGGAGCCCGATGTGCTGCTGGTTCCGGGTGGCGCGAGCGGTGTATTCGAAGCGCTGCAGGACGACCGCTTCATCGACCACGTAGCCCGCCTGGGAGCCAAGGCCGGCTGGGTGACCAGCGTGTGCAACGGCTCGCTGCTGCTGGGCGCGGCCGGCTTGCTGAAGGGCTACAAGGCCGGCTGCTACTGGTACTCGCGCGACTACCTGCGCAGGTTCGGTGCCGAGCCGGTCAATGAGCGCATCGTGGTCGATCGCAACCGTGCGACCGGCGGCGGCATGACCGCCGGAATCGATTTCGCGCTCGGCATGATCGGCCTCTGGGCCGGCGACTTCTCGGGGCAGCTGACCCAGCTGTGCATGGAGTACGCGCCGAAACCGCCGTACAACGCCGGCCTGCCCGAACTCGCGCCGCCGGAGGTGCTGGCGGCGGCCAACGAGATCCTGGCCAAGGAAATGCCCAACGCGGTAGTCGACGAGACAGCGAAGCGTCGCGGTTTCGGCGCCTGACGTCGCAAGCATCATCGGGTACTCGCCAACGGCCCACATGTGATCAGAATCAGGAAGTGACACGGCAGGGAGATCGCACCGCAACCGTGTGGCGTGACGTCCGATGCGCGGCCGCGTCCAAGAGCGTCTCCGTGGGTATGCCAGCGGCGCCGATCATCCCGTGCTGGCTGAGAAGTTGCGTCGCGCCAGCCGCCACCGGACACGCGATACCCACGCCACGCACGCGCCCGCCCGTTCGCGGCGCGGAGCTGACCACCGTGCGGGACAACCTGCGCCACGCTTCTATCGCAACGACCTCGATCTACCTTCAGCGCGACGAGGCAAAACGCTTCCGACAGATGGACCAGGCATTCGCAGCACCGTAACTGGATACCCACGCTACCGGGCTACCGTGGCTCACGGCTGCTGGCCGTGAGATGGTTGACGACGGAACCTGTTTCTGAATACTATGCGCGCATACTATTTCAAAAAAGGAGCAGGCATGTGGTCAGTTGAGGTTACAGGCGAATGTGCCGCGACACCGGCACAGGTCTTCAGCGTCCTGGCGGAGCCGGAGAAATGGTCGGAATGGAACAAAGGTGTCCTGAGAATCGAGATGCACGGGGCGTTCCAGGCAGGCACGACGGCGGTGATGGTTCTGCCGGACTCGACGAGATTGCCGTTCCGCTTCGCGTGGGTTGAGGCCGACAAGGGCTTCGAGGATGTCACTGAAGTACCGGACGCCGGGGTGCTTGTTCGCGTTCGTCACGAACTGTCGCCGACCGAGCGTGGCACGCTGATCACGTATCGCTGCGAAGTCGACGGACCGGAGCCGGTTGCCGGGACGGTCGGTGAGGCTGTCACGTCCGACTTCGCAGATGTGATCGCTGCCCTTGGTTTGCGGGCGGAGCAGTTGGGTGAGTGAATCCCTTCAACCTGGCGACAGTCCCGGACTTCTCCTCTGGCGGGCGACGCTGGGTTGGCAGCGTCGTATTACTGCAGCGCTGAAGCCGTTGGGGCTCACGCACGTTCAATTCGTCTTGCTGACCAGTACCTGGTGGATCACACGTGTTGCCGGGGAGACGCCAAGTCAGCGCCGCATTGCCGAGCACGCCAATACAGACCCGATGATGACCTCGCAGGTCCTCCGCGTACTCGCCGAGCGGGAGCTGCTGACGCGAATGCCTGATCCATCTGATTCGCGAGCCTGGATCATCGACATCACGTCCGGGGGCGCAGACCTCGCCGTTCGGGCGGTGAAGGTTGTTGAAGATGCAGATCGTGCCTTCTTTGAAGTCGTTGAGGACCAACAGGCGCTGATGGCCGTGCTAAAAGCGCTTGGTCGATGATTCCTGCCAATGCGACGTTGTGGCCTCGTGCCGCTGAACGTGCTTTATTTTCCGTTTTCTCAAGCGCCCCTTTAGCCGTCTTCGACTTTGCGCCGGCTCGATGTCACGCCATATGACGTCGAACCGCTCGCACCATGCGCGACGACGGCTGCGCGCATGGTGCGTCACGATATTGGCGCCCGCTATTCGCTGATCAACGCGCGCAACGCGAGCGACGCTTTTTGCTGCAACCCCGGCCGGCTCCAGTAACCCGGATCGAGCACGACCTGTTTCGCGCGATTGCCAGGTGCGGAATTGGTTTCCGCGAGCTGGGCCGCGGTGTAGTGGCCGCGCTCGAATACCCGCGTATTCACCGGCCCGTAATAAGGCATCACCGTGATCAGATTCGCCTGGACGGCCGGCGATACGATGTGCGCGAGCAATCGTTGCGCCGCAGCGGCATGACGTGCCCCCTTCGGGATGGCCATGCACGAATACGTCAGCAGCGCGCCGTTGTACGTGTATGCCACTGGCGCACCGTCGCGGATCAGCGGCGGCACGCGACTGCCCCAGATCTGCACCATGTCCGCCTCGCCGTCGCGCAGCAACTGCGTGACCTGCGCCCCCGACGTCCACCACGCGACCACCTGTGGCCGGATCCGCTTCAGCGCGGCGAGTGCGCGCGACTGGTCGAGCGGATAGAGCTTGTCCGGTGCGACGCCGTCGGCGAGCAGCGCAATCTCCATGGTTTCCTCCGGCGTCCCTTCCAGTGCACGCCTGCCAGGAAATTTCGCCGTGTTCCAGAAGTCGGCCCAGGTTTGTGGCGGACGATCGCGGTACTTGTCGGTCCGGTATGCAAGCACGACCGACATGTAGTTCGTGCCGACCCAGTCGCGGCTCGTCGCATCGGCGGGTAGCCCGTCTTTCGGTACCTGCCGGTAATCGACCGCTTCGAACAGCCCTTCCGCGCTGCCGATCGAGCACTCGGTCGTGCCAAGCTGCACGAGATCCCACGCCGGCCTGCCGGAGCGGACCTGCAACCGGACCGGCGCGAGACCGTCGTGCGTTTCCTGCCGGAACCCGACACCCGCCTCCGAGGCGGCCGGCCCGATCAACGCTTTCACGATGTTCTTCTGATATTCGCCGCCGTAGCTCGCGAATGTGACCACATCCTGCGCCTGCGCGGACGCACACAGGGCCGCGGCAGCCATCGCGCCGCATGCGCATCGCGATGCCTGGCCTCCGAATCCGAACTGCTTTCGCATGACTTCTCCTCGCTGACGGGCCGGTACCGCACGCCTCCGCACCCGGGGTTGAACCGGCGAATTCAAACCGTTCCGAATCCGCGCAGAAAATGAACCAGATCGACCGGTAGCGACGGCGATACATATCCGCCCTCCTGCACGATCACCGTCGGCAGACCGGCTGCCGCGAGCCGCTGCCCGATCGCCGCGAACCCGCGATGCGACACCTGCATGCAGCGGAATGGATCGTTGACCGACGCGTCGAGACCCAGGGAAATCACGAGTGCTTCCGCGTCGGTCCCGGCCACGAACCGCATGCAACGCCCGGTGGCGTCCAGCCATGCGGAATCGCCGCTGCCTGGCGGCAGCGGAACGTTCAACGTCAGGCCCACGCCTGCCCCGCTGCCGGTTTCGTCTGCGTAGCCGGCGTTGTACGGATACGTCGTCAGCGGGTCCGCATGCACCGATGCGAACGCGATGTCCGGCCGTGCGTAGAAGATCGCCTGCGTGCCGTTGCCGTGATGCACGTCGACGTCGACGATCGCGACGCGACCGAACGACTCGCGCAGCACACCGGCTGCGATCGCGGCGTTGTTCAGGTAGCAGAAGCCGCCTGCCATATCGCGATAGGCATGATGCCCGGGCGGGCGGCACAGCGCATAGGCGGCCCGCGCACCGCCGGCGACGAGCGTGGCGGCATGGATCGCCGTCTGCGCCGCCGCATACGCCGCTTTCCATGTGCCGTCGAGCACCACACAGCCTGCATCGGCCATGTAGTAGCCGGCGCGCCCGAGCAGGTCGTCCGGGCGGCGATCCATGTAGCGATTTGGATGCAGGCTCGGCCTGACTTCCGTGCCGGCGCCGGGAATTCCCTGCCACTCGCGATGGCAGTGCTCGATGAACGCGAGATAGTCGCTCGAATGGATCCGCAGCAACGGATCGCGTCCATAATCGTCCGGCTCGACGATCGGCGATCGCTCGGCATGCAACGCGTCGAGCAGCAGCGTCGCGCGCTCGGGCGTCTCGAAGTTGTCTTTCAGCACTCCGTAAACGAGCCGCGTCAACGGTCGATGCGCTTCCTGATCCGGGTGGTAGACAGCCAGCACGACTCCCCTCCTCTCCGGCCGCTCGCGCGGCCGCTGCGGCATCGACGGCACGTGCATGAACGATTCACACACTGCCGCCGACGCAATCGAACCTGCTGGCACGCGCCGGCGCGGCATTTGCCGAGCCGGCGCACGCGACGCTCAAAACTTGTGACGGATCCCGATCCGAGCCATCACCTGACGGTTGGTGGAAGAAGGTCCGGCGGTATCCGGGTTCGCCGCGAATTCGAGACCGGTGCCGGCCACCGACGACGCGTTCGCGACGAGCACGTAGGCGGCCTGCGTATAGACGTCGGTTCGCTTCGACAGGTTGTAGTCGGCCATCACACCGAACTGGTGATATTTCGGCGACGCGCTGTGTCCCGACGTGCCATCGAGCGTCGCACGCGTATAGGTGTACATGCCGCCCGCGTAGAAGGCAGGCGTGAACTGATACCTGACGTTGAATTCGATGTTGTCGAAGCGGATCGACGACGCGGCGCCGAGCGTCGGGCTGGCCGCGTAGTTCGCATATTGCGTGCCGGTCGGATTCGCAAGATCGGTCCGAATGAACGAGAGCCCGAGCGTGGTCGCATCGATCGTATAGTTCACGCCAGCCCCCCAGATCCGCTGGCGTCGTGCGGTCCAGCTGCCGTCCGGATTGCCGTTCGGCCCGATCGACACCGCGCCCGACGAGTCGGCGTTCGGATAGTCGATGTCGAGATATGCGGCACCGAGCGCGAGGGGGCCGTTCCGATACTGCGCGCCGGCGCTCACCGCACGATTGCGGCCGAATGACGTGCCATTGCTGAGCGCGATCAGTCCGCCGAAACTGAAACCACGGTAATCGACACTCGCATACTTGATCGCATTGTTGAGCCGGAACGTATCGTCGGTGTTGTCGTTGTCGTACGGATGGGTGAACACGCCGCCGCCCCAGTTGCCGTTCGCGGTCAGCCCGGCCAGGTAGTCGGTGACCAAATCGTACTGGCGCCCGACCGTCAACGTGCCGAAGTGGGTGCTCGACAGTCCGACGAACGCCTGCCGCCCGAACGCACGGCCCTGCTGCCCGAGCCTGCCGGTGTTGACGTCGAAGCCCGATTCGAGCCTGAACACGGTCGACAGTCCGCCGCCCAGATCCTCGCTGCCCCTCATCCCCCAGCGGCCGCCCTGCACATCGCCGCTCGACATCGCGACGAGCCCCTTGCCGCCGACATTGTTGGTATAGTTCACGCCCTCGTCGATCAGCCCGTATAGCGTCACGCTGCCCTGTGCATGCGCGAGCCCCGTCACTACGATCCACCCGCCTGCCGCCATCACCCGCTTGCTCATTCCGGTCTCCTCTGAATTGAAATTGCGTGGTCCATCGGCTTGCACTACAGATTTGCACTACTAATTAAAATACCCGGTTGCCAATGCAGGCCGGAGTCGAGCGACACCCTTCGCCGGATGACGCGAATCGTTCTTCGTTCAGGAAATGCGCCGGTCGCGGCGCACGAATCGGAAGTGTGCGGCCGGTCGACGGATTGACCGTCGGCCAGCCTGCGCAGTCACGTCAGCCGGAGGCACGCTCGTGTGCGCCGGGTTCGTCGTACCCCCCGGCCTCCTCGCGCTCCTGGTCGAGCATCGCGCGCGCCTGGTGGGTCAGTTTTTCGAGGATGCTGGGCAGGATGTCGCGCTCGGCTTTGGTCAGGCACGACAGCAACCGGGAATTGCGCTCGTCGGCCACCGGGAAGACCTCCGCGACCAGCGTGCGGCCCGCGTCGGTCAACGAAATCACGACACCGCGGCCGTCATGCTCGTCGGCCTCGCGTTCGACCAGTCCACGCTCCTCGAGCCCGCGTACGGTACGGCTCGTCAGGCCGCGATCGAACTGCGCATGCTCGGCGAGACGATTCATCGAGATGCCGCGCCGCCCGTGCAGCAACGCGATGCAGCGCCATTCGTTCATCGTCAGGTTGAAGCGCCGTTCGTATGCGCTCGACGATCCCTTCGTGTAGATGTTGGTCAACTGGCGCAACTGGAACGACACCAGATCGCGCAAATCGCGCAGGCCCACCACGCTCGAATCCGGATGTTTCTGCCTGCTCTTTTTTTCCGACGTATTCACGTTCTGCTCCCGCCACGATGCCTGTCCGACGACAGGCGGAATTGCATGACAACGTCACACAGTCTACCAGAGCGTTACCCGCGGCCCGGCCCGCCGAAGCCGGCTGGACCGCGTCGCGCGTCAGGCCCGCGCCCGGCGCCGCCCGCCGACCCATTGAAGCGCGATCAGAGAGATCACCGAAATCGAGATCAGCAGCGTCGAGATCGCGGTGATCGTCGGATCCAGCTGATCGCGGATGTCCTCGAACATCAACCGCGTCAGCGTCGCGTTTTCGCCGCCGGACACGAACAGCGCGATCACGACCTCGTCGAACGACGTCATGAACGCGAAGAATCCCGCGGCGTAGATCGACAGCCGGATCTGCGGCAACGTGACGGTCAGGAACGCGGTCAGCCTGGACGCGCCAAGACTGCGCGCGACGAGTTCCTGGTTCGCGTCGTAGGTCTCGAGACCGCCGTTGACCGAAATCACGACGAACGGCAACGCAAGCATCGTATGCGCGATGATCAGGCCGGTCAGCGTGTTGTTCAGGTCGGCGCGCACGTAGACGAAGAACGTGCCGATCGCGACCAGGATCAGCGGCACCATCATCGGCAGCATCAGCACGGTGCGCAGCCGTTTCGCCCAGCGGCTCTCGATTGCGCGCAGCCCGTAGGCCGCCGCCGTGCCGGCGATCACCGCTGCGAGGGTCGCCGATACCGCGACGCGCAGCGACACGCCGGTCGCCGCCCGCCATTCGTGCGACGAGAAATACGCGTGATACCAGCGGAACCCCCAGACGCGCGGTGGAAACTCCAGGAAGCTCGCGTTCGAGAACGACATCGGTACGACGATCGCGCACGGCACGATCAGGAACAGCATCACGACCGCGCAGAACGCGTACAGCCAGAGCCGTTGCGCATGCGTGATCTGGGTGTCGGTGGCATAGCCGAACATGTCATTTCCCTCCATACATGCGTTCGATCCCGAACAGCCTGCCGATCGCGGCAAGCACGACCATCGTCAGGATCACGAGCACGATGCCGAGTGCGCTCGCCGCCCCCGGATCGCCGGACATCGCGACGTCCGACTGGATCTGCATCGACAGCATGTTCACGCGGCCGCCGCCGAGCAGCGCGGGCGTCACGTAGAAACCGAGGCACAGCACGAACACCAGCACGATGCCGGCCGACAGCCCCGGCACGGTCATCGGGAAGTACGCCTGCCAGAACGACTGTACCGGCGTGGCGCCGCAATTCGCCGCGGCCCGCATGTACACCGGGTCGATCGCCTTCATCGCGCCGTACAGCGGCAGCACCAGGCATGGCAGCATCACATGGGTCATGCCGATCGCGGTGCCGGTGAAGTTGTTGACGAGCTGCAGCGGATGATCGATCAGGCCGGTACTCGTCAGCCACGTGTTGATCAGCCCGGTGCGTTGCAGCAGGACCATCCAGGCGTAAGTCCGCACGAGCGTCGAGGTCCAGAACGGCAGCACGACGAACACCATGCAGATCGATGCGATGCGCGCCGGCAGTTGCGATAGCAGGTAGGCAAGCGGATAGCCGAGCAGCAGCACGAGCGCCGTTACGAGCGCCGACATCTCGAACGTCGACACGAACGCGTGGCGGTACACCGGCGTCAGCAGACGTGTGTAGTTCGACAGCGTCAGCATGCCGGACAGGTCGAACAGCGACTGCCAGCCGAGCCAGAGGATCGGCGCGACCAGCACCACCAGCACGACCAGCAGCGCCGGCACCATCAGCACGCCGAGACGTAGCTGCTCGACGAGGCGGCTGCGCGCGAGCGCGGCCTGGTTCTCGGCGCCGCCGGCCCCGGCCGGCATCGGATGCATCATCACGGTAGCGTCTTTCATGGTCAGTCCCGTACCACCACGGTGTCTTCCGCGCGTACCCCGACCGTGATCCGGTCGCCCGGCTCCAGCCGGCGCGCGCCGCCGTCGGCGCCGCCCGTGCCGCGGCGGATCATGATCTCGTGCCCGTGCGGCAGATCGACATAGAACAGATGCGAATCGCCCTGATATATGCGCTGGCGCACGACGCCCGGCAGGCAGTTCAGCTCCGGCGCCGGCGCGTCGAGCAGGATCGCGCGATCCGGACGCAGCGCGAGCCACGGCCGGCCGACGCCGTCCGGAGTCGGCCCCCGGGTCCGGAACGGTTGGCCGAACGCGGAGAATTCGCCGCGCTGCTCGTCGAGCGGCACGAACGCCGTCTCGCCGATGAAATCGGCGACGAACTTGCTCGCCGGCCGTTCGTAGATCGTGTCGGGCGTATCGAACTGCACGAGCTGCCCTTTGTTGATGATCGCGATGCGATCCGACATCGTCAGTGCTTCGGTCTGATCGTGCGTCACGTAGATGGTCGTCATCCCGAGCTGTTCGTGCAGGCGGCGGATCTCGATCTGCATGTGCTCGCGCAACTGCTTGTCGAGCGCCGACAGCGGTTCGTCCATCAACATGATGTCCGGCTCGAACACGATCGCGCGGGCCAGCGCGACACGCTGGCGCTGACCGCCGGACAGGTGCGCGATGTTGCGCCCGCCGAGATCGTCGAGCCGCACGACCGATAGCGCATGCCGGACCTTCTCGGCGATCCGGGCGCGGTCCATCTTGCGCAGCCGCAGCGGATACGCGACATTCTGCGCGACCGTCATGTGCGGAAACAGCGCGTAATTCTGAAACACCATGCCGATGCCGCGCCGGTGGGGCGGCTTCAGCAGCAGTTCGTCGCCGCCTGCCTTGACGCTGCCGGATGTGGCCCGGACGAATCCGGCGAGCACCATCAGCAACGTGGTCTTGCCCGATCCGGACGGTCCGAGCAACGTGACGAACTCGCCCGCGCTGACGTCGAGCGACACGTCGCGCAGCGCCGTGAAGTTCTCGTAGGTCTTGCAGACATTCCTGATCGACACTTGCGATGCCATTTCAACCTCGCTCAAAAGCCGCCGTGCGGCATGCCGTTACCGGCTGATCAGCGCGCGCAGCGCCTCGTTGCCTTGCTGCAAGTTCTGGTTTTGTCCCCAGTACGCACCATTCATCTGCACCTGCATTGTTCGATTGCGCGGCGACGAATTCGCTTTCGCGAGCACGTCCGGGGAGAACTTGCGCACGTCGAACGCCCTCATGTTCACCGGCCCGTAGAACGGCATCACCTCGGGAATATTGGCCTGGATCGGCGGCGTCATCACGTCGGCGATCACTTTGCGGGCTTCGGCCACGTGCTTCGCACCCTTTGGAATCGCAAGGCACGCATACGCGAGCAGCCCCTGGTTGAACGTGAAGGCAACGGGTGCGCCGGAGTCGATCACCGGCGCGATCCGGCTGCCCCAGATCGCTTCCATGTCAACCTCGCCGTCACGCAGCAATTGCGCGGACTGCGCGCCGCTCGTCCACCATGCGGCGACGTCCGGCTTCAGCCGTCCGAGCGCCGCGAGCGCGCGCTTCTGGTCCAGCGGATAGAGCTTGTCCGGGCTCACGCCGTCGCCGAGCAGCGCGACTTCCATCGTTTCCTGCGGCTGCAGCGCCAACGCACGGCGTCCCGGGAATTTCTTCACGTCCCAGAAGTCAGCCCAGGTCTTCGGTGGGTTGTTCTTGTATTTGTCGGTGCGATACGCGAGTACGACCGAGTAGTAGTTGCTCGCGATCCAGTCGTCCGCGCGCGCGGTGGCCGGGATGCCGTCGACGTTGATCAGCTTGTAATCGAGCTTCTCGAACAGCCCCTGCGCGCTGCCGGTCGCGCACTCTTCCGCGCCGAGCTGCACGATGTCCCACGCCGGGCGCCCCGATGACACCTGCACGCGCACCGTCGCGAGACCGTCGTGACTCTCGGTGCGCAGCGTGACGTCGTTCTTGTCGGCGGCCGGCCGGATCAACGCCTTCACGATGTTCTTCTGATAATCGCCGCCGTAACCGGCGAACGTGACGCTGCCGGCCGCCCGGGCAGGCACGTTCACGCAGAGCAGCGCGACCGCTGCGAGCGCGGCCGCCCGGCCGCGTGACTTGATGCACGTGTGACTCATGTCTCCTTCTCCGTTCTGCATGGTGTTGTGATCGGCCGCGTTCCGCCCGCACTCAAGGCGCGGACGGTGCCGTCGCGGCATGGGCAGCCAGCCGTCGCTCAGCGCGACGCGGCGGCCTGGTCGAGCGCCGTGTCGAGGCGCTCGAACAGCAGGTCGATCTCGGCTTCGGTGATGATCACGGGCGGTGCGATGCAGATCGCGTCGCCAAGCGGGCGCACGTTCAGCAGCGCGTCCTGCGCGCGGGCGGACACCGTCGCCGCCATCTTCCGCTCCGCCGGGAACGGTGCGCGGGTCGTCTTGTCGGCGACCAGTTCGAGCGCCCCCATCAGCCCGAGGCCGCGCGCCTCGCCGACGAGCGGATGGTCGGCGCGCTTGCGCAGCGCGCGCTGGAAGTAATCGCCGACGCGCTTCGCGTGGCCGATCACGTCACGCTCGCGGTAGATGTCGAACACCTCGTTCGCGACTGCCGCGCACACCGGATGGCCGCCATACGTGTAGCCGTGGCCGAACAGGCCGATCTTCGCGGTCTGTTCCTTCAGCACCGCATAGACGCGCTCGTTGATCAGCAGCGCCGAAATCGGCAGATAGGCGGACGACAGCCCTTTCGCGCTGACCAGCATGTCCGGCTGCAGCGCGTAGGCGTCGGCGCCCCACCAGTGACCGGTGCGGCCCATCCCGCAGATCACCTCGTCGACGATGAACAGCACGTCGTACTTGCGCAGCACCGCCTGCACACGCTCGAAGTAGCCGCGCGGCGGGACCACGACGCCGCCCGTGCCCATCACCGGCTCGGCAATGAAGCCGCCAACGGTGTCCGGGCCTTCGCGCAGGATCGTCTGTTCGAGCTCGTCGGCGAGCCGCGCGGCGTAATCGTCCTCGGTCTCGCCAGGTTCGGCGCCGCGATAGAAATGCGGGCAGGCAACGTGCACGATGCCCGGAATCGGCAGATTGAAGTCGCGGTGAATGTGCGGCAAACCCGTCAGGCTGCCGGTCGCGACCGACGTGCCGTGATACGAGCGCTGGCGGCTGACGATCTTGCGCTTGTCGGGCTTGCCGATGCCGTGGTGGTAGTACCAGACCAGCTTCATCGCGGTGTCGTTCGCCTCCGAGCCGGAGCTCTGGAACAGCACTTTCGACATCGGTGCCGGCGCATGACGAATCAGGTTCTCCGCGAGCGCGATCGCCGGTTCCGTCGCCTTGTTGGCGAAATTCTGGTAGTACGGCAACCGTGCGAACTGGCGAGCAGCGGCGTCGGCCAGCCGCGGCTCGCTGAAGCCGAGGTTCGTGCACCAGAGCCCCGACATGCCTTCGAGGTATTCCCGGCCCGACTCGTCGGTCACGAAGATGCCCCGGCCCGATGCGATCACCATCGGCCCCGACGACTCGTGCGCGCCGAAATTGGTGTGCGGATGGATCTGATACGCGACATCGCGTGACCGCAGCGAAGTGTGTTCCATGGCAGCTGTCTACCTCGAAAGAATGAATGGGTGAAAGAAGCGGGCCGCGCTTGCAGTCCGCGGCATCGTCTGGAATTCAGATTAAGTGACCATGTCACGCATGTCAAACAATCAAAAACAAATCGAACGTCGTGATTTACCCTCGGTGGCGCAGCCTCTTTCGACTGCCTGCAGCGCTGCGCATCAAGGGCGAGGCGACGTTTTTTAGGCAAATTTCACTATCAATACCGATGTGAATTCGGTTTTAACGCGAACGGAGACGACTTCGCCGAGGCGTCTGAGAAGCACCGGCCATCGATGTCCCTGGCGAACGAATACGGCAATTTATTTGTGACTTAGTCAACATGAATAAAGGTGCGACCCGGTCGCTCCAGCGCCATGCGCTGCTGCCGGCCGTTCCAGGTTCATCGCCCGCCTCCGTTCTTTTGCGTGTGCCTGGTCGTCGCGCGCACCCGCGCGGATCGATCAGAGGTCGAGTTGCGATACGTATTTCAGGTTGAGGTACGCATCGAGCGCCTCGGCGCCGCCTTCGGTGCCGTAGCCGCTGTCCTTGACGCCGCCGAACGGAACCTCGGGGAACGCGATCGCGATCTGGTTGAGCGTGATCATGCCGCTCTCGACTTCGTCGACGACGCGATGCGAAGTGCGTGCCGAGCGCGTGTACGCGAATGCGCAGAGCCCGTACGGCAGCCGGTTCGCTTCGGCGATCATCGCGTCGATCGTGTCGTACGCGTTCAGCACCGCGATCGGACCGAACGGCTCCTCGTTCATGATGCGCGCGGCGGGGCTCGCGCCGGTCAGCACCGTCGGCGCAAAGAAGTAGCCGCGCGCGCCGAGGCGCGCACCGCCTGCGCGCAGCGTCGCGCCGTTCGACACGGCGTCGCCGACAAGACGCTCGAGCGCATCCAGCCGGCGCGCGTTCGCCAGCGGCCCCATCGTCGTGCTCTCCTCCAGGCCGTCGCCGATTCGCGCCCGGCCGATTGCGTCGACGAACGCGTCGGCGAAGCGCGCGAACACGCCGCGCTGGACGATGAAGCGGGTCGGCGACGTACAGACCTGCCCCGCGTTGCGCAGCTTGAACGCGGCGAGCTGCGCGGCGGCCGTTTCGACGTCGGCATCGTCGAACACCAGCACCGGGCCGTGCCCGCCCAGCTCCATCGTCACCTTCTTCATATGCTGGCCCGCGAGCGCGGCCAGTTGCTTGCCGACGACGGTCGAGCCCGTGAACGACACCTTGCGAATCACCGGATGCGGAATCAGATACGACGAAATCGCGGCTGGATCGCCGTACACGAGATTGATCACACCCGCCGGCACGCCGGCATCCGCGAACGCGCGCACTAGCGCGGCCGGCGCGGCAGGCGTTTCTTCCGGCGCCTTCACGACGATCGAGCAGCCGGCGGCGAGCGCGGCGGACAGCTTGCGCACCACCTGGTTGATCGGGAAATTCCACGGAGCGAACGCGGCGACTGGCCCGACCGGCTCCTTGATCACCATCTGGTACGAGCCGGGAATCCGCGACGGCACGAGCTTGCCGTACGCGCGACGGCCCTCGTCCGCGAACCAGTCGATCAGATCGGCCCCCGACATCGCTTCGCCCGTTGCCTCGGCGAGCGGCTTGCCCTGCTCGAGCGTCATCAGCCGCGCGATGTCGGGCGCGCGCTCGCGCAGCAATTGCGCGGCGCGGCGCATGATGGAGGCGCGCTCCCAGGCGCTGACGCGCCGCCAGGTCGCGAAACCGCGCTGCGCGGCGTCGAGCGCGGCGTCGAGATCCGCGCGCGCCGCGACCGCAACGGTGCCGAGCACCGTCTCGTTCGTCGGATTCAGCACGTCGATGGTGTGTCCGTCCGCACCGTTGCGCCAGGTTCCGTCGATATACAACTGCACATCCTGATACATGAAAGCGGTCCTCGTTCGTAGAAAGGAAATCGACTGAGCCCGGCGCCGCGTCACCGCGCGCCGTCGGGCCCCGGTTCGGGCGACAGGCGCGCGACGGCGAACACCGCGCTCGCGGTCGCGACGATCGCGCCGCCGCCGTCGCGTGCGACGGCTTCGCAGAACGCGAGCCTGGCGCCGCTGCGCAACACCGACGCACGCGCGATCAGCCGGCCGCGTGCGGGACGCAGGTACGACACGTTCAGCGTCGCGGTGCCGAGGTTGTCGACGTCGCCGCCGGCGCGCGTCGCGACGCCCATCGACGTGTCGAGCAGCGCGGCGATCAGCCCGCCATGCGCGTTGCCGTGCCGGTTGACGTGACGGTCGCGGGTCTCGCACGCGACTTCGGCCCAGCCGTCGCCATGGGCGACGAGCACGAAGCCGTGGTCGACGCAGAACGCCGAATCGATGCGGACCGACGACGTGTCGGCGGCACGCTCAGACATGCGCGTGCTCGGCACGCGCGGCGAGCCGCGGGTTCAGCCCGGTGCGCGCGACACGGCTCGACAGTTCGCGACCGAGCGCGGCCTCGCATGCGCGCGATGCGTCGATCATCGCGGCCAGGTCGATGCCGGTATCGACGCCCATCGTTTCGAGTACGTTGACGAAATCCTCGGTACAAACGTTGCCGGTCACGCCGCCGCCATAGCGGACCTTCGCCGGATGGCCGCCGACCCCGCCGAACGCGACGTCGAAGCAGCGGACGCCAGCCTCGAGCGCGGCCAGGTAATTGACGAGGCCGGTACCGCGCGTGTCGTGGAAATGCGCGATCGCGTGCACGTCGGGGAATTCGCGCAGCATCTGCGCGAACAGCGCGCGCGTCGACGCCTGGGTCGCGACGCCGATCGTGTCGCCGAGCGTCACGTGGCGCACGCCGGCGCGCGCGAAGCGCTCGACGTCACGCAACACCGACACCGGGTCGATGTCGCCGTCGAACGGACAGCCGAACGCGACCGAGATCGTGCCGACCAGCCGGAAGCGGCCATGCGCGACGGCGGCCATCGCGTCGATACGCGCCCACTGCGTGTCGCGCGTCTGCTTCAGGTTGCGCTGCGAATGCGCATCGCTGGCCGACACGAGCAGGCTGATCTCGTTCGCGCCGAATCCGGCGTCCAGGTCGGCAAGCGCGCGTTCGACCGCGCGCACGTTCGCGCAGGTCGCCTTGTAGTGCACGCCGTCGACGCGCGGCAGCGCGCGCAGCACGTCGCTTGCGTCCGCGAATTGCGGCACGACCGCCGGATTCGAATACGAAGTCGCCTCGACGCGGGCGAAGCCGGCACGGGCGAACTGGTCGATCAGCGCGACCTTGCGCGCGGTGTCGACGAAGTCGGATTCATGCTGAAGCCCGTCGCGGGCAAAGCATTCGCAGAGGATCAGGTCGGCCATGTCGGGAGTCGCAGTGGTCTGGAAGTCGTTGACAATGACACGCATCAAATCAAAACAATGATTCGATGTCAATCATTTCCGGGGAAGCGAATCGTCTGATTCGTCGTGCATCGGGATGACTTGGAAAGACTCAATGGCGCTCACATTCCGACAAATATCCATTTACATCAATGATTTGATGAAATTTCCACAGCCGTGATAGCGTGCTTTCCGGGATAGAAGACGTCCCGTCCAGAGTATCTTGAGCGGGTAAACACCGACATGGCTACGAAAGAACAATGATTCAGTGTCACGTATTTATTTGACTGAATCACGCATCATGAATTAACCTGCATTCACTGCGGCAACCTCCTGCCGTGCCTTCCGAAGACGACTCGCCGATGAACACCCATTCCAGCCTGCAGACAGACGATCATGGCGCCGTACGCGTACTCACGATGGATCGCCCCGACAAGCGCAATGCGCTCAACCATGCGCTGACGACGGCGCTCCTCGCCGCGCTGCATGACGCGGATCGCGATCCTGCGATCCGCGCGATCGTGCTGACGGGGGCTGGCAACGCGTTCTGCGCGGGCGCCGACATCACCGAGTTCGGTGGTTTCGTGAATCCGGCCGATACGGGGTCCGCCGCGCAAGCGGCGCTCGCGCGCGCCCATCTGACGACGAACCTGCATCGCGCGTTTTCGCAGATCGGCAAGCCAGTGGTGGCCGCTGCGCACGGCTACGCGATGGGCGGCGGCGCGGGTCTCGCGATCGCATGCGATCTGGTGGTCGCCGGCAGCAGCCTGAAGCTCGGCTACCCGGAACTGAAGCACGGCATCGTCGCTGCGATCGTGATGGCAAACCTGGTCCGCCAGGTCGGGCGCAAGGCTGCGTTCGAGCTGGTGTCGCTCGGCGATACGCTCGACGCGGAGCGCGCGCGCTCGCTCGGGCTGGTCAACCGCGTCGTGCCCGACGGCGCGATGCTCGACACCGCGATCGAACTCGCCGACCGTCTCGCGGCCTTCGATGCGCCCGCGATGGCCGCCACGAAGCGGCTGTTCCACCGTGTCGCGGACCTGCCGCTGCTGCCCGCGCTCGATGCCGCGCTCGACACCAACATGATGATGCGCGGCTTCCGCGCGTCGCGCGGGGATGCCGCATGAGCGCGCCCGTCAAACCGCTGTCGAACGTGACGATCGTCGAACTCGCGCGCGTGCTCGCGTGCCCGTTCGCCGACATGATCCTCGCCGAACTCGGCGCGACCGTGATCAAGATCGAGCAGCCCGGTAGCGGCGACGAGACCCGCACGTTCGAGCCGCGCGTCGGCGATCAGTCCGCGTATTACTTCGCGTGCAACCGCAGCAAGCTGTCGGTCACCGCGAACCTGAAGACCGACGCGGGCCGGGCGATCGTCCGCGAACTCGCGGGCGGCGCCGACGTGCTGCTCGAGAACTTCCCGGTCGGCACCCTCGCGCGCTATGGGCTCGATCACGCGTCGCTGCGCGCCGCGCATCCGGGCCTGATCTACGTGTCGTGCACGGGCTTCGGCCAGACCGGCCCGTACGCGAAACGCAAGGGCTACGACACGGTATTCCAGGCGATGGGCGGGCTGATGAGCCTGACCGGCGAGCGCGACGGCGGCCCGGTGAAGCCGGGCCTGCCCATGGCCGACCTGTCGTCCGGCCTGTGGATCGCGATCGCGATCCTCTCGGCGCTGAACGGGCGTGCGCTGACGGGCGCCGGCACCCATGTCGATTTCTCGATGCTCGACGGCCAGGTGAGCCTGCTGACGCTGGCGGCCGCGCGCTACTTCGCGCTCGGCGAGGTGCCGCCGCGGCTCGGCACCGAGCATCCGGGGCGCGTGCCGTCGGCGACCTTCGCGTGCGTGGACGGCCGTCACGTGCACATCACCTGCAGCGACCAGCACTGGCTGCCGCTGTGTCGCCTGCTCGGGCTCGACGCGCTCGCGTCGGATCCGGCACTGTCGACCAATGCCGGTCGCGTCGCGCATCGCGAGCGCGTGATGGCCGCGCTGACGCAGGCGATCGCCGGATGGACCCAACCCGCGCTGTGCGAGGCCTGCGACGCGGCCGACGTGCCGGCGGGCCCGATCAACGACGTCGCGCAGGTGCTCGACGATCCGCAGGTGCGCGCGCGCGGGATGGTCGGCGCGTTCACGCATCCCGGGATCGGCGAATTCGGTGCACTGCCGATGCCGTTCCGCTTCGACGGCTTCGCGAATCCGGACATCGCGCGTCCGCCGCTGCTCGGCGAACACACCGATCAGGTGCTGCGCGAGCGCCTCGGTTATGACGACGCACGGATCGACATGCTGCGCCGCGACGGCGCGATCTGAACCCCACCCGACCCAGGCCGGACGAGATCCGGCGACATCGCGTGGCGCGGAACCCGAAACGCGCCGCGGCGATACGAGGAGACTGTATGGATGAATCCGCTGTTCTGATCGTCGAGCGCCGCGACGCGGTGGCCGAGATCGTGCTGAACCGGCCCGACCAGCGCAACGCGCTGAACGGCGCCATGTGCGACGCGTTGCGCGCCGCGGCGGTCGCGCTGCGCGGCGACGGCGCCGTGCGTTGTGTGATCGTTCGCGCGAACGGCCCGGTGTTCTGCGCCGGCGCCGACCTGAAGGAGCGCAAGGGCATGGACATCGATGCCGTCCGGGCCCGCCGCCAGAAGGCGTTTGCCGCGTACGACGCGCTCGAGCGCATCGGCAAGCCGTGTATCGCACTCGTCGAGGGCCCGGCCGTCGGGTCCGGCGGCGAGATCGCGATGGCGTGCGACTTCATCGTCGCAACGCCGAACGCGAGCTTTCGCACGCCGGAGGCGCTGTGGGGCACCGTCGGCGCGACGCAGCGCTTGCCGCGCGCAGTCGGCAAGCGGCTCGCGAAGGACATGGCGTACACCGGCCGGACGCTGTCCGCTGCCGAGGCGCACGACGCCGGTCTCGTCACACGCGTCGTCGACGCGGCCGACGCGCTCGCAACGATCCGCGCGCTCGCCGGCGGCATTGCCGCCGCGCCACCGCTCGCGATGCAGCTCACGCGCGACTGCATCGAGCGCGGCGTCGAATCCGATCCGGCCGGCGCGCTCGCGATCGAGATCCTGGCGATCGACACGTTGCTGCAGAATGCGGACTGGAAAAGCACGATTTCGAACTTTGGCACGTCCGCGTCCGGCGGATCGAACGGGGAGCATCGCCATGACTGATTCATTCGTCGAACGATTCGGTCTGCGCGACCCGATCACCCTGCCCGCGATCCTCGCGGCCCGCGCGAGCAGCACACCCGACGCGGAGGCGCTCGTGATCGATGGCGAGCGCATTGACTACCGGACACTCGCCGAACGCGTGACGCGTGCCGCCGCACGGATGATCGCCCTGGGCGTCGAGCCGGGCGAGCACGTCGGCATCATGATGGGCAACTCGATCGACTGGGTCGTGCTGTTCTACGCGGCCGCGTCGATCGGTGCGGTTACCGTGCCGGTCAACACCCGCTTCAAGACCGACGAGCTGAACTACTGCCTGAAGCAAGGCGACGTGCGCGTGCTGTTCTACGTCGACACGTTCCTGAAGATCGACTACACGCAACTGCTGCGCGACGTCGAGCCGGCGTTCGACCGGTCGCTGCCCGGCGACGTGCTGCCGCTGCTGCGGCGCGCGGTGCGGGTCGGCGTGACCGATCGTGCGCTGCCGGCCGGCGTCGAGCGCTTCGAGGCGCTGCCCGACACGCCCGCGCTGCGCGACGCGGTTGCGCGGCGCGCGCAGCGGGTCATGCCTGACGATACGCTGCTGATCCAGTACACGTCCGGTACCACGTCGTTTCCGAAAGGTGTGCTGCTGAGCCATCGCAACATGCTGATGAACGCGGCCGCGTCGGCGCTGCGGATCGGCGTGCTGCCGGACGACCGCTATTTCAGCGTGCGGCCGTTCTTCCATGTCGCAGGCACGACGATGTCGCTGCTCGTCGCACTCGTGACCGGCGCGTGCCTGCTGTCGATACCGTCGTTCGACGTCGCGAAGGTGCTGACGTTGCTCGACGACGAGCGCTGCACGCTGACGTCCGGAAACGACACGATCTTCCTGATGCTGATGAGCGATCCGTCATTCCGCCGCGAGCGGATCCATCTGCGCGGCGGCTGGGCGGCCGCGGGGCCGGAGATCATGCAGCAGATCCACGACGTGATGGGCGTGCCGTACATGGTCGGCGCCTACGGGCAGTCGGAGGCGTCGCCGAACGTCGTGCTGAACGACTGGCGCGATCCGCTCGCGGTGCGCGTCGCCGGCTGGGCGCATCCGCATCCCGGCATCGAGATCCGCACGGTCGCGACCGACACCGGCACGCTCCAGCCGCCGAACGCGCCGGGCGAGATCCAGGTACGTGGCTGGAGCGTGATGAAGGGCTACTACAACAAGCCGAACGAGACCGCGGCGGCATTCACCGACGACGGCTGGCTGCGTACCGGCGATCTCGGCGTGATCGACGACGACGGCCGGCTGCGGATGCTCGGGCGCCTGAAAGACGTGTTCCGCGTCGGCGGCGAGAACGTCGCGCCGGCCGAAGTCGAGGAAACGCTGTTCGGCCATCCGGCCGTGCAGCTTGCGCAGGTGGTCGGCGTACCCGACGCGCGTCTCGGCGAGGTGCCCGCCGCGTTCATCGTGCTGCGGCCCGGCGCGCATGCGTCGAGCGAGGACCTGATCGCCTTCTGCAAGGCGCGCTGCGCGAATTTCAAGGTGCCGCGCTATTTGCGGATCGTGCCGTCGTTCGACGAGATCGGCATGACCGGCAGCTCGAAGGTGCAGAAGAACAAGCTGCGCGACTACGCGATCCGCGAATTCGGACTCGCCTGACC
Source organism: Burkholderia sp. AU30198 (assembly GCF_020419825.1). Classification (NCBI taxonomy): domain Bacteria; kingdom Pseudomonadati; phylum Pseudomonadota; class Betaproteobacteria; order Burkholderiales; family Burkholderiaceae; genus Burkholderia; species Burkholderia sp. AU30198. The sequence continues at coordinate 104,514 of NZ_JAIZSA010000005.1, read as the reverse complement.
GCCGGCGCCGCCCGCTCCCGATCGGTGCGGGCGGCCCGCCGGATCGCCCCTCATTTCCCGGACCCCCCTCACATGAAGCCCACCCGCCTCACGCGTTTGCTCGACCTCCGCTATCCGATCATTCAGGCCGGCATGAGTTGGGCGTCCTCGAACGCGGCGCTGCCCATCGCCGTCACGCAGGCCGGCGCACTCGGCGTGATCGCCGCCGGCCCGATGTACCTCGATGCGTTCCGCGACACGGTGCGCGCCGTGCGCGACGCAGTCGGCGGCAAGCCGTTCGCGGTGAACCTGCCGCTTTACCGCCCCGACGCCGAGCGTTTCCTCGACGTGATCGAGACCGAACGGGTGCCGATCCTGATCGCGTCGCAGGGTGGTCCGCGTGCGCATCTCGCCCGCTTTCACGCGCTCGGCACGCGCTGGATCCACGTCGTGTCGACGCTCGAACACGCGCGCAAGGCCACCGATGCGGGCGTCGATGCTCTGGTCGTGGTCGGCGCGGAAGCGGGTGGTCATCCACCGGTGAACGGCGTCAGCACGCTGGTCGCCGTGCGGCGTGTGGCCCAGGTGCTGCCGGACATGCCGATCGTCGCCGGCGGCGGCATCGCCGACGGCTTCGGCGTTGCCGCGATGCTCGCGCTCGGCGCCGACGCGGTCCAGCTCGGCACGCGTTTCATCGCGACGCGGGAAGCGGGCGTGCACGACAACTACAAGCGCGCGGTGCTGGAGACGGAAATCGACGGCACCGCGCTCGTTGGCATTCGCAAGCTGCCCGTCCGGATGACGCGCAACGCGTTCGCACAGGACGTACTGCGCGCCGATGCGGAGCGGCTGGACGACGACCGCTACGCCGCGCTGTTTGCCGCCAGTTCGCTGAAACAGGCCGCGCTCAACGGCGACACCGAACGCGGCAAGGTCGAACTCGGGCAGTCGGCCGGGCTGGTGACCGACCTGCCCGGCGCGGGCGACGTGGTGGCCCGGCTCGTGGACGAGTATCGGGCGGCTGTCGATCGCCTGTCGTGAATCGATGCGCATACCGCGGCGCGAACGCGTCGGTCTCTTCCGCCTAATGCGCGATGCGTCAGTGCGGCCCGCTGTGCTTGAGTCCCGCCGCATCGAGCTGCCTGAGCTTCGCGTACAGCGTGGTGCGCGAAATACCGAGCTGCCGCGCGGCGGCCGACACATTGCCGTCGTGTTCGTCGAGCGCCCGGCGGATTGCATCGAGCGACTGCTCGTGCAGGCTGGCCAGCGGACTGGCAGCCGACGCCGTGCCGCAGACGTCGGCTGCGTACTCGAGCGTATCGGATTGGCGCGGCATCGACACCCGATCGAGCGGTGCGCGCACGGTACGCACCCAAACGTGACTGCCGTCGTCGCGCGCGATCCGCTGCGGCGTGCGCGACGGTGTCAGCAAACGACGCTGTTGCGCAGGCGTCGCGCCGGGGAACAACTGCCGAACCTCGCACGCGCCGATCGGCCCGGCCGGTGCAAGATCGAGCATCTGGCGCGCCAGGCGGCTCACCGCGCGAACGCGGCCTGTTTCGTCGAGTGCGACGACGCCGGCGAGCGGCGTGCCGAGCCAGCGCGGATCGTATTGCACCTGCAGCAGATGGCAGTCGCGCAGCATTGCATACAGCCGCTGCTCGGCGGACAGCGCCGCATGGCGGAACTGCTCATGCAGTTGCACGACATTGCGCCGCCCGATACCGGTGATGTCGAGCGCGCCGATCACCTCGCCGTCGAAGCCGACCAGCGGCACCGCGAGACAGAAGACCCGCGAGAGTTCGTCAAGATAGTGCTGGGCGCCCGCGACGACGGCCTCCGCACCGTCGTGAATCACGCAGCTCGGCGCGGTCGTGCCGATGTTCGGCTCGACGATCCGGCGCCCGGCAACGATCGGCGTCAGCAGCGCTTCGTCGCAATGCGGGCTGCGTCGCACATGGACGACCGTGCCGTGCGGATCGACGCAGAAGATCGTCCAGTCGCTGCCGCCGAACGCGGCCCACAGCGATTCGATTTCCTGCGCGACGCAGCGGTACAGCCGCCGGCCCGCGCGCGAGTCGTCGAGCTCGCCGAGCATTTCGTAGTGGGCGGTTTGCCACGGCCGGAGCCCGGCGTCACGGGAACGCAGCCACGAGCGCGCGACGCTGGCCGGCAACGCGGTCTCCGGCAGCGGCTCACCCGCCGCGAAGCGGGCGCGGAGCCGGTCGAGGTCGACGGGCCGTGAAAGGGATTCAGAGGCCATCTTCACGCTGCGTTCCATATGGGGTCGAATGTCCGGGCCGGGCGTACCGGCCCGGCGTGTCGCGCGAATTCGCAATATAGCCCAGTGTCCGAAACGGCGTGTTTTCCACGGGGGCGCCGCCGCGCGCGGTCGACTCGGGGTCGCCCACGGCGGCGCCCCGCGCTCACTGCGGCAAACGCAGGATCGGCTTGAGTGTCAGGCCGTTGCTGCTGTCCTCCGCTGCCTGGTTGATCTGTTCGAGCGGATAGAACTTCACCAGGCGGTCAAAGGGAAACCGCCCTTGCAGATGGAGCTGCACGAGCTGCGGAATGAACGTCTGCGGCACGCTATCGCCTTCGACGATACCGCGGATCGTGTGGCCGCCGAGCAGCAGGCTGTTCACGTCGAATTCGGCTTTCGTGCCGAGCTTCGGCGCCCCCACCACGCCCATCGTGCCGCGCGAGCCGAGCGCGTCGATCCCTTGCGACAGCACGGCCGGCAACCCGGTCGATTCGAGCGCGAAGTCGACGCCGCCGCCGGTGATCTCGCGAATCGCGTCGACGACGTTGACGTCCTTGCTGTTGAGCGCGTGCGTCGCGCCGAGCTCCAGGGCCAGCGCGAGCCGCGACGGTACGATGTCGACGGCGATGATGGTGCTGGCGCCCGCAACGCGTGCGGCCATCACGGCGCTCATGCCGACCGCGCCTGCGCCGAAACTCGCGAAGCTGCTGCCCGGACGCACCGCGAGCGAATGAATCACCGCGCCGGCGCCGGTCTGGATTCCGCAGCCGAGCGGCCCGAGCAGTTCGAGCGGCGCTTCCGTCGGCACCTTGATGGCATTGTTCTCGCGTGCGAGCGCATAGCTCGCGAACGACGACTGCGCGAAGAAATGATCGTGCAGTGGCTGTCCGGCTGCGTCGCGGATCGCGGTCTGCCCGTCGGCGTCGGCGCCGCCGAAATTCAGCGGAAAGAACTGTCGGCAGTACGCACCGTGACCGCCGACGCACGACGTGCAGTGGCCGCACGCGCCATAGGTGAGCACGACGTGATCGCCCGCGGCGAGCGTCTTCACGTTCGGGCCGATCGCCTCGACCACGCCGGCGCCCTCGTGACCGAGCACGGCCGGCAGCGGCACCGGGTAGTACTGGTCGCGCACGATCAGGTCGGTGTGGCACAAGCCCGTCGCGACGACGCGCACCAGCACCTCGTCGCCGCGCGGCGCACGGATCCGGGCGGATTCGATCGAGAAGCGCGCGCCGGCGGCGCGCGCCACGGCTGCGGTCATCACGCGTGTATCGTTTTCGGTGTACATGGTCGGTCTCCTTGTCAAAGCGGGTACAGCGGCGCGTCACCCTTGATCGTCAGCCACTGCCACTGCGTGAATTCTTCCCAGTTCGCGCTGCCGCCGATGCTCGAGCCGTTGCCCGATGCGCCGACGCCGCCGAACGGATTGATCACTTCATCGTTGACCGTCTGGTCGTTGATGTGCAACAGCCCGGTATTCAACCGCTCGCCGATCCTGAGCGCGCGACCGACGTCGGCGGACAGGATCGCCATCGACAGCCCGTATTCGCTCTGGTTCGCGAGCGCGATGGCATCCTCGTCGGTATCGAACGGCACGACGACCGCGACCGGCCCGAAAATCTCGTTGTCGAACGCCGGATTGCCCGGCGCGACGCCGCTCAGCACGGTCGGCTCGAAGAACAGGTCGCGATGGCCGCCGCCCGTCTCGACGCGTGCGCCGGCGCGGCGGGCCGCGTCGACCAGGCTCGCCGCATGGTCGCGTTGCGCGGCATTGATCAGCGGGCCGAGGCCGACGTCCGCGGTCGCCGGGTCTCCCACCCGCAGACTTTGCGCCTTCTCGACGAGCTTCGCGACGAAGCGGTCGTGAATCTCGCGCTGCACGAGCACGCGGCCGGTTGCCATGCAGATCTGGCCCTGGTGCAAGTACGCGCCCCATGCCGTGTTGGCGACCGCGCGCTCGAGATCGGCGTCGTCGAGCACGATCAGTGAGTTCTTGCCGCCGAGTTCGAGTGACACTTTCTTCAAGTGGCGGCCCGCCGCTTCGCCGACCTTGCGCCCGGCCGCGGTGGAGCCGGTGAACTGGATCATCGCGACGTGCGGATCGGCGACCAGCGCCGCACCGGCCGCGCCGTCGCCGGGCAGCACGTGCAGCACGCCTTCCGGCAAGCCGGCCAGCTCGAACACGCGGGCGATCGCGACGCCGCCGCTCACGGCAGTGCGCGGGTCGGGTTTCAGCACGACCGCATTGCCGAGCGCGAGCGCCGGCGCGACCGCGCGCATCGCGAGGTACAGCGGGAAGTTGAATGGCGAGATCACGCCGACCACGCCTCGCGGGCGGCGGCGCGCGAGCGACAGCCGGCCAGCCGCCGACGGCAGCACCTCTCCGGCCGCGCGAGAGGGCAACCCGGCCGCCTCGTGCAGTGCCTTGATCGTGATGGACGTCTCGAACGCCGCTTTCGGGCGCGTCGAGCCGCTCTCGCGCACGAGCCAGTCGACGATCGCATCGAAGTGCGTTTCCGCGACGGTTGCCGCGCGGCGCAGAACCGCCGCGCGCTCGTCGTACGGCAGGCCGATCCACGCGCGCTGCGCGCGATGCGCGGCCACCGCCGCGTCGGCCACGGCCGCACCGTCCGCGACGCCGATGCGGCCGAGCGTGTTGCCGGTCGCGGGTTCGATCACGTCGGCCACGTGCGGGCTCGCGTGCCAGCGTCCGTTGAAGGTCTTGCCGTGCCAGACGGCGGCGTCGAACAGTGCCGTGTTGTTGCTGCTATCCATGTACGCTCCTGATGAAATCGCGACCCGCCGAATCGAGATCGGGATCACCCCGACCGGCATCCGCGCGACGGTAGGCGACCGGGAGGACACGGCGCTATCCGGGTTTGTTCCCACCCGCCGCACCCGCGCCGGTCGGTGGGGGAAGGCATCGACGTGTGCGGAAACTGAACACTTCGATACGCCGCGCGAAGGGCGTGTCGATTCCGCACCCACGGCCCATGCCAAAGTGGCTCTGGCGGCAGTCGAGGGCAACCGGACGCCGGTCGAACCGACGCACCGATCGATGTGCATCCCAACCGGATCACCGCATAGGAAAGGTCGTTGCAGGCGTGCGCTGTCGACGTGTCCGGCACCGCGGGCCCAACGTCGAACGAGCCATCGGCGAACGTGAAGACCCGGGGCGCCAGGTTCGGTCGGCAACCGGCTTGCCGAGAACGCACCGCGTCGTGCAAGCAATGCGCGATAATCGGGATCGTTTCGCAACACAGGCCCGTGCGAAGGCGAGCGCATATCACCGAGGTCGCCGCTCTCGTTGCGCCAGGTTGAAGCACCCGTCGTAGCGCAAACCGTGCCCGAGACAGAAGCAGACGTCGAGCATATGTTCGCGACCGGGCCAGCTCCATTTCACAGGGGGTAAATTGACAAGCGACCAATCCGTGCTCGACAGCGCATACCAGGCCTACCTGCGGGACAAATCCGCGAGCACCGGACTTGCGCTGTGTCGCGCGCTCAGACGCTCGGGTTACGCCGAAGAAGCGATCCGGGTGGTGCAAGAAATCGCAGACCGGGTTGAAGATCCGTTTCTGCGCGCGCAGATCGGTATCGACATGAACCATCTCGGCCTGTTTGCGCAGGCCGAAACGCTGTTGAAGCAATCGCTCACGGAACTTCACCACGAACCCGACCTCCGGGTGTTGAGCGCCGAACTCGTGATCGCACACTACGCTCAAGGTCATTTCCGCGAAGCTCGCGCGCTCGATCGGAGATCGCGCGATGCATGGGGGCGAGCCGGTGTGGTTTCGAATATTTATCCCGCGCACACGAGCGAGTACGGGCGAATTATCGACAAGCTGCTTCGATTCGACGAGTCGGTCGCCGGACGGCGCGTGCTCATCCTTCAGGAAGGCGGTCTTGGCGATGTGATCATGTTTTCCCGGTATCTGCACTTGTTGCGGGACGAAGGTGCGTCGACCATCGTGTTGCAGGTGCCACGCATCTTGGCACCGGTATTCGCCGCCTATGACTGGATCACGATTGTCGAGAACGCCAGCGAAGCCATTGATCAAAGCGACGGCATCCTCTGCACCTTCGACCTCTTTGCCCGGTATCAAACGACGCCCTACTTCCCCAGCTGGACGAATCCATACGTACAGGCGCCTGCCGGACGAGAACTGCCGCCACGTATCGCCGACACGTTCAACAATCGACGCGATGGCGTTCGCGAGATCGGTCTGATCTGGCGCAGCAATACTTCGGTGCGCCACGAACCGTATCGATCCATCTCACTGGCGCAACTCGAGCCATTGTTCGGTGCGCCGGCGACCCGTTTCCACGCGCTACAGTTCGGCACGATCACCGATGAAGAGCATGCGCTGCTGGATAAACACGGTATTGGCGTCATGGGCAATGCGTTGAACGATCTCGGTGATACGGCCGTCATCCTCGATGCGCTGGATTTACTGATTACGGTGGATACCGGGCCGGCTCACCTCGCAGGCGCACTTGGGCGCCCAGTGTGGCTGTTGCTGTCGGCCGCATGCGATGAGCGCTGGTCCAACAGCCATCGCGATACGCCGTGGTACCGATCCATGCAGTTGTATCGGCAGGCAACGTTGGGCGACTGGAGCAGACCGGTATTGGAGATCGCGGATGCGTTGTCCGGCAACGACTCAGCGTGGTAGCCGATACCACGTGTTGGCGCCGCGGCACGCGCACCTGTCGGTACGCGTACCCACGGCGTCGTGATTGAACCGGAATGCCGGGCACCGCACGCCTCACTCGTCAAAGCGATGATCGCCGCGCCCGGCGCGCGTCGATGCCCGCTGCGACGACGATGTGTCGCCCGTCACTCCACGTGGCGCAAGCTCCCGCGCGCCGCTTCCAGTGCGTCACGCACCGCCTCGGTAACGCTGCGCCAGTTACCGGGTGCCGCCTGACGAAAGGTCCGGATCTGCGGATACCACGGCCCCGTATCGCCGTGCGTGCCCCAGCGCCACTCCGGCGCACCGAGCATGACCCACGCGGGCAGCCCCAGCGAGCCGGCCAGGTGCACGGGCGCCGAGCAGATCGAGAGAGTCAGGTCCAGGGATGCGGCAAATACCGCCGTATCGTAAAGATCGTTCCATTCAGCGGATCGATTCAGAAGGGACAGTCCGCTACGTGCCGCGAAATCCGGCTCGAGCGGATGCTTCTGAAGCACGAACCAGTCGACGTCTTCAATCTCGGCCAACGGCTGAAGATCTTCAGGTGCGAGACTGCGAGCGCGCCCCGCGAAATAATTGGGTGACGTGTCCCAGCACAAGCCGATTCGCAGCCGGTCGGATGCGCGACGGCGGTCGGCCAGTGCCTTCGCGAAGTCCGGGGCCTTCAGCTTGATATAGCCGTCCCGGTAGGTAGGTACCACCCCTTCGCTCGCCCCCAGTCTCGCGGGCAGCAAGTTTTCGAAGATCCAGTAATCGTAGTTGCTCCAGGTCTCGACAGGCCAGGCGCTCAACAATTCGTCGACGCCTTCGAGTTCGCGCAGAAGCCGCATCAACTCCGGTTTGACGCAGAGCGTGACATGGGCGCCCGCCGCCTTCAGGTCTCGGGCATAACGTGCGTACATCAGGCAATCGCCAAGGCCGAGATGGCTGATCACCAGAATGCGCTTGCCTTCGAGAGACTGCCCGCGCCACAAGCGGTCGTGATGGGCGGTCAGGACACCGGGGCCGCTGCCGAGCGATGCAAGATCCGCCAGCATTTCATATCGGCGCCAGCCGGCCTTCGTGTCACCCAGCAGCAAAAGCAGATTCGCGAGGGGAAACAGGACGTCGCCTCGATAGGGATCGTGTTCGGCGGCCCGGTACAGATAGCCCAGGCTTTCTTCGAAGCGCCCCAGCAAGTAGAGCGAGATGCCGCCCTGCACGAGCGCGCCCATCTCCGTCGGGTACTGCTCCAGGATCGCGCGCGCGATGCGTACGGCCCCTTCATGATCTTCGAGGAATCGATGGCGTGCCCGCAACGCGATGGTCAGGTCGCCGAATTCAGCCGCCTTCAAGCCATGCCGGCGTGTCGTATCGAAGTCGAGCATCTGAAAACTCGCGTCGGCCAGCATCAGATGCAACTCGGCATTGGACGGAAATGCGGCCAGGCCGTCTTTTAGACTGGCGATGGCGGCGGCGCGATCGTTCAGATGATTGAAGCAGATCAGCGCCCTTTCGCGCCACGGCATGGTCGACTCGGGAGTCGCGGCGATGGCGCGATCGCAAGCCTCGAGTGCCTTTCCTGTCTGCCCCTGACGCAAGCGTGCGTCCAGATAGGCTTTCAGAGCGATGTCGTGACGTGGATACTTTTCAAACAGGACCTGGAAAAGCTCAGCCGCCCGATCGAACTGTCCGGCAGCCTCCGCGTCGCGCACCTGTGCAGCGACGCCATTGAAGTCCTCATCAAACGACATCCCGTTCCCCGATAGTTAGTTATGCAATTCGACAGCATCGACCTGCCCATCATGCTTCTGCGCGCTACGCCACTTGGATGGGCGCAACGCACGATTGCCGATCGGCCACGCCAATTCAGTGTGGCGGCGACTCGATCTCATGGGCCGAACAGGCCCGCATACCGGCGTTCTCCGCAGTGTTCGAATTTCGTCTGGCGGCGCGAGCGCCAGGTTTGACTTTGTTGCGCATTATCCAGCAGTTCCTTTTTCCCCGATATTCGTCGCGCCGGCGCATTTAGCGTGGTCAATCCGCGTTCGCCAGGTCGATGCTGTCCGGCGGCAAACCGCTCGCATATCGCTGCACGACGATGCGGTAAGCGTGCTCCAGATGACGCACGAAGCGACGCGTGTCGAAGAGCGGTGACCGATCCCGTGCGTCACGGAGCTTTTGCCTGATTGCGCCGAGCTTGCCTGGCGAGCGTGCAAGATCCACTGCGATGGCTTCATACATGTCGAGATCCGGCGCGATCAACTCCGGCAACCCGAGCGCCGCCAGCAGACTCGCGCCATACCGGCTGGCAAACGTGTCGCCCGGAACCGTCAGTACCGGCAACCCGCACCAAAGCGCGCAGCTTGCCGTGGCTCCGGCGTTGAACGGAACGGTATCGAGGAAGAGATCGGCGCAGGCTTGACGTGCGAAGTGGTCGGCCAACGGCACGCGTGGTGCAAAGACGATCCGTTCGGGATCGAGCCCGCGCGCGGCCGCTTCGCGCCGCAAGTTGCCCTGTGCAACTTCACTGTCTCGACAGTGGAGCCAGAGCACACTGCCGTCGACCGCCTTGAGGATGCTGACCCAGCGTTCGAACATGAACGGCAGCAGCTTCACGGGATCGTTGAAGCAGCTGAATACGAATCCGTGCGCCGGCAGCCCATAGGCCGAACGATCCAGTCGCCTGCCAGGCTGCTCGCGATGACGATCGTTGGGCTGAAACGAACCCGGCAGGTAAATGACCTGCTCTGAATAAAAGTGCCGGTGCGTGCGCGGAATCACGACCTCGTCGGCGACGATGTAATCGATATAGTCGGCACCCGTGCTGGCCGGATAGCCCAGGTAGGCGATCTGCACCGGCGCGATGCGCGTCGCGAACACCGTCGGCCGCGCGCCCATGGTGTGTCCGTTCAGGTCGATGGCGATATCCAGCGTCTCGTTCAGTGCGATGGCAACGATCTCGTCCGATGTCATGCCGTCGACATCGTGAAAGCGATCGAAGGCCGTTCGCGCTCGCCGCTGTGCCGGGTCGTGCGGGTCGTCGAAGAACGAAAATGCATGGATCTCGAACTGCTCCCGATCGTGCAGCTCGAACACTTCAGCCATCAATTCCATCATCGGATGCGTGCGGAAGTCCGATGAAAAATAGCCGATACGGATCTTTCTGCGCGGCATGCCTGCGGACCGAAAGACCGAATGCGTCGCGGGCCTGGGGATGCGTTGGGCAACATAGATCCGGGCCGCATCCAGTTGCTGCTGCGGGTCGGCACATACGGCCAGGTAGCGAAACGGCTCGATGGTCGGGCGGCCCTCGGCCACCCGGGAGGCGATGCCCCGCTGTAGCCCGTCAAGCCCGTCCCAGTCGAACGTGCGCAGCTGCGCGGTCAACAACGCGCCCAGCACCCACGGCTCGTCGGGATTGATCGCAACCGCGCGTTTGTAACGCTGGGCCGCCTCGTCGTAACGCGCCAAGCGGTCGAGCATGACCGCGCTGTTGTTGAGCGCCCTCGCATCGTTCGGGTTCTGCGCCAGGATGCGTTCGCTCGTCTCCAGCGCCGCTTCATTGCACATGAGCCCGGCCAGCGCGGCGGTACGGTTGTGCAGCAGTTCGATTCGGCCGGGATGGAATGCCAGCCCTCGGTCGCAGCATTCGAGACACGCCTGAAATTGTTGCTTCAGCAACAACGCATAAGCGCGCGTGCAGAGCGCACTCAACTGGGAAGGATCGAGTTGCAACGCGTGATCGGTCTGCTCAAGCGCTTCGTCGACGCGGCCAAGACCGTTGAGCGACTGCGCCCGATAGCCCAGCAGGTACGCTCGAACGGACGGATCCGCCGCGGTTGAGAGCGCTGCATCGTAAAAGGCGAGCGCCTCCGCCAAACGGCGCTGCTGACACAGCTGCAGGCCCTGCGAAAACTGCCGATCCAGTGCTTCCTGAGGTGCTGCCGATACGCGCGACGCATTCCGTTCGTCACGCAGGTGCTCGAGGGCCCCCGCTACACGCTCGACGACATCGTTCCACTGCCCCGGTTCCGATTGACGGAACAGTCGCGCACGCGGATACCACGGCGAATCGTCGCGATCCGCGAACCAGCGCCAGCAGCCGTCGAAGCGCGACAGGATCCAGACCGGCTTGCCCAATGCGCCCGCCACATGCGCAACCGACGTATCGACGGTAATCACGAGATCCAGATGGGCGATGATCGCCGCCGTGTCCGCGAAGTCGCGCACGTGCGCCATCGGATCGACAGGACGCAGCGACGACGGAATCGTGTCGATCTGCCGATGGGCCGTTTCGCCCTTCTGCAAGCTCACGAAACTCACGCCCGGAATCGTCAGCAGCGGCAGATACGCGCTTGCCGGAAGCGAGCGCCGGCGATCCGTCGCGTGTGCCTGCGGCTGATCGGGGCGCGGATCGCCAGCCCAGACCAACCCGACCTTCAGGCCGGCAGCCGGCACGCTGCCCCGCCAGTGCTCGACGAGCGGTGCCGGCACGTGCAGATAGGGCACCGCCGCGGGTATCGTGTCGAGCGTCGTGCCGCAGCGCAACGGAAGACTCATGATCGGGACGGCGTAATCGTGTGCCGGGAGCGCCGCCGCTTCGTCAATCCCGACGCAACGATCCACGCCATCGACCGTTGCGATCAGGCGCGTCAACGCAGCCGGACACACCACCGTCAGCATCGACACGCCGCGCTGCTTGAGCAGCGGCAGATAGCGCGCGAATTGCACGACATCGCCGAACCCCTGCTCGGGCCAGACGACCAGCGATTTGCCGTCGAGCGGTTCGCCCTGCCAGCACGGCGCCGGCAGGCTTGCCAGGACGCGATACGACGAAGCGTCGCCCCAGTGCGAGGAAGGCTGGAAGCGCGCTTCGTAGTGCCGCCATCCTGCTTCGTACTGCCCCATCGCCAGCAGCACCAGGCTCAGGTTGAACGTGGTCGGCACGCGGTCGTGATCGAGCGTCAACGCGTGTCTCAACGCAGCGGCGGCCTCGTCCAGCCGGCCGACCTCATGCAGCAGCCGGCCGAGGTTGTTCCATACCTCCGCGAACGACGGATCGTATGCGAGCACGTCGCGGTAACACGCTTCGGCTTCGCCGTATCGCTGCTGGGCGAACAGCACGTTGCCGAGGTTGCCGCGCGCCTCGCGCGCGTCGGGTTGCAGCGAAACCGCACGCCGGAAACACGTCTCGGCCTCCGGCAACCGTCCGAGCGTGTGAAGCAGCGCGCCGAACCGGTTGAGCGTCGCGAGGGCGTTCGGCTCATGCACGAGCGATTCCCGATAATGCCTCTCTGCTTCGTCGGCTCGCCCGAGCACTTGAAGCAGCATCGCCAGATCGGCATGAACCACGGCGTCGCCCGGGCGGGCAATCACCGCATCGCGCAACATACGTTCGGCTTCAGCGTGACGGTCCGTGACCTGCAGCAGCAGGCCGAGCCTGCGCAGCACCGGACCATGGCCGGGATGCAACGCCAATACGCGGCGGTAGCAGGCCTCCGCTTCATCGAAGCGCTGTCCATCATGAAGCAGCAGGCCGAGATTGACGCACGCGTCCACGTTGTCGGGGTGAATCTCGATGGCTCGCCGGTAGCAATGCTCGGCCTCGCCGGCATGCCCATCGTCCTCGAGCAGAATACCGAGATTGTTCAGTGCCTCGGTGTGATCGGGGTAAAGCGCAATCGCCGCCCGGTAATGCCGCGCCGCATCCGCCGCCTGCCCGGCGTGATGCGCGGCGACACCTGCTGAAAATTCCGCGTTTGCCGCGCCGACGCGTGGCGCATCGCTGCCCGTAACGTTGTGTTCGCTCATGTTCGACTGGATGGGTGACGCTTCGCCATGGCCATCGGTTCAATCCGCCCGGTGCCCCGCTCCGGAACAAGCCCGGCAGATGCTTCGGAAACCGATCAGGGTCATATTTCGTGCCGGAACGGCAATGCTGCGGCTTCGGCCATGTCGACGCGCAGCCTTCACGCACGCCACCGACGACAAGGTGCCCGATTATTATCACGGCGCGACATCCCGGCGCAGCATAAAAATGCATCGCTGCCCGCGACATTTGTTAAATAGCTTGAATGACCGCCAACGGGCCAATGATTTGCCGTACTATCCGCCCGTCATCCTGGCTTATGTCGAATACGGTCGACCGACCTTGGGCAACGGCCGTGGTTTTTTTATTGTCGGGAGCTCGAGCCGAGCGCCGATTTCATTCGAACGCTAGGACCGATCATGTTTCAGTCCCCCGGAGATTCCTTCGTCAACGGCTCGTTGCTGGGCCTGTGCGTCGAGGTTCCGCTTGCCGCGATCGTTTCGCTGGCGATGCACGGCGTCGACTGGAACGGGCAACGCATCGCGATGCTCATCGCCACGCCGGTACTGCTCGCATGTATCGCCCTGCTGACCCGCCCGGTGGCATTCAGCACGGTATGGAAGCACAAACGCTCGCCGTTCGTGCTCGACGACAATGTGCGCGCATCGATTTACGGCCGGCTCTGTGGGATTGCGATCGGCGTCGTGTTCGGCATCATGGTGGCGACGACGTTCGCCTGATCCGGTCATGCAGGCATTCACGACGCGGCTCACACCGTGCGCAGTCGCGGCTATTCAAGCACGTCACACGGCGCCTGACTGACGAACAGAAGCTCGCGCTGGACCGGTTGCTCGCGCTAATCTGTCGAGCCGGCAGACCGCCTACAACCGCATCAGGCGCCATGCGAAACGCCTGTCCCGGCAACGCCTGGACCTGCTGATCGACCAGATCGGCTGGCTCGACAGACTCGGCGATTTCGCGCTCGCCACGGCCGGCATTTCCGCTGCGAAACTACGCACGCTCGCCCAGCAGGCGATGGTGCTCGATGCGTCGACGCTCAAGAACGACACGCTGCCTGAGAAGCGCTATACGCTGATCGTCGCGCTTCTCAATCGCATACGGGTGCGCGCCCGCAACGATCTCGCCGACATGTTCATGCAGCCCATGGGCGCCATCCACAAGCGTGCGAGCGACGAGTGGGAGGTGATTCAGCGCAAGCAGCGTGATCAGGTCGAAGACCTTGTGGTCCTGCTCAACGGCGTCGCCGATATCCTCGCCGATGAATTTACGAATGCACCCCCCGCTTGTTATCGGCACACTCCCGCCTCACGGTGTCGCTCCCTGCGGCCAGCGGTGCCGTAAAGGCAAGCACGGTTTTGATGAATGCGCGCCGATCTGGGCCGGGCAGCAGGTGCGCGTAGTGGGATGCGCCCGGCAGTTCGGCGAATCGTGTGGAAGCCGCATTAGTCAGATGTGCCAACAAGGTCTGCGCATCCACCGGCCGTGACCAGAAATCATTGCCCGACCGCAGGATCAGCACGTGCGAGCGGATGAACGACGCATCGAAGATGGGCCGGCCGTTGACCATCAGCAAGGTATCAGCAAGCGGCCCGGTGGGATGGCGAAAACTGGCAGGATGCCGGGTCTTCGCGGCCTTGTCTCCTTCCATGGCCACCGCAACGTAGCGCTCCAGAAAGGCAGGATCGATGCCTTCGTCGCGCCAGCGGTTGCCCAGCGAACCGGCGGTCGAGGACTGGTAGGCACCATAACGCTTCCGGTCCAGTTGTGCGGGATCGTCCGGATCGCCGAACTCCGCCTGCAAGTGCCAGCCGCCCGCCGGGCCGCCATACGCGCCGTTGTAGTAGATCAGATGCGAGATGCTTTCCGGGTAGAGCGACGCATAATGGCCGAGCCACTGCGAGCCAGTGGCCCATCCCATCGCCGTCAGGCGCATTTCCCCCGGGTTGCGGCGCTGAATCTCGCGAACGACCGTCGCAATGTCCCGCACCGCCTGGTTGGATCGCACGGCCGGAGGTGCGCCAAGGCGCCCGTCGTCCATTTCGGGCGGAAATTCCGATCGCCCGAAACCACGCACATCCATGAGATAGAGATGATGTCCGGCCTTTGCGAACGCCTCCGCCGTGGAAGGCTCCCTCGCATCGACGTCCCAACTCGCCAAAACGCCCGGCCTGCCGCCGTTGACCAGAAGCATGGGGCCGCGATCGACGCACGCCTTGTCGTCGCGCAGTTCACGCACGAAAATTTTCAGGCCATCTTCGGCCCGTACGGTGTAGTCGCGACGCATCACTTCAGCACGAACTTCCTGCGCAGAGTAGGAAGCAAAACTAAGCAATGTGGCGATGGCCCACTTGGCATGACGCATCGTGTCCCCAAAGGCAGTAGCGGTAGGGAAGATTGTCCCGATCTATCGATGATCTATCTATAATGGCTTTGAATATTTTTGATATCGCTGCGATATGGAACTTCGCCACCTGCGCCATTTTCTTGCTGTCGCCGAGGAATTGCATATGGGACGCGCTGCTCAGCGGCTTGGCATGGCGCAACCACCGCTCAGTCAATCCATTGCACGCCTGGAAAAGGAACTGGGAATTCGGTTGTTTGCCCGCGCCCATCGGCGCTTGACCTTGACCGTCGCGGGCGCAGCTTTCCGTGAGGAGGCGCAAGCCTCAGTCCACCATGCCGATCGCGCGACCGCCATCGCACAGTCAGTGGAAAGCGGCGAGGCAGGGGTCGTTCGAATCGGGTTCGATTCGGCCGCCCTGTACGAGCACCTGCCCCGACGGTTACTCGCCATGAGGACGCGGTTCCCGGCAATTCAACCCGAATTGCGCGAGCTTTCGACTAACGACCAGTTGAGTGCGCTCGCAAGCGGCAGGATCGATATCGGATTCGCCCACCCGCCGTTCAACCTCGCTGGCCCACTACGTGTTCATCCCTTCACCCCGGAGAACAGCATCGCGGCGCTGTTCGACGACGGACAACACGGAGATACCACGCTGCGGGACATTGCCGACCGGGGGCTGATCTTGTTCCCCGCCTCTCAAGGGCCGGTCCTGCATGCACAATTGCTCGATACTTTTACCAAGGCAGGAATGGATGTACGGATCGTCGCGGAAGCCAACCGCGCATTGAGCCTCTTATCGCTGGTCTCCGCCGGACTCGGCGCCACGCTCTTGCCGACCTCGACACAACGCCTCCAGTTCGCAGGGGTTCGCTATGCTCGCGTCCTGGACGCGAGTCTCCCGACGTGGCCCCTCGCCATGTTCATGAGCCAGCGGCCCGCATCGCCCCATGTAAAAAGGGTGTGGCGCTTGTTCCAGGAATACGAAGCGAGCGACGCGATCGATAGCGTTCCAACGTCCACGAGAGGCGGCAGCCTTGTCTAATGGTCCGACTGGCGTTGCGGTCGACGCCAGCGGCAACGTGTACGCAGCAGACTCCCGCAACAACGAAATCCGCAAGATGAGGTGTCGCCGGCAAGCGCTCGCCGATAGCAGCCACAGCGGATACCTGACGGCAGCTCTCGTTCAGCGAGGACTGCCGGTCACGCCCTCGCGCTGGAACCCGGCGACGCCGCTTGTCGCAAGTCTCGAGGAGGACGGCACCCGTATCGAAAGCACTCGACTCTGGCGCGTGCCGAGGCGGTTTTTCGTGCTGGTCGCCGATGCGATCCAGGACGAGCTTTCGACAGCGCGTATTCGCCCGAATCTCCCGCTCACCCGGGCGTCTTCTCATGGCCTCCGATCACGTCGCCGCCAGCAGCGCGTTGAACGACGTATCCCAGAGCGGCGCGACATTGGCCGGCCCATCCAGCACACCGATCCGCGCAAACACATCCGCGACCTGCTGATGCTGCGCCACCACGTCGGGCGTGACCGGCAGCAGCGCGTAGTCTTCGCTGCGCTGGTCGAACATCGCGACGAGATCGGCAACCGGCACGCGCGTCTCGCGATTCTGCGCGAGCGCATGGTCGCGGACATGCCCGTTCGCCCACGCATACGCGCGCCGAAATCGCAGCAGCAGATCGCCCGTCGCCGCACGACGGCGCGCATCGTCGAGCGTGCGCGGGTTCGCATAGACCGGAAAATTGCCCGACAGATAGCCCTTCCCCGTCTTCAGCACGCGCGCACCGTAGCGGTTGCGCACGAGCTGGCCGTTGTAGCCGTAGATCGCCCATGCGTCGATATCGCCGCGGTCGTAGGCGGACAACCCATCGGTCGGTGACAGGTTGATCGGCTGGATGTCGTAGAAGCCCAGGCCGGCCTCCGTGAGCTGGCGATACAGGAAGTAGTGCGATGTCGTTGCGCGCACGTACCCGACGCGCTTGCCCTTCAGATCCGCGATGCTGTGGATCGACGTGTCTTTGCGCGCGAGCGTGACCTGGTTGTTGAGATCTTCGCGCACGCGGGTGATGAGCCGGACGTTGGCCTTCTGGCGCGCGGCGAACACGGCCGGAATTTCGCTACCCGAACCGATGTCGAGCGCATCCGCATTGAGCGCCTCGATGTGCAGCACGCCGTTGTTCAGCTCGCGCCAGTCGATCCGGTATGGCGTGTCGGCCAGCCCGGCCGCCTGCAGCAGCGCACGCCAGCCGCCCTTGTAGGTCGCGACGCGCAACGTGGTGCCGGCGAGATCGGCGTTGACGACGGCCGCCGCGAGCACGGCCTTCGCGGCGAATGGGGCCGCCACGACCGCGGTGCCGGCCAGCAGCAAACGGCGGCGTGCCGCCGAAATGGACGACATCGGATACTCCTGTCAGTCGGTCGATCGGATGGGACGTGAAAACCGCCGCGTCAATGCAGCACCGGAAATCCGTGGCGCTCGGCCAGCAGCTCGAGGATGCGGCGCGCGTCGGTGACGAAGCGCACGTCGCCGAGCGTCCGTGCGTCCTCCGGTGCCGGCTGGTCGCGGCCGAGCACGAGGACCGGCAGCCCCTGGTGCGCATCGTCGAGCGCGTCGATCACCGCGTGCCGCGGCCGCTCGAAGCCGACGCGTTTCACGTCGATGCGGCCCGCGCGATCCGGCGCGCTCGCGAGCAGCCCCTCGATCGACAGGCCATGCGGACAGACGAAGCGCTGGCCCGGATGCTTCGGATCGGCAAAGCCCGGTTCCAGCAGAAACAGCACATCGCGACTCATGTCAAACGGCTCCCGTGTAGGTTGTTCAGCCGGGACGAACGCGCGCTTGTGCGCCCTTCCGTTCCCGGAGCATGCCGGCCCGAGGCCGGATGCCCGACTCTACCGTCCTCCATCGCACGGCCCTACCAACGTTTTGCGGAATCGATATGCGGATGCATGTAGCGCATCGGGCACCCGCCGCACAGCGTGCGTTGCATAAAAACATCGTGCGCCGGGCCGGATGTATTGCGGATATCGAACGATTTCATCGATCGATATGACGACGCTCGCGCGTTTCGGGCGCGTGACGTTCGCCGTTCGTGCAATGCGTTCGCCGCAGCATGAATGCCGGACGCGATCGCGACGCACATGCCGGGCGTGCGGCGACGCACATTGCAAATCGGCCGCGCCGCGATTTACAAACCACGGATCGGCCGTTCGCCGGCACGTCCGTCATCAATAGCATCGTGATCCTCGCAGATGTACCCATAAAAACAGAGGATAGTCGTGATCAAAAAATCGGTAGTCCTGGGTTTGGTTTCGATCGCTTCGGTCAGCGCGCATGCGCAGAGTTCGGTCACGTTGTACGGCGTCGTCGATGCCGGTTTCGCTTATACGAACAACCAGGGCGGCGCGAGCAACATCCAGCAGACGAGCGGCAAGCTGAGCGGCAGCCGCTGGGGCCTGAAAGGCGTGGAAGATCTCGGCGGTGGTTTGCGGGCGGTCTTCACGCTCGAAAGCGGCTTCCGGCCGAGCGACGGCGGGCTCGGCCAGGGCGGCCGCCTGTTCGGCCGCTCCGCGTACGTGGGCCTGGCCAAGTCGGGCATCGGCACGCTGACCTTCGGCCGCCAGTACGAACCGATCACCGACCTCGTCGCGCCGTACTCGGGGTCCGGCTTCTGGTCGCCCGCCACGCACGTGGGCGACAACGACAACATGAACCAGAGCTTCCGGCTCAACAACGCGGTGAAGTTCCGCAGCGACACGATCGCCGGCTTCACGGCCGACCTGCTCTATGCGTTCAGCAACCAGGCCAACGGCGGCGCCGGCACCGGGTTCTCGAATAACAACGCGTGGGGCGCGTCGGCGAACTACGTGAACGGCCCGTTGTCGGTGGGCGCCGGCTATGTGCGCTTCAATCATCCGAATTCGACGTCGAATACCAGCGGCGCCGTGGGCGGCGCGACCTCGACCACCGGCAACGACTACAGCGGCGCGTTCTTCTACGGGCTGAACGGCGGCGTGCGCAAGCAGCAGATCGGCGTGGTGGGCGCGAACTACGCGCTCGGCCGGGCGACGCTCGGCTTTGCGTGGAGCCACACGCAGCTCGACTATCTCGACGGCTCGTCGCGCAAGTTCAACAACTACGACGTGAACGCGCGTTACCAGATCACGCCGGCGGCCACGCTGATTGGCGTCTATACGTTCACCGACGGGCGCGCGAGCGGCCTGCCGGGCACCGGCGGCCAGACGCTGAAACCGCGCTGGCACCAGTTCACGCTCGGTTTCGACTATGCGCTGTCGAAACGCACCGACCTCTACCTGTCCGGCATCTACCAGCTCGCGGCCGGCGATCCGAGCACGGCAACGGCGGGCGGCTATCGCACGATCGCGGCGATCTCGAACATCGGCAGCGCGTCGTCGACCAACCGCCAGGTCGCGCTCGTCAGCGGGCTGCGCGTGAAGTTCTGACGGCACGCGCATCGGGCACGGCGCAGCATCGCGCGATAAGCAAAGCGGGAATCGTTGTTTGCCGCGCCGTGTCCGGTTGTCGAGAATGGGCGTTTCCCGCGTGCGATACGTGTTTGACCATGATCGACTCCCGTCTCCCTCCTCGCGCGCCGCGCAGCAGCTGGCGCGCGGCACTGCACCAGCTCGGCAACGGATGGGTGACCGCAGTGTTGCCTGCCGGTGGCACGCTGGCGAGCCAACCGCGCGTCCCGCTCGGCCTGCCGCTGTTGACACGCGCGCAGTCGCTGCCGCCGCCCTACGGCTCACCGAAGCCGCACCAACGCGACGTGATCCTCCTCAGCGCCCGACGTTGCCGTTCGGTGCGTGCCCAACCCGCAAGGAAGCCATCATGAGCGACACCTCCGTCGCCACGCCGGTCGCGCCGTCGCCGTTCGTCGACGTTCGCTCGCCGGCGGATTTCCCCGACAGCCCAGTGTCGCGCGTCCTCGCGCAGCCGCTGATGCTCGGGCTGTTCCTGCCGATCCAGGCCGGCGGCTGGAGCGCGTCGACGCTACCGCGCACGACCGACTGGACGTTCGACTACAACGCCGACCTGGTCGCGCGCGCGGAGGCGCTCGGCTTCGATCTCGTGTTCGCGCTGTCGCAGTGGCTGCCGAAAGGCGGCTACGGCGGCGTGTTCGACGGCCACGCGCTCGACTCGTTCATGACGCTGGCCGCGCTGACCGCGCGTACCGAACGGATCATCCTCGTCGCGACGAGCCACGTGCTCTACGGGCCGTGGCATCCACTGCATTTCGCGAAATTCACCGCGACGCTCGATCACATCTCGCGCGGGCGCTGGGGCATCAACGTCGTGACCGGCCACCGCGCGATCGAGCACGAGATGTTCGGCTGGAACCGGATCGAGCACGACCGGCGTTACGACATGGCCGCCGAGTTCCTCGATGCGGTCCAGCAGTTGTGGGCGCAACCGGACAATTTCAGCTACACGCCCGCGCTGTCGAGCTGGCGGCTGGGTGGTGCATTCGTGACGCCGAAGCCGTGCCATGGCCGTCCGCTGCTGATCAATGCAACGGGCTCCGACGCAGGCATCGACTTCGCGGCACGCTATTCGGACATCGTGTTCGTCACGAGCCCGGCCGGCCCCGACGCCGAACGCGCGCTCGATGCGCTGCCCGCACATACCGCACGCGTGAAGGCCGCCGCCGCGGCGCGCGGCCGGACGATCCGCACGCTGCTCAACCCGCTCGTGATCTGCCGCGAGACGGCAGCCGAAGCTCGCGCGTACCGCGACGCGATCGTCGCGCATGCGGACGAAGGCAGCTTTCATCGCTTCGACAGCGATGCCCATGCCTGGCGCGGCGGATTCGAGCAGCGCTCACAGGCCGCGGCACGCGCGATCGGCGGCAATATCTCGATTACGGGCTCGCCGGACGAAGTCGCCGATACCATCGTGCGACTGCACCGTGCAGGCATCGACGGCATCCAGTTGAGCTTCTACGACTTCAAGCCCGATCTCGACTTCTTCGGCGAGCGCGTGCTGCCGCTGCTGCGTGACGCCGGCCTGCGGCGCTGACGTCAGGAAGTGATTGCGGTGCGCGCCGGCACGACACGGTCAGGTTAGAACACCCGGCCTTCTGTCAGGTGCGTCGTCACGCCGTTCAGCTCGTAGTCGCCGATCACGCGCGCCTTGTGCAGCAGCGGGTTGTGACTGAAGATCGTGCGCAGGTTGCGCCAGTGCCGGTCGAGGTTGTGTTCGCGCGCCGTCGCCGATGCCCCGCCGACTTCGAACAGCCGCTCCGCCGCATGCAGCGCAAGCTTGCTGACGATGAGCTGCGTGCGCGCCGTGGCGAGCGCACTGTCGAGCACGAGTGCATGCGCATCGGCATCGCCGGCTTCGATCGCGTCGGCGGAGCGGTCGAGCGCCCGCGCGTTTTCGCGCACGAGCGCATCGATCGCGTGGCTGTGCGCGGACAGCTCGCCGACGACCTGCTGGATGAAATGATCGTCGCGCGCGGTCGGCGCCGGGCTGTGCAGCGCCGGGCGGCCGTGCGCGAGCACGTAGCGGCGCGCATCGGCGACCACGTTGCGCACGATGCCCGCGCCCGTCGCGACGAGATGCAGCTGCCGCAGCGCGCCGCAATGGCGGCCAACGAGCGTCGAGCCGTCGCGCGCGGCCACTTCATCCGCGAACACCTGCACGTCGTCGAGCAGCAGGCTGCCGCTCGCGGTCATGCGCTGCCCCATGCCGTCCCAGTCGTCGAGCACCTGCACGCCGTCGCGCGCGACGGGAATGATCACGGCGACGGCATCGCCCTGCTCGTTTTCCACATTGATGCGTGCGAAATCGGCAAACGCGGTGCCGGTCGAATAGTATTTTCGGCCCGCCACGCGATAGTGATCGCCGTCCCGGCGCAGCACGGCGGTGTTCTCGCCGGGCCGCGACGTGCCGCGTTCGGTCGACGCGCCGCCGAAGATCGCGCCGGCCCGCACACGTTCGAGCTGCACGTCGTTGAACGGCGTGCGCGCCGACAGCCGCAGCGTCTCGGTCTGGTCGTAGTGGATCCGCAGCGCGTGCGCGAGATTCGAATCCGCGGCGGCCAGCGTCGCGACCGTGTCGAACAGATCGACCAGCGTGCCGCCGAGACCGCCGCGCGCGACCGGAATCCGCAGCACGCCCAGCGCCGAGCGGCGGAAGATCGCGAAACCCTCGAACGGCAGCTCGCGCCGCGCCTCGCGTTGCGCGGCATCCTGTCCGATCGCGTTCGCGAGCTCGGGCAGCGCGGCAAGCGCGTCGCGCAACGCGGCGCGCGGATCGACGGCATCACGGGCAGTCATTCGGCAGGTCCTGGTTCGAGAAGATCGGGCGCTGCGTCGCGCGATCGCGGCATTCGCGAACCGCCACATGCGCAGCATCGCAAAGTATAGGGATGCACCCGGCGCGCGCTAAAAACCGATTTCAGCTTTTGTTATGCGTGGGCCGGGAATGGTCGCCCTTCATCGCGCCGTGGTGGGGTGCGCTGGCGCTGCACGGTCGCGCGTGTCGAATACGAACCGGGCCGAGCGCGGCCGTCGCGACTGCGTCGACGGGTCGAGTACGTGCACGGTGCCTTCCAGATTCCGGATGTCGATCAGCCCGTGCTCGTCGCGGATGCGTATTGGCGGTACGACCTCCGCGCTCGCGCGGTCGGCGATTTCGCACTCGGCCGGGTGTTGGCCACATCGGCCTTGACGACGGGCGGATGGCATTGGCCGCGATCGGGATCGGAAAGGTCGGGCTCGACGTGGTCAGCATGCCATGCGGCGTGTCCGCGCCGCTCAACCGAACGCAAAGTCTGGTCTCCGCGCTCCGTCAGTGAATTTATCGGCGAAGACGCGCAAGACGTACATGGTCAATCTTGACTATGCCGTGCGCGCTCGACGGCTCCCGGGCCGATTGCATGCGCGGCGGCATACGCGTGGCGGCACGGGCGACCATGCAGGGATGGCTGACGCCTCGACACGGCCGAACGAACAGGGGTTTGGAGTTTGCAATCGCCGACGCGCAGTCACTACAATACTTCCCGTGGCGGACCCGGTCCTTTCGTCAATTGACGTCCGCGATTCTTCGCAGGAGCACGAAAATGGCGCCTCGCAAGTGGGTCCCGCGCTTGGCATGGGTGGCTACAGCGTCTTTATCGCTGGCACTCGTTTCACCACAAGTCGTTCTGGCCGGCGACGAACCGACTGCGAACACCGGCCAGAACACACCGGAGCCACCGCCGAAGCTCTCCTGGGCAGATCGCATTCGTCAGGCAAAAGTGCGAAAGGGCGAACCGATCGTCCTGATCGTGCATTCGGCCAAGGACTGCGTCTATTGCCAGCGCTGGGAAGGTTCACTGGGCGGCAAAGGGGATTTCGAGTCGTGGGCCAAGACGCATCCCGACGTCCATCTGTTCATCGTGGAGCGGGAGGCCATCGCCGTGCCCGAAACCATCGACAGCTATCCACCCGTTGTCCAATGGCTGTTTGAGCGACGCCAGCGACTGGGCAACCTGTCGCCAGGCACACCCACCTTCGAAATATTCGTCAGGCGCAATATCGTCTGGAAATCGTATGGCTTGCATTCGTGGGACCGCGACGCATTTCCGGCATTGAAGGATCTGGACAGCCGCCGTGTATCGTCGGACGTCGAATAGATATCGAGGAAAAGATGTGAGCCTGTTTTGAAAGGTATGCCCTGCCTCATCAAAAATTTCGGATGGCGAATCAACCTCGCTCAATTGGAGCCGATGGCTTCCGATAATGCACGTTGATGGTCAGGATCATGGCGGTGCGCATCGTGTCAGCCTCCCTCATGCGCGTGTTGCCGGTTCGGGCAGCGTGATGCCCTTGCGCACGGCAGGCCGCTGCGCCACCCGTTCATGCCAGACGCTCATGTGCCGGTGCCGGCTGAAATCGAAGCCGATGATGCGGGCGATGTGCGTCCAGCCGAAATGCGCAATGTCGGCGATGGAATAATCGTCCCCGGCCAGGTACGGGTGCCGGGCCAGATGACTGTCGAGCACGGCGAACACGCCCTCCGTCAGGCGGCGGTAACGCTCGATGGCGGCGGGTAGCTTTTCCTCGGCGAACAGTTCGAAGTGGACCCGCTGCCCGATGATCGGGCCGACGCTGGACGAGTGGAATTGCAGCCACTTGATCGCCTCCCAGCGTGCCGCCGGCTCCTGCGGCAGCAGCCGGCCGGTCTTCTCGGCCAGGTAGAGCAGGATGGCGGCCGACTCGAACAGCGTGATACCGGTGTCATCGTCGGTGATGACCGGAATGCGGCCATGCGGGTTCAGGGCCAGGAAATCCGGCTGCCGGTGCTCGCCCGCTTCGATGCGGACATGATGCAGGCGGTAAGGCAGCACCAGTTCTTCCAGGGCGATCGTTGCCTTGAAGCCATTGGGTGAGCTGTCGGTGTAAAGGTCGATCATCGCGTCACGCCCAAACGGGTGGCTTGCCCCGGCAGGATGGCTGCCGCGCAAACCAGGCCGACGAGAACCATGCAGGCGGAAACGAGGATGGCGTAGCTGAAGCCTTGGGCCGCACTGCCGCCATTGGCGAGGACGGCAATGCTCACGGCAACACCGACCGCAAGACCGACTGCCGAGCCGATTTCCTGGGTGGTGGTCAGCATTCCGCCCGCCAGGCCATGGTCGGCAGAATCGACGCCTTCGATGCCGGCGACTGTCCAGGCAGGAAAAGCGACGCCATAGCCGATGCCGGCCAGCAAGGTGCCCGGCAGAATGGACGTGCTCCACGAGGCATCCGCCGACAACGATGTGCCCAGCAATGCAAGACCGCCGATGAACAGCGCCATCCCGCCAAGGATGACGGGCTTGGTGCCCATTCTTGCGATCAGGACCGGCCCGACCCACGCGCTGGAGAGCGTGAAAGCGGTTGCCATCGGAAGCAGGCCCAGCCCGGTCTGTGTTGCGGTAAAACCCAGGACCTCCTGCATGTAGAGCGCGACCACCACGAACGTCGGCCCCAACGCGGTATTCGCCAGCAGGGAGACGAGGTTCGCCCCGCCCGTCGAGCGCCGCCAGAAAATCGGCAACGGCATCAATGGAGACGCGACCTTGCTTTCCACCTGCACGAAGGCAGCCAGCAGGCCCAGCGCCAGCAGAATCAGCCCGAAGGTCGCAGGGGATGCCAGGCCGACGTGTTCGCTATTGGCAAAAGCGAAGACCAATGTTGCCGCGCCGCTGGCAACCAGCACCGCGCCCCATACATCCAGGCGCCCGGACGCAGTGTGGGCATCCGGCTTGCCAAGCGGCAGTACACCCGACAACGCGATGACCAGCACACCGACCGGCACGTTGATCCACAACACCCAGCGCCATCCCAGCACGTCCGTGATGATGCCGCCCAGGATCAGGCCCGCGACGAACCCACTGGCGGCCACCGCCGTCCAGGCGCCCAGCGCCCGGTTTCGTTGCCGAGGGTCGAGAAAGACCGCCAGCAGCAACGAGAACGCCGCAGGCGAAAACATCGCGGCACCCAAGCCCTGCATGGCACGCGTGGTAATCAGCATCGCCGGGCCTTGTGCGAAGCCGCCCAGCAGCGAACCCGCCGTAAAGAGCGTCAGCCCGATCAGAAACATCCGCCGCCTGCCAAACATGTCGGCAGCGCGGCCGCCCAGCAGCAGAAAGCCCGCGATGGCTACGCCATACGCATTGATGACCCATTGCAACCCGCCGGGCGTGAAACCCAGGCTTTGCTGGATTTGAGGCAGCGGGATCATGGTGATGGAAAAGTCGAGCAACGCAACGAACTGCGTCGTGCAAAGCAGGATCAGGCATAGCCGCCAATGCGGATGGGTCATGGTTATCGTCCAGTCAATGTAGTTTTACTAAAGCAGCGCATCGTCCATAAACTTGTGCCACCATCGCCGTGACTATGAGTTATCAGAAGCGATCATTTTTGCGTTCAGACTTTAGAAAACCTAAATCAAATGGCTGCATCACTCCCCCTGCAAGCGCTGCGCACCTTTGTTGAAGTCGGCCAGCGCGGCAGCATCAAGGCTGCTGCCGAAACGTTGCACGTCACCTCCGGCGCGATCAGTCAGCAGATCCGCTTGCTGGAAGACCGGCTCGGGATGGCGCTGTTCACTCGGGAGCGGCAGGGGTTGCGTCTGACCGAAGCCGGGGCCAGCGTGCATCCGTCGTTGCTCGAAGCCTTTGCGCAAATCGACAAGGCCGTCGATAGGCTGGAAGCGATCAAAGGACGCCAGACCCTGACCGTCAGTACCGTCGCCACCTTTGCCGCATCGTGGCTCGTGCCGCGCCTGGGGCGCTTCAACGAGCGGCATCCGCAGATCGAAGTGCGGGTCGAGGCGACTTCGGCGCTGGCGGACATGCGCCGTGACCGGGTGGATGTGGCGCTGCGGCATGGGCTGGGACACTACCCTGGCCTGGAAGTCACTCGCCTGATGGCTCCGGTGTTGGTGCCGGTGGCCTGCCCCGGCCTGGTGGCAGACAGTCATGCCGTCAAAGAACCGGGAGACTGCCTGAACTACCCGCTTCTGCACGATTGCGACCGGGCTGACTGGCCGCTGTGGTTCGCAGCGCACGGCGTGACTGACGATCCACGGGCGGAGCGCGGCACTGCGTTCGAGGACGACTACCTGCTGATCCGGGCGGCCGAGGCCGGTCAAGGACTGGCCCTGGTGCCGCAGGAATACGCACGCGAGGAAATCGCCGCAGGGCGTCTGGTGCAGGTGCTGGACAAGCCCTGGCCGGCACGTTTCGCCTATTACCTGGTCACGCTGCCGGGTGCGATGCAGCGCCCGGAAGTCAAAGCGTTCGCGGATTGGATCGCGGAAGAAGCGAAAGCATCGGCCTGAATCAAGCCCTTCGTTATCAGTTCTTCTTTGTCGTCGCCCCACCGCCGAACTGCCGAACTGCCGTATCGCCGCCGGATCCGGCGATGGCCAGGTTGTCTGCCGCGAATTGAATCTGCACCGCGCGCAGCGTCGCAAAGCGCGGTGTCAACGCCCGTGCGGCGCCATTGCAGCGCCACCAGCCCCGATCACACGTTGCACCAGACCCGAACTCGAACGGAGAATCGAACTATAAAGATAAGTATTCTTATCACAATAGCTCGATCAGAGATCCAAACCTGCGTTTTCGCGAACGCCCCGCATGCAACGGGGCGTCCGTCTTTCAGCGCCCGATCGGCAGCCCCGTGGGCTCGATCCAGCCCAGCTTGTAAGCGATCAGCAGCGACAGGAACAGCGTGACCGACAGCCCGACGCGGGCCGCAAGCGACCATGCCATCCGCTTGGACTTGCCGCGATCGTGATTCATGAAATACAGCGCGAAGATCAGGCTCGCGATGATCATCGCGAATGCCACGGAAACCAGCAGAGTTTTCATTGGTGATGCCCTTGAAGATCGGAATCGGCCTGAATCAGTTCGGCCAGTTTTTGCCGCTCGTCGGCGAGGCCGCCAACGCCCGACGCCGGCCAGTCCAGCGCGACGCCATTGCCCAGCGAATCGCGCACGAGCGCCTGGTAGCGCCGGTCGTTGATCCGGCCGTGGTCCATCGTTTCCGAGATCTCGCGCCTAAACGGCAGCGGGAAACTCGCGTACGCGCGCGACAGCGCCGCATATTGTCTCGCATCGATCTCTTTCGACGATGGTATGACAGTCCAGATCACCACGGCCACGATGGCCGTGAACGGGATCGCCGTGTAGCGAAGAATGAACTTGATCGGGGTCATGAAACGGTGGGCAGAAGTGATCGCGAAGGCGGGCGGCGCGGCCATCCGGCAGCGAAGCCGCCGTCAGGCCGCGCCGCATGACATTGTACTGAAAGCCCTATGCGGCTAACAGAGTATGATAATGTGATTATCATTTTCGTCACATAATTCGAGAGACCCGGCGCCCATGCGCAGGCGGCGTGCCCGCCCTGCCGCCCGGCGCCGGTCTTCATGTCCGTGCCCGCGATCCGCGGCGATTGAGCGAAGCCCTTATGCCAGCGCAGTACTTTCGAAACCTGACGGGAAAACACCGCAGCGCGACCGCGAACCGTCAGCTCGGGTTTTCGCTGGCGTTCGTCGCCGGCGCGGCCAATGCCGGCGGCTTCCTCGCGGTCAAGCAATACACGTCGCACATGAGCGGCATCGTGTCGGCGATCGCCGACCAGACGGCGCTCGGCGACGTGCGGCTCGCGCTGGCCGGCATCAGCTCGCTGGGGTCGTTCCTGGTCGGCGCCAGTTGCTCGGCGATCCTCGTCAACTGGGGCCGCCGCCGCGGCCTGCACAGCCAGTTCGTGCTGCCGCTGCTGGTCGAGGCCGCGCTGCTGCTCCTGTTCGGGCTGCTCGGCAGCCACCTCGCGCTGTGGGAAACCTTCTTCGTGCCGGTGACCGTGACGCTGCTGTGTTTCATCATGGGGCTGCAGAACGCGACGATCACGAAGCTGTCGGGTGCGGAGATCCGCACGACGCACATGACCGGCATCGTGACCGACCTCGGCATCGAGCTCGGGAAGCTGTTCTACTGGAACCGGTCGGCGGTCGACGTCGACGCGCATGCGGTCATCGCCAACCGCTCGAAACTGCGGATTCACGCGACGATGCTCGCGTCGTTCTTCATCGGCGGCCTGGCCGGCGCGATCGGCTTCAAGCATGTCGGCTACGTGTCGACCGTGCCGCTCGCCGCGGTGCTCGTCGCGCTCGCGATCGTGCCGGTGATTGACGACCTGCTCGCGCTGCTCCGCAGCAAGCGCTGATCGCGCATCAGGAGAGCGTTTTCGGCGGTGGCGCCGAAGGCGGATCGATTATAATTTGATTAACATACCGACCACCCTCGCCCCGCAATGGAAACGAAAACTGCCCGCCTGACCGTCCTGATCGACCCCGCGAAGAAGGAAGCTTTCGAGATGCTCTGCGCCGAGCAGGATCTCACGCCTTCGCAGGTCGTGCGGCAACTGATCCGCGAGTATCTCGACCGCCACGGCGTGACGTACAAGACCAAAAGCGCGCTCGGCAAGCGCGTGAAGTAAGCGCGGCCGCACAGGCCGCGCCCGCGGCGCCGGTTACGCGCCGATCTCCCATCGCTCGTGCGGCTGCGCGCGCTGCACCAGCCGCCGAGGCTCGACGCCCTCCCCGGCTTTCATGCGCCGCGCCGTGGCCGCCAGCTTGAGCTCGCCGGCCTGGGCGCACGCAAGTGCGCGCTCGAGCAGGATGCGCAACGACGGCAACCGGTTGCCGCCCTTCCACGCAAACGCGATGAAGTTGTTGTCGTCGCCGCACGGCACCAGCGTATACGACGCACCGAACACCGATCGCAGGTGCTCGAGATGCTGCGGCAACGCCGGATCGTCGTCCATGAAGTTGATCGCCAGCACGCCGGTGTCGCTCAGGCGCTCGCGGCATGCAGCCAGGAATGCGGCGCCCGTACACCGACCCCGCAGGCCGTCGGCGACAAACGCATCGTGCAGGATCACGTCCGTCCTGACATCCGCCCGTTCCAGATGATCCGCGCCGTCGGCGCACACCACCTTGAACCGGCCGTCATCGGCAGGAATCCTGAATACGTCTCGCAGCGCGATCACGTCCGGGTTGATCTCGACCGCGTCGATCGCCGCGCCGGGCAGGTGCCGGTAGCAGTACTTCGCCAGCGAACCGCCGCCGAGCCCGAGCATGCAGATGTGCGCGGGTTCGGGCTGCAGCAGCAGAAAGCCCATCATCACGCGCGTATAGCCGAGTTCAAGCCGCCCCGGATCCCGGAGCGACATGAAGCTCTGCGTGCCGAAATGGTCGAAGTGCAGCGAAAGCGCGTGCTGCGTCTCCAGCACGAATGGCCGGCCGTCGTTCAGCGGCGTCGCCAGGAATCTGACGAACGCGTCGTAGGAAATTCGTTCCTCGGCCATGTGCGGATAGTGAGTTGCAAGCGGTCGATCGGGACTGCGCGCTCAGACTTTCTTCAGGTAGCAGGCCTTCAGCATGAAGCCGCCCATGTCGGTCTTGCAGTCGACCTCGTGATCGCCGCCGACGAGGCGAATGCTCTTGACCTTGGTACCCATCTTCAGCGTGATCGACGAGCCCTTCACGCGCAAGTCCTTGATCAGCACGACGGAATCGCCATCCGACAGCACGTTGCCGTTCGCGTCCTTGACGACGTCGCCCGCCGGTTCGTCGCCCGTTTCGGCGCCGGCACCGGCCGACCATTCATGGCCGCAGTCCGCGCATACGGTCAGCGTGCCGTCCGGGTAAGTGTTTTCCATCGCGCATTGCGGGCAGGCGGGGGCGGCGTTCATTGCAGCTTCCATTCGGGAGGAGTTGGGTCGTCGAAATAATGCCGGGCGCGCTGGCAGCGTCGCCCGAATGGCCAGAAGGCACGCGCCGACGGATCGGCGGGCCGCCGTCGGCGCACACGACATTATAATGCAATACACATATCTTGACCGCTGTATTATAATTCTCGCTTTCGGGCCGTTCGCCGGACTTGCGGCCCGTTTCACCGAGAATGCCGGCACATCCAAGCAGGATGACATACCCCGGCTGCGCTGCCGGTCGCCCTGAGTCGTACGGGACAGCGCGTTTCACGCGTGCCTGGCGCACTGCCGGCCCGGCGCCGCACACCGATTCCGACGTCCCGTCCAGAGGCTTTCCGACATCGTGGCAACCGTTGTGTACGTTGAAATCGGCCCCGCGTGGAACCGCAACCGCGGCTACGCCGCACGAGAAGCAGCCGTCGACGCGGCGCGCGGCTTCGCAAGCGACATCCTGCTGATCGCGAACGGAATCAGCAGCAACGCGAAAGACGGCGCCGCCATCGCGGCGCTGCAGGTGCACGGCGGCACGTCCGCGCAAGTGCTGGCCACCGGCCCCGACGAGGAGGCGGCACTGCAGGCGCTACTGCCCGTGCTGCAAGCGCGCTGACATCGCGCGCCACCCGATGTCATGGCATCCCGCCCAACCCGAATCCCCACTTCACGAGGAAGCGATGAGCGACAACTTCACGTCAAACACCCCGAACCTGTCGGCGTCCGCCATCTGGGCGCTCGAACGCCTCGCCGACGTCCGCTACGGGCGCGATGCGCCGGCACTCGGCTGGTCGATCGCGCGTGAGCTCGTCAGCGCAGGCTTCGTCAGCCATTCCGCACATGGCCGCTCCGGCGCGTCGATCACGGCCGAAGGGCGAACCTTCCTGAAGAGCCGCAAGTAGATCGCCAGCGGCGGTGAATCAGCTCGATCCTTTTGGAGCACCGTATTGGCAAATGTGCGTCTCATGAGGATCGTTCCGCGCTTGTAAAGTGGCGTCACCCGGAATGAACGGGCATCAGGCAGCGTTCCGATCAGGAAGCCAGTGATGCGCCGCATCGCCGTCCCGGCGTCGAATCCGCCGCCGGGGCAATCGTCGGCGTCTGCGTACAAGTCCGCAAGGTCGCCGGCGGCACCGCTCCCTTCCTGTTAGCGGTCGCCGCCGATGCGGCGGCGTCAATCCCGGGCGCTCGGCGCAGCGCCCGTCCGTGCAAGGGTTTTGCTATCATTCCGGCTCCCTGTCTTGCCGAAATGGACATGCCCGCTCGCAGAGTGCCGCCGTCGCCTGCCGTTGATCGCACGCCGTCGCTCGTCGAGGAACATCGCCGCCCGATCTGCCAGCGGGTGCGCGGACGGGACACAACCAGCGCGGCATCGACGTGCTGACGGCCTGGCCGTCTCAAGCTGCCTCCTTTCCGGAAATCACGATGCTGCCTGTCTCCTCCCCGCCCGTTCTCGACACGCCGCGCCTCATCCTCGAAGGCCATCCGCTCGGCGACTTCGATGCGCTCGCCACGATGTGGGCCGAGCCGAAGGTCGTCGAGCACATCTTCAACGGCGAACCGTCCGCGACGCGTGACTCGTGGATGCGCATGCTCGCGTATCGCGGGCTGTGGCCGCTGCTCGGTTACGGCTACTGGGCGATTCGCGAGAAGGCGTCGGGCCGCTATGTCGGCGATCTCGGCTTCGCCGATTTTTACCGTCTCATCGAGCCGTCGATTCGCGGCGTGCCGGAAGCCGGCTGGGCACTCGCGACGTGGGCGCACGGCAAGGGCTACGCGACCGAGGCACTCGCGGCCGCGCTTGCGTGGCTCGACGGGCAGCAGCGGTTCGAGCGCAGCGTGTGCGTGATCGCGCCGACCAACGTCGCCTCGATCCGCGTGGCGGAGAAAGCCGGGTATGGCGAGCCGAAGCGGATCCGGTTCAACGACACCGACTCATTGCTGTTTTCGCGCGCGAGCCGGTAAGCGACGA
The DNA here is from genome assembly GCF_020419825.1 of Burkholderia sp. AU30198. Lineage (NCBI taxonomy): Bacteria > Pseudomonadati > Pseudomonadota > Betaproteobacteria > Burkholderiales > Burkholderiaceae > Burkholderia > Burkholderia sp. AU30198. The sequence goes on along the minus strand of NZ_JAIZSA010000005.1, from coordinate 72,179 downwards.
TCGCGTACCGGCCATCGTCAGCGCGCCGCATCGGCTTGCGGCGCCGGTGCTTGATCCCCGCTCACCGCGCGACCGGTTCGTAGAGACGGGTAAAGCGCCCGTTGTCCATCGGCCAGCAGTTGCCACGCTCATCCATCAATAGCCAGTCACCCGGTTTCACCGGACATCAGCCTTCCGGCGTGGCGACCGCCCGCCCCCTTCGCGGGGCTCCCCCCGGTCATGGTCGCCATCGACGCACCACCGTGTTGCATCGACATCACCGATGCGTTTTCTCGATCGCCGAAACGCTGAGACGTGACAGGCACGTCCATCGACCTGTCCGCGTATTGAGCATGTGCATCGCCGCGGAGCCGCGAAACTCATGCGGGCCATGAACGGGATCGGGAGGCCACGGCCTCCCGCCCCGGGCAACGGCGGCTGCGCCGTCAACGCCTGCGCCACGCACCGGGTCTCATGCAACGCTTTCCGGCCCCCGGTGACACGTGTTTGCAGCGCTTCCCGTGCTGCGGTGGAGATCCGGATATCGATCTCCCGCATTACCCGGATCGCCGTGTGAGCCTCGTCCGGTTGATCGGGCGCGAGCGTCATCAAGAGCACCAAACGGGTTTCCGCAGCCCCGACGGTCTCGCTCCAGTCGACGCGGGCGACCCGACTTCGATCACATTCCTGAGCGCCTGGAGGCTGTGGATGACGTGCAACGGCAGAATTTCGCATTCCTATTCGTCGATCGTGCCGTCGACAGGAACACCGGAACACCCCTCAACGGCCGCTGCGGCGTCAGCGCCGATCCGCACGCATGCAATGGCGGCAGTCACGCACCGGGTGCGGGTCGCCGCGAGTACCGGTCGTCGCCGTTGTCTTCACCCGGTCTTTGACAGCGGGCCGGACACGCGTCTCGTCCTGTTCCTCATCAATTGAAGAACTGTAAGGAGCCTTGAAGGTAGATCGTGTAATATTTCGTAATGATCTGTCGAGTAATCTTTACCTGGCCTAAGTCGAGTGACGTAGCGGCGTCCGCACCAGCCGATTTCCGCCAACGTTTTTGCCCGAACGGCGCCGGGTCGGGGTTCTGTCCCGGCAACGCGCCGGATATCGCGCCGACGCATTTTGCCCGATCGTCGAGCCGTTCGTCGGCGTTTACTGCAAGGCGGCAAAGATTTCCGTTTCGACAGGTTCAGCGGACGATGCAGATATCGTCACATTCCTCTGGAATGTTACGCAGTATTATCCGCGTCGCTTCGGCTACCACGCGTTCGGACTGGGCCTAACCGCTCGCCATTTTCCCGTTTTGCCCCCTCGTTTAGCGATGCCCATCCGAATCCTGCTCGTTGAAGACGACGTTCAATTGTCCATACTGACCGCAGACTATCTGCGCAAGCATCAGTACGAAGTAGACACGCTGCTTGACGGCACCGATGCCGTGTCGACGATCGTCACGTGCCGCCCCGACCTGGTGCTGCTCGACATCAACCTGCCGGGCAAGGACGGCTTCGAAATCTGCCGCGAGGCACGCTTGCAGTACGACGGCATCGTCATCATGATGACGGCCCGCGACGAACTGTTCGACGAGCTGCTCGGCCTGGAATTCGGCGCGGACGACTTTCTCCACAAGCCGGTCGAGCCGCGCATTCTGCTCGCGCGGATCAAGGCCCACCTGCGGCGGCTACGCATGCGGCCGGTTGACTACGTGCCGGCCTCCCCGCAGCGATTCGAGTTCGGCAAGTTTTCGATCGACCGGGCGGATCGCAAGGTTCGCCTTCCTGACGGTAGCGCGCCTCGCCTGACGTCAACCGAATTCGACCTGCTGTGGGCCCTTGCCTGCCGCGCCGGCGAGGTGGTCAGCCGGGAAGACCTGACGGTGCTGTTGCGCGGCATCGAGTTCGACGGTTTCGATCGCTCGATCGACGGCCGGATCTCGAAGCTGCGCCGCAAGCTGCTCGATGACATCACGGAACCGAAGCGGATCAAGACGATCCGCAGCAAGGGCTATCAGTTCAGCAAGCACGCATGGGAATAGCGCGGCATACGGGTCGGCACGCTGCTTCGCGTGCGGCCTGTCGTGACACACGAGCGCACGCGTTGACCGGTCGCGCACTTGCCACTGCACGCGTGCAGCACCTGCAGCCGTTGCCGTTCGGGCTCGCGCACGTCGAGGCCGGCACGCAACCGGACACCGTCACGTGCCGTTCGTCTTCTCGCCGAGCGCGGTGACGGGCGTCTCCGGATCGCGCGCAAGCCCTTGCGCGAACACCTTCAATCCTTCGAGCAACGGCGTCAGCGCGTCCCACAGCGCTTCGTCGTGCAGCAGCCGGTAGGCGCCGCGCACGCCGGGTGCGACATGCGCATGCTGCGCCGGTTGCCACGCGCCAATGTGGTGCAGCGCGTCGGCGGCCGCGAACACGGCCTTGCCGAACTGCTCCGGCGGAATGCGCGACAGCGCCATCAAGAGCACCGCGAGATTCTGCATGCCGCTCTGCATGCCCGGCTTGTCGAGCGCATCGACGAACGTGTCGGCCAGCCGCGCGTTCGCGCTGACGACCTCGCTCGCCAAATGCAGGAATCCATGCCGGTGCAGGCTACCGAGCAGGTGTTCGAGCGCGTCGTGCGCACCGGGCTCCGCGTGCGGAGGGTTCGTGTCGGGGGACTGATGTTCGGTCATCGGCTTTCTCCGGTTGGGACGCCACGTGGCCGTCACGACGGCTGCCACGCACGCCGGTTGCGTCTCGCTCATCGCCCCGCGTGCCCGGCAGCCGCCGCCGCGATGCGTGGCAACGGGCCAGGCAGGCGCTCGAACCGCGCGCCGTTTAAGCCGCGCCGGCTGCTAGCGCCGTCTCCATCGGCGAGCCATGCGCCCGCCTGTCGAACGGCCGTGTCGAGACGCGCCGACCGGCCGCCGTCCTACCGCATGTTTCCCGTATGCCCCAGCGAATAGCGCCCCGGCTGCGGCCACACCGTCAGGCCGTGCGGCTCCATGCCGACGGGAATCGACCGGACCGCGCCGTTCGCGGTGTCGATCGCGTAGACGACGTCATCGAAGCGGCCCGACAGCCACAGCGTCTTGCCGTCCGCGCTGACGTTGCCCATGTCGGGGCTGCCGCCACCGGGGATCGGCCAGGTCGCGACCACCTTGCGCGTGGCGAAATCGAGCACCGATACGCTGCCCTTGCCGTGGCGCGGCCCGTGGACGAGATTGGAGCCGCGATTCGCGATATAGAGCCTCGTGCCGTCGCGGCTCGGATACAGCCCGTGCGTCCCGACGCCGGTCGGGATGAAGCCGATTTTCGCGAAGCGGTCACCGTCGACGACGTATACGCCGTCTGCCATCATGTCGGCGACATAGAACACCTTGCCATCCGGCGACACGCGGATGTCCTGCGGCATCCCTTTCCGGTCGAGCTCGAGGTAGCCGATCACCTTGCGGTTCACGAGATCGATTTTGGCCAGCTTGCCGCCGAACTCACACGTGAAGAGCGCATACCGGCCGTCGATCGAAAAATCGGCATGGTTGATGCCCTTGCATTGCGGGACATCGAGGCTCGATTTCAGCGCCATCGTTTTCGGGTCGCGGAAGTCGAGCCGCGCATGCGCCTCGGCCACCACGATCGCCTCCTTGCCGTCGGGCGTGAAATACATGTTGTACGGATCGTCGACGCTCACTTCCTGGCCGGGCTTGCCCGTCTTCGGATCGATCGGCGTCAGGCTGCCGTCGGTCCGCCCTTCCGCATTGTTCGCGACCCATAGCGTCTGCAGATCCCACGCCGGCACGACGTGCTGCGGACTGCGGCCGACGGCGAACCTGTCGACGACCTTGTACGTGGCCGGGTCGATCACGTAAACATCGTTCGATCTCAGGTTCGGCACATAGATCCGCGGCAACGCACCCGACACCGCCACGCTCATGCGGCCGGCCTGCGCCTCGCTGTACAGGTTGTCGGGGTTGATGACGGGCGGCATGCCGGGTACGGCCGCAACGGCGGACGCCGCGATCGCGCTGTCGGCGCAGATGCCGGCAAGCGCTGCCGCAATGACGATCGCGAGACGGGGGAAGCGGAAGTGACGGCTAAAGCGCGGTTGCATGACGGGGTCCCTGTTCGATTGAATGGAACGACGGCAAAAGTAGCGCGACGGTGCGGCTGCATCAGCGGCCGGCGATTTCCTTTCTGATTGCGTCGACGGTGCGCGACACGATGGCGTCGGTGCCCAGCCGGCCGAGCTCGACGCTCGCATGACGTGGATCGCCACCGTAGACGCCGTCGACGGCACCGGGCTTCGCGGCATTGCGCAGCTTGTCGGCCCGGACCATGCCCGGCGCGACCGCCAGCAGCAGCGACGTGTCGGCCAACCCCGCATGCGTGCCGATATCCGCGGCCGGCACGCCGTGCTCGCGCAGGATCTGGTCGTAACCGTCGGAACTGGTGCCGTAATACGCGGCCGGCATGAACGCACGCGTGCCCGTGCCGGCCCACGACTTGTTGAGCCGGGCGACCGACTGTTTGATGTCGTTCTGGTAGCCGCCGTGGTCGCCGAGAAACACGATGTTCGTGAAGCCATGGACCCGGAAGCTGTTGGCTGCGGATTCGAGGGTCTTTTCGAAGACGTCGTCGGGCACGGTGATCGTGCCCGGGAAGCGCATGTGCGACGTCGGCGGCGCATAGCCGCCCTCGGGCACATAGGCGATGACGGGCGCGACGATCGCGTTGCCGAGGCCTTCCGCGATCCGTTCGGACAGCACCCTGACCCGCGCATTGTGCTTGCCGAGCGCGACGTACGGCCCGCTTTGCTCGGTCCCGCCGATCGGAATCAGGATCGTGGTCTTGCCGGCCCGGATGCTGTCGCGCAGTTCGGTCCAGGTCATGTCTTCGAGCTGCACCGTTCCCGGCGCCTGGGCAAGCGCGGCTTGCGCGACGGTGAAAGCGAGGGCGGCGAAGATGGTGCGTGGCAGGCATTTCATCGCGGATTCTCGGCGGAAGGAAAGAGGCGACGTTGCGTTCCCTCGCACCATAAACGAACTCGCCCGACTTGTCGCCGAGTGCAGAGCAACGACTCATGTCGACGGTCATGAGAAAACGCTTCTCCGTGATTCCGCTTCTCATTTCCATCAGACATTTCTTTCAGGAAAATAATCCGATCATTCCAATTTGAAAGGATCAGGCCCGCCCGGATGGGACGTTAATTCGCGGCGATCACACACTCTAAAAATATATTGGTTATGCTTATCGAAGCGTATTGACTTCACAATCTCGCGCCACCTAAAATTTAAAGGTCTTCACAAAAGGGGCTGATACCTTGGACAGTTGCAGTAGTCGATCTTCGAACAGTTTCGCTGCCTGATCGGCAGGACGTCCGCGCTCCCTTTTCCCAGCCGCCGTCTTGCCATCAGGCAGACGGTGCGCGCCCGGCAACACCCTCCGTGCACCTTGTTGATTGACGCCTTCTGGCGCGTGCGTTCGCGTGCGCTCCACTTGGGCACTGCGTCGCGAGCATCGGCTCGCGGCCGCATTCGTTCGCGCCTCGATCATTCATTCGCAGGCGCGTGGATAAACACGTGCGCAGCCATCGTGCGTGCCAATCGTTCGCAAGGAACCGAAATGCCCGGCACCGACAGTTATCCCTTATGTCATTCATCGCCAGTGTTGTCATTCACTGAGGAAAGCGAGTAGGCCCCAGTCGCCGCGCCCATGATGCGCGCGATTTCCGTGTCTGCTGGCTTTTCGCAATCACGCGTCAAGCCAGGCGCACGGAGCACGATCATGAACTTCGGCCTTCTCCTGTCGAATCTGCCGCACATCGACGATTCGCGCGTCTGCTACGACGCGATGCTGTCGCTCAAACCATGCGAATCGCACCGGTTCGCCGCTTTCTGGCTCGGCCTCAAGGCCCTCGTTTCGTAACCGTTCACGCCCCGCTCCCGCATACGCAAGCGACACGATCGTTCGACGATTCGCGTCCTTGCGCATACCGGCGGCGCCTACCCGTTTCGCTCATCGCTCATCAGGGAGGAAAACAAAATGTCGGTACCTGCCAACATCTCACCTCGCGACACTGCGCACGAACGCAGTGCTGTCCTCGACGAAGCCCACCTCGGCGACATCAAGGGCGCGCTCGGCACCATCGCGCACCACGACGTCGCGCCACGCACCAGCTGGTGGGCCCGCTTCCGGACGCTGCTCGCCATTCTCGGCCCCGGTCTCATCGTGATGGTCGGCGACAACGACGCCGGCGCATTCGGTACCTATACGCAGGCAGGGCAAAACTACGGCACGACGTTGCTATGGACCATGCTGCTCCTGGTACCGGTGCTGTTCGTCAACCAGGAAATGGTGCTGCGGCTCGGCGCGGTCACGGGAGTCGGGCACGCGCGGCTCATATTCGAGCGATTCGGCAAGTTCTGGGGGGCGTTCAGCGTCATCGACCTGTTTCTCCTGAACGCGCTGACGATCGTGACCGAGTTCATCGGCATCACGTTCGTACTCGACTTCTTCGGCGTATCCAAGATCGCGGGCGTGTGCATCGCCGCCGCGCTCACGATGGCAGCCGTCAGCACGGGCAATTTCAGGCGGTTTGAACGCTTCGCCGTGTTCCTGTGCCTCCTGAGCCTGCTGCTGGTGCCGGTGCTCGTCTCGATCCACCCGCCGGTCAGCCAGATGGCGCGCGACTTCTTCATTCCGAACTGGCCCGCGCATTCGAAGCTCTCCGACGTGATGCTGCTCGTGATCGGCATCGTCGGCACGACGGTGGCGCCTTGGCAGCTGTTTTTCCAGCAGAGCTACGTGGTCGACAAGCGCATCACGCCGCGCTTCATGAAGTACGAAAAGGCGGATCTCTGGATCGGCATCGGCTTCGTGCTGGTCGGCGCCGTGGCCATGATCGCGTTCTGTGCGCAGCTCTATGCCGGCAAACCCGAGTTCGGCAACTTCACCGATGCCGGCGGCATCATCAACGGGCTGGACAAATACGCAGGCCACACGTCGGCCGTGCTGTTCGCCGTTGCGCTGTTCGACGCCGCGATCATCGGCGCGGCAGCCGTGTCGTTGTCGACCGCTTACGCGATCGGCGACGTGTTCAAGATCCGCCATTCACTGCATCGCAGCGTGACGGATGCAAAGGGCTTCTATCTCGTCTACTTCGGCATCGTGGCCGCCGCCGCCGCGATCGTGCTGATTCCCGGCAGCCCGCTCGGCCTGCTGACGGAAGCCGTACAAACGCTCGCCGGCGTGTTGCTCCCGAGCGCGACGGTATTCCTGCTGCTGCTCTGCAACGACAAGGCGGTGCTGGGCCCGTGGGTCAATTCGAAGAAGCTGAACGTGTTCACGGGCGCGGTGATCTGGGTGCTCGTGATGCTGTCCATCATCCTGACGGCCTCGGTGATGTACCCGGACATGAGCGGACAAACGATCCTCGACATGCTGGCCGGCGGCACGCTGCTGGCCATCGTCGGCTATGCGGCGACGGTCGCCGTCCGCAAGCTGCGACGTGATCCGGCAGACGGCTCGGGGACGGTGCAGGTGTGGCCGGAAGGCGCGCGAGACACGTGGCGGATGCCGCCGCTCGACGAGCTGCCGCCGCCCCGCCTGACCCTGGCCAAGCGGGTCTGGATGGGCGTGTTGCGCGGCTATCTGTTGCTTGCCGTGGCGCTCGTCGTCGTCAAGGTCGTGCAAATGACGTTCATCAAGTAAGCATCGCACTGCGGCATGCATGCGCCGACATGCGTGCCGCAGGCCTCGTCCACGCGCCTGCCATCCGCCGGGTGTGTGGCAGGGGTGCGTCCAGGTCAACAAGGAACCGACATCGTGAGCCGGATTCGTATCGTCTCAGCACGTTCCATGCGATTGGCAGGGCAACAGGCCCGCGTGCGCCTGTCGCGCGTACGCCGTACGTTACGTCACGCGCCGCTCAGCCTGACCGAGCGCGTCCTGCTCATCCTGTGGGCCTGCATGCTGACGTCGCTGGTCTGGGCGTCGTTGCTGGTCGGGCTCGTTCGCGCCATGCGCATCGCGCCGTGATCACGCCAGAAAAGATCATCAGGATGCCTTCATACAAACCATGAGCATTCAATCGCAGTTCACACTTCAACCACGGGATCAACACATGAAGCAATACCTTTACGTCGCAACACTAGCCGCCGTTGTCGCACTCGCTGCATGCAGTCATGCCGACGACGATGACGTGCCCAGCACTCCCGCCAACGCGTCATCCGCGTCGGCGCCGGCTGCGGCTGCGGATAGCGGTACCGCGGCGTCGGGCACGTCGGCCGCGGCAGACGACCCGGCGGCGTCGGAGGAAGCCGCTTCTGCGTCACCGGCTTCCGGCGCCAGCCAGTAACCCCGGGCACCTGGCCGGCCGAGGGGCGATACGCGTCAAGTCACGCCCGCGTGGCGTGGTTTGACGACGGCGCCCCCGGACATCGCGAGACTGCGTTACCTGTGCGAATGGGAGTCCTCGACATGAATCACGCACACCCGCTTCACAAGACAAGCGTCGCGCCGATCCTGGGCGGCATGGTGGCGCTCGTGTCGGCACTGACGATCCTGGGCAGCGTTTGCCGTTCACCCTCCGCCGCCCCGCCCGCCACGTCCGAAGGCACGCCCCGGACACCGGATGCGCAACCGGTGCATTGCCTCGTCTACGGAAAATACTGTCTGTCGGCCTTGCTGCACGGCCAGTAGGTTGCCGTGATGCATCGCCTGGGCGGCGCTTCATCGAGACGCCGGATGCCGCGCTGACGAAGGGCCCGCGATTCGTCGCACGCAGGCACCGGCTAGCGGCCCGCCGCCGCGCTCAGCTGTTCGACGATCGGCCCCAGCGCAAGTGCCGGCAAGTACGTGAGCGACGCGACCATGATTACCGTCCCGATCAGCAGCCCGACAAAGAGCGCGCCGTGCGTCGGCAGCGTCCCGGCTCCCGCCGCGCGCCGCCGCTTGCCCGCGAGCGACCCCGCGATCGCGAGCACCGGCACGATCACCGCGAAGCGGCCGAACCACATCGCGATCGCCAGCATCCCGTTGTAGTACGGCGTGTTGGCCGACAGGCCCGCGAACGCGCTGCCGTTGTTGTTGGCGGCTGAAGAAAACGCATACAGGATTTCGCTAAGCCCATGCGGGCCCGGGTTGCCGATCCCAGCGATCCCGGCCGGCGTGACGACGGAAATCGCGGTGCCGACCAGCACCAGCAGCGGCGTCGCGAGAATCGCAACGGCCACCATCTTCATCTCGTACGCATCGATCTTCTTGCCGAGAAATTCCGGCGCACGGCCGATCATCAGCCCGGAGATGAACACGGCCAGGATCGCGACGACGATCATGCTGAAGAGGCCGGAGCCGGGCCCGCCGAACACGACTTCGCCCGTCTGCATCAATGCCATCAGCACGAGACCGCCCACCGGCGTGAACGAATCGTGCATCGCGTCGACCGCGCCGTCGCCGCTGCTCGTCGTCACGGTCGCATAGAGCGCCGACGACACGACGCCGAACCGCGTCTCCTTGCCTTCCAGGTTGCCGCCTCGCTCGATCGACAGGGCCGCGGCCCCGTCATGCGGCGCGGCGAGCGGCCCGAAGCCCTGCTGCTCCGCATGAATCGTGATCATGGCCGCGGCGACGAACATCGCGGTCATCGCGGCCAGCAGCGCCCATCCCTGCCGCCGGTCGCCGACGGCGACACCGAACGTGTAGCAGAGCGCGGCCGGTATCAGCAGGATCGCGATCATCTGCAGGAAATTGGTCAACGGCGTGGGGTTTTCGTATGGATGCGCGGAATTCGCGTTGAAGAAACCGCCGCCGTCGCCGCTCAGCAGCTTGATCGATTCCTGTGACGCGACGGGACCCAGCGACAGGTGCTGTCGTTGCGAGCGCATCGATTGCTGCACGACGTTACCGGCGGTGTCGTGCACCGGCTGGCCCTGCGCGTCCAGCGTCGGTTGCTGCCACGTCACGGCCTGCACCGTGTCCACGTCACGATACGCGGAGAAATTCTGGATGACGCCCTGCGCCATGAATGCGAGCGTGAACACCGCGGACAGCGGCAACAGGACGTAGAGCGTCGCACGCGTGAGGTCGACCCACAGGTTGCCGACCGTCGCCGAGCCGCGCCGCGCAATGCCTCGCATCAACGCAAACATCACGGCCATGCCGCTGGCCGCGGAGAGAAAGCTCTGCACCGTGATGCCGAGCATCTGGCTCAGGTAGCTCAACGTCGTTTCGCCCGCGTAGCCCTGCCAGCTGGTGTTCGTCGCGAAACTCACCGCCGTATTGAACGCGGAATCCGGCGCCACGGCCGGCAGCCCCTGCGGATTGAGCGGCAACCACGGTTGCACGCGCTGCAGCACATACAGGAAGAGCGCGCCGACCGCACTGAACAGCAGCAGTGCGAACGCGTAGGTCTTCCAGCTCATTTCGGCCTTCGGATCGACGCCGGCGGCCCGGTAGATCCAGCGCTCGACGGGTCGCCCGATTGCCGACAGCAACGGCGCGTCGCCATCGGCCACGCGCGCCATATAAAGCCCGAGCGGCTTGACGAGCGCAATCAGTACGACCAGAAACAGTCCGACCTGAAAGCCGGCACTTGCAACCATCTCTTCCTCCCGCAGCCACTGTGCATCGAAGAGTCTCTCACCCTATTTCATCTCGTGAAAAGTCAAATCGATGCATAGACTGCGGGACATCGCGTAAACATCCCGTCAACGCGAATCACGCCGCCAACACGGCCACCGCCTTGATCTCGACGATATAGCCGAGCGCGCCGCCCAGCATGTGCGCACCGATCGCCGTCCACGCCGGCTTCGGGTGGGCGTCGAGGTAGCGGTCGCGCACCCGCATGAACAACGGCGGGTCGCGCATGTCGGTATGGAAGGTCGTCAGGTCGACCACGTCGTTGAACGATGCGCCGGCGGCCTCCAGCACAAGCTTCAGATTCTCGAACGCCTGCACGATCTGGGCTTCACGGCCTTCGACGAGTTGCATCGCCGCATCGCGGCCGATCTGGCCGGATACGTAGAGCGTATCGCCGACCTTCAGGCCGGGCGCGTACCCAATCTTCTCGTACACCGCTTCCATTCCCGCCGGAACGATGGCTTTGCGATCACGCATGGAGGTCTCCGTGGCCGGCGTCTTCGCGCCGGCCGGTGGGTTGTCGATGAACACGTTGAACACTTGCAAGCGGCGTCACGACGCGCCGCTCAACCCGTATCGCCGCCCGCAACCGGCAGCACCGTGCCGGTGATGTAGCTCGCCTCGTCCGACGCGAGGAACAGGATCGGCGCAATCTGTTCGTCGAGGCTGCCGTAGCGCTTGAAGAACGTCGAATCCGTGACCTGACGCACGGCTTCGCCCATCCATGCCTGTTCCTGTTCGCTGTCGCCGGCCGCATTGCGCGGTACGCGGCGCGCCGGCGCGCAGGTGCCGCCCGGCGCGGTGGCCACGACCCGGATGTTGTGTTCCGCGTATTCCATCGCGAGCGCCGCCGTCAGCGCATTGACACCGCCTTTCGCCGCCGAGTACGGCACGCGGCGGATACCGCGCGTCGCGTTCGACGAGATGTTGACGATCGTGCCGCCGCCGCGCGCGAGCAGGTGCGGCAGCGCCGCGTGGCACGTATAGAGCGTCGGCATCAGCGAACGGCGGATTTCCGCATCGATCTGCGCCGGCTCGAATTCGGCGAACGGGCGCATGCGAATCGCGCCGCCGACACCGTTGATCAGGATGTCGATGCCGCCGAACGTCTGCACGGCGTGCGCGATCGCCGCGTGCGCACCTTCGTACGTTTCAAGATCGGCGACGAAGCCGGCCGTCTCGCAACCCGTCGCTTCGGCCGCGACCTCGGCGACGAAATCCGCGCGATCGACGAACAGCACCCTGCCGCCCTCGGCCGCCGCGCGCAGCGCGACGCCGCGGCCGATGCCCTGCGCGGCGCCCGTGACGACGATGACCTTGCCAGAGAATCGTTGCATGATCACGCCGCCTTTGCCGTGACGTTAGGGGTGAACTTCTCGTAGTGGAAGCTGTTCGGCTTCACGCCTTCGTCGTCGAAGAACTTGCGCACCGCGTCGACCATCGGCGGCGGCCCGCACAGATAGACGTCGACGTCGCCGTCGTTCAGCGCATCGGCCGGGATGTGCTGCGTGACCCAGCCCTTGCGAGGATGGCTCGACTCCGCATCCGCGATGACCGTCGCAAAGCTGAAATTCGGCAGCTTCGCCGCGTAGGCTTCGATCGCTTCGACCAGCACGAGGTCGAGATCGCGCGTCACGCCATAGATCAGGTGCACCTTCTGCTGCGACCCGGTGCGCGCGAGCACCTCGAGCATCGACAGGAACGGCGCAAGCCCCGTGCCGCCCGCGAGGAACAGCAGCGGCCGCGCCACGTCGCGCAGGTAGAAGCTGCCGAGCGGCCCGTGCAGTTCCAGCTTGTCGCCGGGCTGCGCCGATTCGAGCCACGTGCTCATCACGCCGCCGGGAATCTTCTTGATCAGGAAGCTGACCTTCGTGTCGGCCGGCGCCGACGAGAACGAGTAGGAACGGTGCTGGCCGCTCGCGGGCACGTCGATGTTCACGTACTGACCCGGCAGGAAGACAGGCGCGGCCGCGCCGACGTCGAGTTCGAGCACGACAGCCGCGTCGTTGTGCTGCTCGACCTTCGTCACGGTCGCGGCAAAGCCGCTCTGGCCCGTCTTGCACGCGACCGACGACGTCGGCACCGCGATCACGCAATCGCTTTGCGGCACCATCTGGCAGGTCAGCACGAGGCCGCCGTCCTTTTCGTCCTCGGTGAGCGCGTCGTCGATGTAGTCGTCGCCGAGGTCGTAACTGCCGCTTTCGGCGCGGCACTTGCAGGTGCCGCACACGCCGTCGGAGCAATCCATCGGCAGGTTGATCTTCGCGCGGAAGGCCGCGTCGAGCACCTTCTCGCCGGCCTTGCAGTCGATGAAGCGGGTTACCCCGTCCTCGAAATTCAGTGCAATCTTGTAGTTGGACATGGCGTCACCTCCACTTCCTTTCATGACAAAGCTATGGTGTCAGACGTGATAGACGTCGAGCACCTGCCGGATGTAGTCGTTCTTCAGCACGATCTTCTTGTACGAGATCAGCAGTTCATCGCCCGCACGGCGCAACGTGACGAACATCGTCCCGAAGAAGTGATCGGTCACGCGGTAGCGGTGGTTCAGCGTGTGAAAGTTGTAGCGCACGTCCACCTCGTCGTCGCGTTCGGCCAGCACCTCGACGTTCGTCACGTTGTGGCTGGTGCGCGGCTCGGGCGTCGATGCGCCGCTGCGCTCGGTCTTGATCCGGAACACGCGATCCTCGAGGCCGCCGCGGTCCGGGTAGTACATCAGCGAGATCTGGCTCTGGTGATCCTCGGTCGGCCGATCGTCGTCGTCCCACGCGGGCATCCAGTACGTGACGTCCTCCGTGTAGCAGGTCAGCCACTCGTCCCACTGGCGATCGTCGAGCAGGCGCGCTTCGCGATACAGCGCCGCGCAGACAGTCCGGTAATCGAAGCTCATGCTGCCACCTCCCCGCGTTCCTTCTTCAGCGCATCGCGCATCACATCCACCCAGTGTTCGTGCTGGCACACGAACAGCCCTTCGTCCTCGCTGCGCTCGCCGGAAATGCGCGGGTTCAGCCCCATCTTCTTCGCGTTCTCGTCCGGGCCGTCGACCCACAGCGGCGCGCCGCGCGACAGGTCGTTCCACATCGCCGTGATGCCCGCATAACCGGCCTGGCACGCGCGGAACTCCTCGAGGTCGTCGGCCGTACCCATGCCCGTCACGTTGAAGAAATCCTCGTACTGGCGGATCCGGATCGTGCGATCGGCTTCGCTCTCCCCCTTCGGCGCGAAGCAGAAGATCGTGACTTCGGTCTTGTCGACGCCGAGCGGCCGCACCACGCGAATCTGCGTGCTGAACTGGTCCATCAGGAACACGTTCGGGTACACGCACAGGTTGCGGGTCTGGTTGACGATGAAGTCGGCCTGCACGTCGCCGACGCGCGCCTTGATCTCTTCGCGGTGCTGATACACGGGCCGCACTTCCGGGTTCATCGTCTGCGTCCACAGCAGGATGTGGCCGTTGTCGAAGCCGTACACGCCCGCGACCGACTTGCTCCAGCTGTTCGCGTCGACGGCCTTGGTGCCGTCTTCCTTGCGGCGGCCCATCGTCGCCGCGTAGTTCCAGTGCACGGTGCTGACGTGGTAGCCGTCGCAACCGTTCTCCATCTGCATCTTCCAGTTGCCTTCGTAGATGTAGGACGAGTTGCCGCGCAGCACTTCGAGCCCGTCCGGCGCCTGGTCGATGATCTGGTCGATGATCACGCGCGCTTCGCCGAGATACTCTTCGAGCGGCAACACGTCGGCGCTGAGGCTGCCGAACAGGAAGCCGCGATAGTTCGCGAAGCGCGCGACCTTCTTCAGGTCGTGCGAGCCGTGCGTGTTGAACTGCACCGGGTACTCGGTCGTCTTCTCGTCCTTCACCTTCAGCAGCTTGCCGGTGTTCGAGAAGGTCCAGCCGTGGAACGGGCACGTGAAGCTGCCCTTGTTGCCGTGCTTGCGGCGGCACAGCATCGCGCCCTTGTGCGCGCAGGCATTGATCACCGCGTGCAGCTCGCCGGTCTTGTCGCGCGTGATCACGACCGGCTGGCGGCCGATCCACGTCGTGTAGTAATCGTTGTTGGCCGGGATCTGGCTTTCGTGCGCCAGGTACACCCAGTTGCTCTCGAAGATGTGCTTCATCTCGAGCTCGTACAGCTCGGCGTTCGTGAAGATGTCACGGCGGCAGCGGAATACGCCGGCCGCCTTGTCGTCCTGCACGGCGGTGGCGAGCAGGTGATCCAGGTCGGTGGCTTGGTCGATCGTGGCGGACATGTTGGCTCCTTCCATGCGCGTGCCGCGTCCTGCAAGCACGCTCGCATCGGTAATCGGTTGAATCTCGCGGGAACCCGGCCGGCGGCGGCGCATCCGCGCCGCGCCGGCGGGCGGTCAGGCCGTCGCGGCTGCGCGCAGGCGGTGGACGATCTGGTTGTCCTTGCCCTGTACCAGCGGCGTCAGCACGAAGTTGAACTCGATGTCCTGGTACGCATCGGCCTTCATGCCGAGCGCCGTGCCGCCGGTCTTGTCGACCACGGGCGGGATCAGCTCCTCGCGCGTCGCATACGCGAAGTCATCCCAGATCAGCGGATCGCCGTCGATGTTGAACTGCGTCGTCAGCTTGCGGTGGTCGTGGCTGTCGACGAAGAAGTGCACGTGCGCCGGGCGGTTGCCGTGGCGGCCGAGGCCGTTCAGCAGCTGCTGCGTCGCGCCCTGCGGCGGGCAGCCGTACCCGACCGGCATCAGCGTGCGGAATTCGTACTTGCCGTCGGTACCCGTCTTCACCGCGCCGCGCAGGTTGAAATCGCTCTGCTTGCCGGTCGGGTCGAAGTGCGAATAGAAGCCGTGCGAGTTCGCGTGCCAGCATTCGACCACCGCGCCCGCGATCGGCTTGCCGTCGAGGCCCGTCACCGTGCCGTGGATCACGAGCGGGCCCGCGCCGTCGTCCGCGTCGAGGTCGATCTTCGACACGCCATCGCGCACCGGTGCGCCCGCGACATACAGCGGCCCTTCGATCGTGCGCGGCGTACCGCCGTCGAGGCCCACTGCCTTGTCCGCGGCGTCCATCCGGATGTCGAGATACTTCTCGAGACCGAGGCCGGCCGCGAGCAGCGCCGCTTCGCCGTCCTGGCCGAGCTTGTTCAGGTAGTTGACGCCGGCCCACACTTCGTCGGGCGTGATGTCGAGATCGTCGATCGCCTTGAACAGGTCGCCGAGCAGCCGCAGCACGACCTGCTGCGTGCGCGCGTTGCCGCCGTTCGTGCTGTCCGCACCCGCGTTCGACGCGGCCTTCAGCAGATCCTGCACTTCCCGGGTATCGAAAACTTTGACGCTCATGATGGTGTCTCCACGTGTATTAGGGGGAATGACGGCCGTTGCCTGGCTCGGGTTATCGCGCGACTTTCGTCAGCCCGTCGCGGGTGAAACGCCTGACCTTGTCCTCGTCGAGTTCGATGCCGAGGCCAGGGCCGTCCGGCACGGTCAGTTCGAAGTCGCTGTAATCGAGCGGCTGCGTCAGGATCTCTTCGGTGATCAGCAGCGGCCCGAACAGTTCGGTGCCCCACTGCAGGTTCGCGAAACTCGCGAACAGGTGCGCGGACGCCACCGTGCTGAACGCGCCTTCGAGCATCGTGCCGCCGTACAGCTCGATGCCGGCGGCGTCCGCGATCGCGGCGACGCGCTGCGCCGCGAACAGGCCGCCGCTTTGTTCGATCTTGATCGCGAACACGTCCGCGCCGTGATGCTTCGCGATATCGAAGGCGCTGTCGGGGCCCTGCAGAATTTCATCGGCCATCAGCGCGATCGGGAAGCGGCGCATCAGGCGCGCCAGCGCCGCGGCCGACGCCACCGGCTGCTCGACCAGTTCGCAGCCGGCATCGGCCAGCGCCGGAATCGCGCGTGCAGCCTGCGTTTCGCTCCACGCCATGTTCACGTCGACGCGCACCGAGGCGCGATCGCCGACGGCCTTCTTGATCTCGGCCACGTGGCGGATATCCGTATCGAGCGCCTTCGCGCCGATCTTCAGCTTGAACACGTTGTGGCGGCGCTGGTCGAGCATCCGCTCGGCTTCGGCGATGTCGGTGGCCGTGTCGCCCGACGCGAGCGTCCACGCGACCGGCAGGCGATCGCGGCGGCGGCCGCCGAGCAGCTCGCTCACCGGCACGCCGAGCCGCTTGCCGTGCGCGTCGAGCAGCGCGGTTTCGAGTGCGCTCTTCGCAAAGTGGTTGACCTTCGCGAGCTTGCCGAGGAACGCCATCAGCGTCTGGATGCGCGTCGCATCCTGGCCGACGATCGCCGGCGCGAGATACGTGTCGATCGCGAGCTTCATCGCCTCGGGGCTTTCCGGGCCATACGCCATGCCGGCGATCGTCGTGCCTTCGCCGAGGCCCGTCACGCCGTCGCTGCAGAACACCTTCACGAGCATCAGCGTCTGGCCGTACATCGTGGCCACCGACAGCTTGTGCGGGCGGACCGTCGGCAGGTCGACGAGGCGGGTTTCGATGCGTTCGATGGTGACGGAGGACATGGGGCACGCCGTGGGGGTGAAGTTCTTGAGGCGATTTATACGTCTCGGCCGAATCGAGCGTCCAATACTTTTAGGCGGCCATTTCAATACCTGACAGGTATTGAAATTCGGAAATATTCGTTTGATTTCACGGTTTACCATACCCTCCATGACAGGCGATACGGCCTGGAAGCCATGCTGGATCGAGGGGAGCGGCCACCCGGGATGCGGGCGGCCGCAGATGGGGATGGCATCGGTCGCCACGCGCGCAGCGACGCAACAAAGCGGCCTCGGCGGGCCGCTGTCAGGGTTTTCCTGATGCCTCACCCGGGGGCTCGTGGGCAGTTTCTCGGCATGCGCGGTCGGCGGCCGGCTTCGCGGCCGTTCGTTCGACCGATTGTCGGCGCAAGCCGATGTGGTGCCGACAGGAATCACGGCAGCGGTGCTTGCGCACCGGGTCGAGCACGTGCGGGGGGCGGCGTCCGGGCAATCCACAGGACGTGCCTGGCCGGCTTCGTCGCGAGCGCCGGCGGCTTTGGCGATTCATTCAGCCGCCGCACCGCCCCGGCGCAGCGGCACAGCGTCACGACGTACCGTCGCCGCCCGGGTACCCGCCCAACCTGCCCTCCACCCCATACCCATCGTCCGGCGCCGGCAGCCGCCCGAGCACCCGCTCGACCTCCAGCGCGACCGCGATGAGTTCGAGATCGGTGCCGGC
Organism: Burkholderia sp. AU30198; assembly: GCF_020419825.1. Taxonomy (NCBI): domain Bacteria; kingdom Pseudomonadati; phylum Pseudomonadota; class Betaproteobacteria; order Burkholderiales; family Burkholderiaceae; genus Burkholderia; species Burkholderia sp. AU30198. The sequence continues at coordinate 54,385 of NZ_JAIZSA010000005.1, read as the reverse complement.
CGCCCCATCCAGTGCGAGACCGACCGGCAGCCCGGCCGCCGTCAGGCCGGCCGGGACGGTCATGCCCGGTACGCCGGCATTGCTGCCCGGCTCGGTATTCCGGATGTAGGTCGAGAACACCGAAGCGGGTTCGCCGTTGAGCATCATCGCGTCACCCGACGGGATCGGGCACGCGGTCGCGATCGCGGCCGGAAAGACCAGCGCGTCGGCCCCGCTGTCGGCGAGGCACTGCCGATACGCGGCACGCGACCGCGTGCGCCGGTCGAGCGCGGTGCGGTACGCCGCTTCGCCGATACCATCGGGGCCGGTGATGTGGCGGGCGATCTTCGCGACGTCCGGGCTCCCCACGTTCGCGACGATGTCGTCGACCGACAGGTCATAGCCGTTCTCGATCAGATACGCATGCATCGACGAACGGAATTCGTACATCGCGATGATAGCCGGCTCGTCGTCGAAGAACCCCGGATAGTCGTTCAGGTCGATGTCGACGCACTCGAAACCCGCCTGCGACAGTTTCGCCACCGCGGCATTCGCCACTGCGTCGACATCCGGCGCGAGGCCGCGCCAGAACGTCGTGCGCGGGACCGCCAGGCGCACCGGGCGCGTTGTGTTGCGCGTGGGCAGCGATGTCGGCGTGCCGGTGCCCGACAGAATCGCGTCGAGCAGCGCGATGTCCTCGACCGACCGCGCGATCGGGCCGACGGTGTCGCGCGTACGCGAAATCGGCGCCACACCGCCCGACGGGTAGCGCCCCACGGTCGGCCGGAGGCCGACGGCACCACACAGCGCCGCCGGAATCCGCACCGAACCGCCGGTGTCCGTCCCGAGCGCGGCGGGCACCACGCCGGCGCCGACCAGCGCGCCCGAGCCGCTACTGCTGCCGCCCGGAATCCGGTTGAAGTCATACGGGTTGCGTACCGCGCCCGTCACGCGGTTGTTGCCCGATACGCCGAATGCCAGCTCGTGCAGGTTGGCCTTGCCCGCGATCAGCGCCCCGTGCGCCAGCAGCCGCGCGACGACCGGCGCATGCTGCGGCGGCACGCGGTTATGCAACGCCAGCGTGCCGTTGCCGGTCGGCAGGCACGCGGTGTCGATGTTGTCCTTGATCGCGATCGGCAGGCCCAGCAGTGCGTGCGGAGTGGCCGCCGTCGCGAGGTCGCGGTCGCAGCGGGCCGCTTCGGCGAGCAGCCGCGCATCGTCGACGCACGTGAAGCCGTTCAGGTAGCGCCAGCGTGCGTGCCGCTCGATCATTGCGTACGCGTATTCGACGCAGGAGAACTCCCGGCGCAGGAGCGCGTGCCGGGCTTCGGTGAGCGTCAGGTGTCCCAGGGTGGGCATCGTCGTCGTTCCTCGTAACAGGGGATCGTCACAAGGTAGGGCGCGCCGATTTTGACGCCCATCATCACAATGGATGACCCCGGGGCGTCGGCCGCGCAGCCGGTCACGCCAGTGCGGCCGCCAGGCTCGCGCGGTTGGCGACGCCCTTCTTCGCCATCACGCGCCGCAGATGCGTGCGGACCGTCGACAGCCCGATGCCGAGCGTGCGCGCGATGTCCTTGTCGGTATAACCGGCGGCGACGAGCCGCGCGACGTCGCTCTCGCGCTCGGTCAGCCCCGCGCATGCATGGCGCCGCCGCAGCAGCGCACGCCGGAAAAACGGCTCGATGCCGTTCAGCAGCAGCTTGTCGCGTTCGGTGAAATCGGGCCGCCCTTGCGCCCGCCAGATGCGCAGGTCGCCGACATGCGTCGCGCCGTCGAACGCATACACGTTGATACCGTGGTGCATGCCGTCGCGGCGCAGGAAATCGTTGTAGAACTCGGTCTGTTCCAGCTCGCGCCGGCTCACCACCTCGTCGACGCAGGTCGCCACGCGGCGCGCGCGCAGTTGCGACGTGACCGGATCGATATGCTGGAACCACGCTTCGTACCGGGCGATCTGCATCGGATCGACGTTGTACGCGAACCCGTTTCGCCACAGGCCGGTTTGTTCATCGCAATCGAACGATGCGGCGAAATCCGCGCGAAGCAGCTGCGTGATCGCGGGCAGCACGACCTTCCTCACGTCGACGACCGGCCCCAGTTCTTCCAGGCGGGCGACGATGTCGCCGAACAGCCGGAGTTCCTCCGGCGTGATATCGGACACGGCAAGGTTCATGGCGGACGGTTCCTCGGCAAGCCGGTGGAGAACACCTGTATCGAGCGCTTCGACGGGCGATTCCGCGACCAGGGCCCGAACGAGCACGGGTTCGTCACGATGCGCCATGTTACCCGGCTGATCGACCCATCGCGTATCGAATCCGACACCGGGCGGGCTCATAGTTCACCCGGCCATCCGACGCCCGGGCAGTTCGCCGCGGCGCACGAGGCAAGACAGCCGGTATTCCGACGAGAAACACGGCCGGCCAACTGCCGCACGACGGGCCGCCGCGTCATGGCGCACGCGTGAAGACCTGCTCAGCGGCCGGCAGCCGCCACCGACGCCTGCCATTGCGCGGCCACGCCGGCGTAATCCCTGACCTTGAAAGCGGAGCCGTCCTGGACATGGACCCAGCCAAGCGTGCGCTCGGCGAGCGGCTTGTCGTGGTCGTCCGTCGCGATCTTGACGATCGCCTGCGCACGCACATGCACGAGACCGTCCGGATAGTCGGACGACGGGTTCGCCAGCGTCACCGTCACGAACGGCCCGAGATCCTGCAGAAGGCGCGTGGGATTGTCGGCCATCAGCAGCGAACCGCCCTTCACGCGGTCGTCCACGCGAATGGCCGTGCCGCCCGGCCGCCGCTGCGCAGCGGTCGGCTGCGACATCCACAGCACGTGATCCGGGTTGAGATAGACCACATCGGGATCGCCCATCGCGTCGCGGGTTTCAATCCGGGGTATCGGCATGCACAGTCTCCAGTCGAATATCGGGCACCGAATGCCGGTGCGGCGGCACCATGATGATGCCGCAATATGTCGGCTTGCCGCGTGTCTGGGGGCGAATGGTGCGACCACCCGTGGCCGGATGGCCGCGCGCTGGGCACGCTGCTGTTGCGCCGGTGCGCCGATGCCGTCGAGCGGTGGGTGACGCCGCTTCGCGCCAACGCGATCAGCGGCCGGACAGCCCGGCCGCACCGTCTACCCCCGCCACGTTGCGTCCGCAAGCTTCGCCACCAGCTCGTCGTACACGACCCGGATGCGCCGGGGCATCGGCCCGCGTCGCGGCCGATAGACGTGCAGCTTCCACGGTTCGGGGTCGAGGCCGGGCAGCAGCCGCACGAGGCGCCCCTTGTCGATGTAAGGCCGGACGAGATACTCCGAGCACTGGCCGAGCCCCACCCCCGCGCATATGGCCTCGATCTCCACCTCGGTGTCGTCGGTCAGATACGCCGGCGACGACGGGACGAACTGGTGCTCCCCGCGAAACATCCACGGCCATGCCCGCCCGCTCGCGCGATCGATCAGGCAGGTGACCGGCATCGATTCGAGTTCCTTGCGGTTCTTCGGCTCACCCAACCGCCGGAGCAGCGACGGCGCGCCGACGATCCACATCGGCAACGGTCCGATCATGCGCGCGACGAAGCGGTTGTCGCCGATCGCCCCGACGCGCACGCCGATGTCGATCTGTTCGTCGACCACCGGCGACGGCACGTCCGACAGCCGCAGGTCGGGCACGAGCCCCGGATAGCGCCGCATGAGATCGCTCAGGATCGGCTGGACGTAATGACGCCCCATGCCCGACGGCGCCGTGATCCGGACGACGCCCACCGGCTCGTCGGCCTGGCCGGTCGCGGGCCCGAACAGCCCGTCGACGGCGGCCAGCGCCGTCTGCGCGTCGCGCGCGAACGCCTGCCCGAACGCGGTAATCCGGATGCTCCGGGTCGTCCGGTGAAACAGCGTTTCGCCGAGCATCTCCTCCAGTTCGCGCACCGCACGCGTCACGACCTGCGGCGATACGCCGAGACGCGCAGCCGCCTCGCGAAACGTGGGTGCCGCAGCAGCCGCGGAGAAGATCTTCAGGATATCGAGTCGGTTGAGCATGGAGAACCCTCCTGACGCGCATGCGGTCGCGTTTTTCATTCCTAAAACGGGAATTCTGAATGCGCCATTGTTCCATTTTTTTACGATGAGCGAGCGACCACAATGCACATCAAGCGTGCATCGCAACCGATCCGACTCAGCCACATGCGGCGCTTTCATCCCTCACTCTGGAGAATCTCATCATGAACGCAAGCACGAAACCGGCCCAACTCGACGGCCGCATCGCCCTGGTGACGGGCGCCAGTTCCGGCATTGGCCGCGCATCCTCGATCGAACTGGCGCGTCGCGGCGCCAAGGTCGTCGTCTCCGCCCGGCGCAAGGCCGAACTCGACCAGCTGGTCGACGAAATCATGACCGCCGGCGGCGACGCCAAGGCTTTCGTCGCGGACGTCGCGAACGAAGACGATCTGCGCAAGCTGTTCAATTTCGCGGCATCGACCTACGGACGCCTCGACATCGCGTTCAACAATGCCGGCACGGAAGGCGTGTTCGCGCCGCTGCTCGAGCAGGATGCCGAGCGGTTCGACAGGGTGTTCGAACCGAACGTGCGCGGTGTATTCAATTCGATGAAGTACGCCGCCGAAATCATGCTGCGGCAGGGGTCGGGCAGCATCATCAACAACGCGTCGATGGGCGGGCTGATCGGCTTCGAGAATGCGTCGGTCTATATCGCGAGCAAGCACGCGGTGATCGGGATGACGAAGACCGCGTCGATCGAATGGTTCAAGCGCGGCGTGCGCGTGAACGCACTGTGCCCGGGGCTGATCGAAACGCCGTTCCATCACCGTGGCATCTGGCCGTCGGACGATGCGCAACAGGCATTTGCCGCATCGACGCCGGCAGGACGCTGGGGCTCCGCCGAGGAAATGGCGACGATCGTCGCGTTCCTCGCGTCGGATGACTCCAGCTATGTGTCAGGGCACGCGCTCGTGGCCGACGGCGGTTACTCGGTTGCATGACCGGTGAGGCGCGAGGCCGGGCGGTGGCCGTGTTCGCCGCACGCCGCGGCCCGGCGGCGGCTACGCCACCGCCTGCCTCGCATGCAGCCGCAACGCGAGCCACGCGATCCCGACCGCCACCGCGCCGACCACGCCGCCGAACGTGCCGACCCACGGCAGCCCGAAGTCGCCGGCGATATGGTTGCCGATCAGCGCGCCCGCGCCGATGCCGACGTTGTACAGCCCGGAGAAGATCGACACCGCCAGGTCGGTGCCCTCCGGCGCCAGCTTCAGCACCCATGCCTGCATCGCCAGCCCGAAGCAGACGATCGCGCCGCCCCAGACCAGCGTATGCACTGACAGCGTGACGATGTTCAGCGCGCACGGGAACAGGATCAGCAGGCATCCCGCCAGCGCGACGATCGACCCGAGCAGGAAGTCGTCCGGCCGGTGCGGATAGACGCGGTTGAAGCAGATCGCGGCCGGTATGCCGGCGATGCCGAACAGGATCAGCACGTAGGTAATCCGGCTGCTGCTCGCGTGATTGACGCTCTGGACGAACGGTTCGATGTACGTATACGACGTGAAGTGCGCGGTCACGACCAGCACGGTGATCGCGTACAGCGCCACCAGCGCGGGCTTGCGCAGGAACACGCCGATGCTGCTGAGCGACCCGGCGCCCTGGCTCGGCAGCACCGGCAACGTCGCGCGCAGCAGCAGCAACGCGACACCCGCCGCGCCGGCGATGATCAGGAACGTGACACGCCAGCCGAACGTCTCGCCCACCACACGCCCGAGCGGGATGCCGGCCACCATCGCGATCGCCGTGCCCATCGCCAGCAGGCTCAGTGCGCGGCTTTTCCAGTCGCTCGGCGCGAGGCGCACGGCCAGCGGCACGGAAATCGACCAGAACACCGCATGCGCGCACGCGATGCCCAGCCGGCCGACCATCAGCACCGCGAAATTCCACGCGACACCGGTCACCACGTGACTGCCGATGAACACCAGCAACGCCCCCATCAGCAGCTTGCGGCGCTCGACATGGCGCGTGGCCAGCGTCAGCGGCAGCGACACGACGGCCACGGCCCACGCGTAGATCGTCAGCATCAGGCCGACGTCGGTCGGCTGCATGTGCAGGCTGTCGCCGATCGCGCTGAGCAGCGCGACGGGCACGAATTCAGTGGTATTGAAGATGAAGGCGGTGAGTGCCAGGGCCAGTACGCCCCACCACGAGTGCTTGGAACTGACGGCGTCCGGTGTGGCCATACCTGGAATCGACGAGACGAGAGTTGGGGGCGCGCGGCGCGGAGAGCCCGGCCCGGCGATCGTCGCGATTGTACCAGCGGCATATGACACGGCGCGGTGCGGGTTGCCCGCGGGACATGGTCATGACACGGCCATGCGCCGATAATGTGCCGACCGGCTTCCACGACCCGTTCGCTCGATCCCTGTCGAGCCTGGAGAATCCCATGCGCATTGAAACGTCCTTTCTGTTCGATCTCGACGGCACGCTCGTCGACAGCGTCTACCAGCACGTGCTCGCCTGGAAGGAGGCGCTCGATGCCGAAGGCATCGAATTGTCGGTGTGGCGCATCCACCGCAAGATCGGCATGAGCGGCGGCCTGTTCCTGAACCAGCTGCTGCGCGAGACGTCGGTCGACCTCGACGCCGAGCGCGTCGAGCGGCTTGCCCGGCTGCACGCGGCCGCGTACCAGCGGCTGCGCGCGCAGGTGCGGCCGCTGCCGGGTGCACGTGAACTGCTGGCCGCGCTGTCGGCGGCGGGGATTCGCTGGGCGATCGCGACCAGCGGGCGGATGGAAACGGCCGCCATCAATCTCGAGGCGCTCGGCGTCGATCCGGCGAAGAACGTCGTGGTCACGCGCGATCAGGTCAAGTATGCGAAGCCGGATCCCGACCTGTTCCTGACGGCCGCCGCGCAGCTGAACGTGCCGATCGAACATACGGTCGTGGTCGGCGACAGCATCTGGGACATGCTTGCCGCTGCCCGCTGCCGCTCGCTCGGCGTCGGGCTGCTGTCGGGCGGATACGGCAGCGACGAACTCGAACGCGCGGGCGCGCTGCGCGTGTACGACGATCCGGCCGATCTGCTGTGGCATCTCGACGAGATTGCCGCGCGGCCCTGAACCGCCGGTTCGACATCGATCCCGCCGCGCCGCATGCAGGGCTGCACGGGGCCATTGCGGTCGCGGCGATGAACGGGCGCGGCCGCTTGCGTTCGATTCAGGCCCTGCTACGAAGGGTCATGCGCATCGATGCCCGACCAGCCTGCGATGCGCGGCACAGACCGCTCGGCTGCGCAATTGAAAACGCCCGTGCGCGTCAGCCGGTCGCTGCATCGCTGCCACCGCCACCGTCACGTGCGTTCGAGATCGCTTCGACGAGCTTCAGTTCGTCGTCGATCGACAGCGTCGTGTCGATCACTTCGCCGCCGAACGGTGCAAGCCCCGTGCTCAGTGCATAGATGTCGAGTTGCGTCGCGGCCAGCCCGAGCGACACCGTGCCGGGGCGCGCCTTGCGCGCGACGCGGTCGATCAGCGCGTCGTCCACCGGCCGCTCGCGCCACGCATCGAGCGACGATTCGATGTGCTCGACCACGCTGTCGAGCAGCGATCCGGGCGGCGTGCGTCCGGGGTCGACTGCATGCGCGCGCAACTGTCCATCCGTTGCGCACTCGACGATCGCGATACCCGACAGCGCGACGACATGCCGGTCGCGCAACGTATCGAGTTCGGCAAGCGCACGATGGGCGGCCGCGAGGTCGGGATAGGACAACACAATCAGCGTATTCATCCGCCACTCCGTAAAATCAGGCGGCCGGTTCAGGATGCGCCGCGCTCAATGCGGCAGCCCGAACGCGGCCTTCAGGCTCGCGACGATCATCTGCATCGCGATCGCCGCGAGAATCATCCCCATCAGCCGCTGCGTCACCGCCGTCACGCGCGGCGACAGGTAATGGCCGATCAGCGGTGCCGACAGCAACGAAACGGCCAGCAACACGAGAAACGCGGCGAGCCCGAGCGCGAACGCGAATTCCTGCCCGGTCGACAACGCGCTGTGCCCGAGCACGATCATCGTCGCGATCGTGCCGGGGCCGACGAGCAGCGGGATCGTCAGCGGATAGATCGCGACGCTCTCGGCCGTCGCCGGATCGGCACCTTCGCTTTCGCCCGGCGCATGCTGGCGGCTCGGCGCGCCGTGCAGCATCGACAGCGCGATCAGCAGCACCAGCAGCCCGCCCGCGAGGCGGAAATCGTCGATCGTCAGGCCGAACACATGCAGGATCGCGCCACCCGCGACCGCCGACACGATGCAGCCGACCGTCACGCCGATCGCCGCCGTCAGCGCGACCTTGCGGCGCACGCCGTCCGCCGCGCCTTCCGTCAGCGACAGGAACACGGGGATGTTCGCGATCGGATTCATGATCGCGAACAGTGCCGCAAACACCTTAATGGAAAAGGTCAGGTCGAAGGCCACAGGTTCGCTCCCGTCTCGCGCGTCGACACGTGCTTCGAATCGCGCGCAGGTTCCGCTTCGTATCGGATGCACGGCGCCCGCCATGCTGCTACGATCGACGCACCGCGTTCACGCACGACGGAGGGCCCCGACCGATGCAAGCCACCGACACTTTCATGGATCACGAGATTCGCGTCGACGCGACGCGCAACGCGAACGGCGCGTGGGTCGCGCAGGTGCGGATCTTCCGCGACGGCGCGCCGGTCGACCTGCCCGCACCCGAGCTCGTCACGCCCGAATGGCTCACGTGCGACGAAGCGCTGCGCGGCGGCATCGATCAGGGCCGCGTGATCATCAAGACACGCGACCGGTAGCGGCAACCGGCTCATCGGTGCGCAGCGCACGGCGCATTTCACGCATCGAAATCCAGATCGCCGATCAGGATCTCGCGATCGCGCTGGGTTCGTGTGCTGAAATCGACCGGCAATTCCATCTGCCAGCGTTGGATCGTGACCGGCAGCGCCGCGAGATAGCGGTCGAAGCGGCTGCGGTCGGGCTCGGCCAGCAGCGCATCGATCGCGTCGTCACGCCACGCGAGCCGTGCATTCAGCCGGTTCGGCAATCCGACCGTCGACGTGAGGCCGATGACATCGACACAGGTCGGGCTGCCCTGCCCGTCGTGCGGCACGACGTCCACCCTCACATCGCCAGGCTGATACAGGCCGAGCACGCGCGCCGCGATACGCGGCGCAAACTCGGTTTCGAAACAGGCACGGACATCGGGATTCATCTCGCCTCCAGGTTCGAATCATGTCGTCACGCCGCTGTCACGCGGCTGCAATCTGTCGCTCGAATGCCGCTTCCGCCTTCAGGCTGTCGAGATCGCGGCCGATCGTCGCGACCGCGAGCCGCGTGTCGTCGCGCCAGTACGCGATCGAGCAATCGTGCGCGCCGAGGTCGCCATCGATCTCGACACGATCGAATTGCTCCGCATGCCCGACATAGTTGATCGTCAGGTCGTAATGCTGGCTCCAGAAGAACGGCACCGCATCGAACGGCCGCTGCTGCCCGAGCAGGTTGCGCGCGGCGACGATGCCCTGCCGCTCGGCAACGACCCAGTGCTCGACGCGAATGCGCTCGCCCGTCAGCGGATCGGGCCAGCGCGCGATGTCGCCGGCCGCGTAGATGCCGGGCGCACTCGTCTGGAGGAAGCGGTCGACCGTCACGCCGCGCTCGACGGCCAGCCCCGCGTCCTGCGCGAGCGCCACGTTCGGATGAACGCCGATGCCGACCACCACGAGATCGGCCGGCAGTACGTCGCCGGTCGACAGCGTCACGCTGTCCGGCGTGATCTGCGCCGGCGTCGCGCCGAGATGGAACACCACGCCGTGCGACTCGTGCAGGGCCTGGATCGTGCTGCCGAGCGCTTCGCCGAGCACGCGCGCCATCGGATGCGCATCGGGCGCGACGACCTGCACGTCGAGCCCGCGCGTGCGCAACGCGGCGGCGGCTTCGAGCCCGATGAAGCTCGCGCCGACCACGACGCAGCGGCGCGCCGTCTTCAGCTTGCCGATCAGTGCATCGCAATCGGCGCGCGAGCGCAGCACGCACACGTGCGGCAGATCCGCGCCGGGCACGGTCAACCGGTTCGGTTCGGCCCCCGTTGCCAGCAGCAGCGCGCCGTATCCGACACGGCTGCCGTCGGCCAGTTCGACCGCTTGCTGCGTGGGATCGATGCGTACGACACGCGTGCCGCACCGCACGTCGATGTGGTGGTCGGCATAGAACGACGGTGAGCGCAGCGGCAGCCAGTCGGCCTCGGCCGTGCCGGCGAGATAGTCCTTCGACAGGTTCGGCCGGTCGTAAGGCGGATCGGAATCGGCAGTCAGCAGCGTGACAGGATGCGGATAGCCTTCCTGCCGCAGCGTCACGGCCGCCGCGATCGCTGCTGCGCCGCCGCCGACGATCACGATCGAAGCAGGCAGTCCTGCTGCATTCAATGCAGGCGGCACGGCAGCCGGCTGCGCATCGAGTACGACGGCGCGGCCGTCGCGGCGTTCGACGCGCCAGCATGGCAGCCCGTCGAGCGCCGGCGCGCGCAGCAACTCGCCGGTGCGCAGACAGAACGCCGCGTGATGCCACGGGCAGCGGATCGTGTCGCCCTCCAGCAGGCCGTCGGCCAAGGGCGCGCCGTAGTGCGGGCATTGCGCGCCCACGGCAAACAGTTCGTCGGCGCGGCGCACCAGCAGCACCGCTGCGTCACCGACATGGCCCTCGATCATTGCACCGTCGGCGAGATCGTCGAGCGCGATGCCTTGCGTGAGATCGGGACGTGAAGACGAGGAATCGCTTCCGGACATGACATCGCTCCCGCAGAGTCAGGTAACGATCCCATTATCGGCGTCCTTCATGAAAAGAACAGGTACAGACGCCCCCGCAGCGCACGCAAACACGCACTGTAGCTTGTACGAGATCCATGACGGGCGTAGAACGTCATCAACGTTGCGGCGCAACACGCGCGCCACCCGCGGCGCACGTCGCGCGTCGTGCGCAATCCGCATGCCGCGCGCCTTCCCCCCGTCACCCGGAGTGCTACCCGATGGCCACCGTTCTGTGCGTGCTCTACCCCGATCCCGTGGACGGCTATCCGCCGCGCTACGTGCGCGATGCGATTCCGGTCATCACGCAGTACGCGGACGGACAAACCGCGCCGACGCCCGCCGGCCCGCCCGGCTTCCGGCCCGGCGAACTCGTCGGCTCGGTGTCCGGCGCGCTCGGGCTGCGCGGCTATCTGGAGGCGCACGGCCACACGCTGATCGTCACGAGCGACAAGGACGGCCCCGACTCCGAATTCGAGCGCCGGCTGCCCGAAGCGGACGTGGTGATCTCGCAGCCGTTCTGGCCCGCGTACCTGACGGCCGAACGGATTGCCCGCGCGCCGAAACTGAAGCTCGCGCTGACGGCCGGCATCGGCTCCGATCACGTCGATCTCGACGCCGCCGCGCGCGCGCACATCACCGTCGCCGAAGTCACCGGCTCGAACAGCATCAGCGTGGCCGAGCACGTGGTGATGACGACGCTCGCACTGGTGCGCAACTACTTGCCGTCACATGCCATCGCGCAGGAAGGCGGCTGGAACATCGCCGATTGCGTGTCGCGCAGCTACGACGTCGAAGGCATGCATTTCGGCACGGTCGGCGCGGGGCGCATCGGGCTCGCCGTGCTGCGCCGGCTGAAGCCGTTCGGGCTGCATCTGCACTACACACAGCGCCACCGGCTCGATGCATCGATCGAGCAGGAACTCGGGCTCACGTATCACGCCGATGCCGCATCACTCGCGAGCGCCGTCGACATCGTCAACCTGCAGATCCCGCTGTACCCGTCGACCGAGCACCTGTTCGACGCGGCGATGATCGCGCGCATGAAGCGCGGCGCGTACCTGATCAACACCGCGCGCGCGAAGCTGGTCGACCGCGACGCGGTCGTGAACGCCGTCACGTCCGGGCATCTCGCGGGCTACGGCGGCGACGTGTGGTTTCCCCAGCCGGCGACGGCCGATCACCCGTGGCGCACGATGCCGTTCAACGGGATGACGCCGCACATCTCCGGCACGTCGCTGTCCGCGCAGGCACGCTACGCGGCCGGCACGCTGGAGATCCTGCAATGCTGGTTCGACGGCAAGCCGATCCGCAATGAATACCTGATCGTCGATGGCGGCGCGCTCGCGGGAACGGGCGCGCAGTCGTACCGGCTGACTTGACGACGCTACGCTCGACGCGCGGCGGTATGTTCAGTCGAGACAGTAGGCGGCGAGCTTGCCGACGGTCACGACCGCTTGCTCGATCTCCGGCGACCACGGGCTGCTGTAGTTCAGCCGGATGAAATTCCGGTAGCTGTCCGCGATCGAGAACATGTAGCCGGGCCCGATCGTGATCCCCTGCTCCAGCGCGAGCTGGTACAGCCGCATCGCGTCGACCTGCGCGGGCAGCTCGATCCACAGCACGTACCCGCCGGCCGGGCTCGAAATGCGCGTACCTTCCGGGAAAAACCGCGACACCATCGTCCGCATCAGGTTCGCCTGCTGCGCATACGCCTTGCGAATCCGCCGCAGGTGATGCTCGTAGCCATCGCGTTCGAGAAACTCCGCGATCGCGAGCTGCGGCAGCGACGGCGTCGCGAGCGTGTTCAGGAATTTCAGCTTCTCGACCTGCTCGCGATAACGGCCCGGCAGCGCCCAGCCGATCCGGTACGCGGCCGTCAGGCTCTTCGAGAACGACGAACAATGCAGCACGATGTCGTGACGGTCGAACGCCTTCAGCGTGCTCGGATGGATGTTGCCGAAGTACAGTTCGTTGTACACGCCATTCTCGATGATCGGCAGATCGGCTTTCGCGGCGAACTCGACCAGTTCACGCTTGCGTTCGTCGGGCATCTGGAAGCCGAGCGGGTTCTGGAAGTTCGGCATCACCATGCACGCGGCGATCGGCTGCGACTTCGCAATCGCGGCCAGCGCCGCGATGTCGATCCCGTATTCCGGATGCGTCGCCACCTCGATCGCCTTCATCCCCATCCGCTCGATCGCGTGCAGCATCGCGTAGAACGTCGGTGACTCCACCGCGATCGTGTCGCCCGGTTTTGCAACGGCCTGCAGGCACAGATTGATCGCCTCCGTCGCGCCGACCGTCACGATGATCTCGTTCGGGTCCACCGACATCCCGTTTTCCAGGTAGCGACGCGCAATCTGCCGAATCAGCCGTGGATGGCCGGGCGGCAGCCCGTCCGTCACGCCCCACAGCGACTTGTCACGGCCAGCCGCGTACGCGTAGCGGTTCAGCTTTTCGAACGGGAACAGGCTCGGGTCCGGGTACGGCGAGCCGAGCGGCACCGCGTCGTCCGTGCCGATCGAGCGCAGCGTCGACAGCACGAGCCGGCTCACGTCGACCGACGACGAGATCGCGATCGGCTTCGACGGCCGCAACTCGCGCACCGGCGCATGACTGTCGTCGCGCCGCAGGTTCACGAAATAGCCGGACTGCGGGCGGCTTTCCAGCAGCCCGCGGCTTTCCAGCAGCAGATACGCGTGCAGCACGGTCGTGATGCTGATCCGGTGCTGCTGGCTCGCCTGCCGCACCGACGGCACACGATCGCCGTGTCGATATACGCCTTGCCGGATGAGTCGCTCTACGTCGTTTGCAAATTTCTCGTAGAGCTTCATCCGCCTCGCCCCGCCAGCGATGAACCGGCCTGCGATGCGTGAGCGGCACGACCGCGCCGGTGCACGAAGCCGGATAGCCGTGCCCGGGCGCGGGTGTCCCGGTGCGAACCTCGTCCGTTATCGAAATTGAAGGCGGATAGCAATGCGAATCTCATCAAGACAAGGTTCGGCATCCTACTGCGTCATTTCGACGAATGTAAGTGACAGTTTGGCGAGGAAACATCAAATCCGGCCGGCGTGGTGAACAGATGCGAACGCGACGGCGCGGCCCCGCGCGATCGCGCGGCAACCATTCGCCGGGCGCTGTGCCGGCGCGCGTCATCGCGATTTGCCGATGGCAGTCGGGCAGCCATCGCGCGAAGCCCGGTCATGCACGGGCCCCGCGTGTGCTCAAGCGTCGTCGACGTTGTCCGCGTAGTGATCGATCGCGACCTTGCACTCGTCGAACACCACCGTCAGCAATGCGACGTCGTTCGACTCGACCCACTTGCGGATCTGCAGGAATTGCCCGGTGCCGAGATCGGCGAGGCGGGCCGGATCGTCGGTCGTCACGTCGACGATCGCGATCGCGCGCTTGCCGTTGCCGGGCAGCGGCGACAGCGTCGCCGCGATGTCGAAGCGACGGTACGATTGATCGATGCGCATGCGGTTCTCCCGAAGTCGGTCGAAATGGATGGTCTCAATCGAGCGCCTGACGGTAGACCTTGCCGCCGAATCCCGTCACGACGTTGTCGACCGAGAACGGCATGTCTTCCTTCGCTTCCAGGATGATCGCGACGCTGCCGGGCACGAGCCGTGCCGCAACCGTCTCGACGAACGTGCCGTCGAGCAGCGCGTTGCCGGCCGCTTCCGCGAGAATGCCGGCCCCCGCGCCGGCCGCCATGCCCGTGACCACGCCAATCGGCCCGGCGAGCAGGCCGAGCAAACCGCCTGCGATCGCGCCGATCACACCGCCCTTGAACGGACGCGATTCGGCATGGAGTACCGCGAGCTTGCCGGTCGCGTCCTTCTCGACGACGACGCCGTTCTCGACGTTGAATCCTTCGTTTTTCTCCGACAGCGCCTCGATATCGTTCGCGGCCTGGCGGGCCGTGTCGACGCTGCCGAACACGGCGACGATCAGTTGCTTGGTCATTCGACACCTCGCTCGGTTGGATGGTCAGTTTCAGCCGCCGCACCGCATGCGGCTGGCCGGAATTCGATTCAGATGCCGGTGGCCGCCACGCGCGCACGCGCCGCGTCGGCATAGGCGTGCGCCGCCTCCCGCTGCAGCCCGGCGACGGACGGCGCGCGTGCGAGCGCCGGATCGGCATCGCGCGTGTCGCGCGCCAGCCGGTAGGCGTCCGACGCCACGCGCTGCAGTTCGATCGCCTGTTTCGTTTCGACGGAATCCGTGCTCATCGGGCACCCTCCTTGCAGGAACAGGGAAAATTCACGCGGCCTGCCGCTCGTGCGTCACCTGTGTGCATGCGCATCGTCCTCGACATCCGCGACGTCGGCCGGGAAGCGATGCTGGCCGAAACTCAGGATCAGCACGCCCACCGCGAGCAGCACGATCCCGAACGTGGTCATCAGCATCCGTTCGGGGCTGTCGGTCGCACCGCGCAGAATCAGGTCGCGCGCGAGCGACGTCATCGCAATGAACAGCGGAAACCGCACCGGCAACCGGCCGAGCCGCAGGTAGCGCACGTCCATCGCGAGCACTTCCAGATACAGGAACATCAGCAGCAGGTCGGTCAGCGACACTTCGCCCGCGAGCACGACCTTCCACGCTTCCTGCGCCATCGCGAACGCGGTCGCGAGCCCGATCACGATCAGCCCGGCCAGTTCGGCCGCGTGAAGGAAATGGCCGAAGCGGCGACGAATGCGCTCGGCCGGCGAGCAGGGAACGGTGGTCGTATTCAAGGTGACAGTCGCTGTGTTGAGGCATGAGCGGCGCCGGGCGGCGGCGGGAAATCCGCATCACGTGCGGCGGCATGCGCGGTATCGTGCGTGTCCGGCACATCCGCCACGTGCTGGCCAGCCGCGCCGATCGCCTGTTCGACCGCGGACAGCGTCCGGCGGCAACACACGTGGAACGCGTCGCCCGCGTCGGTGCAGGCAACGTCGTCGGGCTCGCGGCACAGCAGCAGGCGACAGCCGAGATACCGTTCGAGGCCGTCGATCCGTTCGCTCACCTGCATTTCGTCGAGCCGCAGTTCGGACGCGGCGCCGGACAGGCCGCCATGCTCGACCACCGCGACATATACACGCATCGCTTCCAGCAGGTTCATGATGACGCTCCTCGTCGGCGGGCGCAGCGGGACCTAATCTACTGCACGCGGCACCCGCGCTCAAGAGCACAGCGCCGCGCACGCCAGGAGTACAGCTGCGCGGGCATCGCACGAAATCCGGCCCTGTTTGACGCATTCGAATGACAGATTGGCGATACGTGTTCCAAAGACTGGCCGAAGCTGCTAGATTGCTTGCTCGACGACGTTACGCGGTGCGGGCAGGTCACGCACCGTGCGGCCGGCCGCCACCGCTGCGGCCCGTTGCGCGAGATCCGCGCAACGTCCTTCATCCGCATGACACAAAGAGAACAGTCGCATGACACCGTTCAACCGTTCGCCTTCGCGCGCCACGGCACTTCCGTCCCGACATGACTGACCGGCAGGCCACGATGCAGACACCTCCCCCGCTCTCCCAAAACGTTCACAGCACGATCACGCGCAGCGCGATCTTCCTCGTGGCGACGATCAATCCCGGTGCCGATCACGCCGACACGATCCGGTCATGGTGCGGCGACATCGCCGCGCTCGTGCGTTCGGTCGGCAAGCGCGTGCCGGGCGGCAACCTCACCTGCGTGTGCGGCTTCGGCGCCGACGCGTGGGATGCGCTGTTCGGCAACCCGCGCCCCGCCGCGCTGCATCCGTTCCGTGAATTCGGCGCGGGGCAGCGCGTCGCGGTCGCGACGCCGGGCGACATCCTGCTGCACATTCGCGCGGAAGCGATGGACCTGTGCTTCGAACTCGCGACGCAACTGCTCGGCGCGCTCGGCGATGCCGTCACGGTCGTCGACGAGGTGCACGGCTTCCGCAATTTCGACCAGCGCGCGATGATCGGCTTCGTCGACGGCACCGAGAATCCGGAAGGCCGCGAGGCGGTCGACTTCACGGTAATCGGCGACGAGGATGATGAATTCGCGGGCGGCAGCTACGTGATCGTGCAGAAGTACCTGCACGACATGGCCGGCTGGAACGCGCTCGCGGTCGAGACGCAGGAGCGCATCATCGGCCGCACCAAGCTCGCCGATATCGAGCTCGCGCCGGACGTGAAGCCGTCGTGTTCGCACAGCTCGCTGACCACGCTCGACGAGGACGGCCAGGAAGTGAAGATCCTGCGCGACAACATGCCGTTCGGGCGCCCGGGCGCAGGCGAATTCGGCACCTACTTCATCGGCTATGCGCGTTCGCCGGCGCCGATCGAGCAGATGCTCGAGAACATGTTCGTCGGCCGCCCGCCCGGCAACTACGACCGCCTGCTCGACTACAGCCGCGCGGTCACCGGATCGCTGTTCTTCGTGCCGTCCGCCGACCTGCTCGAAGCGCTCGCCGATCGCGCGGCACCGGCCGCCGATGCGGCGCAGCCGGAACCGTCGGCGGCGGCGCCACATCGCGACGGTTCGCTGAAAATCGGCTCGCTGAAAGGCGTGCCGTCGTAACGCAAGGTGCCAACGGCAGTCCGGCGCGCTACCCCGCGCCGGGCTGGTCTGGAACGGCTGCAGTTCAGTCGGCCGGGGCGCTCGTGCGGCGTGGCGCGGCGTGGCGCGGCGTGCGGCGCTGCGCAGGCGCCGCCCTTCCGCGATACCGCCGAGTGCACGCCGTGACGTGCGCAGGCTTACATTCCCCGCACGCCGTCCGCGCGAATCAACCGACCAGGATATAGAGCCAGTTCTTCGGCAGCGCTCCGCCCGGCCCGTTGCTGCATGCAAGCAGCCGTTCGCCGGATTGCGGGTGCGTGATGCCGGTGCGGAAGGTCTCGATGGCCTTGCGCTCCAGACGGTCGAACGCGTTCCCGACCAGGTTGTGCGCTTCGAGATAGATCGGACACATCAATTTGAAATCGGGCTTGGTGGCGCGATGTTTCGCCAGCCGGGTATTCAGGTCACTGGTGATGCCGATATAGAACTTGCTGTACTCCGGCTTCGCGGCAAACGCGTTCAACACCTGCCGCAAATGCCCGATGACATCCTCGTGATTGATGACGCCCGTCTTCAGCATGTATTTGTCTTCGGGCGAGACGAGTTGCAGTGCCATGAACGACCTCCACTTGTTGTGAAGCTTCAATAGGCTGCGTCTATGATTCATCCGGACTCGGTCGCGACGACGGAACGCCGCTCACCCCGGCTTCCAGAAACCCGGCTGGATGAATGTTCGTAAGAATGCACGACATGCGATAGGCCGTCGACCGGAATGGATTCCGCACAGCGTCGAACGCGGCCCGAACGGCGTCAGCGTCGGCACGAACCCCGGGTGTCGCAATCCAGTCGCGGCATGCCGCGCATGCACCCACCCTCGCCCCACGCGCGAATTGCATAACAGTTGCGCCACCGCACGGTGTCGTTTCGATTTGTGCTGCAGTGGTGTCAATCGAGCCTGCTAATATGCATTTTCGCCCGTGATCGGCCCGCCTGGCATCAGGCGCAGTTCTTCCGCCGATCGGCCCACCATGAAGTGTTTTCGCTGACGTGAGGCAACAAGAACCCATGAACAACCTGCACCGCGAACTCGCCCCGATCTCCGCGTCCGCCTGGGAACAAATCGAGGAGGAAGTGGCACGCACGTTCAAACGATCCGTGGCCGGCCGCCGCGTCGTCGACGTCGATGGCCCCGAAGGCCCCGAGCTGTCGGCCGTCGGCACCGGGCACCTGGTCGACGTTGCCGCGCCGCGCGAGCAAGTGAATGCGCGGCTGCGCGAAGTCCGCACGATCGTCGAGCTGACGGTGCCGTTCGAGCTGAGCCGCGATGCGATCGACAGCGTCGAGCGCGGCGCGCGCGACGCCGACTGGCAACCGGCGAAGGACGCCGCGCAGCGGCTCGCGTTCGCCGAAGACGGCGCGATTTTCGACGGCTACCAGGCGGCAGGCATCGTCGGCATCCGCGAAGGCACGTCGAACCGCAAGCTCACATTGCCCGCGGACGTCGGCGCGTATCCCGACGCGATCAGCGACGCGCTCGAGGCGCTGCGGCTCGCCGGCGTCGACGGCCCGTACTCGGTGGTGCTCGGTTCGGACGCGTACACGGCGCTCAGCGAAGCGCGCGACCAGGGCTATCCGGTCCTCGGCCATATCAAGCGGATCGTCAGCGGCGAGATCATCTGGGCGCCGGCGATCAGCGGCGGCTGCGTGCTGTCCACGCGCGGCGGCGATTACGAGCTGCATCTCGGGGAAGACGTATCCATCGGCTACACGAGCCATACCGACAAGGCCGTCCGCCTGTACCTGCGCGAAACGTTCACGTTCCTGATGCTGACGAGCGAAGCATCGGTGGCCGTGGCGCCGCAGGGCAGCACGGCGGCCTGACCGCGGTTGCCCGCGCGCGATGCCCGCCAGGCGTCGCGCGCGGCTGGCCGCACCGCCGAGCATGTTCGTCGCCGATCGAACCCATCTTGCATGGAGTGTGTGATGAGCGATTCGAATGAGGCATTGCAGGCGCTGCAGGCGTCGGTCGACCACCTGAAGCAGGCGGTCGATGCGAACGCGAGCAGCCACGCCGGCGACACCGCCGTGCTGTTCACCGTCATGTCGCTGGTCCTGGCGGAGTTGCCGCCCGACACGCGCAACCTGATCGAGGATTCGTTCTCCGTCTGGGCCAATGGTCTGCCGAATGCGGCACTGTCAACCGACGTGAAGCAGATCGCGCGGCAACGGCACGCGATGACACTTCCGGACTGAGCGCGGCACGCCAAGGTTGCGCCGTGTCCGGCCCGGACCGTGCAACCCGCCCTCTCCTTCGGCCGTCACACACGCATCGCCCGCGGTGCGTGTGCGGTCTCACTTAGCCGGTCGCGGCACGTTCCCCCTGCGGCGTTTGTGTCGCGCCTGCGCACCCGCGGTGCCCTCCCCCCACCGGCAACCGGCGCCCTGCGCGCCGATGTCGCACCACGATCCGTTCGCGTTCCACCCGCTCCCGCTTCCTGCCATCACACGCCGCACACGCCGCGCACGCCCGTGCCGCCGTGCGCGTGCCCGTCTGTACTCCTTGCCACCCGTGCGCAAGTGCATGCGAGGGTGCAATTCGCGGCCGAGCCGCTGCGGAACTGTGTCTTGGATGGCCTCCGCCGATTCGCTATTTTGAACGCAGTCGAAGCGATGCCGTGGGCTCCTCCCGGCACGCACGCTTGCCGCCCCGACCGCGACCGTGCAAGACGCCGGCGCGCGCTGCGCGACAGCATGGGTGCCGCCCGCGCACCGCCGTGTTGCGTGCCGTGCGTTCGCGGTCGGGAAGCGCCAAGCGCCGCACCGCATCGGGACTTCACCCTTCGACCCACTTTCACCGACAGGAGCCAGACCACCATGCCCGCACTTTGCGATATCTGCCACGCCCGGCCGGCCGTCGCGCGCGCAACCGTGATGCAGGACGGCGAGCGCAAGACGATCTCGATCTGCGATTACCACTTCCGTCAGCTGATGCGGCATCAGAGCATGCTGAACCCGTTCGATTCGCTGCTGGGAGGCGGCGGCTCGTCGTCGCTGTTCGGCGGGCTCGACGACGACGCGCCGCTCGCCGCAGAGATTCCGCGCGAATCGGTCGATCCGACCGACGCGTTCAGCGAGCAGACGCTGGAACTGCTGCAGCGCGCGGCCGAGAAGGCGCACGAGCTGCGCCGCAGCGAGCTCGATTCCGAACACCTGCTGTACGCGCTCGCGGACACCGACGTGTGCGCCGCGCTGCTGAAAGAATTGAAGCTGTCGCCGCAGGACCTCCGGTCATACATCGACGAGCATGCGCACACCGGCACGGCCGACCCCGATGCGCCGCTCGACAAGCTGTCGATCTCGCCGCGCGTGAAAAAGGCCGTGCAGTACGCGTTCCAGGCGTCGCGCGATCTTGGCCATTCGTACATCGGCCCCGAGCACCTGCTGATCGGGCTCGCGTCGGTGCCGGACAGCGTCGCCGGCACGCTGCTGAAGAAATACGGCGTGACGCCCGAGGCGCTGCGCCAGAAAGTCGTGAAGGTGGTCGGCAAAGGCGCCGAGGACGGCCGCGTCGATGCGCCGACCGGCACGCCGAACCTCGACAAGTTCGGCCGCGACCTCACCGCGATCGCGCGCCAGGGCAAGCTCGACCCGGTGCTCGGCCGCGCGCAGGAAATCGAGAGCACGATCGAGGTGCTCGCGCGCCGCAAGAAGAACAACCCGGTGCTGATCGGCGAGCCGGGTGTCGGCAAGACGGCGATCGTCGAAGGGCTCGCGCAGCGGATCGTCAACGGCGACGTGCCCGAAGTGCTGCGCGACAAGCGCCTTGTCGAAGTCAACATCAACTCGATGGTGGCCGGCGCGAAGTATCGCGGCGAATTCGAGGAGCGCGCGAAGCAGCTGATCGACGAGGTCACTGCGAAGCAGGACGAACTGATTTTGTTCATCGACGAGCTGCACACGATCGTCGGTGCCGGCCAGGGCGGCGGCGAAGGCGGCCTCGATATCGCGAACGTGCTGAAACCCGCGCTCGCGCGCGGCGAGCTGAGCCTGATCGGCGCGACGACGCTCAACGAATACCAGAAGTACATCGAGAAGGACGCGGCGCTCGAACGGCGCTTCCAGCCGGTGTTCGTGCCGGAGCCGAGCGTCGAGCAGACGATCGTGATCCTGCGCGGGCTGCGCGACAGCCTCGAGGCGCACCACCAGGTGACGTTCGCCGACGATGCATTCGTCGCGGCCGCGGAATTCGCCGACCGCTACATCACGTCGCGCTTCCTGCCCGACAAGGCCATCGACCTGATCGACCAGGCCGCCGCGCGCGTGCGGATCGGTGCGACGTCGCGCCCGGTCGACATCCAGGAAGGCGAAGCGCAGATCGCGCAACTGAAGCGCGAGCAGGACTACGCGACGTCGCGCAAGCGCTTCGACCAGGCGAAGCAGTTCGAGGAGCAGATCACCGAGAAACAGAAAGCCGTCGACGAGATGATGGAGGCGTGGCAGCGCAAGACCGGCTCCGAAACGCTCGAAGTGACCGTCGAGTCGGTGGCCGAGGTCGTGTCGCGGCTGACCGGCATCCCGGTGTCCGAACTCACGCAGGAAGAACGCCAGAAGCTGCTGAAGATGGAAGAGCAGCTGCGCGAGCGCGTGGTCGGCCAGAGCGACGCGGTGGTGGCCGTCAGCGATGCGGTGCGGCTGTCCCGTGCGGGGCTCGGCCAGACGCACCGGCCGATCGCGACGTTCCTGTTCCTCGGGCCGACGGGCGTCGGCAAGACCGAGCTCGCGAAGGCGCTCGCCGAGACCGTGTTCGGCGACGAGCAGTCGATCATCCGCATCGACATGTCCGAGTACATGGAGCGGCACGCGGTCGCACGGCTGATCGGCGCGCCGCCCGGGTACGTCGGCTACGACGAAGGCGGCCAGCTCACCGAGCGCGTGCGGCGCCGCCCGTACAGCGTGATCCTGCTGGATGAGATCGAGAAGGCGCATCCGGACGTCTACAACGTGCTGCTGCAGGTGTTCGACGACGGCCGCCTGACCGATGGCAAGGGCCGCGTGGTCGACTTCAGCAACACGATCATCATCGCGACGAGCAACCTCGGCGCGGCGATCATCATGGACAACCTCACGCAGCCGGAAGCCGCGCGCAAGACCGACAAGGCGATCCGCGAAGAACTGATGCAGGTGCTGAAGGGCCATTTCCGCCCCGAGTTCCTGAACCGGATCGACGAGGTGATCGTCTTCCATGCGCTGTCGAAGGAGAACATCCGCGCGATCGTGCAGATCCAGCTCGACCGCGTGGTGCGCACGGCCGCCGCGCAGGACATCACGCTCGTGATGGGCGACTCGCTCGTCGAGCACCTGACCGAAGCCGGCTACCAGCCGGAGTTCGGCGCGCGCGAGCTGAAGCGCCAGATCCGCCAGACCATCGAGACCCGGCTCGCGAAGGAAATCCTTGCCGACCGGTTGCAGTCGGGCGATCGATGCGAAGTCGACTACGACAAGGCCAGCGACGAAGTGAAGTTCAACAAGCTCGCGGCGGCTGAAGCGAAGGACGCCAAGAAGGACGCCGACGGCAAGGCGAAACCGAACGGCAAGACGGCCAAGGCCACCGACGATGCGAAGGCCGGCGACACGCCCGCCGACACACCGCCGCCCGCACCCGCCGCGAAACCGTCCACCAGGAAATCGTCCGGCGCGAAGAAGGACGCGCACTGAAACCCCGCATGCCCCGCTCGCCCGGGGCACGCATGACCGGCTCCGTCCATGCGACGGAGCCGCCCCACGCCGCGACACGGCGCAAACCGAGCCGCCCGTATCGGGACCGGCAGATGGAGATTCACATGACAAATCGACGCGAAGTGCCAGGCATCAGGAAGTACGACGGGCCCGCCGGTGGTTGGGGCGCGCTTCGCGCGACGGCCGATGCGGTGCGCACGCAAATGGACACCATCGAGGCGCCGATCGTGCTGATGCGGACCAACCAGCCCGATGGCTTCGACTGCCCCGGCTGCGCATGGCCCGACAAGGAACACAAGTCGACGTTCCAGTTCTGCGAGAACGGCGCGAAAGCCGTCACGTGGGAAGCGACGACCAAGCGCGTGACGCCCGAGTTCTTCGCGGCGAACACCGTGTCGTCGCTGCTGCGCATGTCGGACTACGAGCTGGAGAACATGGGCCGGCTCACGCATCCGCTGGTCTACGATCGCGCGACCGACACGTTCCGCGCGATCGAATGGGACGACGCATTCGCGCGCATCGGCGAAGTGCTGCGCGCGCTGCCGCCCGAGCAGGTCGAGTTCTATACGTCGGGCCGCGCATCGAACGAGGCCGCGTACCTGTACCAGCTGTTCGCACGCGAGCTCGGCACCAACAACTTCCCCGACTGCTCGAACATGTGCCACGAACCGACCAGCGTCGGCCTGCCGCAGTCGATCGGCATCGGCAAGGGCACCGTGTCGCTGGAGGATTTCGACCACTGCGAGCTGATCATCTCGATCGGCCACAACCCCGGCACGAACCACCCGCGGATGATGGGCACGCTGCACGAGTGCTCGCGCCGCAACGTGCCGATCATCGTGTTCAATCCGCTGCGCGAGCGCGCGCTCGAACGCTTCGCGGATCCGCAGGACATGATCGAGATGGCGTCGTTCGGCTCGACGCGGATCGCATCGACGTACTACCAGCTCGACGCCGGCGGCGACGCGGCCGCGCTGAAGGGCATCATGAAGGCGCTGCTGCAGCTCGAAGCCGAACGCGGCGACGTGCTCGACCGCGACTTCATCGCGCAGCATACGAACGGCTTCGACGCGTTCTCGGCCGATCTCGAAGCCACGTCGTGGGACGACATCGAGCGCGCGAGCGGGCTCAGCCAGGCGCAGCTCGAACAGGTCGCGCTCGCGTACGCGAAGTCGAACGCGACGATCGTCACGTACGGAATGGGCGTCACGCAGCACAACAAGGGCACGGCAACCGTGCGCCTGATCGCCGACCTGCTGCTGATGCGCGGCAACATCGGCAAGCCCGGCGCCGGCGTCTGCCCGCTGCGCGGCCATTCGAACGTGCAGGGCAACCGCACGGTCGGCATCACCGAGAAGCCGTCAGCCGAGTTCCTGAAGAAGATCGAGGACGTGTGTGGCTTCACGCCGCCCGCGCATCACGGGCATGACGCGGTGCAGGCGATGCAGGCGATGGTCGACGGCACCGCGAAAGCGCTGCTGTGCCTCGGCGGCAACTTCGCGGTCGCGCTGCCCGATCCCGAGCTGTCGTTCCCGGCAATGGCGAAACTCGACCTGAGCGTGCATCTCGGCACGAAGCTGAACCGTTCGCACCTGCTGGTCGGCAAGGAAACCTTCATCCTGCCGGTGCTCGGCCGCACCGAGCTCGACATCCAGGCAACCGGCCGGCAGTCGATCACCGTCGAGGATTCAATGTCGATGGTCCACGCATCGGCCGGCAAGCTCAAGCCGGCGTCCGACCAGTTGCGCTCGGAGCCCGCGATCGTCGCGGGGATCGCGCATGCGACGCTGCCGGCGAGCAAGGTCGCATGGCTCGACCTGATCGACGACTACGACCGCATCCGCGACCTGATCGACCGCACGGTGGCCGGCTTCGAGGCGTTCAACGAGCGCATCCGCACGCCGGGCGGCTTCCGCCTGCCGCTGCCGCCCACCGAGCGCGTGTGGCCGACGCCGACCGGTAAGGCGATGTTCTCGGTCTACAAGGGTGTGAAGGAAGATGCCGACGTGCTGGGCGCCGAGCAGGTGCTGCGGCTGATCACGCTGCGCAGCCACGACCAGTACAACACGACGATCTACGGGCTCGACGACCGCTATCGCGGCGTGTTCGGCCGGCGTGACGTGCTGTTCATGAACCCCGCCGATCTCGCGAAGTACGGGCTCGAACACGGCGACCTCGTCGACATCGAGACGGTCACCGCGTCGGGCCGGACGCTGCGTCTCGAGAAGATCACCGCGATCGAGTACGACATCGCGCCGGGGTCGGTCGGCGCGTACTACCCGGAAGCGAACGTGCTCGTGCCGCTCGACTACATCGACAAGGAAAGCGGCACGCCGTCGTACAAGTCGGTGCCGGTGCGCGTCGCGCGCTCGGCGGTGGTCTGAAGCAGCGGCAGGCTCGCGGGCGCGGATCGGCGCGCCGCGCGGGCCTGCCGCCGGCCGGCGACGCCGTGCCGCGCACGGCTCGCCCGGCTACTTCGCCGCGACCGCCTGGATCTCGACCAGCAGCGCCGGCACGACCAGGCCGCTGACGATCACGACGGTCGACGCGCTCGCGTGGCCGCCCAGCCGCCGCTCACGCACGGTGCGATAGAGCGGCACCAGATCCGGACGGGTCAGGAACCCGTCCACCTTGACCAGATCCGACGCCACCATATCGGCGTCGGCCAGCACGGCGAACAGGTTGTCCCAGGCCAGTTCCATCTGCCGCTCGGGATCGTCCGGCACGCTGCCGTCGGGCGCGACCCCGACCTGGCCGGAAATGTGCAGCCAGCGTGCCTGGGCCGGCGCCGAGACGCCGTGACTGTAACGGGAAAACGGCTCGGCAACGCCGGCCGGATTATGCAGCTGAAGGGGCATGTTCCTGCTCCACGATCGATTGTCGGGCTCGCGTCGGCCGGTTGCCGGCATCAGCGGATGGAGATGCGATCCGGTCGTGTGTGGCCGCATGCGCGGGCGCGTCGCTGCGTTTCCCGCACATCCGGCCGGACCGGACGATGCACTCTACTCCATCGGCGGATTCCGCATCTCGTCGCGAACGACCGGACACGTTGCCTGCCGAAGCCGGGGCCGTGGTGCGATGACTGCACGGCAAGCCTGCATTCGGTATTCGGCATTCATCGCCCCCTCCACCACGCAGCGCGGGAGACGGCACGCTGCCCGCCTCCCGCGCACCGCGCCATGCGCCGCTCAACGCGCCGCTGTCGGCGGCATCGTCGCGGCCGTCTGCCGGCGCCGGTACGCGCTGTCGCGCGTCGCGAGCCAGTAGTACAACGGCGACGTCAGCACCAGCCCCACGACCCACGACAGGTCCGCGCCGCCGAGATGCGCGGGAATGGGGCCCGCATACATCGGCGTGTTCATGAACGGAATCTGCACGAGGATGCCGATCGCATACGCGAGCAGCGCCTGCGGGTTGAAGCGGCCGTAGATCCCGCCATCGGCCATGAAGATCGACTTGATGTCGTACTTGCCCTTGTGGATCACGTAGAAGTCGATCAGGTTGATCGCCGTCCACGGCACCAGCACGACGAGCAGCGCGAGCACGAGATCGACGAGGTTGCCGACGAAGTTCGTCGACGCGCCGATCGCCGCGTAGCAGCACGCAACGAAGATCACGACCGACACCACCGCGCGCGCCTTCGCGGTCGGAATCCACTTGTATGCGAACGTCTGCACCGACGTGATCACCGCGAGCACCGCGCCGTACAGGTTCAGCGCGTTGTGGCTGATCACGCTCAGCAGGAACAGCACGAGCATCAGCGGGCCGAGCGGGCCCGTCGCCTGCTTGACCGCGTCCATCGTGTCCGCGCCGGCCGGCACCGCGAGCACCGCGACCGCGCCGAAGATGAACGCGAGCGTCGAGCCGATCGTGCAGCCGAGATAGGTCGCCCAGAACGTCGACGCCACGCCGACGTCTTCCGGCAGATAGCGCGAGTAATCCGACACGTACGGCGCGAACGCGATCTGCCACAAGGCCGACAACGATACCGTCGCGAGCCATCCCGCGAAGTCGAAGCCGCCGCGCGTCAGGAAATCGTCGGTCGTCACGTGCGTGAGGATCATCCAGAAGCCGACGACGATACCGATGCCGAGCACCCACGTGCCGATCCGGTTCAGGATGTGGATGAACCGGTAGCCGACTATCCCGATCAGCCCCGAGCCCACCGCGCCGATCACGATGCCGACGGGTACCGGCACCGACGACGCGATGCCGTGTACCGACTTGCCGGCGAGCACGATGTTCGACGCGAAGAAGCCGACGTACATCACGGCCGCGATCACGGTCACGAGCAGCGCACCCCACGAACCGAACTGCGCGCGGCTCTGGATCATCTGCGGGATGCCCATCTGCGGCCCCTGCGCCGAATGCAGCGCCATCAGCACGCCGCCGACCGCCTGACCGACGACGATCGCGACGATGCCCCACATCAGGTTCAGGTGAAACATCTGCACGCCGAGCGCGCCGGTCACGATCGGCAGCGGCGCGATGTTGCCGCCGAACCAGAGCGTGAACAGGTCGCGCACCTTGCCGTGGCGTTCCGCGGGCGGCACGTAGCCGATCGTGTGCTTCTCTATCATCGGGGACGCATTGCGGTCCACGTTCGTCATGGCGATGTCTCCTGTCCTGCGCGGCGATGCGCGCGTGCCGTGTCAGCCGGCGCGCGTTGGGGTACGCGCCTGCAATCGGGTCCGGATACACGAGCGACGACGCACCGCGTGCACGCGCGGCGGTGTCGAACGACGCGGACGATGCGCATGCGGGGACGGATGACATGTCCCGCTGCCGCGTGCGCAACCGCTTCGTGATCGTCGTGATCCAGGTTGGAGACGATGGTGCGCCACGCGCATCGTGGCCGGAAAATACTAAAAATATTTCCGGGACATACGAAAAAGCTCTGCAGCGGACATTCCGGCCCCGGGGGGCTTTCAGGTAAGGTGCTACGCACAACCATGGACAGATTGCGCCCGCGGCGGCACGCCGGGGCCGTGCATCAGAGGTGCTTGTGGCTCACTACACTTTGCGGCAATTGAAATACTTCGTGACGACGGTGGAATCCGGCAGCGTCGCCGAGGCATCGCGCCAGCTCTTCATCGCGCAGCCGTCGATCTCCAGCGCGATCAAGGGGCTGGAGGAAAGCTTCGGCGTGAAGCTGTTCATCCGCCATCACGCGCAGGGCGTGTCGCTCACGCCGGGCGGCACGCGCTTCTACCGGAAAGCGCAGGAGCTGCTGCGCATCGCGCACGAATTCGAGCAGAACGCGCTCGCCGACAACGACGTGATCACCGGGCAGATCGACATCGGCTGCTTCGAGACGGTCGCGCCGCTCTACCTGCCGCAACTGATCGCAGGCTTTCGCGAGCGCTACCCGGGCGTGAACATCCGGCTGCGCGACGGCGACCAGCAGGAACTCGTGCAGGGCCTGACGTCCGGCACGTTCGATCTCGCGCTCATGTACGACCACGATCTCGACGGCACGATCGAGACCGAGCCGCTGATGCCGCCGCAGCAGCCGTACGTGCTGCTGCCGGAGAACCACCGGTTCGCGGGCCAGACGCACGTGTCGCTGCGCGACCTCTGCGTCGAACCGATGATCCTGCTCGACGTGCAGCCGAGCCGCACGTATTTCGTCAGCCTCTTTCACGAGCTCGGACTGACGCCGAACATCGTGTTCGGGTCGCCTTCGATCGAGATGGTGCGCGGGATGGTCGGCCAGGGGTTCGGCTTCTCGCTGCTCGTCACGCGCCCGCATTCCGAATACACGTACGACGGCCAGCGGGTCGTGACGATCGGGCTCAGCGAAACGGTGAGCCCGTCGGGGCTCGTGAGTGCGCGGCTGAAGCGCGGTCAGCTCACGAAGCAGGCGCAGTCGTTCGTCGATTTCTGCCGCGAGCGGCTCGCGCAGATCGTCGCGGAAACGGCGCGATAAGGAACGGGAATGAACAGGAAAACGCACGCGCCGCGAGATGCGTTGCGTGCGTGCCGGCCGCTCGGCAGTTCAGGCGGCCGCAGAGAGATGCGCAGCCAGCCGGCCCAGCATCGCGTCGCAGCCGTGAAGCTGGTCGAGCGTGACGAACTCGTCGGGCTTGTGCCCCTGGTCCATGCTGCCGGGCCCACATACCACGGTCGGAATGCCGGCCTGCCAGAACAGCCCGCCCTCGGTGCCGAACGCCACCGTACCGAACGCATCGGAGCCGCTCAGCATCGCGAGCAGGCGCGCGGCCTCGCTGTCCGGTGCGGTCGCAAGCCCCGGATACGCGCCCAGCGGCTGCAGCCGGATGTCGGTATCGGGCTGCACCGCGCGCATCCTCGGCAACAGTTCGGATTCCGCATAGTCCTGCAGCTTCCTCGGCACGTCCTGCGCATCGAAATCCGGCAGCGCCCGCACCTCGAAATCGAACTCGCATTCGGCCGGCACGATGTTTAGCGCGCGGCCACCCTTGATCAGCCCCGTCTGCACGGTCGAGAACGGCGGATCGAATCGCTCGTCGTGCCGTTCGGGCCGCGCGAGCGCATCACCGATCTCGCCGAGCCGGCCGATCAGCTTCGCCGCATAGTCGATCGCGTTGACGCCCGACGGCGCATACGCGGAGTGGCACGCGGCGCCCCTCACGTGGCATCGCATCGCGAGCTTGCCCTTGTGACCGAGCACCGGCTTCAGTTCGGTCGGTTCGCCGATCAGGCACAGGCGCGGCCGGTGCTCGCGCGCGGCCAGCGCTTCGAGCATCGGCCGCACGCCGAGGCAGCCGACTTCCTCGTCGTACGAGAACGCGAGATGCACCGGTACGCTCAGCGGCCGGGCGACGAACGCCGGCACGGCTGCGAGCACCGATGCGATGAAGCCCTTCATGTCGGCCGTGCCGCGGCCGTACAGGCGGCCGTCGCGCTCGGTCAGCCGGAACGGCTCGACCGTCCACGCCTGCCCGTCGACCGGCACCACGTCGGTATGACCCGACAGCGCGATGCCGCCGCGATCGCGCGGCCCGATCGTCGCGTACAGGCTCGCCTTCGTGCGTTCCGCGTTATGGAACAGTTCGCTCTCGACGCCAAAGCCCACAAGATAATCGCGGATGAACCCGATCATCTCGAGGTTCGAATCGCGGCTGACCGTCGCAAAAGCGATCAGCCGTTCGAGCAGCGCGCGGCTCGACGTGTCATTCATCGCCCGGCACCCCGTAGCTCGGCGCGGCGGTCGGATTCAGCGCGCGTGTCTGGTAGTCCTGCATCTGCGGCCGATACGCCTGCCAAAGCGCGTCGAGCGCCCCGATCGGGTCAGTATCGGCCCAGTCCACGCGCAAGTCGACGATCGGCCAGGTCACGTCGCCGGCCACCTTCAACGCGGCCGAATGCACCGGCCCTGCTTCGCCGCCGGCCGCCATCGCCGCATGCATCGCGGCCAGCAGGCGATCGGCGAGCAGGCCCGGCGCCTGTTCGAAGGCACGCGCCATCGCGTCGATCACAGCCGGCGCGGCCAGCAGGTTGCCGGCGGCCACACATTGGTCGCCGCGCACTGCGTGATACGTACCGAGCGCTTCCTTGCCGGTGAAGCACGCCGTCTGCCCCTGCCCGTCGATCACCGTGACCTGCCGATACTGGCTCCAGCCGTTCGCGCTGAGCGCGCGGTCGAGCGCCGCCGCGGGCGCAAGCTGCTCGTGTTCGATCAGGTCGAGGATCTGCGGGCCGAGCGCCGGCAGCGTGATGTTCTGCGTCGCCACGGCGCCGACGCCTGCACGCACCCACGGGCAGCGCGCACCCACCGCGATGCTCGACGAGCTGATCGCGATCCCGAGCTGGCCCGTCTCCGGGCAGCGCCCGACGATGGAGAATGTCATGTCGCCTCCTACGCGCGGTTCGGCTGCCAGTTGTCCGGGATCACGGCGATCACGTCGATTTCCATCAGCCACTGCGGCTGGCCGAGTGCGGACACGACGAGCCCCGTCGAGATCGGATACACGCCCTTCAGCCACTTGCCGACTTCCTGGTACACGGGCTCGCGATAACGCGGGTCGATCAGGTAGGTCGTCGTCTTCACGATGTGCGTGAGGTCGCTGCCAGCTTCCTCCAGCAGTTGCTTGACGTTCTTCATCGCCTGCTCGGCCTGCGCGCGCGGATCGCCGAGGCCGATCAGCTTGCCGTCGAAATCGGTACCGACCTGGCCGCGCACGTAGACGGTGTTGCCGGCCCGCACGGCCTGGCACAGGTCGTTGTCGAGCGTCTGGTTCGGGTAGGTATCCTTCGTGTTGAACATGCGGATACGGGTATGGGTGGGTTGGCTCATCGAAATCCTTCAGTCGTCAGGGATCACGCCGCCGCACCGGACGCGAACGCGGTGCGGCAGGCGGCATGGGTTCGGTCAGTTCACCGCGTCGGCAAGCGGCTGCGCGTCGGCGTGCGACGCGGCGCCGTCCTGCTCCGCGTGCGAGGTCGAGCGGCGCTGCGATGCGTCGTGGTAGTCGAGGTAGGTGCGCTGTGTCGCGATGTGATCGGCGATGTGCCGCGCGTCGTGCCACACGCCCCAGATGAAGCTGGAGCCGCGCCGCGACAGCCACGGCAGCCCGAGGAAATAGATGCCCGGCTCCTTCGACACGCCGCGCTGGTGCTGCGGCTTGCCGTTGTCGGCAAACGCGTCGACCTTCAGCCAGCCGTAGTCGACCGCGTAGCCCGTCGCCCAGATGATCGACGTGACACCCGCACCGGCAAGGTCGAGCGCGAGGATCGGATGCGCGACGCAGGCGGGGTTCGGCAGGATGCGACGGGCTTCCGGTTCTTCCGGCAGGTCGAGGCCGTTGCGCGCCGCGTAGGCGTCGGCCGCGTCGAGCAGCGACAGGTAGTTCTCGTCGCCGCGCGCGAGATTGATCGCGAGATCGCGTTCGAACACGGCCACGCCGCCGTCGAACGACTTCGTCAGCCCGACGAGCGTCACGCCCTGGTTCGCGAGCTTGCGAAAATCCACCGTATGGCCGCCGCGCGCGCCGCTCACCGCGATCGTCACGTGTTCGCGGCCGGGCGTCGCGATTTCCTTGTCCCATTCGCCAAGCACGCCGAGCCACCAGCAGAAGTCGCGGCCGCGATACGCGCGCGGCGGGCGATCGTGCGGGCCGACCGACAGGTAGACCTGCCGGCCAGCGCGTTGCAGCTCGTCGGCGATCTGCACGCCCGACGACCCCGCGCCGACCACCAGCACCGCGCCTTCCGGAAGCTGCGCCGGGTTGCGATAGTCGGCGGAATGGAGTTGCACGAGGCGCGCGTCGTCCGGCGCGATCGGCGGAATCACCGGGCGCTGGAACGGCCCGGTCGCGACGACCACGCGGTTCGCCTCGATCGTGCCGTCGGACGTCTCGACAACGAAGCCCGGCTTGCCCGTATTACGCACGACCTTCTTTACCTCGACGCCCGTGCGGATCGGCGCGTTGAACTTGCGCGCATACGCTTCGAAGTAGTCCGCGACCTGGTCTTTCGACGCGAACGCGTCAGGATCGAGGCCGTCGAATTCAAGCCCGGGGAAGCGGTCGTGCCACGCGGGGCCGTTCGCGACCAGCGAATCCCAGCGCCCCGTGCGCCAGCGCTCGGCGATGCGGCTGCGCTCCAGCACGAGATGCGGTACGCCCAGCTTGCCCAGGTGCTCGCTCATGGCCACGCCGGCCTGACCGGCGCCGACGACGAGTGTATCGATTGAGGTTGTTTCGACTGCCACGGCTGTCTCCTTCTGAAGTGCGGCTCAGTGCGACGCTCGTGCTGTCGCGTGAGTTGGAATGGAGACATTCTGCTGATGCGCAGGCGGGCGCGAAATGATGATTTTTGTTGGTGTTGATGAACAAAAAGCTGGGGGCGGCGGGGGTGGTGAGCGGTGCGGGTAGCTTTACGGCGCTCACGCGAGAGACGATGGCCATGTCTGGCTGCGGTGCGAATCCAGTACATGCGCGCCCTCGCACAAGCCTTTCCGCGGCCGGAATGTGTGCACCCGCCCGTTTCACAATGACCGTGGTCGCACGTTGTGACACTGCTCGACACGTTTGATGACGCCCTGCAGCGGCCTGGATATGCGGAAAAATCGCTCGAGCATGGGTGGTCGCGCAGCGTGTTGGCCATGCAGATCGAGTCGGCCGCCCATGCGCGCGCCGGCAACGCCGTGTCGAATTTCGCCGACCGGCCGCCACCTCCGCAGGCGGATCTCGCCCGACGCGCTCAAGTGCCCCTGGCCCACAAGACCGGGGCATTTAAAACTGCACCGATCTTGCCTGCAGGCTATTTCAACACGGCTTATCGGTCGGCGTCCCGGTGCGCGGGCGCGGCCGGATCGCGTTCATCCTTGCCCGAGGGCTGTTCATCCACATCGTCGTCAGATGTCGCCGAACCCCGGCTGGCGAACCACGCGACCAAGCCACCCAACGCAAGCAGCGGACCGAGAAGCAGGAAATGCTCGATCGCAAAATCGTTAACATCATGCGAACCGTAGCCACCTCCGCTGATCTGGGCCACGGCCTGCAATACTGCAAACGCAGCCCAGGCAGTCAGGATCAGGCCGCCGACACACACCATCGCTGCAATCGTCGATTTACGCATCTCTGCTCCGTCAAGCGTTCTCGGCAGCGTTGCCGACATTGACCTGCGGCTTCTGCAGCGGCATGTCGCCATCGGGCACGTGCGCGCGGCCCGTACTCAGCGACCCGGGTTCACGGCGGGCTCGGCCGGCGACGCCGGCGCGGATGTCGCCGCCTTCGCCGCGTTGATCAACGTCTCCTTGTTGCCGTCCCACTTGGGCAGTTTGGCCGGCGGCAGCGGCACCACCTTGTCCAGGTTCGGCAGACGCAGGTCGGGGTCGCGTTCCAGGCGATCGGCAAGGACGAAATAACGCTCGGCACGAGCGCGATCCTTCACGCCACCGGCTACCGGATCGCCATCATCGAACGCACCGAACAAATATCCAGCACTCTCGGCACTGCCGAATTTCACGCCCGCATGCAGCGTCTTGAGCGCGCGTTCGTTGTTCTCGCCCAACTCGGCTCGATCGCCCGCAATCGTCGTTCCCAACACATACGCCGCACGTCCGTTGTCCTGCGCCACCGCACATTCAAGCATCTGGAGTGCGATCTTGCGGTTGCCCCAGAACCCCGCCTTGGGATTGTCATAGAGCGCGTCCATCTTGTCACCCAGATACGCCATCGCACTCGGACTACCCATATCGGCGGCCAATTGCCAGAATGCATAGGCGCGACTGGCATCCTGCTTTACGCCCATCCCGTCCATGTGATACGTACCCATCAGATCGTAGGCCGCCGGAATACCCAGTTTCATCGCCTGTTCGGTGATCTGCAGCGCATGTTCGGGATCACGATCCACCCCCTCCCCCTGGGCGTAGGCATTCGCCAGATTCAGCATTGCCTTCCAGTGCTTGCGCTCGGCCGCCTTCGTCCACAAATCGACAGCGCCCTTGTAATCGCGCTGGTTCGGCCACAACAGCGCGCTGGTCTGCACCAATGCCTGCTGATTCCATCGATCGGCCTCGGGATCGAGCGGGGGAGCCACGTCAACCTCGTGCTTGCACTCAAACGCTGCGCGATGAGGGTTGAAGGCGGTCAACGACATGTTGCGAGAAGGAGAATCGTTCATTGAGCAGGCTGCGCATGCAACGAACAGGAAAGCCGAAATCAACCGGGTCAAGCCGATGCGGTTGGCGGGAGTCGAACGCAATTGATTCAGCACGATTTGGGAAGCCTGCTCAGGAAAAGCGAACGCCTGTTGCACGCGCATCATGGAACGGATGCGGGAAGCCGGTCGGCGCGGACATCAGTGATGATCCCGTTGATCGGGTACGGCTTCCTCGATCCATCTCGGTTGCACCGCAAGCGGCAACCCCAGAAAGGTGGAGGGCGGAAGATCCGGGCATGAAGACTGGCAGGTCAGGTGCCCTTCGCTCCCGGCACCGAGGCCTTCCGGCCAATCGATGTTTGCGGTACCAGGACGTGGGCCAGCGCATCCTGGTGACGGCCCCAGTGAAACCGGATCGCACGATTGTTCTGATCGAGCGCGCCAACGAAGGCGCGCAGCATTTCGGTCACGTTCACTTGTCGATAGGGCATTCGGCAACGGCGCTCTCAGACCGCCAAGCCACCTGCGCACTTAATTGTTTGGTCATTGATTTTAATTGCAACGTTCACGCAAAAACAATCGCACCATGCCAGCGGCCGCGCGATCGCGCGACGGAAGGCTTGATGAAGCCTCGACGAAATACAATTCATTGATTTTATTGATTTTTTCATTCTTTCTAAAGGCCGGCGACAAACGTCGCCGTGTTTGAACGCACGTCGAGCCGGCCATTGCCCGACAATTCTTGACGGTTCTCGGTCTGCCAAGCTGATAGCATGCGCGTCGCATGCGACCGATCTGCCCGGGATCGTCGTGTGCCGGGCCGCCCCACGTACCGAATGCATGGTCAAACGCAGTACGACGTGTCGGGACGCCCCGTTGAACCCCGCAACACCCCCGCAACACCCCGGCATCGCCCCGCGCGACCCGTTGCAGCAACCGTTGGAGTGGCGCTCCCCGCGCCTGCAAGCATGAAGAAACCGAAGCAGTCCCCCCGTCCTCCGCACGGCAAAGACCGCACGCCGCTCGCGCGCACCGGCGCGCTGCTGCTGATGGCCGGCCTGCTGTACCTGCTGTGGCCGTCGGCCGAAACCGCCTACCTCGCGATGGAGTCGGTGATCCGCTGACGCGCACGGCCGTCCATCTCCGCACTACGCTATACTCTCGCAATGGAAACCCGACCCGCCTCGCCGAACGTGCATTGCTGGTGGCGCGCCTGACCCAGGCGGCCCGTTTCCTTTTGCATGTCCCAAACGTGATGCCGCCAGC
Source organism: Burkholderia sp. AU30198 (assembly GCF_020419825.1). Classification (NCBI taxonomy): domain Bacteria; kingdom Pseudomonadati; phylum Pseudomonadota; class Betaproteobacteria; order Burkholderiales; family Burkholderiaceae; genus Burkholderia; species Burkholderia sp. AU30198. The sequence continues at coordinate 18,465 of NZ_JAIZSA010000005.1, read as the reverse complement.
GATGGCGGCATTTGCGTTTCTGCGCAGACACCATGGCTGGCGGCTTCGATAACCCGGAGCAACGACCAACATGACCCGCCCGACCCGTCCGACCATCCTCACCGGCGACCGCACGACCGGCCCGCTGCACCTCGGGCACTACATCGGCTCGCTGCGCGCCCGCGTGCAAATGCAGCACGAAGCGAAGCAGTTCCTGCTGCTGGCCGACACGCAGGCGCTCACCGACAACATGGGCCGCCGCCAGCGCGTCACCGAGAACGTGATCGAAGTCGCGCTCGACTATCTCGCCGTCGGCATCGACCCGGCGATCTCGACGATCGTCGTGCAGTCGCAGGTGCCCGAGCTTGCCGAGCTGTCGCAATACCTGCTCAACCTCGTCACGGTCGCGCGCCTCGAACGCAATCCGACCATCAAGGAAGAGATCCGCCTGCGCGGCTTCGAGCGCGACATCCCGGCCGGCTTCCTGACCTACCCGGTGAGCCAGGCGGCCGACATCACCGCGTTCAAGGCGACGCACGTGCCGGTCGGCGACGACCAGCTACCGATGATCGAGCAGACCAACGAACTCGTGCGCCGCTTCAACGCAACCGTCGAGCAGCCCGTGCTGGTCGAATGCGAGGCCGTGCTGTCGGCGGTCACGCGGCTGCCGGGGATCGACGGCAAGGCGAAGATGAGCAAGTCGCTCGGCAACGCGATCACGCTCGGCTCGACGCCGGACGAGATCACGCAGGCCGTGAAGGACATGTACACGGACCCGAACCACCTGCGCGTGAGCGATCCCGGCCAGGTCGAGGGCAACGTCGTGTTCACGTTCCTCGATGCGTTCGAGCCCGACGTGCAGAAGGTCGACGAATTGAAGGCCCACTATCGTCGTGGCGGGCTCGGCGACAGCGTCGTCAAGCGCGTGCTGAACGAGCGGCTGCAGGCGCTGATCGAGCCGATCCGCGCACGCCGACGCGAATTCGAGGCCGACAAGGCCGAAGTGATGGCGATCCTGAAGCGCGGCACGATGCACGCGCGGGACGTCGCCGGCGCGACGCTCGCGGAGGTGAAGGGAGCGATGGGGTTGAACTACTTCGATTGAACGGCGCAGGCTGCGAGCATGCGAACGCGCTCCGCGCGCCGGCCGGTATCGGGCCGGCGTGTGGCGATCACCGCCGCGTCACATGCGCAAGCGAGCGTCGATGCAACCGCACCCTCATCACGATGCGTGCGTTGGCACGGCCGCGTGACACACCGCTTCCACCCTGTTACCGGCCGGGTCGACGAGAAACGCGCCGTAGTATTCGCCGTGGTAATGCGGCCTCAAGCCGGGTTCGCCGTCGGACTGCCCGCCCGTCGACAGGCCAGCCTTGAAAAACGCGTCCACCTGCTCGCGGCTCGCGGCCTTGAAGCACCAGTGCCGCTTGCTCACGCCGATTTCAGCGGGATCCAGATAGACCGCCAGAAATGTCGACGCGGTGTCGTTCGCATTGCAGCGTTCTCCATAGCCGAGCGCGGTCGGACGGTCATAGACCTTGGCTGCGCCCAGCGCGGCCATGATGGCATCGTAGAACGGACGGGCCAGTTCGATATCCGGCACGCTGATTGACACGTGATCAAGCAGTTGCATCGCATCTACTCCGTTGAAGGGCACACGAGTCTACATGAGCGTGGCATTTCGCATCGAAGTCACCCTGCTGCTCGTGGGCGATACCCGAGCGCCCGCCACCGACACGTGCGAAGTCGTTCGCGCCGACAACGGGCCGGCCCTTAGTCCACTCCGCCGATGCCACCCCCGCCCGCCCCCGCTATCGTTTCCCCGTCATCCACCCACCCACGACACCATGACGCCCCAGGAAACGATCGACCGGATGGAGATCCAGGATCTGCTGACCCGCTATTGCCACGCGGTCGACCGCCACGACTGGCATGAATTCGAGCGCCTCTTCGCAACCAATGCGACCCTCGACTACACGGCCTTCGGCGGCCCGGTCGGCAGCCGTGCGGAAATTGCCGCCTATCTGGAACAGGTGACGTCGGCGATGCGCGGCACGCAGCACACGATCTCGACGTCGCTGCTGGTCGTCGACGGCGACGCCGCGACCGCGCGAACGGCCGGCCACGCGATGATGATCTCGGCCGATGAAACGGGCGTCGACCGCGTGTGCTTCGTCGGGCTCTGGTATCGCGACCTGCTGGTGCGGACCGAATGCGGGTGGCGCATCCGGAGCCGCACGCAGGAGCGCAGCTGGATGCACGATGCGCTGCCGGCCGCAACCGACTGAATGCCCCGCGCGGCGGCGCCTTACTTCACTTCATCTGCATCAGCTGAATCAGGTTCCCGCACGTATCGTCGACGACCGCGACGCGCACGGGCCCGGCGTCCATCGGCTCCAGCGTGAAGCGGACATCGAGCGCCTTGAGCCGCTCGAACTCCGCGTCGAGATCGTCGACCTGGAACGATGCCGCCGGAATGCCGTCCTCGTACAGCGCCTGCTTGTAAGGCCCGACCGCGCGATGGTGGCTCGGCTCGAGCAGCAGCTCGGTGCCGTCCGGCTGGTCCTTCGACACCACGGTCAGCCAGCGGTACTCGCCTACCGGCACGTTGTTCTTCAGCTTGAAACCGAGCTTGTCGGTATAGAACGTCAACGCCTTGTCCTGATCGTCGACGAAGATACTCGTCACGTAGATTCGCATTTCCATCTCTCCTGTAGCGGCAGCCACCGCCCCGCCACTATTCTTCGTCGAAATCGATGACAAACGCATAACCGCCGTCGATCAGCTTTCGCAGGTAGCCGTCGAAGTCGTCGGCGATCACCGCATAGTTGTCGGGATCGTGCAGGTAGCGCACGACCTGCCCGACCTTGCCGCCCGGCGCCGGGTCGAAATCAATGTAGAGCTGCGACGTGCCGCCGTTGTTCACGCAATGCGAGAAGCACAGCCGCCGGCCCAACGGCAGCGCGATGTCGATGCGCGGATCGACGAGTTCGCCGTCGTCGTTTGCGTCGTCTCCATACATCTCCTCGATGCTGTCGCGGTACTTCGCCCCTTTCTCGAGCATCTGGGCGGCCGACAGCAGGTAATACGGGTATTCGTAGACGTCGGAGCCCAGCACCAGCACCTTGACCGTCGTGCCGCCGTAGTCGCGCCGGTAGGTCCCGTCGAGCTTGCCGAGCAGTTCGATCAGGCTGGCCGGGCACTGCGGATACGCGGCGCGCAGCGCGTCGAGCTGCGCGGGCGTCGCGCCCGTGGCGGCGGCAAGCGCCGCGTTGTCGGTATCGGGCAGCGCGGCGCGCAGGCCGGCGAGATAGGTATCGACGAGGGTCATTGCGTCAGGTCCGAAGAACGGGCACACGCCATTTTAGTGTCGTGAGTTGCAAATTCGTTTCATGAATCGATTTTGCTGCCTGCGGTGACGCAGTGCTGCTTGAACAGACGTTCGGATTAGCGCAAACCGTCGTCGGTGAGGATCACCGATCTCGTTTTGCTGACGAGATCGCCAATGAGACCGCGGTCATCGGGTCGGTTGAGTGCATCCCAATTCAAGACGGTTTGCCGAGTGACCCGCAGTTTCGCTGAACCGCTTGGTCAATTTGTCAGTTCATATTTCCGTATCCTGTTCGTCGTCTGAATATTGGCGCGGTCTCGCCCTTTGAGAGCGGGACACGCCGGTACTACGGGTCTCATCTTCGTTCGCGCCTCCTGCTTGATTGTGAGTGTCATCTTCAGGGACGTACAGCATGTCTCCCTGAGCCCGCAGTCTCATGCCGGCTACGATCCACTCACGAAGAAAGCGCATGCTCGACTTTGCTACACCCTTGATACCGGATCGAGTGAACACTGGGGCGTCTCCCCGTTCGGTTTTGTTTGCCTACCAAGGCAATGGGATCTTGAGGCTTTCACGGTTGTCGCCGAGGAACAGCGACGGGAGAAACCGCGAGAGAAACGTGAATTCGTTGTAGCAGTGCATGAGCAACGCCTGTCCGAAAGCGTCGGGGAAGATTTCAGCGATCTCCGACGGGCTGTTTCCAAGAGCGGGAAGGTCCTGCCCAATGTAGAAATGACTGCGCAGCGCAAGGCCCCATTCCGCGTCCCGGCCAATATGGAGCAGCCGCCCGCCGATAACCTTGCCGTCAGCAGTCCGTTCAGGGTTCTCGCCCAAGCCAATACGACCACATACCGCGGCGCTCAGGCGGCCATCGCTACGCGCCTTCTCGTACGCATCTGCCTCGAAAAACTCGGTCGCATCCCTGAACTGAATTGCCAGCCGCTGTGCCGGCAGTCCCGTGAAAAACTCCTCAACGAGATGGACCGACCCCACGTGGGTATCGGGTGTGCCCTCCGCCCACGCGCTGCTCACGTGATCCACCGGATGCCACCAGCGATAGTGGCGGGTGTCCGGGCGGGACCGAAACCACCACTCGAACATCTCACCGGTGCAATTGTGCAGATCGGTACGGCAAGCGACGTGGAGCACGCCGTTTTCCAGTCGTTCGTAGCCCGTCTCCATGCGCAGCGGGGCCGGATTCAGCAGTTGACCAACTTCTTCGAGTTTCATCTCTCTCTCCACGATAGGTTGTTCGGCACCGATGCCGAAACTTGCGTTACAGCTACAGCTGTGACTCACGTGCGAGGCATGTCGGTTCGCGGCGAACCGCGAAGCCGGCTGCGCCGGCAGCGGCGCTGTTCGAGGCTGTAGAACCTCAGAACGCCGTTGTCAGCCCCAGGCGACCAATGGTTTGTGAGTGGCTGGACGAAGCGGCTGTCGGGCCAAACAGTCCGTTGATCCAGGCTCCGGTATCCGGGTTGTCACCGGAGGCGTGCTGATACACCCCTTCCAGGTAGACCGCGGTGCGTTTGGAGAACCAGTACATCAGAGCGCCGGTCACCTAGTGAGCCTTGTTGTTCAGCAAGGTCTCGTTGCCCTTCATGTATTCGTAGTTCGCACCGAGCGTCCAGACATTCGAAATAAACCAGTTCGCGCCAATCTGCCCGACGTCAATACGCGCGCCGGTCAACGTGTTCTTCGTATTGGTATAGAGCACGTTGGCGAGAACAATCCCTGCGAAGTTGTAGTGCATGCCAACACCGTAGTTTCGTATGCCGTCGTGGCCGTTATTCATCTGGGGGTACTTGACTTCCGTATAGGCCGCCCCAACAGCGAACGGGCCGCGAGAGTAGTTGGCACCGAAGCTGACCGAATTGCTGGACGAGAAATCTCCTGCGACCTGTCCAAAGCCGTAAAGCGCCCCGAATGTGAAGCCTGAGAAATCGGGTGATTTGTACTTGACTGAGTTCGAGACGCGGGACGATCCGGCCACGCGATCGAAGTCGGATGATCCCGTAGCATTATTAGGAATCCCGAGTGCAGAGAATGGACCCTGCCTGAAATTATAGAAGCCGCCATAGAGAAGCGAGCCGTCAAAGCCGGCGTTCTGGTCGTGAAACTCTCCGAACAGCAGCGACTCCCACATGAAGTCGTGTTGATTGCCGGCCGTGATGTCGCCCAGCCTCGGGTCCGACAGGCCGACCCACGCCTGACGTGCGAAAAGAGCACCCGCAGAAGGTATCGTCGAACCGTTGGCCGTATCAAACTGGCTTTCGAGCATGAAAATCGCTTTCGTGCCACCGCCGAGGTCTTCGGCGCCTCTCAAGCCGAACAGGCTCGGTGCCCAGACGCCAGTGTCGAGCAGTGTGTTCGAATGTCCCCCTTGGTTGCTCACGTAAGTAATCCCGGCATCCAGGAATCCGAACATCGTGATCGAGCTTTGTGCGTGTGCGTTCGCAGCAGCGACCGACACTGCCACCAGTGTAATTGCGTGTCTCCTCATGTTGTCTCCGATAGTTCTATTTGTGATGTTGCACTGCGGTGTTTCTATCGTTTGTCTGTACTAGTCGGCCGTCCCGAGATAGAGATGTCGGAGGCGTGGGTCGTTGCGGATGGAATCGATCGGGCCGGAGAGGGCAAAGCGTCCGTGTTCCATCACGTGGACGTGGTCCGCCAGATCGAGCGCGCGCTCTACGTCCTGTTCGACGATCAACATCGTCATGCCCGCTGCCTTCAGCTCGCGCAGCGCGAGGTATAGGCGGTCCATCATTACTGGAGCCAGCCCAAGGCTGATTTCGTCAAAGACGATGAGACGGGGGCGGGCCATCAAGGCCCGGCCTATCGCGAGCATCTGTTGCTGGCCGCCGGACATCGAAGTACCCGCGTTTCTGCGCCGCTCTCGCAGGTCGGCGAAGAGGCTGTATACGTGATCAAGGCGCTCCTGAACGTCATTGGCCGGGGCGTTACGTGCAGCGAGAACGAGATTCTCCTCAACTGTCAGCGAACTGAAGATCCGGCGGCCTTCCATACATTGGGCCAAGCCCAGCGCCGCGAAACGATGGGGCGCGCTTGCGCCGAGTACCTTTCCGTCGACCTTGATTTCCCCTGCGGTCGGACGCACCGTTCCAGAAAGCACGTTTGCGAGGGTCGTCTTACCTGCGCCATTCGTACCGAGGATCGCAATGACGTCTCCGCTGTGGACGGTCAGATCGATCCCGTTAAGCACGCGGGCCTGACCGTATCCGGCGTGGATATCGCTCAGTTCCAGTAGCGGGGCCGAAGCGCCCTCTTCCCGAACACGCGGCACCGCCGTCGAGGCGGACTCGACGTGTTCATGTTTCACTTTTGACGACGGGGTATCCGGGAGGCTGCGATGCGCCGTGCCGAGGTAGACAGCAGCGACCTCGTCGCTTGAGAGGACTTCCCTCGTCGGCCCCTCGGCAAACTTGCGGCCGAAATTCAGAACGATCAGGCGCTGGCAGCACTCCCGGACCACGCGAATGACGTGTTCGATAATGATGACGCCCTGAATCTCGCCCGAAAGCGAATGAATGAGGTCGATGAGTTCAGTCACTTCACTGTCGACAAGGCCTGCACCTACCTCGTCCAGCAAGAGAATCTTCGGGTCCAGGGCAAGAGCCCTTGCGACCTCCAGGCGCTTTCTTCGAAGCAGCGGCAGTTGGCGCGCAGGCAGGTTCGCCGATTCGAGCAGACCGGTACGCTCGAGGATCCTGTCGCAAGCGAGGAGCGCTTCGCGCTTCGGGCAGAAAGGATGCAGGCTGAACCGGGCCGCAAGCAGGTTTTCGCGCACGGTCATATCCATGAATGGACGCGGAATCTGGTAAGTCCGACCGATCCCGCAGCGCGCGCGTTCGGCAGATCCGAACCTGGTTATGTCCTCACCGTCCAAATAGACAGAGCCGCCGTCCGCCTTCACCGCTCCGCCCAGCAAACCGATGAGAGTGGACTTTCCGGCGCCGTTCGGGCCGACCATGCCGAGAACTTCGCCGTGCGAAACAGAAATGGATACGGAATCGGTAGCAACGAGTCCGCCATAACGCTTGACGAGATCTGTAGCATGAAGAAGTGGTGTGGAATGTTCGATGCTCATGACATTGCCTTCCGGTTTGCGATTTTCTGGAGCAGTCCCGCTATTCCCTGAGGAGCGAACCGGATGACTGTAATGAGAATGGCGCCGGTAATGGCGAGGTGGAGCGCCGGCCAGTCAGCGAGCAACTCGCCTAGCACGACAACGAAGATTGCCCCCAGAAATGGGCCGGCACGTTTCCCCTGCCCCCCGATTATCACGATGGACAGTGCGCTGACCGTCCATTGAATGCCGAACGTGCCATAGGGTTCGACTGTCCCCAGCTTCAAGGCCTGAAGGGCACCCGCGATACTGGTCAGCGCACTCGACACCAAGAAGGCGAGAAGCTTGATCCGAAACGTACGCACGCCCATTTGCGATGCAGCGTCCTCATCGTCGCGCACGGCGCGTAACAACACCGAGAACCGCGAGCGTGTTGCGATGCTCATCAATACAATGGTCACGGTGGCCAGGGCGAGAGCCATGAGGAACAACGTGCGCAGCCCCGGCGGATCCAGAGCGAGCACGAGCCCCGATGCACCACCGAAGCCGCTGTAGTTGACCATGAAAAGACGGAGTGCTTCCGCAAGTGCAAGGGTGCCGACAGTGAAGTACAGACCGCGAAGCCGGAACACACCTCTGCTGACGACCACGCTTAGAACGGCTCCCGTGAACCCTGACATGGGTACGGCCAGCCACGGTGGCATGTCCAGCAGATTGACGAGGCCAGTCATCGAATACGCACCGGCACCGAAGAATGCAGCTGCGCCGAGCGAGACCATTCCCCCGAAACCGGACATGAGATTCCATGCTTCGGCGATAGTCAGTAGCAGCAATAGTCTGAACCCGACTTCAAGCGCATAGTCCCCCATCCGAGGCACGACGATTCCGATGAGAACGAGCAGGACTGCGGTGACGGCAACTGGAACCGAGGCAGTCGCGGTCGATCGGGAGAGCGCATTGCGTATCTGCCCTGCCGTTACAGAAGTCGCCGGATTGTTTGATAGATTCGTCATTAGCGTACTCCCGGCACCATGCCCTGAGGACGCAGCGCAAGAACGAAAAGAAAGATGACCAGGCCCACCAGATCACGATAGCCATCGCCGAATGCGAGTGCGCCGATGCTCTGCAAAATACCGAGCGTGATTCCGGCCGCGAGTGTTCCAAATATGTTGCCGATCCCGCCCATCACGACGACCGCAAAACTCATGAGCAGGTAGGTCGAACCGGTACTCGGCGTAAATGAGAATGCGGTGGCAATGAGCACGCCTCCCATTGCGGCGCAAGCTGCTCCCAGCGCGAATGTCAGCGCGTGCACTTTTGCGACGTCGACGCCAATCACGGCCGCGGCCGAGGGGTCCACTGCGGCTGCTCGAAGGTCACGACCGAACCGGGTCCGGGTGATCAGGGCGTGCACGCCGAGCGTAAGCGCGACGGAAACGACGAATCCGATCACGTAGATTTCGCCGATCGTCACTGGACCAAAAACAAGTGGACGCGCTGCATAGTCCGTGTTGATGGCACGTGTGTCCGCGCTGAAACAGAGCAGGTAAAGATTCTGGAGGATGATGGAAACGCCAAACATTGTCATCATCGGCGCTTCCATCCCCTTGTTCGCCAGTGGCCGGACAAGAACCTTATGGAACGGCAACGCGATTGCCCCCATGATCGCGGCGACAAGTGGAAGGCCCAGAAGTGGATCGATGCCAGCGAACTGAACGAGAAAGAAGCCGATGTAGGCCCCACCAACCAGAAGCTCTCCGTGTGCAAGGTTGACAAGGCGCATCACGCCAAGTGCGATAGACAGGCCCAAAGCAGTAAGCGCGAGCATTCCGCCCAGGAGGAATCCTGACGCAATACCACTCAGGATAACTGATAAATTTGGATGGTATATCTGGAGCATGATCAATTCCTCAAACCATGCGTTAGTGAAGTGCCGGGAGCGGAAAGACCAATTTTCCGTTGGCCTTTTCCTTGGGCCATACGGTCACCGCCCTCCCGTCTTGCCATTGCATGACGACGACCGGGATGCGTGACGTATGGTCTGCATCAAATTTCACCGGACCCACGACGTACGACTTGTCCGTTTTGCCGATTGCCTGATTGATCTTCTCGCGGTCGATGCTACCGGCCGCCGAGATTGCATCCAGGAGGACCTGGGCGGCGGCGTATGAGTCGGCGATATGCTGGCTTTGTGTTTGATGCGTTTCCGTTTCGAAGCGCTTGCCGAGTTCAGCCGCACCAGGATAAGGAAAACTGGGATCCCAATAACCGCCCACCAGGACTCCATTGGAGAGCTTGCCCAAGGCCCTGGCAAACTGTTCGGGCTCCCCCCCCTTTTCCATGACCAGCAACTTGGGATGAAAGTCCGCCGCGGCCATCTGCTTTCGCATCGCGATCGCCTGTGGCGGGATCGCGTCAACCAGTGCAATGTCAGCGTAATCCGCCTTCGCTTGCGCGATCATGGTGGTGAACTGCTGTGAATCGACGGGAAACGAGTTTTGCTGAACGAGCGTGAAGCCGCCTGTTGATATGGCGTTGGGCCAGATCCGTCCGCCGACGACTCGTCCATCCGGACCGTTGTCGGACAAAATCACCGCCTTTTTGTTCGTCTGAAGGCGGTAGTCAGCGATCATCCGGAATGGGGCGACGCCCAATTCAGACTCGTCGAAGAAGACTGCCCATGCATACTTCCATCGCCGGACCGCCTTGAACGCGCCAAGTGGGACGCAACCGGAAACGATCGGGACGCTTCGACGCTCTGCAACAAGCGAGCCGGCATTCACCAGCGCCGGCGTGCATGAGCCAAGCATCCCGACAACACCATCCCTGGAGATCAACGTCTCGGTGTTGCTCGCGGTAACATTCGGATCCGTTTTATCGTCGCGGATAACGAGTTTTACCTGATACTGCGCGTTTCCGACCTTGAGCCCGCCGCCTTTGTTGACGTCGCTCACAGCCGTTTCATAACCCCACTTCTGATAGGCTCCGAAACCTGCAAGCGGGCCGGAAAGTGGCAGGGAAGCACCAATCGTTATCTCATCGGCCGTAGCCGCCGTTGCGAACACGACAGCCGAAGTGAAAACGAGGCCAATCGCCCATCTGTTTCGAAGCCTATCCATTTTGTCTCCTGGTATATGTGTTTTTTTAGTTCTATTTCTTGTGCCTAAAATGCGGTGTTAGCTGATCCCTTGAGATTCAGCATCTCACGGGCTTCGTCTGGCGTTGCAATCTCCAGCCCCAGCTCATCGAGGATGCGCCGGATTTTGCGGACCTGGTCGGCATTGCTCTGTGCCATCTGGCCGCGCCCCAGGTAAAGACTGTCTTCCAGACCGACGCGCACGTTTGCACCGGCGACGGCAGCCTGCGCCAGTAGCGGCATCTGATGACGGCCAGCCGCAAGTACAGACCACTGATAGCTTTCCCCGAAGAGTCGGTTCGCCGTTTCTCGCATGAAAGTCACGCATTCGGGATCCGGCCCGATTCCACCGAGGATGCCGAAGATCGTCTGGATAAAGAACGGAGGCTTGACCAGCCCCGCGTCGACGAAATGGGCGAGGTTATAGAGATGGCCAACGTCGTAGCACTCGAATTCAAAGCGCGTTCCGCAGCCGTCACCAAGGTGCTCAAGGATGTGGCGAATGTCGCGAAAGGTGTTTCGAAAGATGATGTCTTCGGTTCCTTCGACGTAGTCCCTCTCCCACGGATATTTCCACTCCTTGATTTTTTGCGCGGCTGGATGAATTGAGAAATTCATTGAGCCCATATTCAATGACGCCATTTCCGGCTTGAACCGGAGAGGAGGTGCGAGCCGCTCCTCAAGCGTCATCTTCGTTGAGCCCCCAGACGTGATATTGATGACCGCGTCGGTTTGCGATTTGATCGGGCCAAGGAACCGCTCGAATATCGCGGGATCGGCTGTGGGTCGACCATCGTTCGGATCGCGCGCATGCAGGTGGAGAATTGCGGCGCCAGCCTCGGCGGCCTCAACGGCTTGTGTCGTAATCTCCGCCGGGGTCAACGGAAGATACGGCGACATGGACGGCGTGTGGATCGCACCGGTCACGGCGCACGTGATGATTACCTTTTTCTGGTTCCTGGCCATTTGATTACTTTTCCTCGCGACGACTTGCCGCATCCATTGCCTTTAGATGTTGAAACACCTCCGAGCGCAGATTCGCCTGCTGTTCGGCGGTCCATTGACGGAAGCCTTGCCCGGTCTTCATGCCCAGATGTCCACGCTTGACAAGCGAGTCCAGATACGGCGACGGTTCTGCTTCAGATTCGATAGCAGGCAGCAGCACCTGGTGAATCGCGAGCGTGAGATCGGTGCCGACGAGGTCGGCGTTTTCCAGCGGTCCGAGAACCGGCAGTCGTCGACCGAAGCTTGCCTTTACCACCGTATCGACGGTTTCGGCGTCACAGACGCCATGGGCTACGAGGGAAATCGCTTCGCGCCAGAGGGCATGCTGGAGGCGGTTGCCAATAAATCCCGGAATATCCTTTTCGACCATTGCAGGCGTTTTGCCCACGCGTGTCAGCAGATCGAACATCCGAAGGGCAACCGCGTGATCAGTCGCAGGCGTTTTGACAATTTCCACGAGCGGAACGAGAAACGGGGGATTCCACCAGTGCGTTCCCATGGCCCGGTGCCCCGATTCAACCTTACTCATGATGCTGGTGATCGGAATCGCGGAGGTGTTGCTTGCCAGGATTGCGCTCGCCGGTGCGACTTTCTCGAGCTTTGCGAAGAGTTCCTGCTTCCATGCGAGATTTTCGGGGCCGGCTTCAAATACGACGTCGGCGTCGTTGACTGCCTCTTCGAGATCTGCCGATGGAGCGATGTTCGCAACCACGGAGGTGTCGAGTTCAAGGTCGAGCAGGTTGCGCGTCGTGCGTGTCACCAGCGACGCGAGCGCATCGCCATTCACGTCGAATACCTTGACGTGGTGGCCCGCCAGGGCAAAAACCTGGGCAATTCCCTGACCCATAAGGCCCGCGCCGACGATACCGATCTTTTCCATAGTTTTCATTCACCCCGCTGTGTAGCCACCATCGGCATAAACGGTATGCCCGGTGTGAAAATCGGACGCTTTCGAGCACAGGAAGAGCAAAGGCCCGGCAAGGTCTTCAGGCTCTCCCAGCCGGCCCAAAGGCACGCGCGAGAGAAATTCGGAACGGACCTTGTTGGCTTTTTCCGTGTCCTCGAACATCCACGCAGTCAGTGGGGAGCGAAATACGGTCGGTGCGATCGCATTCACCGTGATGCCGTATTTGCCCCATTCGCATCCCAATGCACGGGTCAAACCATCAGTCGCTGCCTTGGACGCGCAATATGCGGAGTAGCCTGCGGGATGTCCGAGCTTGCCGCGGGCCGACGATACAAGCACGACTTTCCCGCGAGTCGCGTGTCTGATGACCCGCTTGCCAAAGGCTCTGGACAGCAGCCAGGCACCGGTGATGTTGCCGTGCATCACAGTGTCAAATCGCTCGGGAGACATTTCAATGATTGGGCACGGATCGTTAAGCCCGGACGCGACGACCAGGATGTCTAGCCCTGAAAACGCCGCCAATGCGGCATCCATTATTGCTTCGCAATCCTCTTCATTGCCAGGCCTGCGGACGATAGTCTCTACGTGCGCACCGAGATCCCTGCATTTCCGTGCAGTTTCGCCGAGCGCTTCTTCGTTGCCGGCGACGAGCACAAGCTTCGCTCCCGCTCCAGCCAGCACCTGCGCCGCAAGTGCACCAAAGGCCCCTGATGCCCCGGTTACGACCGCAACCTTGCCGCGGACGTCAAAGAGTGAGCCCGGGGACTTGATCCAATCTGTACTCATGCAACTGCCTCCGCGTATGTCACTACGACGAGCATCGTGGCCACATCGTTACCGTTGTTTCTGACTTCGCGTACTTCATCGGATGGGATGGTGCAGCTATCGAGCGGGCCCAGAACGACCTCCTGAGCCCCGGTTCGGACAGTCACCTCGCCGGCGAGGACAACGTAGACCCTTTCCAGCGGAGAGCTGTCCGGTCCTGCGCCACCTCCTGGCAGAAAGTGCGAGAGTCCAACCCAGAAAGACTCCGGCCCACCGGGTGCAAAACCCTGGAGCCGCAATGCGCACACTTCGTGATGATTGGGTGCTTCATAACGCCGGGCCTCGCCGATGCGGGTGACTATCATGGTTAGCCTTCCCCGTTTTCGATACGGTAGGTGCCGCGCTTGTCGACAATCGCAACGAGACGCACGATGCAGCCATCGCCCTGCGTCCAGCGCCACGGGAATGCCGCGAACGTGACGCGCTTGCCGGTGACCTTGTCGATTTCACCGCCGACGTTTTCGATGCCGCAAATGCCAGCGCTCAGGATCGCCTGGTGACAGGGTTCCCATTCGGGGAAATCCTGGATGACCTTGCGCCCCGTTTCGCGCTCGTACTCCATGTTTACCTGCGGAAGCAGCCCGTTCGGCCAGCCGGGGCCGTGCGGTCCGATCGCGGTACCGAGCGGGTGATCGAGCGCCTGCGTGTCCGTGCCGATCATCTTCACCTTCTTCTTCGCGAACCACTCGCCGGCATCTTTGTAGAATCCAGGCGAATAGGCGTAATACATGCGGCTGTCGCTGTAGTGCTTGTGCCAGCCGGTGTTGACGATGACGATGTCACCTTCGCGAATCTGCGGGCTCGCCTTTTCGAGGTCCTCCGCCGTGACCACTTCCCACTTGCCCTTCGGAATCGAGACCACGACGCCCGTTCCGAAGAAGTGAGGCAGCGGAACCTCGTCCATGAACGGCGTGCCCTCGACGACGTGTGCTGGGGCATCGATGTGAGTGCCCGAGTGCATCACGGTCGTAATGCGCTGGGTCAGGACACCGGATTTGGCCATGTTATGAAGGCGCTCGATTTTCACGTCTTCGAAATACGGCCAGCAGGGCTGACCGAGGCCCCACGGATGACTGAGGTCGTAGAATTCGAGCCCCATGTCGTTATGTAAGTTCTCCTGATAATTGATGCCTCTGACGGTCACTGTCATTTGCGTGCTCCGGTCTAAAAAATATCGTTGAATTGTGTACCGTATTGCGGTACACTTGTACCGTTTATCGGTGACATGGATACTAATCCTGCGAGAAGTTGAAACCATAGGGATGAACCCGGAGAGACCAGATTCGGGCTTCGACATATTTCAGTGACTAGAACGGATGCTGGCGCGAAGCTCTGGCAAACTATCGACATTTACTTACCGGGCAGAGTGAGATGAGCAGGGCGAGACAGAAAGAGATCGAGCATCAGGAGGCCGCGAAGTCACCTGAAGAGCGGCCGGCTGTACAGGTGATCGCCAGAGCAGCCGCAGTGCTCAGGGCATTGAAGGCACATCCCGACGGTCTTTCATTGGGGGAACTTGCAAAACTTCTCGCTCTGCCGCGCTCAACGGTTCAGCGCATCGTTGATGCGCTACATGCGGAGAATCTTGTAATTGCCGCCTCACTTGCGCGAGGGGTGCGACTGGGGCCGGCGCTTCTGCCGTTGGCAGCAGCAGCCAAATTTGGCTTTGTCGATATTGCGCGTCCAACGCTTCAGCACATCTCGCGTGAGTGCGGGGAGACAGTCGATCTTTCGCTACTCGATGCGGACAAGGTTGTATTCGTGGATCAGGTCCGCGGCACCCATCGGCTACGTGCCGAATCCGATGTAGGGATTTCATTCCCGCTGCATTCAAGTGCACCAGGGAAAGCAATGTTGGCTGCGGTTCCGAAGGACGAACTTGAGCACTTCAGGGAGGTGCTGCGCCTAGGTAAGCTCACGCCCCGAACCATTGATTCATGGACAGAACTCGACGCCGCCCTCGCGGAGATCCGTCGTAGCGGCATCAGTAGCGATCTTGAAGAAAACGCAGAAGGCATTTGCGCAATCGCGGCATCGCTACGACTGCCGACTGGCGAATTTGCAGCCATCTCGATTCCTGTTCCCACGCAACGCTTTATGGATATTCGTGGGCAACTGGAGGCGCTACTTCTGGAACAGTGCGATAAATTGCAGCAGCGCCTTTAGGAGCAGCGTCCAAGGGGCATTCGGCTGACGTGGTCCAAAGTGATTGCAGAACAAGCCGACGGGCGCCAGTGGTTCATCGACAAATTTGTGCGAGGTAGCGCGCAGGCACGCAGATCGCAGCTGCCCGAGATGTGCAGTTAGACGAGTAGCTGCTTGCCGATCATCCTGGTACTACGGGCCAGAACCGGATTTGTCTCGCTCCTTCGAGGGCGAGCCGGGCGCCGCTGAACCGGTTCAGCGGGCGCGAGATTCAGGGAAGACGGCAGGTTGCACCGCGCCGCGGCGACTACGCTATCGCCGAACACTTCGAGCGCGTCACGCAACTCGACATTAAAGCGGGCGAAATCCACCTGCGGTTGATGCCCGGCAGGCATCTCAAAGCGCACCTTGAAATCGCGTTGGCGAGGTGGCCGGACCTCTCGAACCAGATCGCCCAGCGCCGTGCGGGTACCGATATACCCCATGGCCCGAGTCTAGCGCAGCGGACTCTCGACGCTCAGGTCCGGAAACTCGCGCACACGTTCGGTGACGTAGTGGACGAACGGATCGAGCACGCACGGTTGCGGTGCGCGTGGGCCATAACGCAGCACCTGGGCGTGGCCGAATACCAACTCATGCGCGAGATCCTGCCCGCACTTTAATCAGACATCCTGACAATCGATCAGATCGAAGCCGAGCCTCGTCCCGACCTTCCAGATGACATTGCATCATTCGTTGGCCCGCCCCGCCTACCGGTCAACCACGATGCCTTCCCGATTAATCCGCCTCCAGACCTTCGGCACACCATCGACCTGCGTTGGCCTGCCAGACACGCTTGATCTCCCGTCGCAGCATCTCATCGCGTTTGGCGCGAGTGCAGCGTTTGGCCGAATCACGAAGCCGTACACCATAGCGTCGGTACCCCGACGGGGCAATCCATAAGATCATGCACGAAGGCGCTGCGATGCCGATCGGCAAACGCCTTCAGGACTTGAATCGGCGGCCGGGTTCCACCTGGCGTTGATTTGCACGCAAACCTGATCCATCGGAATTTGAACTTCACCATGGCAGAGGGACATCCTCACCGTTGGCCTTTTCACCATAATAAAGCGATGGCAAAAAGCGGGAAAGGAAGGTGAACTCCGTATAGCAATGTCGCATCAGCGCCAGCCCCATGGCTTCACTCGGCGCATGATCCGCATGTTCATCATCCAACCCCAGGACGAAACGACTGCGAAGCACACAACCAAAAGGTGTGTCCCTGGCGACATGCAACATTTGTCCGCTCATTGGATCACCATTCTCATCCAGCTTCACCTGATCTCCAAAACCGATCCGGGCGGCAACGATGGCGGACACCTGGCCGCTGGCGAAAACGTCTTCTACTGTTTTGGGGGTAAAGATATCGCGGGGATCATGGAATTTGAGCTTGGCGGCAACTGGCGGGATTTCCGCCAAGGATTCGATAGCAGAGATGCTGGCACCGTGGTAGCTCGCACCCTTCCTCCAGTTTGAATCCCATCCCGAATGTTCAACGTGATCCACCGGATGCCACCATTTGATGTGCTGAGTAGTTTCGAAAAACGTGAACCACCAATCAAGCATCCTTCCCTTGCAGCCATGAAGATCAGTACGCACTGCTACCAGCAGATTGCCGTTTTCGAGATATTGCACCCCCATCTCCAGTGTCATGGGAGCGGGATTGAGAAGGGGTGTGTGGTCAAGCCACGGTTTGGCGAGTAGCGACATCATCGGGTTCTTTTGAGATTGAAGACGGACACATGATATAGGAAACGATCATCGTTTCCTATATCATGTGCGTGATTTTCACAGCGAAGAAATTCCAATGACCCAGCCAACGAAAAGACAGCGAGGACGACCGCCCCGAGCAGAAGAAGATGCGAGACGGGAGCTTTTGCAAAGTGCCATGGATGTGTTGCTGGAAAGCGGCTATGAAGGCGCCACGATGGAAGCGATAGCCAAGCGCGCCGCCGTAGCCAAGAAAACCGCATACCGCTATGCAGCGAATCGACAAGAACTGATTGGCTTGGCGGTTCGCCAGTGGACGGAGGAATATGCTCCGTCCATGCAGACAGATCCGCAGGATGCTGGCGACGTTGCTCAAGCACTTCGAGCGATCCTGGAAAACATCTGCACGCATGTACTGTCCGAAACGGCGGTCAGTCTCTTCCGTCTGCTGACAACAGAGTTCCCCGGTAAACGAGAGCTCTTGGACAGCTATGAGCGCAACGGTATCGAACGGGGGAGGATGTTGCTTTCCGGTTGGCTTGAAAAGCAGTCACGCAAGGGGCTTTTGCATGCCCCGGAGCCAGCGTTGCTGGCGAATGCCATTTTGGCAGTGGCAGTGGCCGAGCCCCTGCGCCAAATCGCGCTCGGTGTGATGCGCCCTCTGCCAGAAGGAACCGTCGGCTCTCACCTTGATGCATGCATGAAGGTGCTTTCGCTTCTAATTGTTCAACCGAGCAGTCGGGAGCTGTAGCCAGGTTTGCCCAGCGCGCGCGGGCTGTCGCAAAGAGCGGAGCTTGTGAGGCCCATGTTCCAGCTGTATGCGGCCAATAAATGATGCCCTGAAGCGATGCGGGCCAGCTCGTTGGCTAGCGCGCACGCCACAACGTTGGAATGTCGGCGCATCGGCAAGGTTCTGCCCCATTCGGTACCCCGTCTGGTTTCTGCGCCGCGGACGAGCACTGAGAGTGCCGAGGGCCAGGCCGCAAGCCAAGGCGTGGGCACATGTCAGCGAAGACGTGATGATCTCCGGACGCCCGGCGGAATCTCAAGATCGTGCTGTACCGGGGCATTGGGAAGGCAACCTGATCATCGGCTTGAACCGATCTGCGATCGGAATCGATGAGCCGGCGTTTCAACGCGTGGAACAACGCACCGATGGAGAGCTTCTTCAGGGCCTGTCAGTAATTTCGTGTTCAAGGCATATGATGCTCCCAAGGAGAATGTATGCCTCGCAAACCGAAAACCAAGCCGGCGGAGCTGCCGGCGATTCCCGCCGAGTTGCTGGAGCAATTCGGCAA